>CAVWSV010000012.1:0-208065 GCA_963757905.1 uncultured Acidobacteriota bacterium | reverse complement strand
TTAGTAAAGTTTTCTCCACGGCGATTGAATGGGGATACGTTGAACAAAATCCCGCGATTGGCGTTCGACTTCCGGCGCGTATTTCCCGACGCGAACCGATTGCTTTGACCCCCGGACAAATCCAGCAGTTAATTGCAGAATTGCGCGAGCCGTGCAAAAGCATGGTTCTAATCGCAGTTCTGACTGGAATGCGCCGAGGCGAGCTTTTCGCTTTGCGTTGGAGCGCGGTCGATCTCGAACAGAAGTTGATCCACGTACGCGAATCTGTGTACGACGGTCACTTCAGTTCACCAAAAACTCGGAGCAGCTTCCGAAAAATCCCTATGAGCGAAGTCCTCGAACAGATTTTTCTTCGTCTCAAAGGAAGGAATGCTGTGCCGGAGAATTTGGTGTTCGCCAGCAGGAACGGGAGAACTCCTGCACGTCCTGAAAATGTTCTCAAGCGGATCATTCATCCCGCTTGCGAACGGCTCGGACTTCCGAAGGTGGGTTGGCATGACTTACGTCACACAAGCGCAACTCTGCTGCACCAGCATGAGCCGTTGCGTGTGACGCAAGCGATTTTGGGACATTCCGATTTACAGACTACGCTCGGGTACACGCATGTGCTTCCCGGATGGCAACGGGACGCCATGAAACGGCTCGAACACTCGGTTCTGTTCCCAAATGTTCCCGAATCCGCGAAGGCGGCGGAAGTTGCAAATTAGAAGCGCTTGATTTGTTTTGGGATAAGTGGTCGGGGCGAAAGGATTTGAACCTTCGACCTCCTGGTCCCGAACCAGGCGCGCTAGCCAGGCTGCGCTACGCCCCGAGACGATACGTAAAAAAACAGCCTTGTGCAGCGCTTTAACGATAACATATCTCGCGCGGTTCCGGCCACCCGCCATGTTCGAGCTTGAAGGATCGAAGAAAACCCGCACCCTTGCAAACCAAAGGGTGCGGCACCCACGGCCAAACCAAGTCACTGTGCGGGGAATTGGCGCAGTGGTATCATCCGTCCGCTGTGGCTATGTCACAAGAGGGAAAACGTCCCGCGAAAGGTGGGCCACCCGCCCGCGAAAGGTGCGCCAGCCGGACGCCCGCACAGCGCCGTCCCTGTACGCGAACAGACGGAGTTGACCTTTGAAGAATAATTATTCCCATTCCTATTCTCATTCTCAAACCCAAACCCCAACGCGCAAAAATGAAGCGGTAAACGTCCCGTCTGTCCCCGAGTTCCCCAGGTCCCGGAAATATCCTCGACCTGCAATACAATTTCAATCTGGGCGCGGGCGACAATGGCAACGTTGTCGGCATCACCAATAAGCGAGATTCGACTCGAACACAGAGCTTCACCTACGATCAGTTGAACCGCATCGTGACCGCGAAGACGAGCGCGACCAGCGGCTCGAACTGCTGGGGCGAAACGTACACGATTGATGAGTGGGGGAATCTGACGGTGATTGGTGCGCTCAGCGGTTATTCCTGCACACAGGAGAATCTGAGCGTGTCGGCCACTACGAACAATCAGCTTTCCGCGACGGGCTTTTCCTACGATACTTCCGGCAACATGCTGAACGACGGCGCGCACGCTTACGCCTATAATGCGGAGAGCGAAATCAAGTCGGCGGCGGGAGTGAATTACACTTACGATGGCGACGGCAATCGCGTCGAGAAGTCGAGCGGGAAAATTTACTGGTACGGGGCGGGGACGGAGATTCTGGACGAGTCGGACACGAGCGGAAACATCACCAACGAATATGTGTTTTTTGGCGGGAAGCGCGTGGCCATGCGTAACGTGTCCAGCGGCGTGATTTATTATTACGAAGAGGACATGCTGGGGAGCGCGCGGACGATGGTGCAGGCGGGACAAACTTCACCGTGCTACGACGGGGATTTTTATCCCTTCGGCGGGGAGCGCATCATCACGAATACCTGCACGCAGAACTACAAATTCGAGGGCAAAGAGCGGGACGCGGAAACGGGGAACGACGACTTCGGCGCGCGGTACTATTCTTCGCGGCTGGGGCGGTGGCTCTCGGCGGACTGGAGTTCGGTGCCTGCTCCGGTGCCTTATGCGAATCTGACGAATCCGCAGACGTTGAATCTGTACGCGATGGTCAGCGACAACCCGGAGACCTTTGCCAACCTGGACGGTCACTGCGGGGCAGAGGCGCTGCCTGGCGCACCCTCTTCCACTCAACCCTGCGACAATCCTCCGCAAAGCGCTCCTGCTACCACGGGCGAAGGGTTTAACACTGGCACCGGCACGGGACTATCCACAACTCAGTGGTCACTTTCATGGCAACTCAAGGCTTCTGGCAACTTTTTAGTCAGCGAGCTGAAGGGTGTTGCTGATGCAACCGTCACCCCGGTCGTGCAGGCGGTTGAACATCCCGTCGCCACCGCAGAGGCAATAGGAAGCGCTGCTGCCCATCCGGTGGCGACAACCGAAAATGTCCTAAAAGGTGCCGTGAATACCCTCAAGGGGGCGGCAAGTGGAGACCCGAGGGCCATCGGACAGGTTGCTGGGACGGTTATCGCTGCGGCGGTCGTTGCGAAAGTCGGTGCGAAAGTCGGCGAGAATGTTAAATTCCAGTCCTACCCGAACTCCGGAGGCGGAGGACTTAATATCCTGAACACGCCAACCGAAGGAAGCAGGATCGGTTTCGACGTTCATAGCATACCGGAGTCCGGAGGGGGTGTTCGCCCGCATGTTGACATCAGAATTAAGAAACCGGGTATTCCGTCGGGGCCGGGCAGCAATCTCGTGAACATAAAACACTGGCCATGGTGATGATGATGGAGCTAGACGTCCAAAGGAAGCTCGCCAACCTGCTTAGGGCCGCTGCTACGCAGACAGTTCCAGAGGGAGATTTCTGGACAGAGTTTAAGAGACTGGTTGATCCTGTCCACGAGCCTGTCGCGGGCATCGCGTATGAGACGGCGACACACTATTGGGGAAATTTCCATTCTCGGAACATTTTTTTTGTTCGCGTTAAGCCTGATGTCCACCAGCTTAGACATGGCCAAGACCAGCTGAATCTGATAGCAGATGCTCTTGACGGTGGCTGGCCTCTTGCCGAGTTAAAACGCAAGCTAGACGAGATCTGATTTGACGTATGGCGCTGGGCGGGTGGCGCACCATTAACGCGCTAGACGATTTTGACTTTTCTTCTGGGTACCGCACCCTTTGATGTGAAGCTGTGAAAAAACCTCTCTGAAATCCCTCTTGAAAATATGTTGAAGCGGGCTATTCTCGGCGCATGAGCCAAGAAAATGCGGCGAGCAAGCAGCCACTGATTCGTTTTGTGAACCGGCAGCAGATGAGCTGGCGCGCGGTGGATGTGGAACGATTGATTGGCGAGGACCACCCGGCGCGGGCGATCTGGACGCTGGTCGGACGCTTGGACTTGAGCCGGTTCTATCAGGGCATCGAGAGCAGTGTGGAAGAAGGCGGGCGACCGGCGATTGATCCGCAACTGTTGATCAGTTTGTGGGTGTACGCCTACAGTCAGGGGATTGGTTCGGCGCGAGAAGTCGCGCGGCGCTGCGAATACGATCCCGCGTTTCGGGAACCCGGGGACAGACGGGACGTTTTCTGATATCGTTTCCCGGTGATGGCACGTTTAGCCCGTATTGCTGTCGTTAATGTTCCGCACCACGTCACGCAACGTGGCAACGCCCGCCAGTTCCTTCTCGCTTCCGACAGCGAGCGCCTCGTTTACCTGGAACTTCTCCGGCATTACGTCAAGCTCCACGAACTAGCTCTGCTCGGATATTGCCTGATGTCCAATCACGTTCACCTCGTGATCGTTCCGCGCCGCGCGGAATCTCTCGCGCTCGCTCTGAAACACATTCACGGACGCTACGCCTCTTATTGGAACGCCTTGCACCAGTCCAGTGGACATGTTTGGCAAGGGCGGTTCTATTCCTGTCCGCTAGATCACACGCATCTATGGATCGCTTTGCGATACGCGGAGCGCAATCCCGTGCGTGCGCGATTGCTCGCCCAGGCGGAGTCCTGGACTTGGTCCAGCGCCGCCGCCCACTGCGGCATCACGCCAGCGGATTGCTGCCTCGACACAGGAATCATGGGCCAAGCGTTGGTCCAGCCAAAGCTGGCGGGACTATCTGGTTTCCGACGAGAACGAGGCCGATGTTCGTGCCATCCGCAAATGCACCCATACTGGCCGTCCCTTGGGTTCGCCGGAATTCGTGCAATCGCTGGAAGAAGCGACGTCCCGCTGCCTTGTGCCGCGAAGAGGCGGACGCCCGCACAGCGCCGTCCCTGTGCGCGAACAGACGGAGTTGACCTTTGAAGAATAATTATTTCCATTCCTATTCTCATTCTCAAACCCAAACCCCAACGCGCAAAAATGAAGCGGTAAACGTCCCGTCTGTCCCCGAGTTCCCCACCGAGTTCCCAGTGGAGCAATTGGTTCTCGCAGCTTTTTGGTAATAGCAACTCAAGCGCCGTTCGCCTAGAAAATGACGTAAGAAGACTGCAAGACCCGGCTGCTGCTACGAGGACAAAACATTAGCCATTACATGAATGAAGGACAGACCCATGAAAGATGGAAGCGGAGAGAACCCGCAACGGACGGGTCGAGAAGGCGCAGGACGATCCGCTCGAATGTACGTCTTACTCCTGACGCTCGGTTTAACAATCTGGAGCGCGGCATGTCAGTCCGCGGTTGCCGCCGAGGATAACCAGTTCCGTATGCTGTTTGATGGCTTCCAACTCATATTGGTCGATGACCTGCCGGCTAAGACGCCGGTTGAAGCGTTGGATTCGTCGGCTTTACGGAATACTTATCCATCAGAGCAAACGCTAGTCCCCGGACGTGTGTATGCGTTTCGGAAGACCACGGACACGTCTGATGAAACACTCGGGAAGAAGGTTTTCCCCGAACGGCTCGCCAAGATGGGGGCGCACGTAACCAAAGCGCCTAAGTCCTCGAAGGATTTTGTGTATCCATACATTGGCGGACCTCTCTTCGTTATCCAGTTCGAGAAGGATGGGCATCAAGGGACGATTTTCAATCGGGTCCACACGTCATCAAAACCGGGCGATCACTGGGAAGAACTCATAGTAGCTTACAAGTAGCGCCGAACGGCCCCTCCCTCCGGTCTCGGTGTCCCTCGACGATGGCTCCAGAGGCGTTCCAGCGCGATCCAGAATAGTTTTACGAGCGGTTCTGGACGACGGATGAGCCGGATTGCTGTGAGCCGTCCGGGAGGCTTTCCTTTAGCCGCCCGGTCCCACCGATCCGCTCGCCCAGGTACTCGGCCCGCCAAAGTAGCCATGAAGCGTGGGATCAGCGGCGGGTTGCTGCCGGTTAACGCAGAGCGCCGGAGAGCGCCAGGAGAAGCGGCGCTGACGCGCCGGGATGGGGTATGACACGTCACCCCAAGTTGGGCGCTGTAGAGCGCCGGACGGCGCTCTCGGTGAACCATCGAGAAATCAGGAACTTAGAAAAACTGCGGCGCTCTGGAGCGCTCCAGGGCGCTCTCCGTTAACTTGTTGATTTTCCTGCCTAATTAGCAAACCATCTCCCTTTCGAGGAAACGATCCCGGAGGCCCACTTCCATGCCCGCCAACCAAATCCGCAATCGAACCGTAGGCTGCAAGATGACGGACAGTGAATACGAGCGGCTGTCCGCCGTGGTGGAAAGCGAGGGCATGACGCTGGGCGAGTGGGTGCGCGAGGTGCTGCTGGAGCGCGCGGACGGTCGCAAACCGAGCATGATCGAGGAGACCCTGCTGGCCGAGGTGCTGGCGTTGCGCACGATCCTGCTGAATGCGTTTTACAAGTTCGCCCAGGGGGAGAAGCTGACGGCGGAAGAGATGCAGGCCATCATCGACCGGGCCGACGCCAACAAGGTGCAAAAGGCCATCGAGCGGCTAGCAGCAAAACCCCGCAGCTAAAAAAAACGAGTGCCCTGCGCTCGCGCCGCCGTCAAGGGTCAGGCCCGCTGACGCGGCTCCCGATGGTCGCCCTTGACTGCGGCTTCGCTGCGGGAGGAGTTCCAACTAGGAGAGGCTGACGCCTCTCCCCTACGCTGTCGCGCGGTCCTGAGTCTTCGATCCCACCAACGAGTTAATCAGGCGGATGACGGCGCGCTGATCCTTCTCAGGCAACACAACCATCTGCTGAAATCTTTTCCACAGCCGCCTGCTCTCCGGGTCACTGTTCAATCGTTCGAGCTTGGAAAGCTCGCGAGGCGCAGGCTTAACCCCGAGCAGCTCATCCGTGGTGACGTGGAGAGCGCGCGCCAAAGCGACAACGGCAGGGGCCGGGTGCGAAACGATCCCTCTGGGTCATGTGCGCGCCACGTAGCAGACGGTTAACGTACAGCGCCTGATAGCTGCACTAAAACGAGAGGGTGGCGGGTTGGCACACTGGCCGTTTCTCGTTTGGCGTCGAAGGGCTCATAGTTGCATTCACACACGGCGCTTATGATGGCTGGACTAAAACGCGAGGCCGGCGCACCCGGCGCACCTATGACGTTTGAAGATGCGGTTTTTGACTTGTCTTTCGCTGCTCCGCATCACAGTGAGTCAATCTTCAACATTGCATCGTTGTATCCCGCATAACAACTGTAAACTGCTCCGCGCGGCCAGTCCAGGCCACTTGGGAACATTAAGGGAGCAAAACCCGTCGAATAAGCCCCGATGTTTCGGTTATGGCAAATTGTAAGGGCAAGACAAGTCACAGCTTACAAGATTGACACAGCTAATTCGGGACCAGGAGGTCGAAGGTTCCCTTCGACTTCGCTCAGGGCGGGCGAATCCTTTCGCCCCGACCATTCAGCATGCAGGGTCACCATCTTGAACCAAAAATCACAGTCGGGACTTCTAATTGTGTCAACTGGCGCCAGAAAGCCGGCATCGTGCTTCGCCTATGCTTTCACGCCCGCTTTGTGAAGAATGGCCATCATCGGACACCAGTTGGTGAAGGCCGACTGGAATAGGTTCAGCCCTACAAACGCTGTGAACAAATACCAGTAAGGGCTTACCCAGTATCCCAACGCCAAGGAAAGCACGACAAAGGCACCTGCGATCATTCTGAGGTAACGGTCTACGGTCATGGCATTTTCTCCTTTTCAACCTGCAATCGAAACGTGATTGCCGCCGGCGTCCGGATTCGTTCCAGCGGCGCCGCGTTCACTCAAGTAATAAAGAACCGGAATGGCCATTTGGGAGAGCGCTGTGGCGGCGACTGCTCCGGCCATCAAAGAAATGGCAAGCCCCTGGAAAATCGGGTCGGTCAGAATCACGCTGGCGCCGACGACTACAGCAGCCGCAGTCAGCAGAATGGGGCGGAAGCGCACAGCGCCAGCATCCACGACTGCGTCCTCGAGCGACATTCCATTCGCGCGGCGCACTCCGATGAAGTCGACCAGAATGATCGAATTTCGCACGATGATTCCGGCGCCGGCAATGAAGCCGATCATCGAAGTGGCCGTGAAGAACGCGCCCATCATGGCGTGAGCCGGCAGGATGCCGACAAGCGTCAACGGGATCGGGACCATGATGACGAAAGGTATCTTGAATGAACGGAACCAGCCCACGACCAACACATAGATGAGCACCAGGACGGCTGCAAAGGCCAGACCGAGATCGCGAAACACTTCGACTGTGATTTGCCATTCGCCGTCCCATTTCATGGAGTAGCGATCAGTGCGGTTCGGAAGCGTGGTGCCGAAGTATTGTTTCAGGTGATAGCCGTCCGGCAATTGGATTTTGCCGATGGCATCGCGCATGTTGAGGATGGCGTACACGGGACTTTCTATTTGACCGGCGACGTCGCCCGTGACGTACACAACGGGGCGCAAATTCTTGCGATAGAGGCTCTGATCAATGGTCGTCTCTTCAACGCGGGTAATTTCACGAAGCGAAACCTGGCCGCCGGCACTGGTTGGCAATTTCAGATTTTCGAGATCCTCGATACCGGAACGATCCGGCCGCGCCAAGCGCACCTCGATGGGCACGTCTTCGCGAGAAGCAGGGTCATGCAGCAGCCCGGCCTGCGCTCCGCTCAAACCTATCTGGACTGTGCGCGAAACTTCTGCCGCAGAAATGCCGTTAAGAGCGGCTTTGTCGAGATCCACCTTCATCTCGAATTTCTTCTGGGGATCTTCTACATACCAATCGACGTCCACCACGCCGGGCGTTTCCTGAAAAATCTTTTTTATCTTTGCGGCGACTTCGGTCTGACCTTTGTAATTCGGGCCGTAGACTTCGGCCACGAGAGTTTCGAGCACCGGCGGACCCGGAGGAACTTCGGCCACTTTGATACGCGCGCCAAAAGGAGCGGCAATCTTGTCCAACTCCGGCCGCAATCTCCGCGCAATGTCGTGACTCTGTGCCTTGCGATCATGCCGGGAGAGCAAGTTGACCTGAATATCAGCTTGGTTGGGCTGGTTGCGCAGAAAATAATGCCTCACGAGCCCGTTGAAATTGTACGGCCCCGAAGTTCCGGCGTAGATTTGGTAGTTGGTGACTTCCGGCTGGGTGCCAATGTATGTTCCCAGCGCCTGCGCCACGCGGGCCGTCTGCTCCAGCGTGGTTCCATCCGGCATGTCGATAATTACCTGGAACTCGCTCTTGTTGTCGAAGGGGAGCATTTTAACCTGCACCCACTTGAGCGGGATGAGAGCGACAGCGGCAAGCAGCAGCACTACCACTGCGGAAAAGAAGATCCACCGGCGCGACGGTTTGTGAATCAGCGGATTCATCAGGCGTCGGTAGAGACGCGTGGTCCAGCCTTCTGTCTCATGCCGGGGATGTGAATCTCCGGCATGGTGGCGGAGCAACCGCAGAACGGCCCAGGGCGAAACCACGAAGGCCACGATCAACGAGAACACCATGGCCGAAGATGCACCCACCGGTATGGGACGCATGTACGGCCCCATCAAACCGCGCACGAATGCCATCGGCAGAATGGCCGCGATCACCGCAAAGGTAGCAAGGATAGTCGGGTTGCCGACTTCGTCGACGGCCTCAACCGCAACGTCCGCCAGCGGGCGGCCACGGTTCTCAAACAAGCGGAAATGGCGGACGATATTTTCCACCACCACGATGGCGTCGTCCACCAAAATGCCGATGGAGAAGATCAGCGCAAACAAGGTTACGCGGTTCAGCGTATAGCCGTAGAGATAGAAGATAGCGAGAGTCAGTGCGAGGGTTACAGGAATTGCCAGAAGCACAACGCCCGATTCTCGCCAGCCCAGAGCCAGGCCGACCAACAAAGTGACCGAAAGTGTGGCGAGGAGGAGGTGCTTGAGCAATTCGTCTGACTTGTCTTTAGCGGTGGCGCCATAGTCTCGCGTGACGGTGACGTTCAAGTCATTCGGCAGTGTGTTGCCTCGAAGAGAGTCAACCTTGTGCAGAATATTTGTTGCGATGATCGTGGCGTTCGCGCCCTTGCGCTTGGCTACGGTGATCGTCACGGCGGGATAATCGGGATTCGTTGCGCTCCTGCTCGCCCCCTTCGCCTTGGCAAACATGACGTAGTTGTCGGGTTCTGCGGGGCCGTCTGCGATCTTGTCCACGACATCGCGGAGGTAGACAGGGCGTCCGGCGTGAATTCCCACAACGACTTGTTGCAAGTCATCCGGATGCGTGAAGAAATTGCCGGCTTCAACCTGGAATTCCTGGTTATTACGAGCAAAGCTGCCGGCTTGACCACGAGTGTCGGCCGCGCCGAGCTGCGCGACAACGGAACCTGGATCGAGCCCATAAGCCGCGAGCCGCTGGGTGTTCAGAACTACGCGCAACTCCCGCGGCTGGCCGCCGATGATGGTGGTTTCGGAAACATCATCGAGCTGCTTGAGGGAGTGATCGAGTTCCGCGGCGATGCGGCGCAATTGGTAAGCGTCGTAGTTCTTGCCCCACAGCGTCAGCGCGAGAATCGGCACATCATCAATGGAACGCACTTTGATGATCGGCCGTGAAACTCCCTGAGGTATCCGATCGAAATTGGAATAGAGCTTGTTGTAGGTCTTGACGATTGCGTCGTCTTCCTTCGTGCCGACATAGAAACGAACGATGACCAGGCTCAGGCCGGGGTGGCTGATGGAGTAGACATAATCGACGCCCGGTATTTCGCGGATCAATTTTTCCATGGGTATCGTGGCGCGCTGCTCCACTTCTTTGGCCGAAGCGCCAGGCATCTGGACAAAGACGTCCAGCATGGGGACAACAATCTGGGGTTCTTCCTCGCGCGGCGTCTGCAAAATACTGAAGGCACCGAGGAGAAGCGCGCCAATGATCAGCAGAGGCGTCAGTTTTGACTGGATGAAGATGTGCGCGACGCGTCCCGCTAATCCTAGGGCGTGACTCTGTTTGGCAGTATTGTCGCTCATGGCTGTTCTTTGATTCGTTTGCCGCCCAATTCACGGCCGGCCGGTGCAGCGACGAATTTCTCGCCGCTTTGCAAGCCAGAGAGAACTTCGACCGATTGTCTGGAGATTTTGCCCAGAGTGACGTAACGCAACTCCGCAATCTGGTCGGCGTCCAGCACGTAGATGCCCTGAAGTTGGCCGCGCTCAACTACCGAGGCGCTGGGAATCAGCAAGGTCGTCCTGTGACCGCGGGCGAAATCCGCTGACCCGAACAGGCCGGAGCGAAGATTTGCATCAGCGGGCAATCCAATTTTCACGAGAAAACTGCGGCTGGCAGGATCGGCTGCGGGAACAATCTGGACGACTTTGCCGGAGAGCGGCTTAGTCCCGAGCGCACTGATCGTCACGGAGACAGCCTGTCCCTCGCGAACCACGCGAATATCGTTTTCGTCGACCGTCACTTCAAGACGAAAACTGCGCGGATCTTCGATGGTGAAAAGGGGCATGCCGGGTGAGGCCAGCGTGCCTGCCTCAGTCATTTTTTGCGTGACTATACCGGCAAAGGGAGCGCGGATGCGCGTGTAACCGAGAGTGGTCCGAGCCTGAGTGAGCGCAGCATTCGCTTGAGATTTTCCGGCGAGCGCCATATCGCGCCGTGCCTCCGCCGATTGGTAGCGGGCTTTGATCTCGTCAAATTCCTGCGGGCTGACTGATTTCTTGTCGTAGAGCTGCTGATAGCGTTTAAGTGTTGTTTGGGCGAGGGATAAGTCCGAATCGGCTGCGGAAACTTCATTTTCCGTGGCCGTGAGGGCAGCGGCGGCCTGCTGCACAGTCGCGCGAGGCTGAGCATCATCAAGGACGGCGAGGATTTGGCCGCGCTGCACTCGGTCGCCTTCATGCGCGCGGATCTCGAGGACATTGCCCGACACTTGACTGGAAATCTGACTGGTTTGTGCGGCGCGCACCGTTCCAACGACTTCCAACCAATCGGGCAAAGTGATTTCCTGCGCGACCATAACGGAGACATTGTTAACCGTTTCAGGCGAAGCGACCACTGCGCCGCGCTTGCTGGCACAGCCCGCCAACACGGTGCCCGATGCCGCCAACAATAAAAAAAACAGTGTGATTGCATAATTTTTGCCACTCATGGTGTCACCACAGGGGACTGAGGATTCAGCGTTCCACTGGCAAGTTCCAAATTGGCGTAGCTGGTCTGATAGCGATAAACGGCATCCCAATAATCGGCTTGGCTGCGTCGCGCGGCCTCTTCCGCGGCGAGGAGATCGCTGATCGTTGAGAGGCCGGCGTCATAGCGGTTCTGATTGATGCGAAGACTTTCTTGCGCCTCGGCGATCGTGGAGCGAGCCACTTCGATCTGCCGGCGGGCTGCATCCATTTGGTAGTACGCACGCTGGACTTCCAGCCGAACCGCATCGCTGGCCATGTCCTTTACGGCCGCAACTTTGTCCTGCATGGCGCGCTCATGGGAAAGCTGGGCTCGCTTCGCTCCGCCCTGAAAAAGATCAAACTGGACTTCGATTCCGGCCACCCAATTATTCCCGCCTCCGCCAGCGACAAAGGTTGGATTGTCGGCTTCCCAATCCGCGAAGGCGTTGACGCGTGGGCCGAAGGCTGATTTTGCGATCAACACGCTCTGGTGTTGCGCCTCCTCCTCTGAACGAATCTGCTTCAAATCCGGACGCATCTCGAGCGCTTGTTTTTCCGCTGCTTCGAGTGATGTTGCCGGGAGATTCTTTTCGGCGAGCGTGGCAGTCAGATCAAATTCAGTTTCTGCCGGGACGCCCATGGACATACTCAACTGCGCGCGCGTCAGCGCCAGGTTGTTCTGAGCATGAATGAGTTCTTGTTGTCTTGTCGCCAGGCGCACCTGGGCGCTCAGATAGTCAGATTGGACAACGACGCCGCTTTCGAAGCGATTCTTGCTCCGATCGAGAATGGACTGCCCCGTATTCAGGGCTTGCGCGGCGACGCTGAGTTCCTTCTGGGCCAGCAGCACGGCGTAGTAGGAATCGACAACGTGGAAAACGATCTCCTGATCCGTGCGCTGAAGCTGATTTGCGGCAGCATCTTTCACGCGCTCGGCGCGATCCACGCCGCGCCAGCTGGCGAGTGAATCGAACAGATTCCACGTCCCGCCGAAGCGCGTCGCGAAATTGCCGATCGGAGCCGGCGTGTTCAGGCTGTTCAGAGCGAAGTCCGCGGCGGTAAATTGCCGCTGCCGGAGCCTGCTGCCAAAAACGTACACCGGGTCATTGCCGCGCGTGGCCGTTTCAGAAAAAGTGGCGTGCGGCAAAAGAAAGGATCGCGCCGCGCTCACATTTGCTGAAGCGGCACTTGTGTCCGCGAGTGCCGCCTTGCGCTGAGGATTCTTCTCGAGCGCAATCTTGACCGCTTGTTGAAGAGAGAGCGGAGAAGGCTCCTGCGTTTGTTGCGCGAAGAGCAGTGGCGGAAAGGACGCCATAAAAAGAGAAAGCATCAGGACGTTCCGTGCAAATCGAGGTGCGCCACTTGGCCGTTCAAGGATCTTTGGCAATCTGGATTTCGTTTTACCGTGTTGTGCTTTGCATGTCGTCATGGACGGTTTTCACCCATTCACTGTTGCGGGACTCGGAGCGAGCCACTGCGTTTTCTCCGCGACGATCTCGTAGCTCGTGTCCAAGCGGGCCGTTTGTTTCACCATCGCAGCCACCGAGCAGTACTTCTCTTCGGAGAGGCGTATCGCTTGTTCGATTGCACCGGAATCTATTTCGAACCCGGTGACCACATGGTGGATGCGGACGAGAGTGAATACCTGCGGCGGACGCTCCGCCTGCTCGGCTTCAACGCGCACTTCGTAGCCAGTCACGCGTTGGCGGAATTTCTGCCGAAGAATGGTGATGACATCGAAAGCGGTGCACCCGGCGAGGCCCACGGCGAGTAGCTCAATTGGCTTAGGGCCAGTTCCTCCGGCTGCATCGTCGAGCAGCATGTGGTGCTCGCTGCCGACCATCCCGACGAACTGCCGCGCTAGCGTAAGTGGTTGCGTGAGTTGAACCTTGGCACTAATCATTTATGCTTCTCCCCGGCCCCATGAACCAGAGCCGCACGAATAAATGCAAGAGAGTGGAATTTGTTACAGGGAAAAGCGCGAAGAGTTTGTGGGAGTTGTCGCGGTCAAGCCATGCCGTCACGGACCAAGACGCTGAGCACTTCACCGAGGAACGAATTATTGGGGGTGCAGAAAGGCAAAGCCGACACTGCGCCTAGCGAAAAACCATTGCGCAGCGTAGAGTCATCCGAATCGTGCCTTCAAGAAAACTTCCGGCGAGTCAACAAGCAGCGGGCTGCGCGATCGAAAACCTTCGGCATAGTGGACGCCAACGAGACTGCCGACGTATCGGTCCTCGGCATTGTACTTGTCGAGCAGGGTCGCTTGGTCTCCGCTAAACACGGACTCATAAACGCGGATGGAGGCCATCTTCTTCTCATACACGTCGCTGACATCCACCGCGAAATCGAATCGTTCCCAGGCCGGTTCCATCCGGCAGTGTCCAAAGAAAAGACGGTCGATCTCATGTGGATCGGTGTCCTTCAAGTGCTCTCCGGCGGGGACTTCTTCCCATTTCGGCAGTCGAGCATAGAAGACGCCGTGCGTGATGATGTCCGTGACGGCTTTGTGGTCCGGGTGCACACCCGAACCGGCAGTCGTGAAGACAATGCGCGGGCGGTATTCCCTCAACAGGCGGGCAACTTGCACTCTGGCTTCGACGGTATCTCGGATCAACCGATCCTGCAGGCTCAACGTGGTGCGTTGAATCCCGAGAATCTCCGCTGCCTTCATTGCCTGCACGTGCCTTGCTCCGTGTGCGGCATGCCGCGCTGGCTCGCCATCGCACAGGTCAACAAAAAGAACGGAAAAACCTTTTCGCGCAAGTTTAATGACTGTGCCACCCATGACGACTTCGAGGTCGTCAGGATGCGCCCCGAAGGCGATGACGTCGTACCGTTGATGGGCCGAGTTCTCCATGACTATTTTACTTTTCGGAATCGGATTCAACGGGCTGATCTCCGCCCGTGGGCTTCTTTCTCATCTGCGTTTTCCGTCGCGCCGCGACGTTGGCCATTTGCGACTGTCAGGTGGGCACGCCAAACCACGGCAGCACCCACTTCACTAAGACGACATAAGCCAGGATGACCACAACCAATTCCAATGTGCCCATCAGTTCGCTCCTTCCCTTGGCGCTGGAACCACCAGGACAGCCGAGTCCGCATGTCGCACTACGCGCTCGGTGGTGCTCCCAAGAATCGTGAACTCGAAAAGGCGGCGATGCTGCGCGCCGAGTGTAATCAAATCAACGGCGTGCTCGCGCGCGGCCAGCAGGATCTGCTCGGCTGCATTTCCTTGGCGGACGACTTCCACCAAATCACAGTGACTTCGGACGTCGGAGGGAACCCATTGGCAGAGCTGCTCTTGCCTTGCGTTAAGAGCAATGCTGCTGTCCTCAATTGCGTGCATTACCAAAAGCTGCGCGCCGAATGCGCGGGCCACTTCGGACGAGACTTCCAAGGATGCGCGTGCACTGCCCGTGAAGTTGATAGGGCAAAGAATTCGGGAAATCCTGGGTGGCATCTGCTCGTTTGCGCGCGCTCGAACCACCAGCGTGGGCGTTAAGGATGCGCGCACGACGTTTTCAGCCACGGAACCAAGCCGCAGCCGAGTGATGCCGCTCCGGCCGTGACTGCCCATAACGATCAAGCCTGGTTTCCGAGATGTGGCACGATCCAGTATTTTCTCGACTGGGTGGCCTTCGAGAACCACGATCTCTCGATAGAGATTCGGGCTTAGCGTTTCGCGGGCCAACTTTGCAAGATTATCCGCCAGCGCGGCACGCTGTTGCTGGACGGTCGCTTCCAACTCCGGCACCTGCGACGGGAGGAAGTACGGTGGGTATTCGGACCACGCGGCGTGCAGAAGTTCCAGTTTTGCATGGTACGTGTCCGCGAACATGCCTGCCCAAGCGAGCACCGTGCGCGATGCGGCACTCAGATCAAGCGGGCATAAGATCGTTTTCGGGGCAAAGGCTGCTGGCCGTTCCGACATTTTTGCCTCTTAGAGGCCCCCATCGTTCGGGGCCATACAAATAAATGCAAAAACATGGAATCTGTTACAGAGAAATGAAATAAATCTAGCGTGCCGGGGCGTTCAAAGCTAAGAGGAAGTCACACGAGTGGCTGCGCGCTTGGTGATGTTCGCCAAGACATCGTGGAATTGAGAAAGCAACTCGCGTCTGAGCTTCGCGGCGATGCGCCGGTCAGGGGACTGGTTTGGCGAGGTTCGGCATTGCTGAATCGAGTGTTCCAAACTCACTAGAAACGCCTTGCAGGGCTCGCATCCTTCCATGTGCTTTTCCAGCTCTTCGCAGAGGGAATCATCCAGCTCGTCGTCGAGGTAGTTGGAAAGCTCAGCGAACATTTCCTTGCAGCGCCGCTGGCGTGGCTGCGCGGAGGGTTGTGTTTCCTCCTCCAAAGGTTTCGCTGCGTTGCGGTGTATGCGATGCCGATCCTGTTTCGCGAGCTCTTTTCGCACGAAGAGACGAGCACGATGCAGCCGCACGCGAATCGTCCCTAGCCGAAGGCCAGTGATTTCGGCAACGTCGGCGTCAGAAAGCTCTTCCATGTCATGCAGAACAAGAACGAGGCGATAGTCCGGGGGCAATTTCCGCACCGCTTCTCGAAGACGCTTGGCACTTTCGCGCCGCAGCAAGGCAGTCTCTGGCGTTCCCTGGGGCTCGCCCGACAGCTTCTGCAATTCCCGGCGATCGGGCATCAAATCTTCAATCGAGAGCGCTTGTTTGGGCGCGAATTTGCTTCTGCGGCGGCTCATCAGGCAGCGAGTTTTAGCAACCTTATAGAGCCAAACCATCAGGGCCTTGGGGCTATCGAATTTCGGCAGGTTGGGAACCGATTTAAGAAGCACTTCCTGCATGGTGTCTTCCGCATCTTGCCGCTGCCCGCAGACCTTCATGCTGAAAGAAAAGACAGTGTTCTGTAATAGCCCCAGCGCCTCTTCCAACGACTTCGGGTCCTTGCGCTGGACCAGTTCGACGGCTCGCTCGATCTCAGTTCGCACGTGCTAACTGTAGCACGACGGGTTGGACCTGAGAGTGTTACTCCGTTCGAGAACACGACCAAACGGGCGAATGAGCTCTCGAGCGGACACCGAACGAATTCGCCAGCTAGCTCGCGACTAGCCGCGAACCCTCCGGTCCAGAAACTTTTGAAAGTGCGCTTTTGGCGAGAAAGTTAATTCCCCGGAACTTCGAGCTTTTCGGCCAGCGCTTCTGATTTGTTCTTGGCCTTCCCGTAGTCTACGTAATCAGAGATCAGCGCCGCCAGATCTGCGGTCAGATCAGCGTTTGCATCCACATACTCTCTGTAGGGACCTGTCTGGAGCTGTTGGGGTTGTTTATTCAGACTGTCGATTGTGGATTCTACAGTTGCCGCTATGTCCTTCAACATAGGTTCGATGCGGTCAATTGTCTGTTGCTGCCATGGCGAGGCTGTCGACCTAGCGTTCTGCATCTTCGTCAATAACTCCCCGGACTTATTGACATGCTCCTTAATCTGTTCAATTTTCGCCGCGTGAGTTTGCCAGTGGAGCGGAGACCTCGTAAAGGTCTTCAATTGGTCTGCATCGTGTTTCAATTGAACTGCTTCTATCTTCGCCTCCGAAAAAAGAGCCGAGACTTCGCTGGAATCCTTCGTTTGCCCATAAACCGCAGGGGCTATAGAAGCAAACACGAATAACAGCAAGCCAAGACTCGAACCCTTAACAAAAATGTGCCGTTTCATTTGAGATTCCTCCTTTTGCCACGGACACCCCACATCGCGGAATGCCAGATAGCTGCCGGTGTTTGCTCAAGTCTCTACCAGAAAAGCTTGAAAACTCCGGGGTTACGCTTTGCATGTTGCCGGCCTTATCCTCGGGTGGTCTGTGATGGCGGTCACCCAAGAGCGTGCGCCCCCTCACAGACGCCGAGCACATGAACGGATTAGAAGAAGATCGCGCATCGCCGTCAATGCTTGAATGGCACAAGCCCGCACGGCGCGAGGCGAGACTGCGCAAGAATTAGCACGTTGAAACAAGGAGGAAGTGAAATGTTCAATGCAAGGCATCTTCAAATGAAACATCCGCTTTTCCTGGCGATTGCAGCGATCGCATTCGTTGGTACCATTGCCTGGATACCAACGTGGGCGCAGGAGCTTCCGGAAGCATCACCTGTTACGGTGAGAATGTTGGTTACGGCTCAAGGAGTCCAAGGTAAAAGAATGCCGGACCTCAAACGTGAAGACATCATTGTGAAACAAGGTGACGAGAGTTTTAATGTCACCGAGTGGTCTCCAGCGACCGGCGAAAATGGGAGCCTCGGCCTCTTCATTTTGATTGATGAGGCATCCAATCCGAGTCTGGGCGGACTGCTGGATGAGGTGCGTTCCTTCATTCAGACGCAACCTGCGACAACATTGGTCGGGGTGGGCTACATGAGCAACGCTACAGTACGCATCGCTCAAGATTTGACTACCGACCACGAGAAGGCCTCCCGGGCGCTCCGCCTGCCGTTGGGAAACCCTGGAGCGTACGGAAGCCCCTACCTCTCCTTGACCGACTTAATCAAGCGCTGGCCAAATCACAGCGGCCGCAAGGAAGTGCTCATGATTACAGATGGGGTTGATCGCTTCCGCAGGCAGTACTCGAGGTTGTCGGCGTTATCTCCCAGTCCCGATCTAGATTCGGCGAGTGATGCTTGTCAGCGTGCCGGCATCGTGGTCCATTCGATGTACGTGCGTGGCACTGGATATCGAAGCCGCAATTTCTGGATTCTGACGGGAGGTCAAAACGGCCTCGCCGAACTGGCGGACAGGACGGGTGGGGAAGCCTATTTTCTAGGCTTTCAGAACCCAGTCAGTTTTAAACCATACCTAGACGATCTCCAAACCATTCTGAACAACCAATATTGGCTTGGATTCGAAATGAAGCCAGACAGCAAAGGAGAATTACACTCTGTTGATATCGACACGGCGGTGTCCGGCGTCGATATCAACGCGGCGGACAGCGTATATATTCCTGTCGCAAAATGATTAGGGTCACCGGGGGCAAGTTTGCCATGCACGATCCGATTGGCGGCTTGCCCCTCAATAATTCTGGCGGGAAGCTGGAAGTAGTTCGGCCGGGAGTTGACCGGAGCAGAATCTATGGAAACTCCTGAAAAATAAACGGCAGCGGGCCGCGGATGTGTTATAGTTGTTGTGCGCTTAATACCGCGGTTGTGTTGTGCGGCTGCTCCGGATACGTAGCAAAACCTGAGATTCCCCGCCTTCAGTTCTCTCCGATGTCTTCAGCGTAATTTCAAACCAACACTGGTAATCAGGATTACCGTGCGTGTCTGAGCAGTTGTGCGCACGGAATCGATTCCGCCAGTAGAGAAGGCAATACACAAGATGGATAGCTTTACAGAACTACCGATTTCGAATTACACGAAGGACCGCATTGCGTCGAATCATTTTTCGATTCCGACGCCGGTGCAAGCAGCGGCAATTCCGCAGGCTCTCGAAGGCAAAGATGTGCTGGCAACGGCGCAGACAGGAACAGGCAAGACGCTGGCGTTCCTAATTCCGATCATGGAGCGGCTGCTGCAGCAAAACGCGCCGGGAATAGCGGCGCTCGTTCTGGTACCGACGCGCGAACTTGCCATGCAGGTGGTCGATCAGTACAACGCGCTGAGAGGCGCGAAACTTTCGCCCGCGGCGCTTGTAGTTGGCGGCTTGGCCGAAGGCTCGCAGCTCACCGCGCTGCGCAAAGGAGCGCGGCTTGTCGTCGCGACTCCGGGACGATTGGAAGATTTTCTGGACCGCAAGTTGGTTCACTTCCGCACGCTGCAAATTCTGATTCTCGATGAGGCGGATCGCATGCTGGACATGGGATTCCTTCCAGCGATTCGCAGAATCGTGGGAGGGTTGCCGAAAGAGCGGCAGACAATGTGCTTTTCCGCGACGCTCGAGGCTTCTGTGGCGCACCTCGTGCATGACTACATGCGGCATCCCGTGCGGCTCGCGTTTGGCTCGACGCTCAAACCGTCCGAAAACGTGCGCGTGCAGGCATTCGAGGTTTCCGCCGATGGCAAACAGGATCTTCTGCAGCGCTTGCTCGCCAAAGAAACGGGCCGCTGCTTGATTTTCGCGCGCACCAAACGCGGCGCAGAACGGCTCGCGAAAAATCTGAATCGCGAAGGGTTTGCGGCGGCCATAATTCATGGCGGCCGTACGCAATCGCAGCGAACGGCTGCGCTCACTGGATTTCAGCAAGGACGTTACCGCATTTTGGTGGCGACCGATCTGGCCTCCCGCGGGATTCACGTGCAGGACATCGCGCACGTCATTAACTACGATCTTCCCGAGATCGCCGAGAATTTCATCCATCGCGTCGGACGCACGGGTCGTGCAGGCGAACGCGGAGTGGCTTCGACTCTCTTCGCACGCGAGCAGCGCGCCGAACTATTTCAATTGGAACGCACGCTGGGCATTCAAATCCAAAGGATGCTGGACGACGGCAGCCATTTTGCTAAGGCGGATCGTAGTCAAAACCGTCCAACCACTCATCGCGCGATGCAGTCGTCAAGGATCAGTGCTTCGAGCAGCAGCGACCGTGGCGTATCAGCTCCGATATACAGGATGGATCGGCTCCCCGGAGAAGTACTGCAAGCACAGATGGAAAGCTAGTCTGCCATTCGGCGGGAATATCCGCTGATTTGTCGTTCCGAGCCCCGGCCGATTTTAGCCAGGGTTCGGAACGCTTTTACTTTTTACCGGAACTTTGGGCGCCCCGGCGCTGATGCAGTTTGTCGAAGTCCTTCATATAGACGCGCAGTCCGAAGTTTGACGTGATTTTTGTATAGCCTGCCGCAAGTTGTTCCTTGTAATGGTCCAAATAAAAATCAAAAGGATCGCCCGGGTCCATATCGATCAGAATCATGTCCGCGTCGTCCATGGTCAGCTTACCGAAGCGAAGCTGGCCGCCCTCGTATGACATGTAATTCCTGAAGTGCAACAGGTATCTGGCCTTGGCGTCAGGACTGCCAAAAGTCTGCACCAGAGTGTCACCTTCCAATCGAATGGCCGTGACTTTGCCCTCGATATGGGGCGCCGGCAGGATTTGCGACAAGTCGAGAATCAAATCGTTCTGGTCCGTTGTTACGCCGGGAATCTTGCCTGTCTTAACAAAATCCGCAATCTGAACATTGAAGAGGTCCATTAAACCTTTCACCGAAACATGCAAGGCCTTGATTTTTTCGCTGTGCAGGCGGATCTTTCCGGCGCGAGTAGGAGTCAGAACTCCATCGGTCTCAAACGGTATGTCGCCTTTTGCATGCAGCTTGCCTTTTATCTTCAGGCGGTTGTTCTCCATCGTGACCGAAATATCCTTCAACGGAGCGTTTGGGCTCGCGAAAACATAGGAATTAAGTACATTCGCGAGCGAAACGGTATCAATCGCGATTTTTCCGGAGCTGATTTCGATATTGAAGGATTTCTTGTCGTCAAATACCGGGAATTTGTTTTCGCCAGTTGGAACCACTTCACCGTTCAGCGTTTCAATATGGACTACGACGGAATCCGAAAAGTGATATAGCACGTTGCGCATTTGCACTTTCACGCGATCTTTTTGATCGCTGGCAGCGGGCTGCGTTTGCGCCATCAGTGTGGGTGGAATCAGAATACAGGCGACAATGCACAGCACCCGGCAAATCGAGTGCTGAGTAATTCTGGCGCAAAAAAAAGACCAGCCGCTGGTTCTTGGTTGCAAATCGCACACCCCCGACAATTAAGATGGCGTGGGCCGCGGCTACGTCGCTCTGTTGGTTCGTAATTCCCTATTTATCGCGGACATTCGTGACGCTGCAGGAGGACCTCATGGAAATGGCCGACCGGACTTCCGCGCGCCGCTATTTCAGGCCATAATGGGCGTGAAAATGAGCAAAAATCTGAACGATATCGTCGCCGAGTACAATGCCCGTTCGCCGCTCGCTGAGGCGTACACGATTCCGTCCTCGTGGTACGTCGATTCGCGAGTGGCGCAATTGGAAAACGAGGCGGTATTCGGCGGGACATGGCAAGCGGTGGGACGCGCTGGGCAGGTGGCGGAGCCGGGGCAATTTGTGACCGCTGATGTTGCCGGCGAGCCGATTGTTGTCGTGCGCGGCGCGGATCGTGAGCTGCGCGCTTTCTACAATGTTTGCCGGCACCATGCCGCGGCCGTGGTTACGGAAACCGATGGCCGCGCGGCGAATTTTCGGTGCCCCTATCACGGCTGGACATATGGAATCGACGGGACATTGAAAGGCACGCCGGATTTCGACGGCGTTTGCAATTTCGACCGCGGCAAAAGCGGCTTGGTGCCCGTTCACGCGGCAATGTGGGAGAAATTTGTTTTCGTTAATTTGGACACGCAGTCCCGACCGCTCGACGATTTTCTGGGCGGCCTGATGAAGCGCGTTGCGCCACTGCGGCTCGATTCCCTGCATTTTTTCGAGCGCCGCACTTACGAACTGAACTGTAACTGGAAAGTCTACGTTGATAATTTTCTCGACGGCGGCTATCACGTGCCGTATCTGCACAAGGGCCTCAACAGCGTGCTCGACTATGCGAACTACACAATCGAAAACGAAGACCGTTTCTGCCTTCAGTCGAGTCCAGTGGAAACGTCTAGCGCAACCGCCGATGCTGATGCTGCGGCAACGCGGCAGGGTAATCGCGCGTTTTATTTCTGGCAGTATCCGAATTTCATGCTGAACTGGTATGAAGGCTACTTGGACACAAATCTCGTGCTGCCGCTCTCGATTGACCGTTGCCGCGTGATTTTCGATTTTTATTTTGCGGGCACTGGAGATGCTGCGAAGGAATACAATCAGCAAAGCGTCGCTGTCAGCCATCGCGTGCAGGAAGAAGATACGGGGATATGCGAAGCGGTGCAGCGCGGTTTGCATTCGCGCGCGTACGTGGCCGGACGGCTTTCCGTGCGCCGCGAAGCGGGCGAGCATTTATTTCACCGGCTGCTGCACGCGGATCTCAAGGCAGGTCTGGATCGCGAACGCGATTAGCCTGAGTGATACTGAAGCGAACGCGGGAATTTGCTGGCAGCAACGAATTAACGAAGTGGAGGCAGCACATGGACGCCAAAGCGGGTGCGCAAGAGCGGTTTCGCGATGTGCGAAAAAATATGCTGAATCTGAGCCATCGAATCCACGCAAACCCTGAGCTTGGCTTCGAGGAAGAGAAGGCGTGCGGGTGGTTAGCGGATGAACTCGCTGACGCTGGATTTGACGTGGAGCGTGGCGTTTGTGATTTGCCGACGGCGTTCATTGCGCGCGCCGGAAGCGGGCCATTGCACATCGCGATTTGCGCGGAATACGACTGCTTGCCCGAAATTGGCCACGCGTGCGGTCACAACATGATCGCAGCGATGGCTGCGGGCGCGGGGATCGCCGCGGCGAAGGTGGCGGATGACGCGGGATTGACGGTGAGTGTGATTGGCACGCCGGCGGAAGAGGTCGGCAACGCGAGCGGGAAAATCGTGATGCTCGAACGCGGCGGATTTGCGGGCGTGCACGCCGCCATGATGGTGCATCCGGCGCCAGTGGAAATGCTGGAAGCGCATCTGATTGCGGCGTCGATTTTTGACGTGTATTACACCGGGAAGGAAGCGCACTCGTCCGCGTTCCCGGAAATGGGGATCAATGCCGCGGATGCGCTCACTGTCGCGCAGACCTCAATTGGTTTATTGCGGCAACACCTGCGGCCCACGGATCGCGTTCACGGAATCATCACGCATGGCGGTGACGCGCCCAATGTGGTGCCCGCGCATACTTCGGCGAAATACATGGTGCGAGCGGAGAGCATCAGGGAGTTGGACGATGTGCGCATGAAAGTTCATCGCTGTTTTGAAGCGGGGGCGATTGCGACGGGAGCGAAGCTCGAAATTCGCGGCGGCGACAAACCGTACGCCGACGTGCGCTACGACCACGAAATCAGCATGATTTACAAACGAAACGCGGAAGCGCTGGGGCGACAATTTCCCGAGCTGACTCCGCAAATGGCGCGCATGGCTGCTTCGACGGACATGGGCAACGTTTCGCACGCGATCCCGTCGATTCATCCGATGATAGGAATCAATTCCCTGCCCGCTGCGAATCATCAGCCGGAATTCACCGCGCACTGCATCACGGAGGAAGCGGATAAGGCCGTGCTCGATGGTGCGCTGGCGATGGCGTGGACAGCGATTGAAATGGCGGGCGACGCGACCTTGAGGGCGCGCCTGATGAAAAAATCAGACGCGCGAGCGAGCGCGTAGTTTCATTTTTCCTCGAGCAGCGATTTCCAGTGGGACAAATGATTCAGCGAAGGTGTGTGCGTATGATCGAGCACAAGCGGCGTGATGGAAATGGCGTTCTCGGCGATCGCAGCGTAATCGGTATCGGGGTCGATTCCTTCCAGCAATTTTTGTTCATGTAGCCAGTAATATGTGCGGCCGCGCGGATCTTCGCGGCGTTCGAGAACGTTGCGCGTGATTTTCGGTGACTGTCGCGTGAAGCGCACGCCGCCCTTCCAGGGATGAGGAATGTTGACGTTGAGCAGCACGCCGGGAGGCAAGCCTTCCTTGAGAATCAGCGGCGCGAGACGTTCGACAAAACGCATCGCTGGTTGATAATCGAAATTCTTTCCGCGATACACAATCGAAACGGCAATCGCAGGAACGTGATTGATCGCTGCTTCCATCGCTG
This sequence comes from uncultured Acidobacteriota bacterium, assembly GCA_963757905.1. Classification (GTDB taxonomy): domain Bacteria; phylum Acidobacteriota; class Terriglobia; order Acidiferrales; family UBA7541; genus DAHUXN01. Next base: position 183,901 of record CAVWSV010000012.1, on the reverse strand, counting down.
CGCCCACCGTCCCCGAATAATAGACATTTTCTCCGAGGTTGGCGCCTGGATTGATGCCAGAGACGACGAGGTCGGGGCGCTCGGGCAAGAGAGAATGGAACGCGAGAATCATGGCGTCGGCGGGAGTGCCGTCGACGGCCCATTCGCGCTCAGCAACTTGCTCGCAGAAAATCGGTTTGCGAAGCGTGAGCGATTGCGCGGCGGCGCTGCGCTCACTCGAGGGAGCTACAACGGTGACGCTGCCGATATTTGCGAGGCCTAGCGCTAGTGCGCGCAGGCCCGGCGCGGAGATGCCATCGTCATTCGTGACTAAAATGTTCGGCATAAGGAGCGAGCCAATCGATTATAAATCAATCATCGGGCAGCCGGAGGGACTTGCCGGCAAGGTGTGCGCTGACCGAACAAAGAAAACGAAAATGGTCGGGACGACTGGATTCGAACCAGCGACCTCACGCACCCCAAGCGTGCGCGCTACCAGGCTGCGCCACGTCCCGACCGTTGCAGAAGCTTCCTGCCAGCGAACCATGAAACAAGCAATTTCCCTGGCAATCCGGAGCGCGTAGCTATCCCGCGTCCGGGTGGAAGCGAAAATAGCGTATCACCGCGGTTCGAGGAGGGTCAAGGCGGCGAGGAGCTCTTCGCGAAGATCGAGCAGAGTATTTGCGCTGCGCGCGGGAAAGTTCGTGGTCGCGTTCGCGAACGGGAGGTGCAACAGGGGCGGTTTCGACGCCTGGCTCCGCACTTCCGTTCTGTTCCGCCAGGTGGCGGCGCGCTCCGGCGATGGTGAAACCTTCGTCATAGAGCAGGCGCTTGATTTCGAAGACAGTCTCGATGTCTTCGCGGCGGTACATGCGATGCCCGCTCGAACTTTTCACGGGTTGCAGCGTGGGGAATTCGGTTTCCCAATAGCGCAGGACAAAGGCCTTTGTCGCGGTCAAGCGGCTGACTTCGCCGATGCGGAAAAGGCTTTTGTCCGGGATAGCGGGAGCGTCCTGGGTCATGGGCAGCATCTCGATTAAGCGCCTTCTTCCGCTATCGTAAGCCGATTTCGTAACGTGTCAACCCTATCCCACGCCTCCGGGACGGCGCGCTTATTCAAGCCGGAAGCTCCAAGTTCACCGTGGGAAGGAAACGAGGCGGCTTGCGGAAGTGAGTCGCCTGTTCGAAGCCGTAGGCAATCTTGATTAATGTCGGCTCGCTCCACGCGCGGCCGAAAAACGAAATGCCCACCGGCAGACCGAAGATGAATCCGGCTGGAACATTGATGTTGGGATAGCCGGCCACTGCGGCGAGAGATGAGCTGCCGCCCGTGTCGTGGTCGCCGTTGACGAGGTCGGTGAGCCACGAAGGGCCCGCGGTCGGCGCGATTAACGCGTCGAGTTTGTGGGCGTCCATCGCGGCGTCGATTCCCTGCTGGCGAGCGAGACGATGATTTTTCGCGAGGGCGTCGAGATAAACTTTATCTGTCAGCGGGCCTCTCGTCTCGCAATGCACCATGATGTCCTGGCCGAAATACAGGAGCTCCTTGTCATGATTGCGGTCATTGAACTCGATAATTTCTTTCAGCGAATGCACGGGAGCGTTTGAAAACTGCGCGAGGTATTTGTTGAGATCCGCCTTGAACTCGTATTGCAACACGATATTTTCCGACGCGTCGAATTTGCCAAGCGAGCCGATTTCGACCGGGTCGACGAGGACCGCGCCTTCGCTTTTCATGGCATCGAGCGCGGCTTTCATCACGGGCGCGAGCTTCTCGCTGAAGCCGAACAATTTTCTGACGACTCCGATCCGCGCGCCACGCAAGCCTCCGCGGTCGAGGAACTTGGTGTAATCCGTCGATGCTTTTCTGGACGGCGCTCGGGTGGCGGCATCGTCCGGGTCAACTCCCGCGAGCGCGCTCAAAAGCGCGGCCGCGTCGGCGACGCTGCGGCAAATCGGGCCGGCGGTGTCCTGGCTGTGCGAAATAGGAATAATTCCGGCGCGGCTGACGAGGCCGACAGTAGGCTTGATGCCGACCACACCGTTCGCCGAGGACGGGCACACAATCGAGCCATCTGTCTCCGTGCCGACGGTAATCGCGGCGAGGTTCGCGGAAGCGCCAGCGCCGGAACCGGAGCTGGATCCGCAGGGATTGCGATCGGTGGCGTAAGGATTGTGGGTTTGCCCGCCGCGTCCGCTCCATCCGCTCGAGGAATGGCTCGAACGGAAATTGGCCCACTCGCTCAAATTCGTCTTGCCCAAGATTACGGCGCCAGATTCGCGCAGGCGGCGCGCCACGCCTGAGTCTTTTGTTGGAGTGAAGCCCGAAAGCGCGAGGGAGCCGGCGGTGGTCATCATGCGGTCAGCGGTGCCAATGTTGTCTTTGATCAAAACCGGGATGCCATGAAGCGGGCCGCGAGGACCTTTGGCTTTGCGCTCCGCGTCGAGCGCATCGGCGATGGAGAGAGCATCGGGATTTAATTCGATGATGGCATTGATGGCAGGGCCTTGCTTGTCGATTTTCGCGATGCGGTCGAGATATTTTTGCGCGAGGGAACGCGCCGTGAATTTTCCAGATTTCATGCCGTCTTGAAGCTCCGCAACGGTCACTTCATCGAGTTCGAAAGGCTTCACTTCGGCCACGGATGATTGCGCGCTTCCCGGCAGGGCCAACGCGGACATGGCAAGCGAAGCTGCGCCAACCGCTGCGGCGGATCCGAGGAATTTACGGCGGCTCAGTTCGGAGGATGGGCGTTCTTTATTTTTTTCGCGCAAAGTGTGGGCTCCTATGAGTATGAGAATGAGATTTGCGGACCCTCAGCGGCAATTGGATGCGAAGGCTGGCCATTTGGATTTTCAAGCGGGACGATTGTAAGCGAATGACCAGCGGATTTCACCGGCGATTTGTTACGGAGTTTAGTCGTCGCGGTCGGGCGCGCGGCGCGTGCGCTGCTTCACGCGCTGCTGGAAACGGATGGGCGTTCCGGTGAAGTCGAATTTTTTGCGAAGCTGGTTTTCGAGGAAGCGTTCGTAGCTGAAATGCAGGCGACGAATTTGATTTGTGAATAGCACAAAAGTTGGCGGAGCCACGGAAGCCTGCGTCACGTAATAGATTTTTATTTTTCGTCCGGATGGCGAAGTCCCACGGTCGAGATCCACGGCCGCCAGCCAACGGTTCAGTTCGCCGGTGGAGACGCGGCGCTCGCGCGAGGCCACAACTTTGTCGATCAGGGCAAAAAGGCCGCCGGTGCGTTCGCCCGTGAGCGCGGAGAGAAAAATGATGGGCGCGTAATCGAGGAACTTCAGCTTTTGACGGATTAGCTTCTCGTAGTCGCCCATCAGCTTCATCGGATTGAAGCCGGCCTTTTCGGGCTTTGCCTTTTTCTCGGCGGCGGCGCGGTTTTGGGCGGCTTGCACGGCAAGGTCCCATTTATTGATGACGACAATCAGCGCGCTGCCGGATTGCTGGGAGTAACTGGCGATAGTGGCATCGTGCGAAGTAACACCCAGCGCGCCATCCACGACAAGTAGCGCGACGTCCGCGCGCTCGAGATGTCGCCGCGCCATCACCACGCTGAGCTTTTCAGCGACGAGGCGCGTTTTGCCTTTGCGGCGGATCCCGGCTGTGTCGAGAAAACGGTACATTTTGCCGTTCTGCTCGACCACGGTGTCGACCGCGTCGCGCGTGGTGCCGGGTTCGGCGGAGACGATCGAGCGATCTTCGCCGGTCATGCGATTGAGCAGCGTGGACTTCCCAACGTTTGGCCGCCCGACAATGGCGATATTGATTTCCGGCGGCGCCTCAGGCGCAGCACCGGCTGCAAAATCCGCGGTGAGCGAATCGAGAAGATCGTCAATGCCCAGGCCGTGCTCGCAAGAGACCGGGAAGACCTGCGCGCCTAATTCGTAAAAAGACGCGGCCAGCGCCATATGTTTCGGCGTGTCGACCTTATTCGCGACGATTACCGGCGGCTTGCCGGCGCGACGAAGGAGTTGCGCCAACTCGAAATCGAGCGGAACAGGACCGGTGCGCGCGTCCGTGACGAGAAGGACGTGCGTCGCGTTCTTGATCGCCATATGTGCCTGGCGAAGGATTTCTCCGGGAATACCCGCTTTATCTTCGGGCACGATGCCGCCCGTATCGACCACCTCGAAGGGCCGGCCTTCCCACTCAGCCGTGCCGTAGATGCGGTCGCGCGTAATGCCGGGCTCGTCGGTGACGATCGAGCGGCGCGTGCCGGTCAGGCGGTTGAACAGCGTCGACTTACCCACGTTGGGGCGTCCGACGATGACGATGGAGGGGAGCTTTCCTGTCAGCTTCTCAGCGATTTTGTCCGGCAAATTCTTATTCATTTATTTGTTTGTTGTTTTCGAACGCGCTCTCTCGCCACCTTTACCCTATCACGTTGGGCATGGTTATGCTGGCGTGCGTGCAGTTGGGCCGAATTTCAGCGGAGACTACTGGGCAAATGCCGCGCAGCCTAGAGAACCGAAATCAGCGTTGCGCTATGCTATTTTAGCTGTTCGGGCCGTGCGCACCACACCGTACGTCAAAAACGAAATGGCGAAGCGAGCGACGAGCGAAACGAAAGTCACCATCACCATGGCGGATATTTTCGGCCCGGGCGGGATGCTGGAGAAATGCCATCCGGGATACGAATTCCGGCGCGCGCAGCTTGAAATGGCGGAAATGATCGATGAGGCGTTTCAAAAGCATCAGCACACGCTGATCGAGGCGGGGACGGGCACGGGGAAAACCCTCGCGTATTTGATTCCGGCGATTCGCAGCGGACGGCGCGTGGTGATTTCTACGGCGACGAAGTCACTGCAGGAACAGCTTTTCCAGAAAGACATTCCGTTTCTGCGCAAGCATTTCGCGCCCGATTTGAAAGTGGCGCTGATGAAAGGGCGCAACAATTTTGTTTGCCGGCAGAAAGTTCAACTGATGGCGAATCAGCCGGTGTTGCGCGGAATGGACGAGATCGACTGGTTCGCGCAAATCCGCGACTGGGAGAAGCTGACGGAAACGGGTGATCGCGCGGAGCTGGATTTTCTGCCGGACGATGCGGAGCTGTGGAACCGCATCGATGCGCGCAAGGACGCGTGCACCGGGCAGAAATGTCCGCAATTTCAGCAATGTTTTCTGACGGCCATGAGGCAGCGCGCGCAGGAAGCCGACGTGATCATCGTGAACCATCATTTATTTTTTGCCGACCTGGCGCTGCGACAGGATGATTTTGGGTCGATTTTGCCGGAGTACGCAGCGGTGATTTTCGACGAAGCGCATGAGATCGAGGACGTGGCGAGCGATTATTTTGGCCGGGCCATTTCGAGCTACAAATTTGACGAACTGTCGCGTGACGCGGAGCAGACGTTGCGCATGGTGAATGCAGGCACGGCGGCGACCCGGCGTCCACTGGCGCAGATTCGCGAACGGGCACACGCCTTTTTCGAGGCTTTTCCCGAGCGCGAAGGGCGCTTTCCATTCGAGCCAGCGGAACGCGCGGCGTTTCTGGAACGCAATCGCGAACCATATGATGGACTGGCAACGGCGCTGAAACGGTTGGAGACGGAGTTGTCGGCGCTGAGCTCGAAGCCCGAGGAAGTGCTGAACATTGCGCGACGTGCGGCCGAACTACGGCGCGAACTGGCGTTTCTTCTCGAAAGCGAGGAGAAAGGGTACGTTTACTGGTTCGAGCGGCGCGGGAAAGGCGTTTACCTGGTGGCCACGCCGATTGATGTGAGCGAAATCCTGCGCGAAAGATTGTTCGAGCAGTTTGACACGATTGTGCTGACGTCGGCGACGCTGGCCGTGGGCGGGCGCTTCGACTACGTGAAGCAGCGGCTGGGAATTTCAGGATCGCGCGAAGAAGTGCTGCCGCAAGAATTCGACTATCGCAGCCAGGCGCTGCTTTACATTCCAAAGGCGCTCCCGGACGTACGGCATGCGAATTTTTCGGCGGGCGCGGCGGAAGAGATTGCGCAAATCTTGAAATTGACGCGCGGGCGAGCATTTTGCTTGTTCACCAGCTACGCGCAAATGCGGGAAGTTCACGAGCGGCTGGCCGGGATGATTCCATATCCACTGCTGCTGCAAGGTACGGCGCCACGGTCGGCGCTGCTCGATCGTTTTCGGGCGACGCCCGGCGCTGTGTTGCTCGCGACGGCGAGTTTCTGGCAAGGAGTGGACGTGCCAGGGTCGCAGCTTTCGTGTGTGATTATCGACCGGCTGCCATTCGCAGTGCCGTCGGATCCCATTGTCGCGGCGCGCGTGCGGGCGTTGCAGGAAGATGGGCAAAATCCATTCGCGGAATATCAAGTGCCGAAGGCCGTGCTGTCGCTGAAGCAGGGATTTGGCAGGCTGATTCGCTCCCGAAGCGATCGCGGCGTGCTGGCAATCCTCGACAACCGCATCCAGCGCATGCAGTATGGTAGAATTTTCTTGGAGTCGCTGCCCGAATACACCGTTACGCAAGACCTTGCCGAAGTGGCGCGTTTCGCACAGGAATTGTGAGCGCAAATGTTTCGCGGGACGGTCGGCGTCGTCGGAATTGAACAGGAGCCGATGTGTACGAAGTGAGCGTGGAAGAAAGTTTCGCCGCGGGCCACTACCTGCGCGGGTACAAGGGCAAATGCGAGAATCAGCACGGACATAATTATCGCGTGCGGATTACCCTGGCAGGACAAGAGCTCGATAAGACGGGCCTGCTTTACGATTTCGTGCATTTGAAACAAGTGATTCAGTCGGTGATCCGCTCGCTGGATCATAAGAATCTGAATGACTTCGCGCCCTTCGACACGCTCAATCCCTCGGCCGAAAACATCGCGCGGCACATTTACGACGAGACATCCAAGCAAATGCACGCTTCGCCCAATGGCGCGGCAGTAGCAAGCATCACCGTCTGGGAGACCGACACGTCGGCCGCGACTTTCCGGCCGTAACCTGAGGCGCCACCGTGAACCGAGCCTTCCTGATTATTGCGATCCCTGCCTTCATCGTTTCCTTCGTGTGGCTCTGGGTTGGCTACGGATTGGCGGTGGCTGTGCCGGTGATTGTGGGGGAGTTGGCGGTGGCGATTGCAGCAGTTATCTATCTGCGGCGACGCGCGTCGCAAACGGCGGGACGGTGAGATGGGAGTTGACACGTAACCAATGTTCATCACGGAAATTTTCAAGTCAATCCAGGGCGAAAGCAGCTACGCCGGGCTGCCGTGCATTTTTGTGCGTCTCACAGGCTGCAATCTGCGCTGCAAGTGGTGCGATACGGCGTATGCGTTCCATGGCGGGACGAAATATAGCCTGGATGATATTTTGAGACGCGTCGGTGAATTTTCCGGCGGTCGAGGAGAGAATGGCGTCAGAAATGTCGGGTTGGTGGAAATTACCGGAGGCGAGCCGCTGTTGCAGCCCGAGACGCCGGAACTGGCGCGGCGGCTGCTCGATTTGGGCTACACGGTGCTGATTGAGACGAGCGGCGAACGCGATATAAGCGAGTTGCCGTGCGAAGTGGTCAAAATCGTGGATGTGAAATGCCCGGATTCGGGGGAAAGTGGAAGGTTCAATCTTGCGAATCTGGGAGAGCTCGAAAAGAAGGACGAAATCAAGTTCGTGATTGCCAGCCGGCGGGATTATGATTTCGCGCGCGCCTTCATGGCCGAGCACCGGCTTCGCGAACGAGTTCATGAAATTCTTTTTTCTCCGGTTTTTGCCGATCCGGCTGGCGCGTGGCCAGCGATGGATGCGCGCGAGTTAGCGGAATGGATTTTGGCGGAGAACTTGCCGGTGCGGCTGGGGCTGCAACTGCACAAATTCGTTTGGGATCCCGCGATGCGCGGTGTATAGGGAACCCGTGAGTCTTAAGCTGGTGCTCGCATAGGTCGCATAGGAATGATGTCGAAGTCCAAAGCAGTAGTACTGCTGAGTGGCGGAATGGACTCGTGCGTCACAACGGCGATTGCGAACCAGACGCATTCTCTTGCATTGCTCCATGCAAGTTATGGTCAGCGAACCGAACAGCGCGAACTGCGTGCTTTCGAAGAGATCGCGGATTTTTACGGCGTGCGGGAAAGACTTGTTGTGCATCTTGATTCGCTGGCAAAGATTGGCGGCTCCGCGTTGACCGATCGCCGCATTGCCGTACCTGAGAATTTGCAGGATACTTCGGCGACGATTCCCATCACCTATGTTCCATTTCGCAATGCCCATTTTCTGTCTGCGGCGGTGAGCTGGGCGGAAGTAATCGGCGCGACGGCGATTTACATTGGCGCCGTCTACGAAGATAGCTCGGGATATCCCGATTGCCGGCCGGAGTATTATGAAACCTTCGCTCAGTTGATCCGTGTTGGGACGCGGCCGGAGACGCAGATTGAAATCGTGACTCCGGTGATTCACATGCACAAGAACGAAATTGTGCAGAAGGGCATGGAATTAGGAGCGCCGCTGGGACTCACATGGTCCTGTTACCAATCGGATGACGAAGCGTGTGGAGTTTGCGATAGTTGCCGGTTGCGGCTGCGCGCCTTCTCGCAGGCGGGACATACAGACCCTATCGCCTACAAGACACAAGTTGCGCAATAATAGGGCAGCGCATCTAAGATATATAGGGAGGAATGCTTTTATGAAGCGTTCAATCGCGAAACTCGGCAGCCCAGTGCTGTTCCTGGCGCTTCTTTTAGCGCCGATGCTTCTGCTGACGCCGACGGCCATGGCACAGACGACCCGTCTGTCTGGCAAGGTTTTGGATCTTCAGGGCAATCCTTACCCTGACGTGGTCATCACCATAACGAACAAAGGCACCGGGCAAACTTTTGTCATTAAGACCGACAAAAACGGTAATTACCAGCAGGTGGGCCTCGTCTCCGGAACCTACGATGTGAACTTTAAAAAAGACAACGTCAATTACACTGAGACGGCCCAGATTCAAGGCAACATGGGAGACAGAGGTTGGGTTCTGAATGAAAACTTTAAAGAGATTGCCGCGAAACAAGGCTACGACATCGAGGCGGCGAAAAAACAGCAAGAGGCTGCGAATAAATTCAAGACGATGAAGACGCACTTCGACAATGGAGTCCATGCGATTAACGATGCCGATGCCACAAAGCAGCAACTCAGCACATCGCCGGCGGATCAAAAGCCGACGCTACAGGCCAAATTGAACACCGATTACCAGACGGCGGTAACGGAATTCGAGCAAGCCCAGCAGGCCGCTCCTGACAAAGATCCCAATCTGCCCATCATTCTAGGAAATTTGGGAGTAGCGTACGATGGTGCGGGCAAATACCCTGAAGCGGTCGATACTCTCCAAAAGGCTGTGGAGCTAAAACCGACCGCCGCATTGTACATGCAATTGGGAACAGATCTGGCGCGCGTAGGCAAGATTCCCGAGGCTGGGGCCGCGTGCGATAAAGCCGCAACGCTCGACCCCACCAGTAAAACAGTGGCGGAGATTTGCTACAAGAATATGGGCGTCGTATTGACTAACTCTGGAAAGATGAAGGATGCCACCGAACCGCTGCAGAAAGCGACCCAGTTGGACCCAAAGGATGCGGATGCCTGGTATTTGCTGGGCAATGCACTAACCAACCAGATTGACGCCAAGAAAGAGGGCGGGAAGGATGTCTATATTATTCCGCCAGGAACCCTCGAAGCGTATCAGAAGTACCTGGAACTTCAGCCTAACGGTCCGCACGCGGCCGATGCTAAAGCGTCGCTCGACAGCCTGAAGCAATTGAGCGGTGGCGCGGCCACGACGGTGGTCGTGAAAAAGAAGAAGAAACCGTAGCGCCTGGAAGTTCGAAAGCCGACTCGGCGCGTTTTTTTCATCGCGATTGTTGTACCTGCCGCTCGCTGCTCGACCGCGACACTTCAGAGTGCTATGCTCTGCGAAGCTTAGCATTCCGGGGGGCCAACGTGGCACAGGCGGCTTCTACCTACTTGGGAGAACAACGGCGGCGAAGCACGCGCGTTGAACAGACATTACCGCTGATCATTCGTGGCGTGGATTTGCTGGGCCAGCCATTCGAAGAGCGAACCGCCACCCAAAACCTCAGCTTCCATGGTTGCAGCTATGCCTCCAAGCATCATCTCCCGAAGAACACATGGATCGCCATTGAGGTGCCCACAGGTCGAGGACAGAAGGAACTCCTCAGCGTCCGGGCGCGGGTAACATGGATTCAGCGGCCGCGCACATTGCGCGAATTGTTTCGAGTGGGTGTCGAGTTGGAAAGCGGTAGCAATGTTTGGGGCGTCGCGATCCCTCCCGGGGATTGGATAAGCAGCAGCATCGAAGGCATGGAGCCGCTAACTGTGAAGCCAGAGACTCATGCGGACGCTCATGTCACGAAAAAAGATGCTGATGTTTCCGGAGCGACGCCACAGGACCGCTCTCTCGAGTCCTACTTAGAGGAATTGTTAGCAGACGCAGCGAATCAAACTGCTTCCTATGGCGGCACGCCACGCATGGGGGAGATTAATATCGAGGACAGCCCTCTTTTGCGGGAGCTTCACAGTCAATTCGAATCCCAGTCGCAGAGAGTGGTTGAGGAGGCGCGGGAGGTTGCCGAGCAATTGATCGAACAACGCACCAGCGAACTGCACGATAAATTGAATGACGAACATCGTGCGACCGCTGAAGCGTTCTACGAAAAATGGCGCCAGGAGTTCGATGGCAGGGAAACGAACGCGAAAGAACAACTTTCGTCGGAGCTAACCCAGAAACTGACAGCCCAGGTCAGGCAAGAAGTTCAAGAGAACTTGAACGCGTCATGGGGAGACGCAATCGAACGAGCCCAAGCGGCGCTTTCGGGATGGGAACGTCGCTCTGAAGTTTTGCGCGCGGAGGCGCGGTCCGTTTCCGAAGAGGTTGCGAGCCAGGCGGAACGGCGTCTCGAAGAAAAACTGTCACAGCAGCTCGACGAGATCCGAAAGGAATTGGGATCGCGCGCGGAACACCAGATTGCCTTTGAGCAGGGGAATGCCGGAGAGGCGCTGGGAATCCGGGACAGCGTGCAAGAGCACCTGCAAGAGGAAATGGCGCTTGCTCAAACGCAGTGGAATGAGCTTCTCGAATCCTCGATCGACAGTGCGGCACAAAGGCTCGCGGGCCGTGTGACAGACAGCTCTCAACACATACTGCAGGCTGCTGAACAAAAATTGGCAGCGCGAGTCGCAGAACTCCAGGGGGATTCCGGGCTGAGTATCGAGGCTGCGCGAGCGGCGCTCGATGAGGTGAGGAGCGCGTTCGATCAAGAAATGGTCCGGGCGAAGGCTTCGCTCGAGGAAATCGAGAAGGCGACAACGCATTTCTCCGAATATTCCAGACAGCTCGAGGCCGCCAGTCACGATGGCTTGAATGAGTTGCGGCAACGCCTGGAATCGAGCGTGGCATTGCACACCGCGGAATTGGACCGTCGCGCAACTGAGCTGCAGAAACAACTGGTGGAGCGCGGCCAGTCTCAATTAGAAGAAATGAGCGGACGGACGACCGCGCAAACAGCCGTGGAAATCAGCGCCAGGATCGCACCGGTTTTAGAACGGGCGGCGGAGGCCACGCGCCAACTGTCTGCCCGCGAACAGCAAGCAGAAGACCTTCTGCACATTCATCGCGAGAGGCTACGCCAGGTTTCGGAGCAACTGCAACGGGAAGCGGCCGGGGATCTGTCCTCAGTGCGCGCCAGTTTCCAGGGCGATCTCGAACTGGCACGAAAAGATGCTTCTGCGAAGTGGGTCGCGGAGCTTGATTCCCATGCAGCGCGGGCGGTGGAGGAAGCCTCTGCGGCGCTGGCAAAATCTTGCGAAGACCAAGTGCGGCGCGGCGTATCGAGCCTTGAGGCGCGCATCGAGGAGTCTGTCAATGACGCCAAGAAAAATATCGACGAGGCGTCCGCGGGCGCAGCGGGAAAATACCGCGCGGATCTCGAGAAAATCGAGGCCGCGCAACTGAAGACCGCCGGCGAACAACTGGATGCGCTGGGGCGGAAGCGCCTGGATCTCGCAAAGATGCAATTGGAGGAAACCGCGGAAGGAGTGGCGGCAACTTTTGGACAAGTGATACAGGCAGCGGCGGAAGATACCGTAGAGCATGTCGCCGCGGAAAGCAATACGAGAGCCGCACAGGAGCGCGCGCGGCTGGCAGCGGGCGCCGAAGAGATCCTGCAAAGCTTGCAAGCCCGCGCGCAGACTTCGTTCGATCACTTTCAGCAGCAGCTCGCAATTACGGCGGAGCGAAATCTGGCACAATCGAATGAAGGCCTCGCATCGCAACTCGCCGCTACGCTCGATGTGTTTCGGGAGCAGGGCAAGGCTCATCTGGCGGAATGGTCCGCGAAGCACGAAGCGCTGGGAGCCGAAGCGTTCGAGCGGCATGAGGACCGCCTTCGCTCCGCCGGGGATTCCTGGGTGAATGCGACAGTCCACCAACTCGACGCGTTGAGCCAGAATCGCATGGACTCGCTGATTCGCGGAGCCGAAGAGGCGATGCGCAGGGCATGCGTGGATGTATTCGATGGCTTGGCGCAGGCGATGAAGGAAAAACTACTGGACGCTTTCGGCGAATCGCGCCATGCCGCTCCACCACCAGCGAGCGAGGAAAATAGCCGCGAGCGGCGCGCCTCAGCCTAAGACGTCGCGCCGTGAAATGCAATTCCCTGGCCTGCCCAACCTGCACAACTATCGCTTGCCAGTAATTTCCGTGAGCGATCCCGCGACGTAGTCTACTTGTTCCTCGGTCATCTCTGGAAAAAACGGCAGTGCGAGCGCGCGTTCGCAAGCGCGTTCGGCATGAGGAAAATCACCGGTGCGGTATCCCAAATTTGCGAGAGCTTTTTGCAAATGCAACGGCCGCGGATAATGGATGGCGGTGCCGACGCCGCGTTCTTCGAGTTGCTGCTTCACTGAATCGCGGTTATCGATGTGGACCACGAACAAGTGATACGCGCATTCGTCGCGAGGGTCGTCTTGTGGCATGTCTAGCCGGGTCGTGCTGAGTTGCTGGCGGTAGCGTTGCGCAAGCGCCTTTCTATTCGCCGACCAATCGTCCAGGCGGCGCAATTTCACGCACAGTACCGCGCCTTGAAAACCTTCCATCCGGTAGTTGTAGCCGATGAAGTCGTGGAGATACCGGCGCGCCTCGCCATGGCTCCGCGCGGCGCGGCAATATTCGGCGATGCGATCGTCGTTGGTGACCAGGGCGCCGGCTTCGCCGTAAGCGCCCAGATTTTTCGATGGATAGAAACTGAACGCGCCAGAGTTGCCCAGAGCCCCGACGCGGCGTCCCCGGAAGCGTGCGCCGTGAGCCTGGCAAGCATCTTCGATAAGCGACAAATCATGCGAGCGCGCTATTCCCCCGAGAGCGTCCATGTCGGCCGGGCGGCCATAGAGGTGAATCGGCAGAATCGCTTTTGTGCGCGATGTGATGGCGCGCTCCACCAATCGCGGATCGAGATTGGAATTTAACGGATCGATGTCCACGAACACGGTCTTGGCGCCTGTGTAAGCGATCGCTTCCGCAGTGGCGATAAAGGTATTCGGGCTGGTGATGATTTCGTCGCCTGCGCCAACGCCCGATGCCAGCAGCGCCAGGTGTAGCGCGCTTGTGCCCGAATTCAGCGCGATACAGTGTTTCGCTTCGCAGTACGCGGCGAATTCCTTTTCAAATGCGGCTACTTCGTCGCCGAGGCTGAAGGATGCATTACGGCAAACGCGGTCGAGGGCTTCGAGAATTTCTTCGCGAAGCATCGCGTACTGGGTTTTCAGATCGAAATAGGGGACTTTCATCAGCGTTTTCACACTTCAACTTTACTGTTTTCCGGCCCTGGCGCGCAATCGCCATGCGAAATCTGCTTCTGATATGTGACGCAGATACCCTCGTGCTAATCTCTTCGTGCGGAGTTCTCATGGACCCTTCTCGCATGGCTGAACAGGAGCGCCGGCCCGATACGGCGCGGACGGCGTTTGATGCAAACTCGGACAGCAAAATGCCGCTGACCGTTTCCGTGATCATCGCCGCCTATAACGAACGGAATTTCATCGAGGAGATTCTGCGACGCGTGCAGGCGGTGAGCGTCGCGCATGAAATCGTGGTCATTGATGACGGGTCCACCGACGGAACCCGTGAATGGCTGACGGAGATGCACCGGCTCCAGCAAGCTGGCGAAACGGAGGCCGAAATTCTCGGGGGATGCTCGCGTCTGCTGTTGAGCAACATCCATTTTTTATTTCAGGAGCACAATCAGGGAAAAGGCGCCGCGCTGCGACGCGGTTTTGACGAGGCCAGCGGCGATATTTTTCTGGTTCAGGACGCGGATCTCGAATACGACCCGCGCGAATACGCCAAGCTGATCGAACCCATCCTCGATGGACGCGCCGACGTGGTTTACGGGTCGCGATTCCTCGGAGGTCCGCAGCGCGTCCACTTTTTTTGGCATTACGTGGGCAACAAACTTCTAACGCTGCTTTCGGACATCGTCACGAACTTGACGCTCTCCGACATGGAGACGTGTTACAAGGTTTTTCGCAAAGAAGTGATTCGGGGCATGCGGCTGCGCTCGAATCGTTTTGGCTTCGAGCCGGAAGTGACGGCGCGGATCGCTAAGGGCCGGTGGCGAATCTACGAGGTGCCGATTTCGTATGCGGGCCGCTCCTACGAAGAAGGAAAAAAAATCACCTGGCGCGACGGCGTGGTGACGCTGTACGCGATTTTGCGATACCGCTTCTTCGATTGAAAGCGTTCGGCAATGCGAATGACTGCTTTCGTCTCACTACAACTAAATATGTGTGAGAGTTCCGGTGATTTTTGTACGCCGGAGCGCCCACGCGAACGTGAAAAAAGACAGCGGCAATAGGACCGCGGCGAAAACTAACAGGGCGATAATGGACGGCCAAAGCAATCGAAACGGGGCTCCTCCCAGCAACGCAGCCCGCATTCCTTCCAGCGAATAAGTAATCGGAATCAGCCGCGCCACATCCTGCAAATACTTCGGCAAAATCGTAACCGGGTACATCATTCCGCCGAGGAATCCAGAGAGCCCCAGGAGAATCCATTTGGCGGGATTGCCGCGCTTGAATAGCAGAGTGTAACTGGTCGAAAAGATTCCCAGTCCTGCGAAGGCGAGAATCGACGCCAGCAAAATCAATATTGCACCACCCCAGTTTGCGGACCGTGGAGAGAATCCGAACAGCAGCACACCCCATCCCAAATACACGATAGTTCGCAACGAAGTGAGGATGAACGGATAGATCACCGAGCCGGCCAGCATGACGGGAAGCGAAGTTTGCGTCACCAACAGGGCCTCGAGCGTGCGATTCTGGCGCGCCTCCTCGAGACTGGCATCGAATGCATTGAAGGCCACGCTCAAGTAATCGAAAAAGGCGAAGCCGATAAGTGCAAACGCGAAGTAGCTGCCACCCTGCGGAAGGGCGCTCAAAAGCTGGGGACTTTCGACGAACCGGGAAAGATAGTAAAACGTGGCGACGCCAAACAATGCCTCGCAAACTTCCAAAAGGAAGGCGCTGCGATAACCGCGTGCGATGGCAAGGTCACGCCGGAAAAATGCGTACAGCTTCTCAAATGTGATGTGGACTTTCATGAGCGGCGCTCCGCGGACGAAGCTACGCCCGTCAGACGTGCGAGAGCGTCCTGCAAATCGGCTGTGCCGGTCTGCGAGCAGAGATTACGCGGCGTATCGAACGCAACGATGCGTCCTGCGGCAAGCAAGACAACGCGGCTTGCTATTTCCTCAACTTCGCCGAGCGTGTGCGAAGCAAAGAGCAACGTTGTTCCCAGGCGGCCGGCGATCTCGGTCTTGAGGAAGCGGCGAAATTCAGCCGCTGCCAAGGGGTCCAGACTGCGCGTGGGTTCGTCCAAAAGAAGCACCGCAGGTGCGTGAAGAAGAGAGCGTGCCAGCCCTAATCGCTGCAACATGCCAGTCGAATAGGTGCGAGTTTGCCGGTCGAGAATCTCTTCCAATCCGAGCAGCTCTGCCAGTTCGTTGATTCTTCGGAGGGCTTGGCTGTGGGCTAGGTTGTTCATCGTAGCGAACAGCCGCAGATTCTCGCGTCCCGTCAGGCGCCCATAAAATCCTTCATCGCCGCTGGTGTAATAGCCCAGTTGCTTGCGAGCATCCGCCCCATCGCGTTCCACGTCGTAGCCGGAGATTTCCGCGTGCCCGCGCGTGGGCAAAATCAGCGTTGCCAGCACGCGCAGAAGTGTCGATTTGCCTGCACCGTTTTCGCCGATCAGCGCGACGGCTTCGCCTGGCTCGACCGAGAAGGAAATTCCCGCGAGCGCGCAAAGCGTGAGACGTGAGACGGGGTGCAACAGAGCACGCCATCCGGAATGCGCAGGAGGGAAATATTTCTCGAGGTTTTCGACAACGATCGCGCGCGCAGTCACCAAAAGTGTTTATAACCGAACTTGCCGTTCGGAATCCAGTTCCACGTTGCTCGCGCAGGGCGAATCCCGGTAGAATTGCCCCAGTTCGCTCCTGCGCGATTCCTTAGGAGCTATCCGGTCCCTGCTTTTGCCGCCGGCTTAGGAAATATCTCTATCTGCAAGGGACGTTTAGCAAGGCCTCACATGAAGAGCGGCTTCACCAACGACGCGATAATCGTGGCAACGAAACAGCAGGTTTCGTGCCAGTTAGGCGAGGAAGCGGCCATCCTCAACATGAAAAACAGTGTCTATTACGGATTGGATCCGGTGGGCGCGAGGATCTGGCGGCTGCTGCAGCAACCGAGAAGCCTGGGCGAGATTCGGGACGCCATCGTTGAGGAATACGATGTTACTCCCGAGCGAGCGGAAAGCGATCTGCGCGACCTTCTCGAGAAATTGCTCGGCGAGGGTCTGGTTGAGTTGACGAGCGATTCTCGGTGAGCTTTTGCGGCTGCGATTCGTTCTCGAAATCTATCCATGACAAGTGTCGCCGCGAAGGGTTTCCCGTCCCTCCCGCATCTATTGTAATAAGACTACGAACGCAGTTACCGTATACCGATGGATGGCTCTTGGACACGCTTCTATAAGCTCTCTGGCCGGGAGCAGCGTGATTTTCTTCTGGGATTGCTATTGCTTCCGGCCGTGGTGGCATGGTTGCGCCTGTTCGACTTTCGAAGCGCTCAACGGACATTGGAAAAATGGTGCGGCGATGCTGTCTCGACCGACCAGGGCGATAACGCCGCGATGTTCGCCGAGGCTCAGTCGACGACCCGCATGGTGGATGCCGCTTCTCGCAGAGGAATCGTTCACGGGAACTGCCTTTCCCGTTCGATGGTTCTGTGGTGGCTATTGCGACGACGGAGTTTGCCGGCGCACCTGCGAATCGGCGCAAGAAAAACTGGCGACGGGTTTGAAGCTCATGCGTGGGTCGAGATGGTGAACCGGACAATCAATGACGCGGACGATGTGCAGGAGCGATACACGCCCTTTGAGGGCCCCGTCACCGGCAAGATGGTTGCGCAAAAATGAGCGGGATTGTTGGCATGGCCCACTCCCTGGACAGGCCGGTGGATTCCGATCTGTTACAGAGAATGACGAACTGGCTTTCCTTTCGTGGCCCTGATGCGCAGGAGATTTGGGTCGATGGGTCCGTCGGGCTGGGCCACGCACTGCTTTCTCACGCGAATGAACCCGAGGATGCACGCCAACCGGCAACAATCGACAACCGCACGTGGATCACGACGGACGTGCGGCTGGACGCGCGAAGGGAATTGGTCCAGGCTCTTCGCTCGAGCGGCAGGGATGTAAGTCTCTCCAATGCGGACGCCCAGTTGCTCCTCCATGCGTATGAAGTTTGGGGCGAGGCGTGTCTCGATCATTTGCTCGGCGATTTTGTATTCGCGATTTGGGACGCGCGAAGTCGACGGCTTTTTTGCGCTTGCGATCATTTCGGCATCAGGCCGCTTTATTTTGCCGATGTGGACCAGTCTTTTATTTTCAGCAATACACTCGATTGTCTGCGGCTTCACCCAGCGATTTCCGATCGGTTGAATGACGCGGCGATCGCGGATTTCCTCCTCTTTGGGATGAACTATGATCCATCATCCACTTCATTTGCGGATATCCGCCGTCTGCCGCGCGCGCACTCGCTTCGGTGGTCTGCATCAGGCTTGCAACTGCGGGAGTATTGGCGTCCCCCCACGGATGGCGCGATCCACTACCCGCGGCGCCAGGATTATATTGAACACTTCAGCGAATTACTTACGAGTGCCGTCGAAGACAGAATCCAAACGAATAAAGTTGGAATTCTGCTAAGCGGCGGGCTTGATTCCTCGAGCGTCACGGCGACAGCGCATGAACTGCGCAAAGAGAAATATCCAGCGCTGGAACTGCACGCGTTCACCTCGATTCACCAAAATCTCTCATCGGACAGCGACGCGCCGGCTGCTCGTACCGTGGCGTCCACTTTCGAAATTCCCATTCATTTTTTTAAGGTCGACAGCGTTGGAATCCTCGAGGGTTGGGACAATCCCAATATGCATTGGCCCGAACCCATTGACGATCCTTTCGCGGCCAGCTTTCTCGATGAATTCAAGATCGTTGCCGGTGATGTAGGTGTCTTGCTGTCAGGTGAAGGCATCGACAACTTGATGGAATTTGAAATGGCACAGCATTTTCGCGTCCTCTGGAACAACAGAGATACCGGTCGCGCTTTTCTCGATTTGGCTGAACATGTCTGGCAAAGATTTCATGCCCCTGATGGAATCCGAGGACCTCTGCGCAGAGTCCGGCGTTTGATTTCAAGGCACGAATCCAGACAACTCTTCCCAGATTGGATCCAGGCCGAATTAGTCGAGCGCTTCGATCTCAAGGCGCGCTGGAAAAGTCCGCTCGACAACCTTCCCTGGAATGTCCATCCGCTCCACCCAAAAGGCTATGCTTCACTTTTTTTGCCGCAGTGGGATTTCATGTTCCGGCAAGAGAATGCAGGGACGACGCGCCAGCCGGTGGAAGTGTGTTACCCATTTCTGGATCTTCGGCTGGTAAACTATCTTCTCGCGATTCCTTCGATGCCGTGGTTTTTCCGAAAATATCTGCTGCGGGAGACAATGCGCGTCAGGCTGCCCGAAGCGATACGTACGAGGCCAAAAACGTCCCTGCAAGAGGACCCGGTGGTAGCCACATTGCGGCGTGCGAAACCTGTTGTGAAAATGCAACCTGCTGACCAGTTGAAGCATTATATTGACGAGAGCCGGTTGCCATCTTTGGAGCGGAATATGGACGCCGACGAAGTAGAACTGACAATACGGCCCGTATGTCTTAACTTCTGGCTGCGTTCGCTTGCGAGAAAGACGGATTAACGCAGTGCGCCGAAAATGTGATACGGCCGGGCACCGCTTCTGGCCGTAAGCTGGCGATCTGACAAGCGGCTTCGTATTTGTTGATTCGCCGTGGCCACAAGTTTTGATTGCAGTTATACGAATGAATTGGGTATACAATTAGACGAGGTGCAAGTCCATGCAGCGTCCGAGGGCTGATGTGTCGAAGAAACCGTACAAATCTCCTATTCTGCTCGTTCACGGAACAGTGAAAGACTTGACCAAGGCAGTCGGAACCGTCGGCACAGCTGACGGGGGCCCTCGTTTTCGCATTAGAACGCACTTATAGAGTTTTTTGCCGCAACGACCGCCGGCGATTTAAACTTCTTTTGGACGGGGGATTTTGTAGCGATTGGGTGTCGAATCGACGGAGTGGAAGTCCGCGCAGCGGCCGAGGGCTGCTGTGTCGAAGAAACCATACAAACCTCCTATTCTAATCGTTCACGGAACAGTGAAAGACTTGACCAAAGCAGTCGGACACCGCCGCACACGTGACGGCGGCAGACGTTTTCGCATAAGGACGCGCTTGTAGGGCTTTTATCAAGGCCAACGATGGCTTGCGAATCAGTGCGGACTCAGACTCCTGCGGAGTTGGCTAGTCCCTTTTCTTACATAATCTACGGCATTCGAGTTACGTCTAGCCGGCCTATCCCCACCCTCGATCCTGTCAAATTACAAGCTGAATCAGCCCAAAGCAAATCCACGGATGTATCGGTTCGATTTGACGCCGATGACGCGCAAGCATCGGCGGACGACAACGCGCAAGAAATGCTTTGGTACACAAGCGACATCATGGACGCAAACGGCAATCCTGCGCTGAAAATCTGGAAACGGGACTCCGGTGGCGGATATCGGATCCGCTATAGTCATGGTTTGACGTTCTACCTGAACGCCAGCGTGACGGATATCCGCGTCCGTTGTGATGAACCGATGGAGGCGAACGAAATAGCCGATTTTCTGCTCGGTCCCGTTCTCGGAATCGTACTCCGGCTCCGAGGAATCATTTGTTTTCATGGCAGTGCTGTCGTGCTCGGAGGCAAAGCGATAGTTTTTGTCGGTGTGCCAGGCGCGGGGAAATCCACCACCGCCGCGCTGTTCGCTCGAAAGGGTCATTCTGTCCTGTCGGACGATATTGCCGCTCTGGCAGAGCGCAAAGGTTCGTTTTGTGTTCTTCCCGCGTATCCTTACGTAAACCTGTGGCCCGAGGCTCTCGAGATGCTCAAGAGTTCGGCGGGTAGCTCACAGTCGAAATCAGCCACCGTCGATAAGGTACGAATGCCCCTAGATGGCAGCGACTCGAGATTCCAGCGCGAAGCGCTTCCGTTGGCAGCAATCTATGTGTTGGCAGACCGTTCGGCCGAATCCCGCGCTCCGTTCCTCAACCCTCTAGCACCGCCGCAAGCGCTAATGGCCCTAGTTGCGAACACCTATGGCAATACGATTTTGGATCCGTCCATGAGGGCGCATGAGTTCCGCGTCTTGGGCGAAATTGCAAACTCGCTTCCGATTCGGAGCCTGATCGCGAGCGAAGATCCGTCACAACTCACCCACCTCTATCAGCTAATCCGGGAAGACCTCGCCTGCTGGTGCTCCTAACAAAGTCGCACAACAGTTTTATAATCAATCGGTTGATAAAATAATGGAGAAGTACTAGTATCAAGTACGAAACTCAGACCTAACGATCTGTTTTTTTCTTCGCCACGTGTGCCATTCTGAAACAGCTAAGTCCCTGCTGTGGCGGCGCCCCAAAATGGAGTCAGCCTCCCGGTAGACCGCAAGATTCAGGAGGATATCAATATGCGTAACGTTTTCGGCTTATTTGCTTTGCTTGCTCTCTTCTCGCTCCCCGCCGCGGCCCAACACACGCCCAAGCTCGAAGTTTTCGGAGGCTATCAATATCTGCATTGGGACCTTAGTGGAGGCACGATTAACATGAATGGCTTCGACGCGTCGGGTACGTATAACTTCAATCGCTGGGTGGGATTTTCCGCGGACATCAGCGGCGCTTACAATAACAGTGGTGTCCAAGGAACCACCCATATTTACAATTACATGTTCGGACCAACACTTTATCCCCTGGGGCATCACCGAATCACTCTCTTCGTTCACGGGCTTGCAGGCGATGGCCACATTCACGTCAATGTACCGGCTTCCGGCGGGCTGCCGGGGTTCACTCTGACCGACACCGGCTTCGTCTGGGCGGCGGGTGGTGGTTTTGATGCCACCATTACCCGTCACATCGCTGTACGTCTGTTTCAGGGCGATTACGAGCAAACCCAATTCCTCCAAGACCAAAATCTTGGCGGTTTCCCGACCCAGAAAAATATTCGCATTGCGGCCGGTATCGTCTTCCGCCTCGGAAACTAGTCTTATCGTACACAGGACCAGCCCGACATGCGCATTCGTCGCGTGCCGGGCTTTTTTTCGCCGGTCGGTCCCGTTTCTCTCCCTTTGCGGGGACTAAACAGGCGGCCATCTCGATTTTCTTCTTGCGCTGCGCGTGAACTTCGTAGCAGATTACAAAATGTGGCGCGGCTTTTCGAAGATACTGCAAAACGTTGGGCTATTTTGTGCCTCGCCGTGGCCGTTTCTTCTACCATTGTCTTTCAAGCTGGCAAGCTGAGCTTGGCCTGGTATTGGCAAAGATCCGGACAAATTGGGAAGCAAATTCGCGCCGCTGAATTGGTTCCGGGGGACGCCCGTGCTTGGGAGCAGTTAGGCGAGGCTGCACAATTTAATTTCAACGAAGCTGACCCGGCCCGCGCAATTTCGTATTATCTCCGCGCCGTGACGATAAATCCCCTCTCAGCGGTCCATTGGGTTGAACTCGCAAATGCTTATGAGGCTACCGGGAACGTGCTCGATGCGAAGGAGGCCTACGAAAACGCGAAGCGCGATTATCCTGTTTCCGCGGATGTAGCATGGAAGTACGGGAATTTTCTTCTTCGCCAGGGGCAAACGACGCAAGGCCTGGCGGAAATCCATCGGGCGCTCTTGCACGATTCCAGTCTGACAGCACTGGCGATTCGAAGCGTCTGGAATTTCGATCCGGACGTCCATTCGATTCTCGACAGCGTTCTGCCCGCGGACAAAGACGCCGATTTCGCGGCCTTGAATTTCTTTATAAGCATCCACCAAACCGATGCGGAACTGGAAGCCTGGCGACGCATCGTACCGCTTTCACGTCAGACGCCGATTGATCTCAAAAGGAGCTTTCCGTTGCTTGACGATCTGATCGCACAAGATCGCTCCAAAGATGCCGAAAACGTATGGCGAGAAGCGCTCCAAGCGTCGCGCTGGCCGGCTGCGCCGCCCGTTGATGATTCCATTGTGTGGAATGGAGGCTTCGAGGCTCCGCTGGCGAATGGCGGGCTCGATTGGCGTTTTGAGGAACCACCTGGCGTGTACATCAGTGTCGATTCTTCCGTTCACCATTCTGGTTCGCGATCCTTGCGCATTGGCTTCACCGGTGGAGTAAACATGGATTTTGATCATGTGCAGCAGATTGAGCCGGCGCAGCCTAATACGACCTACGAATTTCAGGCTTATGTGCGAATGGTGCGAATTTCCACGGACAGCGGGGTTCATTTCGAGCTTTTCGATCCGCAACGCCAAGGGCAAGTTTATGTGTTGACGCCGAACATGGTGGGATCGACGCCGTGGATTGCGGTTCGCGCGGAAGTGACCACCAGCCCGCAGACTCACTTCCTCGCCATTCGAGTGCACCGTTTCCCCACTCGCTTGTTCGACAACAAGATCAACGGCACTATGTGGATTGACGACGTCACGCTGACCCCAAAACCGACAAAATCTAACCGCGCATCGCCATGAGAATTCTTCGGATAGGTATCTGTCTGCTGATTGCGTTCACGGTTCTTGCGTTTGGAACGGTTGAAGTTTGGTCGCAATCCATTCTGGAAACTGGGGCAGCGTTGCTTTTCCTATGGTGGGCGATTGTGATCGTTCGCAATCGCGAAATTGAAATCCATTGGAGCATTATTTATTGGCCTCTTTTGGCTTTTCTGGGGATCGCGACTTTGCAGCTCGCATTCGGAACGACCGCCTATCCGTTTCTTACCGGCGTTGCGCTACTGAAGATCTCCGCTTGTTCGCTTCTTTTTTTCTTGAGTGGCCAGGCGTTCCGAAGCCGTTCCGATCTGCGTTTTCTGGCGTGGTTTCTGATGTGTTTCGCGTTCGGCGTGGCTGTATTTGGCGTTGCGCAGAATTTTACGTCGCACTACGTATTGTATTGGTATCGGCCGCTGACACACGGCGGCAATCCGTTTGGTCCCTACGTAAATCGCAATGATTTTGCGGGTCTCATGGAACTTCTCGCCCCGGCCGGCCTCTCATTGATGCTTTTCCGGGGAGTGCGCAGCGAGCAGATGCCATTCGTCGGTATTCTAACCGCAGTGCCGATCGTCGCATTGGTAATGACCGCATCGCGCGGCGGGATATTGAGCTTCGTATTCGAGGCAGGGATTTTGGCTTTGATTGTGTACGTCAAACGATCCAGCAAATCGCAGATAGCTCCCCTGGCGTTGGTGTTGTTAGTTGTTCTCCTTGCTATGGGCTGGTTAGGTGCGAATCGTGTTTTGGATCGGTTCAGCGGTTACCGCAGCGACGAGCTTACAGCGAATCGCCGCGTAACTATGCTCGAAGCAACCTGGCGTATCTTCTTGAGTCACCCTCTTATCGGTTGCGGCTTGGGCACCCTGGTTGCGGTATATCCTCGCTACGAGATCTTCTATGACCGCAAACTCGTCGATCACGCGCATAACGATTATGTTGAACTTTTAGCGGAAACCGGCGCTGCCGGCGGGGTCTGCGGGCTGGCTTTCTTCCTGTTGTGGTTCCGCGAAGTCAGGAAACGCTTGGCTCAGGAGCAAAGTCCGCTCTCGCAGGCCGTACACGTCGCAGGGCTAACTGCCTGTGCCGGCCTGATGATGCATAGTTTAGTGGACTTCAACCTCCATATCCCCGCCAACGGATTGATCTTCTTAGTGATGATCTCTTTGAGCATTTCGCCAGTACTAGACCGCAGGAGAACCGCCGTGCTTTCTCAGGGATAGTACACGACTTCCGGCATTGACTTTCGGTTGGACGATACCTCATAGTTTTCGCTGGGGTCTCTGTCGATTGATGGCTTCCACAGTCCAGAAGGCACTGGGCTGCGTAAGGGCGCACCCTGTTTGGTTGATCCTTTTCCTTTTGTGTGGGACTCAATCCTCATTCAGCCAGGATAAGGTGCAAACTCCGCAGCAGACGAACGCCAGAATCCAACAACTGGCGCAGACCTCGGCCGCCCCGATGGGGGAAATTCCGATCGGCGCCGGGGACGTCATCCATATTGACGTCTTCGAGGTCCCAGACCTTTCTCGTGATGTTCGAGTTGATCCGGGCGGGCTTATCTCCCTACCCTTGGTCCCCCATCGCATTCCTGTCGCCGGTTGCACACCGTCTCAACTGAGCCAACAGATCGAGAAAGCACTTCAGGTAAATGGTCTGGTAATGCATCCCGCGGTCTCGGTCATGGTGAAGGAACAGAGCAGCGATCCAATTTCGGTTATGGGTGCTGTCGGACATCCTATCGTTTACCACGAAGTCCGGCCGACGAGCTTGCTGGAAGTGCTCGCCTCCGCGAACGGCATTTCCGATGACGCCGGCGATTCTGTCATTATCACGCGTGAACGAGAACCCTCAATTGCCTGCGGCCAGACGGATCCGCCCATGGATCCGCCGAACAACACTCCGACAATAATTAAGATTCGTGTATCCGATCTGTTGCGTTCCGGAGATCCGGCTTACAACATTCCCGTTTACGGGGGCGATGTGATTACAGTGCCGCGCGCCGGAATTGTTTATGTTGCCGGTGCCGTGGTGCAGCCGGGAGGTTACGTCCTGAACGATCCGGGCGAAGCCATAGACACGATGAAGATCATAGCTCTGGCGCACGGGCTTCAGGGAACCGCCAAAGCGAACGATGCCGTGATACTGCGTAAAGATCCGGCTACGGGCGAAACCAAGCAGATCAAGGTGAAGTTGAAAAAAATAATGGATCGAAAGACTTCCGACGTTCGGTTGTACGCCAGTGACGTTTTGTACGTTCCAGACAGCGCAACAAAACGAATTTTGGGGAAGGCTGCTGGCGCCGCCCTCGGGATCGGTACTGGTCTCGCAATTTATCGAATCCCATAGCTGCGGCAAAAGGTTGTCTCTGACTCGATGGAAGAAGCGCCAAAACTAGCTCCTGTCGAACGCCGCCGAGATTCACTCTCCGTGGTGTCTCCAACTCCTCCTGTGAACTGGGAGCCGATTGCGCGCGATCCGCATCTCATTGACTACCTCATTATCCTCCGCAAACACCAGTGGATGATCCTTACTTTTCTGCTCACCGTCGTGACCATCGTTACCATTGCCTCCTTCAAGATGAAGCCTGTCTATGTGGCTTCGGCGCGCGTCGAGGTCGATCTCGAGAATTTCAATGCCCTTCCGTTCCAGGACAATAATTCCTTCGACATGTCCATCGATCTCGATAATTACATCGAAACGCAAATTAAAATCTTGGAGAGCGAAACGCTCGCGATGGCCACCATCCGTTCGATCGATTTGCCGCGCTATCCGGAATTCGGCGGCAATCCCGGCGAATTGGTCACGGTAGGGCCAAATCAGAAGGAACCGCCGATCCTGGGTGCGTTCCTGGGCGCATTAAGCGTCAGCCGGGTACCCAACAGCCGATTGATAGAGGTGGGATTCGCAGCGCAAGATCCGCAACTTGCCGCCGAAGTAGTGAACGCGCACGTTCAGAATTATATCCAGCAAAACTTGAAGAGCCACTATGACGCGACAATGCAAGCCTCAGACTTCCTGACTTCGGAACTTGAAGAGTTGCGCGCCAAGATGGAGAAGTCGGAACAAGATGAAGTCGCCTACGAACGCGAGAACCAAATCTGGATGGTCGACGCAAATCAAAATACGACCACACAAAAACTGGCGGATCTCAGCAAGACCCTGACCGACGTTCAGACTCAAATGGCGCAGAAGGAGGCGACGTTCCAGTTAGCTCACTCGGCGGACGCCCAGTCTTTGGGTGCCGTTTTGGGGAACACTGCCGTGCAAGAGCTCGCCAAAAAGAAATCGGATTTGGACGAACAGTACGATGTTGCGCTCAATCAGACGGGACCCAATTATCCCAAGGTCAAGCAGCTTAGGGCCGAAGAAGAGGACGTGCAGCGGCAGTTGGATAAAACCAAACAGGGGATGATTCAACAGATTGACACTGATTATCGCGAAACGCAGGCCCGTGAGGCGTTGCTCGAACGCGATCTGAACCGCCAAGAGATACTCGCCGATAACATGGCGCAGAAACTGGTGCAATACAATCTTTTGAAACACGATGCAGAGTCGAACAAAGAACTCTACGATGGGTTGCTCCAGAAACTGAAAGAGGCCGGCATTTCCGCAAGCTTGCGTTCCAGTAACATCCGTATTGTGGACCCGGCACTCATACCGTCCACGCCCGCCCGTCCACAAAAGTCGCGAAATATTTTGTTAGCCTGCCTCGTTGGAATCGTCGGCGGAGTTGGCCTCGCATTTTTGCGGGAATATCTCGACAATACCGTGAAGTCACCCGACGACGTTCTCACTTTGACCGGCTTGACGTCTCTCGCCGTCGTACCGGCTTTCGCAAACGGGAATGGCAGCCGTTCGCTGGCGCGAATTTCTCACCAGGTAGGTATTGACGCAAAGGGCGTGGATTCGCGCATCGAATTGATTTCGTTGCAACAACCAAAATCCGTTGTTTCCGAGGCTTTTCGAGCCTTGCGAACCTCGCTTTTGCTTTCCCAGCCGGATCATCCACCCCAAGTGGTTTTGGTCACGAGCTCTTTGCCGCGCGAAGGCAAGACGACATCTGCCGCCAATCTGGCGGTGACTTTCGCTCAATTGGGAGACCGCACGCTATTGATCGATTGCGATCTGAGGAAACCTGGAGTTCGCAGAGCCTTGAACCTGCCAAGTAGCCATGGCCAGGATGTTGGCGTTAGTTCTTACCTCGCTGGAGTTGCGGCCTTACACGACGTGATCGTTCCGGATCCGGCGATTCCGAATCTGGATGCAATTCTGACCGGCCCGATTCCGCCAAATCCGGCGGATCTTTTGTCCTCGCATCGTATGTCTGACGCGATTGAAGATCTGCGGCACCGCTACAAGTTTATCGTTATTGATTCCCCTCCGATCATGGCGGCCACGGACGCAGTGATTCTGTCGGCTGTTGTCGACGGCGTGCTTCTCGTCGTTTGGAGCGGCGAGACGCCGAAAGAAGCGCTCAGTCGCACTCGCGATCTGCTTTCAGCCGTGAAGGGACGTCTACTCGGGGTCATTTTAAATGCCGTCGATTCCGGCGCGCCCGATTACTACTACTCGTACCGATACTATCCGTATTTTTACGGTTACGGGGAGGACGAGGAGGGAAATCCAACCGGTTCCAAGAAACACGGCAAAATTTCATAATCCTTATCACTCACCGAGGCTATCGTGCGGGCACTCATTACGGGCGGTGCAGGGTTCATCGGTTCCCATCTTGCAGATAGAGTCGTCGCGTATTTCCGGGCCAAACGCGAAGGGAGTATCGTCGAGGCTGAGCAGCCCGTGCCAGTGCTCGTACGGACGCGCGCTGAGGCCGGAGGAATTGTCGCTCTGTGACCATCGTGGGCGTTTCGGCTGGGCGAAGTCATGTTCTCGACAGTCCTTACGTTCCGGAATCCGAAGGCTGGTTGTGCATTCCTAGCCCGCTATATATTCATGGAAGATGCAGACGCTAGCCTGGCCAACGTGAGCGATTCGTTTGTCTATTCCGGGACCGAGTTGGAAGCAATGGCCGAGGCTCGGAATTATTGCCGCTGGATATTGGACTTCTTTGCCCCGTATCTCGGTAAGAGGGTCGTCGAAATTGGCGCCGGTGCGGGCACTTTTTCACAATTGCTATTGAGCACTGACCACCCTTCGGAACTCGTTCTTTTCGAGCCCGGCGCTAACCTTTTCCCCTTGCTGCAGCAGCGCTTTGGCAACGACCCGCGAGTTCACCTTCGGCCGAGTTCTTTTGATCCGTCTGTTTTAGACGAGCCAGTCGATTCAATCGTACTTGTGAATGTCCTCGAACACATCTTGGATGATGACGCTCTTTTGCTACAGATCCGGCAATCGCTTCGTCCCGGCGGCCGTGTGTTGCTGTTCGTGCCCGCACTGGAATGGAACTATGGTTCGCTCGACAAGGCCTTTGAACATCACCGCCGTTATAGCAAGCTGGTGTTAAGGAAGAAGCTTGAAGGGGCCGGTTTTCGTGTCGAGCACGCTCGCTACGTCAATTTCCTCGGCATCGCTTCATGGTTTCTTGCTGGCAGAGTACTTCGGCAGAAGACCCTCAGGCCCCGCCAGGTGCGTTGGTATGACCGCTGGATCATCCCGTGGAGTTTTAAACTAGAGAGAATTTGGGAGCCGCCGATCGGCCAGAGTCTGGCGGCGGTCGCAGTAAAATGAGCCCGTCGACTGAAAAACACAGGCTGAATCGCTACGATAAAATCCTTATTTTGATCTTCGTTCTCACCTTGCCATTGGTGAATCCCTGGGTGCGCGGCGATGGCGTGGGTTATTACGCTTATGCGCGAGCCATCGTCGTCAATCATAATCTGCAATTCGAGCCGGATTGGCTGCACGCAAACCCTAGCTTTTATATGGGCAGAATCGACGCGCCGGGACATCTGCGGGCGGACCAATATACGCGCACAGGTCACGTGGACAATCATTTCACGATCGGCCCGGCGCTGATTTGGATTCCATTTCTCGCCGCCACGCACGCCGCCGTTCTCGCAGCGGATCGCTTGGGCGCTCGCGTTCCTGCGGATGGTTTTTCCTGGCCTTATATCGACACCATGGCGTTCATCACCGCGTTAGCCGGATTCCTTGGACTATTCCTATCGTTTCGTCTGGCGCGGAAATACTTTCCCCGAGCGCTGGGCTTTTCTCGCAACGCTCGGCATTTGGTTCGCCAGCTCTTTGCTGGTCTATATGTATTTCAATCCGTCGTGGTCGCACGCGCACTCCGCATTCGTCGTTGCATTGTTCCTGTGGTATTGGGACCGCACTCGCGCGGCGCGAACTCTGGGGCAATGGCTCGTCCTTGGCCTGATAGCCGGACTCATGCTCGATGTCTATTACCCGAATGCTTTATTCCTTCTGGTGGTGCTTGTCGAATTAGCATTCATTGCGACGCGGATTTTCTCTTCTCAGGCATCGAATAAGGCGCGCGAAGTGCGAACCCTCGTTTTGCGAAGCAGTGTATTTGCCGTTGCCCTGTTTTTTGCGTTTCTTCCCACCCTGATCACTCGCTGGGCGATTTACGGCAGTCCGTTGT
This sequence comes from uncultured Acidobacteriota bacterium, assembly GCA_963757905.1. Taxonomy (GTDB): domain Bacteria; phylum Acidobacteriota; class Terriglobia; order Acidiferrales; family UBA7541; genus DAHUXN01. The sequence goes on along the minus strand of CAVWSV010000012.1, from coordinate 154,203 downwards.
CCACCGGCTACACAGAGGGAACCCGTGTGGCACTTTACCAATCCCTTGTGGGGCCAAGTGCTTTTCTCTTCCGATCACGGCCTGTTCAGTTGGACGCCCATTTTGCTTCTGGCATGTGCGGGCCTGCTGTTCGTGGTACGCCGCGATCGCGTACTCGGTTGGGGGATCGTTTTCTCGGCTTTGGCTTTTTACTTCCTGATCGCCACGTACTCTGACTGGGACGGAATTTCCTCGTACGGCAACCGCTTCTTCGTATCGCTGACGCCGATATTTATTCTTGGTCTCACGGCGCTTCTCGCCGCCTCGGAGAAACTCGTGCGTAACAGCCGCCTCGCGTGGCGAGGAGCAATTGCCGGGATTGCATTACTGGTATTATGGAACATCGGGCTTGCTCTTTCAATGGGGCATGCACTTGATTCCGGATCGCGGCCCGATTTCCTGGAGCGAAATGGTTTCGAACCAATTTCGCGTGGTCCCAGTGGAATTTTCGAGTTCTCTGGGCCGGTATTTCACGCGCCGCCATCAGATGATGCAAAGCATCGAGAAAAAGGATTTGCGCCAACTGGGCGAGAACGACCCGAAGGCAAACAAAGATCAATAGCCATGACCGCCGCAAACACAACGAATGTACTTGTCGAACCGCCGGTACTGCGGATTGCGCCGCCGCAAGGCTGGTGGGAAGTCGATTTCCACGAGCTTTGGCAATTTCGCGAACTGATTTATTTTTTCGTTTGGCGCGATATCAAAGTCCGCTACAAACAGACGGCCATCGGCGCGGCGTGGGCGATACTGCAGCCGGCCCTGACGATGATCGTGTTCGCTCTGTTCTTCGGCAAACTGGCGCATTTGCCCACCGAGGGCCTTCCGATTCTCGTTTTCTATTACAGCGGCCTGTTGCCCTGGATGTATTTCTCGAACAGCCTGACGAACGCCACTGCGGCGATCGTCCAGAATCAAAACATAATCACTAAAGTCTACTTTCCGCGACTGGCGCTGCCGATTTCCGCGGTTCTTTCCGGATTGCTCGACTTCGCCATCGGCCTGCTGCTTGTGATTCCGTTGATGGCCTATTACCACATCCGCCCCGGCATTTCCTTGCTTCTCTTTCCGGCCTTTTTGCTGCTTGCGGTGCTGATGGCGCTCGGCGCGGGCCTGTGGCTTTCGGCCATGAATGCGATGTACCGCGACGTGCGTTACGTCGTTCCATTCCTGCTGCAAATCTGGCTGTTCGCCTCGCCCGTGGCCTACGCGAGCTCCATGGTCCCCGCAAAATATCGCTGGATCTACGGCCTGAACCCCATGGCCGGCGTGATCGAGGGCTTCCGCTGGTCGCTGACGGGGCGAGGTGACCCGCCGGGCCGCATGATCATCGTATCTGTGCTGATGGCGCTGGTGGTTTTGGCGACGGGCTTGATTTATTTTCAGAAAATGGAGAGCACGGTCGCCGATGTGGTGTAATCGCGATGTGGTCTGGTCGCTTATGTCTAGGGGCGTCCATCGATGACTGACACCGTCATTCGCGTCGAAGGCATTGGCAAGCGCTACCGCGTGGGCCAGCGCGAAAGCTATCGTGCGCTTCGCGACGTGCTCTCCAACGCATTTCGCTCGAATGGCAAGCGCGCGCCAAAGGACTTCATCTGGGCCGTCCGCGACGTTTCCTTCGAAGTCAAGCAGGGCGAAGTCGTCGGCCTGATCGGCAGAAACGGCGCGGGCAAATCCACGCTGCTCAAGTTGCTCGCGCGCATCACCCGCCCCACCGTGGGACACGCCGAACTCCACGGCCGCATCGCCAGCCTCCTCGAAGTCGGCACCGGCTTCCATCCTGAGCTCACCGGCCGCGAAAACATCTTCCTCAGCGGAGCCATCCTCGGCATGAGCAAAGCCGAAATCGTCCGCAAATTCGACGAGATCGTCGCCTTCTCCGAAGTCGAGCGCTTCATCGACACGCCCCTCAAGCATTACAGCAGCGGCATGGGCATGCGCCTCGCCTTCGCCGTCGCCGCTGCATCTCGAACCTGAAATCCTCCTCGTCGACGAAGTCCTCTCCGTCGGCGACGCCTCCTTCCAAAAGAAATGCCTCGGCAAAATGCAGGATGTCTCCCGCGCCGGCCGCACCATCATTTTCGTCAGCCACAACATGACCGCGCTGCAGAGGCTGTGCACGCGTGCTGTATGGCTCGAAGGCGGACAGGTGGTGGAAAATGGCGATGTGGGAGAGGTCGTCCGTAGTTATCTTCAGAGGAACGCGGTAGCCAATCTCGAATCCGTGTGGCCAGACGAGCGGACGGCTCCAGGCGATCATCGCGTTCGCCTTCGAAGCGTACGCCTGATTCCGCAAGACGATTGCCTTGACCACATCACCGTGCACACTCCGTTGCGAATGGAGTTCACCTATTGGAATTACGTGCCGGGCGCCATCCTAAACGTGTCGATGTTCCTCAATAACCTGGAAGAAGTTTGTGTGTTTAATCTTGCTTCCGATTTTGAATCTCGGCCTGGCGGACTGATCCGCCATACACTCGAGATACCGGGCGACCTTCTCAATGCCGGCTCCTACTACGTCAACATGCTGGTTGTGAAGGACGCGTCGGTCGCAATTCTCGTTCAAAACAATGTCATTGCCTTCGAGGTGGCCGAAGGCGAAGTTGTGGGGAATTGGTACGGAAGGCTTCCCGGTGCCGTTCGGCCAAAGCTAAAGTGGAAGAGCGAAACAGTCGAGGCCGCCGATTTTGTCCCATTGGCAGCCAGAGATCAAAGGGCGTGACGCGAACTTTCGGCGCTAACTTTTTGCGGGCGAATTCGGCACACTCAATACGTGAACATGTCCATTCGAAAAATCGCGATTCTCGGCGCTGGGGGATTTGCACGCGAAGTTGCGTGGCTCATCCGCGACATCAATTCAGTCAAACCGTGCTACAGCTTTCAGGGGTTCGTCCTTAGCGAACTATCGAAAAAGGGTGAACATGACAGCCTGGATTTACTCCTCGGAGATTACGATTGGATCGAGAAAAACCCTGGGAGCATCGACGCATTCGCCATTGGAATTGGAACGCCGGCAGTCCGAGAAAAGATTGCCGCAGAAGCCCAAGCGCGCTTTCCAAAGATGGAATGGCCATCGCTGGTTCATCCCAGCGCGAATTTCGACCGCAGTAGCTCCGTAATTGGAAGGGGAGTTATTCTCTGCGCCGGTGTTCTAGGGACTGTCAACGTAACTCTCGAGCCATTTTGCGTGGCTAACCTGGCCTGTACGATTGGTCATGAGGCGTGTATCGGTCAGTACAGCGTATTAAACCCCACGGTCAATATTTCTGGAGGCGTGAAGTTGGGGAAATCAGTATTGGTGGGTACCGGCGCTCAGATTTTGCACTACCTCCGAATCGGCGACGGCAGCTCAATTGGCGCGGGCGCGGTCGTCACAAAAGACGTGCCTCCTGGTGAAACGGTTGTAGGCATACCCGCACGGCCCCTTAGTCGCCACTAGAGAGAACATCAATGACATTCAAGACTGACGTTAAACATCAACCACACGATCTGGCGATCTTCGGCGCTCCATCTTCCTTCGCCGAAAAACTGCACGTAGGTCGCCCAAATCTTGGCAATCGGGAACGGCTGATGCAGCGCATCTCGGACATGCTGGATCGCAATTGGCTTACTAACGACGGTCCCTACGTTCGCGAATTCGAAAAGCAGATCGCGGAGTTCGTGGGCGTGTGCCACTGCGTCGCCATGTGCAACGGCACGATTGCGCTGGAGATCGCCATCCGCGCCCTCGGCCTGAAGGGCGAAGTGATCGTCCCGTCGTTCACGTTCATCGCCACGGCGCACGCCCTTCAGTGGCAGGAGATCACGCCGGTCTTCTGCGATATCGACCCCAAGAACCCATAATCTCGATCCCGCCCAAGTGGAGCGCATGATTACCCCGCGCACCACCGGGATCATCGGCGTTCACACCTGGGGACGCCCGTGCGACGTCGACGCTTTGGAGAGCCATCGCCGCACGGCCGCAATCTGCAGCTTCTATTCGACGCGGCCCACGCCATCGCCTGCTCCTACAAAGGTAAATCATCGGCGGCTTTGGGCGCTGCGAAGTCTTCAGCTTTCACGCCACCAAGTTCTTCAACACGTTTCGAGGGCGGCGCGATCCTGACCAACGACGACGACCTGGCCGGTAAAGATGCGCCTGATGCGCAACTTCGGTTTCCACGGGTAACGACAACGTTATCTATATTGGCACAAACGGCAAAATGACGGAAGTCTGCGCGGCCATGGGACTCACGTCCCTGGAAAGCATTGACGAATTCATGGCGATCAACCGCCGCAATCACTCATGCCTACCGCAGCGGAGCTGGCGGGAATTCCCGGCATAACTTTCACAGCGTACGACGAACACGAGCGGACGAACTACCAATACATCGTGCTGGAAGTGGATGAAACGCGCGGCGGGGCTGACCCGCGATGAACTGGTGAGCGTGCTATCCGCCGAAAACGTTCTGGCGCGCCGATATTTCTTACCCCGGCTGCCATCGCATGGAGCCGTATCGCTCCTACTTTCCCCATGCGTCGCTCGTCCTGCCGGAAACGGAGAAACTATGCCGTCGCGTGATGGTGTTGCCGAATGGTGCCAGCGTTAACGAACAAGCGATTGCATCCATCTGCCAGATCATCGCGACCGCCATCTCCAACGCCCCCGCAGTCAGTGCCGCCTTAGCCGCTTCCGCCACCCCTCGCAGCATCGGATCGTTTTAACCCACGGCTTGCTCGCTTCGCTTTCCGGATCGCCTCGTACCAGGAACCGAAGAGCGTGTACCCGGCGAACGATGCAAACGCCCGTCGGCTGCCGGGAACCTTCAACCCTCCGCTCCGCAAGTAGGCAGCAAGGTACTTCGCTGTTTGCACGCGGTTGCCTTCCTGTCGTGCCAGGTCAGCCATCCCACAGTAATATCCCGTAAGCGTCTGTCTGATGGTGTCCGTGTACTCAAACCCGAGATGCTGGTCGAGGGCCTTAAGCATCCGCGCCATCTCGCGCAGCTGGTTGACCAGCGGCTCGGACGCCCAAATGCCTCCGGAGTGCATACGATAAACCGCCATTACATCGTCCAAGAGGTTGATTTTTCCGGACCTCGCCACCAAGATGTGCAACGGCCAATCGCCCATCTTCATTTCAAGGATCCAGCTGGGAATCACGCCGACCGAGCCCCAGCGGTACATAACACTACAGGTCGCCATGATATCTGCCCTGAGCAGGTCTTCAATGGTATAGAGTCCCGCCGCCGTGGTCGGGTATATACCCCCCCGGCCTTCTCCCATTTCGTCAACGACTTGAACACGAGAACAACAAATCGCGTAATCGGGATGTGCATCCAGGAAGTCGACCTGCCGCTGCAATTTATCCTCGCATGTCCAATAATCATCGCCATCGAGCAGAGCTAAGTACTGACCTCCGCAGGCCGCAAGTGTCGCCATCATATTTCGCATGGCACCGACGTTCCGGTCTCTGAGTAGGGGCACAATCCGGTCCGGATACCGGCGGCAGAAATCCATGATAATTTCGCGGGTTCGATCAGTAGAGCAATCCTCTCCGACGACGATCTCGTAATCAAAATTCACTCGCTGAGCCAGAACGCTCTCGAGCGCCTGGGCGATGAATCGCTCATGGTTGTAGGCGATCATCATCACGGTGAGCTTCATATGAGCATTCTGTCTTAGCCCCATATTTTTGTCACGTCCTGATGGTCTCCAAGGCCGCCAATTTCGTCGAGCCGTCATCTTTTGGCCAAACGCCGCCGCCGTGCTACGCTAATTTGCATGAGGCAGGCCTATCGCGACGAGGCCATGACTAAACCAATCGTTTCCGCGCTGATCGACACCTACAATCAAGGGCGGTACGTCGAGCAGGCGCTCGTCAGCGTCATGGAGCAGGGCCTTTCGCCGTCAGAACTCGAAATTGTGGTTGTGGACGACGGTTCAACGGACAACACGCCTGCAATCATCCAGAAATTCCTTCCCCGCGTCCGGTACATCCGCAAAAAAAATGGTGGCCAGGCTTCCGCCTTCAACGCGGCGATTCCCGAAACGCATGCGCCGATGGTCGCTTTCCTTGACGCCGACGATTGGTGGGCGCCCGGAAAATTGCGCGCGGTTCTGGATACGTTCGAGCGGAATCCCGGCATCGCCGCCGTCGGCCATGGGCTCTTCGAGGTTCGCGGCGACGAAGCACCCGATGAGTTCGTCGTCCCGCGTCAAACGTGTCGGATTGACCTGGCTACCGAAGATGCCGCCCGCCTTTCCGATGTCGGCGGATACTTTCTCGGAACCAGCAGGCTTGCGGTTCGGCGGGCAGTTCTCGACCGCATCCTGCCGATCCCCGAAGAACTGCTCTTTTGCGGTGACGCCCCGATTCTGGTTCTGGCGCTGGCGCTCGGCGGCGCCATTCTTCTCGACCAGCCGCTCTGCTACTACCGATTGCATTCGGACAACCTGTGGGAATTCAAAACCAACGATCCGGTAAAACTTCGCCGCAAGTACGAGATTCTTGCGTGTTATCTTCAGATGATTCCCCGGCGGCTTGCCGAAGCGGGCGTGCCTCAGGAGGTCATTGACGTCTTTTTGCAAAGGGAGCGGGAAGACATTGGAACGTTACCAGCTTCGCACCGTTGGCGGCAGCCGCGTTGCGGACTTTTCGCGCCGAGACGCAGAGTTTTCGTTCGGCAGTATAAGAATCCAACGCTGGGGTATGTGCTGTTCAAACGGCTTGTCGCTGCCGCTGCTCTTGTGCTGCCTGCGCGCCGTTTTTATCAGTTGCATGACTGGTATGGCCGGCGGAATTTGAAACGTTTGCGAGGAATGATTGGCAATGCAGAGCTGGCTCATCCGCAGACATTCGTTCAGAGGCGGAAGATCACGCCCGGCCCGCCAAGCAACGCACCCGAAGTAGTGTGCGTTCACCGTGGAGCTCAATCAGATTGATTCGAGAATTTGACACGGATGTGCCCCAGGGGGTCCTGTGAATCCGAGTTCGCCAAGCCGGCCATCGGTTTCCGTCGTCATCCCCACGCGCGCGCGTCGCGACATGCTTCAGAAGTGCATCGAGAGTTTATTGGTACAGGACTATCCAACGGATAGATACGAGATCATTGTGGTGGAAGACGGAACGCGGGATGGAGAAAGTCTGGTCGCGGAACTCCTGCCAAAATCTCCGGTGCCCATGAAGTATGTGCAGATCGCCCATAGTGGAGCGGCGACCGCCCGAAATGTGGGGCTCCAACACTCGCAGGCGGACATCGTAGCGTACATCGACGATGACGGGCTGGCGTATCGTGATTGGTTGAGCCAACTTGTCGATCCTTTGATGATGGACGGCGTGGCCGGCTCGGGTGGCCGCGTATCACCGGAGTATCCGGACTCGATTCTGGAAGCTCAGGTTCTTCCAGACGGCGAAGTGAAATGGTCGGGCTTTAACGTCACGGTTTCGGAATTTCGCGAAGTGGATTTCGTGGCCGGCGGAAACATGGCTTTCTGGCGCAAGTTGCTGCTTGAAGTCAGAGGCATGGACGCGGGATACACGAGAAGAGGATCCTGGAGGGAAGACACAGACTTGCACATGCGGCTGCGCTTTAAAGGATATCGGCACATTTACAACTCAAAGGCGCAGATTGCGCATCGCGCGGCGCGCTGGATGGATCCGATCGAGCGGGTGCGGCCCGGAATCGTCTCTGCGATGATCCGGGACGATGCGTACTTCCGGGCGAAGAATTTCGGTTGGGCTGGAGTCGGTGGCGCGATCAAGGCCGCACTGCGCGATTCGCGCAAGCGTATCGTCATTGGCACGGCCAATTTACTGCTCGCGGTTCTTCACCTGGTTGCCTGGGTGCCCGGCGCCTGGAAAGGACTCCGAAGAAAAAACCGTCAGTACGGAACACTACCTCCCGAATGAAGCTCCTATTCATCGCTTCGCCGTTCCCCTATCCGCCGGACACGGGTTCGAGGAACCTGATTTACCACTGGCTGGAGGCAGCCAGTCAAGAACATGAGGTCGATCTCCGCGTGATCGAGGATGTTCCTTCTGGAAAAACGGAGATTCCTGAATTGCCGCAAATTAAAACGAATGTGCGGACTGCGCCGGTGCCACATTCGTTGCCGCGCCGGATTTCGCGTCTGCTCTCTTCGACCGTAGCAGGCGTCCCTGCAACATCGCTGGTTGTTATGCCGGGAGCGATGAAAAAAGAGATGCTTTCTCTCGTGCACGGCGAGCGCTACGACGCTGTCGTTCTTACCGAAAATGTGGTCGCAGGCTACGCGCCTCGGTTTGCACCCTTCGTTCCCGTTGTTCTGTTCAAGCATTCAGTACAGGCTGTAGATGCCGGGGACGCCCGTGTGCGCTTTGGCCGCTCCCATCCGCGTTGGGCCCTGGAAGAATGGATCGTGAAGCGATTTGAGAGGCGAACTTGTCGGGCAGCCTCGCTGGTTTGTTGCGTGAACCCAGAGGACGCAGAAGAGCTCGCTCGTCGGTATGCCTTGGCCGAGAAACCATTTGTGGTTCCAATCGGTGTGGATTTGGACCGCTTCCCGGCCCGAGCCACTGACCCCGGTGGAAAGGACATCGGATTCTATGGAAATCTCACTTGGGGGGCCAATGTAGATGCGGCGCTCTGGTTCGCGGAGGAAATTCTGCCGAAAGTGTGGGAGAAACATCCTGACGCCCGTTTTCGTGTGGTTGGGCCGGGCAGCGAATCTCTTCGTTTTTTTGGGAGGGACCCTAGATTAATTTGCGTGGGGCCGGTAAACCAGACGGGAATCGCCAAGGCTATGCAAGATGTCGCCGTCGGTGTGGTTCCAGTAATTTCCGGTACCGGGGTTCGGCTTAAGCTATTGGAAATGCTTAGCATGGGCATTCCAACGGTTGCTACCTCGTTGGGGTGTTTGGGAACTGGCGGAGAGCACGGGAAACACCTCTTGGTCGCAGACGACCGCGACTCATTTGCATCGGCAGTTTCTTTACTGCTTTCAGAACCAGACGCACGGAAACGGTTGGGCAGGGCAGGCGCGGAACTGGCCCCTCGACATTCCTGGAAAAGTTTCTACCCCAGAATCCTGAGCATGCTAGAACAGACCGCTTCGCGCCAGAGTGCAGCACAACGCTTGCGGTCTACAGCTTGAGACTGGCCACTCGCGGATTTCCATGACAGGTTTCGATCGGCGGGCGCGCCCTGAACGCGTCCGAGTTCCAAGCGTAAGTTCCACACCGTAAGGAGGCATCGTGCGCGCGCTGGTAACCGGAGGGATCGGCTTCATCGGTACGAATTTGTCTCATCGCCTTCTCCAGGATGGACATGATGTCAAAATTTTAGACAATGCTTCCAGGCCAGGAGTGCAGAAAAATCTCGAATGGCTTCGCGGGCACCATGGAAGCCAGTTCCAACTGCTTCAGGCGGATGTTCGCGATTTCGAAGCTGTCCAAGATGCCGTTAGAGGAGTTGATGTAGTGTTTCATCTTGCGGCGCAGGTCGCTGTTACGACGTCAGTTAACAATCCGCGCGAAGATTTTCTAATTAATGCCCAGGGCACGCTAAATGTTCTTGAGGCGGCGCGTCACCTGAACCCCACACCCATTTTTCTCTACACTTCCACGAACAAAGTATACGGCGGGATCGACCACGTGCGCGTCGTGGAGCGAGAGACTCGCTACGATTTCGAGAATCTTCCCGATGGAGTATCGGAGAACTGCCCACTGGATTTCCACTCGCCATATGGTTGTTCAAAGGGAGCGGCAGATCAATATGTGCGCGACTATTTCAGGATTTATGGCCTTCGCACCATCGTTTTTCGAATGTCCTGCATCTACGGTCCGCGGCAGTTCGGAAATGAGGATCAGGGATGGGTTGCTCATTTCGCGTTGACAGGCCTTCGTGGAGGGCACCTAACCATTTACGGCGATGGCAAACAAGTGCGAGATTTGCTCTACGTGGACGACCTTGTCGAACTTATGCTTCGCGCCGTCAGCCGGATCCAACGCACAGCGGGTCAGGTTTACAATGTCGGAGGTGGCCGCGAAAACACGATTTCAGTTTGGGCGGAACTTCACAAGCCGCTTGAGAAACTGCTGGGTCAGTTACCGACAGTGGATTACGCGGAATTTCGCCCGGGAGATCAGAAAATCTACGTCAGTGACATTCGAAAAGCCAGTCACGATTTGGAATGGCGGCCCAAGATCGGCATTTTCGATGGCTTGCAACGTATGATCGAATTGTGGGGCGCCGAATGGAAGCCCACCCGGCTCGGTTAGGCCTCGGTATGCCTGAACTGCGATTTCCCTTCAATAAAGCAGTTGCTGAGCGTCGCGCGCGGATGCTGCAAAATGAGTGAGCAGAAGCTGCGGGTGCTTTTGGTATGCACGCATCCGGTTCAATACGGCTCGCCGATGTGGCGGCTTATGGCGCAGCGTCCCGAGCTCGAAATACTGGTCGCGTATTGCAGCATGGAAGGCGCGCAGGCGCACGTGGATTCGGGGTTTGGCGTCGAGGTCGCTTGGGACGTACCCCTTCTCGACAACTATCCGTGGGTGCACCTCAAGAATGTTTCGCCGCGTCCAGCAATCGGCGGATTCTTTGGGCTGATTAGCCCTGGTATCTGGCGGCTCATACGATCTGGAAAATTCAATGCTGTCGTCATGTTCACCGGCTATGTCTGCGCCACGTTTTGGATTGCCACCGTTGCGGCGAAAAAATTGTTTCCATTCCGCAGGTCACGCAGATGTCCGAATCTGAAGTTATCGCCAGCGCCGCCTGCAATGATTCGAATGTGGACGAATTCCCAGAGATCCCAAGACCTCGGCTCGGCTACCTGGGCCCGGTCACTAATCGCTTGAACACGCAACTTCTCGCGCAAGTCCTGTCATCACGGCCGGATTGGCACTTTATCCATTTCGGCGCGGACAAATGTCTGCCCATTGCAAACGTGCACGCCATTCCTTGGAGAGAGGCAAAGAATCTGGGCGAAGTCATTGCAAATCTGGATGTAGGCTTCATGCCTTACGATTGCTACGACAACAAGAATTTTCACTGCATGCCGCTGAAGCTCTTTGACTATTTTTCAAAAGGCATCCCTGTTGTCTCGACGCCCATCGTGAATTTGTGGGAATTCTCCGACACCATTTATTTTGGAGACGACGCGGAAGAACTCTGCCGCGCAGTCCAATCGGCGCTCGACGAGCCCGTCGATAGCCCGAAAAAGGCCGCGCGGATCGCCATCGCCAAAGAGCATTCGATCGATGCACTGGCGGCTGCTCTCTGTGAACAAAGTGACGCGATGAGCATTTCGGACGGAGGCAAAGAATGTCGTGCGGAGGCGGAAAGTGGCGGACGGAGAACAGTAAAGCGGTAATACGCTATTTTTGTGTTGCGGTGGCGATCAGGTGGCCGTCCATTTGTTCTTCGTCAGTCAAATTGATGGATGGCGAAACGTACTCGGGCAGGATTTCGCGAAGCCTGGACCGCACGGGCTCAGGTCCATCCACGGTCAAAGACGCGCGCAGTTCTTCCAGGCTCCGGGCCAGCAATGGCCAGTCCCTGCGGCCGCCCCGAACGCGCTTGATCTTTTGCCGATCCGTGGAAGTGATCTCCTCAGCTTCCGAAAACAATTCTTCGTACAACTTTTCACCCGGCCGCAAACCCGTAAACTGGATGCTTACTTGCTTTTCCGTCTTTCCTGACAACTGGATCAAAGTCCGTGCCAACTGAAGAATCGAAATCTGCTTTCCCATTTCGAGCACCAGTATGTCTCCATGGTCGCCAATCGTGGATGCCTCCAGCACCAGCGCGACGGCCTCGCGAGGAGTCATGAAGTATCGTTTGATCTCAGGATGTGTGATCGTGAGGGGCCGATTATTCTCCAGTTGCTGCTGGAGCAACGGAACCACGCTGCCGTTCGATCCCAGCACATTTCCAAAGCGCACGGAAATACAGCGCATCGCGTTCGCAGGGCGGCAACCCAGAATCAATTCGCCCACGCGCTTTGTGGCGCCCATGACGCTGGTGGGATTCACAGCTTTATCCGAGGAAATCAGAATGAAACGCTCGCATCCACAGTCGTCCGCGATTTCCAGCAAGCCCATAAGACCAAATACATTGTTCTTTACCGCTTCCTGGACGTTCCCCTCCATCATGGGTACGCGAATGGTTCGCAGACGCGAAAGCGAAACATCAGCGGAGACATCACGAAACTGAGAGCGAAGGGTTCGTTGTACGGTTTGCTGAACATCGGCCAAGGATTTTCCAGAAACGAGCACGGGGCCCACTTCCGGAAGACTCAACCGCCCCTCGTTATCGACCGTGCGGAGAATGCGCTGAGACACTCCTCCCCAAAGATCGATTGCCAGGGCGTCTCCTGGTCCAACCACGTAATCGGGCCCTACGGGTAGATCCATGGGGATCATTTGAAGGTCGCGCGTGCCGTTCTCAAATACTTCCATGCCAAAGCGCTCTGGCGCCGGCGGGTGGGGAGATGCCTGAAGGTACATGTCATACAGCGAAGGAATGTCTTCGTAAGGATTCGGCTGGCGAATCATCCTCTGACTCGGGCTAGGCTCCATCGGCATGTGCCCAAAAGGACGGAGTTGCAAGGGCTGCTGCGAATTTCTTAAGGGTGCTCCTTGCCAATCGCTTTCTGACGCACTATCCATGATCGGAGGAAACATCGCGCCGCTCGCACTGCCTTGTCCGGTGGCTCCAGATGAATCCTTCGCTGACTGGCCGTTCCCTGGCTGTGAAGCGAAATTCCCCAGATCGCTCGAGCTCGCCGCGCTTCCTGCGGACAATCTGGAAGCTCCAAGTGGCATGCCTGCGGATGTTTGCCTGAGCTCCGCTTGTTCTAGAGTCGGTTCTGGACGCGGCGAGGAACCGTAGGGAACGGAGCGCGCGGGAGGAGGCGACGCGAGCGTTCTTTGAAATGGGGCTGGGGAACTGGCTTCTTGCTGCCCCGCGGGACGATTTCCCTGTGAGGAGCCACAATTGGGATCTGTCTGCGGTTCGCATTCCCCTTCGCGAGACGTATTGCTGTTCGTCTGCAGACGCGCACGATGAATGTCTTCCTCATCCTGGGAAAGCCATTTCGCCCGCTCTTGTACCAAGATCTCTTGTTCTTTCCCCTGAGGCGAGTCCGGATTGACCATGGGAAGTAGATAGCCGTACTTTTGCATCAGCCGCGTAGCCACTGAGCGGAACTGAATATCCGATTCCAGCCGGTCGAAAATCGCCTGATCCGCTAAGTCTGCGTCGCTGATCAATTGCCCGTGGTCGGTGGCATCCTTCGCCACCCAATTCTTCAATTCCACCATCAGTCCGGGATTGGCATGAAGGATCGATTCAATCTGGGCGGCCGAGGCTGCGACCCTGTCCATGTTTTCCTGGCCCAATTCGGATGGAGCAATTCGTCCCAGCGTTTGATTTTGTGGAAAGGCCGAAATGCAAGTAAGGGCCACGAAAGCGACAAGCGTCGCGGCGCGAAAAAAAACCATCTTGTGCGACTCACGGCCAATCACTCTGACCCGGTACGGCCTGCCCAAAACCATTACCAACCTCCAAAATTCGGCATGCATGTGCGCTATGAAAACTAGCGTGCTAAGTTAGGCGTTGCCACATATTGCGATACCATTGCGGGACTGATTTCTCCGTCTGCCTTAGGCTAGGCCACGCAAAATATAAGAGCTCCGTCGCCCTGTTCCATTTTGGGCAGACTTTGTAGTTTCGGTAAGCATTGAACTCCGTATCGGATGAGAACTAGGCCTGCACCCCAGCGATGCTGGTTCGACCACCCAGTGACCGCGCTGCATTTCCGCAACCCGGTTTCCCGAAATGGCACCCAATAACCGCAGACACCATGTAACTTGCACACGCATTGCCATTTCCCCGCAGCCGTTCAATCATTTTTCCCTTCGATGTGGGAACACAATGAGCAATTCTGTACAGCTTTTCTGGAGTTTCTATGGTTTAATGACGCCGTTGTAAAGGTCGCCGTCAGACGGCCTCGGGACTCGACGCAGTACGCATGAAGGTTCACCTTATAAATCCGAGTCATGTTTCTTTTGGCACCGCCGTGATCACGCCGCGGTGGTTGTATGTGCTCGCCGCGGCAACGCCAGCCTCGTTTGGTGACCCCATCATTGTCGATGAAACACTTAATCCCGTGGATCCGGAGCGCATTCAAGCCGGCGACGTTGTCGGCATCGGGATTCACACGGGAAACGCCCTTCGCGGATATGAAATCGGTAAAATAGCGCGCGAACGCGGCGCCTATGTGGTCTTCGGCGGAATTCACGCCACGCTTTACTCCGAAGAAGCGGAGCGCCTTGGCGGCGCGCACGCCGTGGTCAAAGGCGATGGCGACGTTATTTGGGCAACTGCGTTAGCGGACTGCGCGAAGGGCGCCCCGAAGTCCATTTACTTGGGTGGCCGCATCGAGGCTTCGAGTTTCCTCAAGGCCCGCTGGGATTTGATTCCGCGCGGACAATATATGTGGGCCTCGGTGCAGACCGTTCGCGGCTGCCCGAAGCACTGCTCGTTTTGTTCCGTCTGGCGGACGGACGGCCAGCGCCCCCGGCAACGCGCCGCGGACGCTGTGATAGAAGAAATTGTGCAGTTGCGGCGGCTTGGCTTTCGATTTATCGCCCTGGCCGACGATAATTTTTATCCCGTCACCCTTACCGACATTCAGCTGGCCAAACGCCAGGGCAACGCGCAACGCATCGCTGAACTCGAATCCCTCCGCGCCGAACGATTCGAGCTGATGGAGCGTCTGGCGCTTCTCCCCAAGGACACGGTGTTTTTCACGCAAATTACCATGGAAGCCGCGGAAGATCCGGCTTACCTCGACGCCATGCGCAAAGCGCACATCAAAGGCGCATTGGTTGGCGTCGAGTCCGTGACCCCGGAAGGTTTGAAAGACGTTTATAAGGATTTCAACTGTGCGGGCGAAAAACTCGTCGAGCGCTTGCAGACGTTTCGCAAGCACGGCGTGCACGTACTCGGCTCATTCATCTTCGGCCTGCCCAGCGACCGGCCAAACACTTTTGACGCCACAGTCGAGGTAGCCAAGCGCGCGGGCGTCACCTTCGCGCAATTCGTCATGCTGACGCCCTTTCCCGGAACCATCGATTTTGCAAAATGGGAAAAGACCATGGAACTCGACCCCAAGAGCGTCGGCGGCATTCCGTTGACTCGACACTGGCTGATCCCGCAGGAACTCCGCCCCAAACTATACTGTCCTCATCCGGCAATGTCGGCCGATGAAATTCGAGAACGCACACAAGCTGTTTGGGACCGTTTCTACGACCTGAAATCCATTTGGAAGCGCTCCAGCTTCATGACTTCGTCAAAAGGCCGCTTGGCCTTCGTTTTGATCTCGAAGCTTTACCGCCAGATGTACGCAAACACGGGGATCGCCACCGACAGCGCGCGAGTGGCGCGCTCGGCGCGTCGAGCCCGCTGGCTGGCGATGCCGTGCCGTTACCTTTTCTCCGCTCGTCCCATGCCTGATCTTGAAGTGCCTCATCTTGAAGTGCCGCATTCCAGCGCTGCGCAGGTGATTGCCTCCGAGTCCGTCGTCTAAACGAGGCTCGGCGCAAAGCACCAGAATGTTGTACGAAGAAACCTTGCAGAAATTATCGTCCGAACCGCTTACTCAGGGGCGCGTGAACGCGGATCGCCGCGGCCCGCGCAGAATCCTCGCGGGAAGAAAAATAATCGCGCGCACCAAATCGAGCGCCCCGCCCACCGCAATTCCCACCAGCCGGAACGGTAGCAGGAGCAGCCACACGATCGGATACAGCACCAGCGCCAGAATCGCCAGCGGCCAGCACAGCACCAGCAGTATGCACCACAGAACAAAGGTCAACATCGCGCGTCTCCGTTACGCACTCTTAGATACGCGCTGCCCGCCCGATTCGTTCCATTACAGCGTCACATCCAGAGACAGATTCTGAATCATCGTGTTCAAGTCATCTTGTGCCTGATCGCGCTTTGTTTGGAAGTCTTGCGTTTCCTTTTGCAGCGTCTCCAAACGCGTCTCCTGATCCGCAAGCTGCTGGGTGTAACGCTGCGTGAGCGCACGCTCCTCGGGACTTCCCTTGAGCGCCTTCAAATTTTCGCGAATGCGTTGCTGGTCGTCATAAATTTTCTGCTTTTCATTGTTGCGGCGGGAAATCTCCGCATCCAGCGCGGCAACGCGATTCTTCTGCTCGACGATCTTTCGCAGCGCCGCCTCCACTTCCGCGTTGATGGATTTTTGCCGCAGAAAAAGCGTGATCTGATCGTCCGTCACGTTTGAAATCTCGTAGCGCGTGTCCAGCGGTTCGCTTTCCCCCACTTCCAGCTTGGACGTTTCTTTCGATTTCACGCTGACGCGGAACCGATAAACGTTGGACGTGGTTTCTTCCGGCTTCGGCGTCCCTCCCGCCAGCTTCCAACCAACTCGCAGAGGATGCTCGATCAGCACAGTGCGCGGCGTCGTATCATCATCGCGCACTGTGTACGTGGTGCTCTGCTGTAACTCTCGCGTCATGCTCATCACTCCGCGCCAGATGCGCACGCGCGTCACGCGTTGCGGACGGCTCTCGCTTTTCGCATCCACGCGCACTCCAAGATCCGCCGCGTATGAAACCAAACGCCTCTCGCCCGGCTTGATCGGATCCGTAAGGCCCTCGCCGGCGAACGCCTCGTCTTCCAGCACTGTAAAGCTGCCTCCATCCAAGGTCAGCGGACTCGAATTCGTCAGCCACAGCGCGCGCAACGGCCGCTGCGACCCAAGCGAATTGTTCCACAACGACACTTTTTCCGCCGCGATATGAACTTGCACGATGGGAACAAGCGCCGATTCGTTCTTGCGAATCGTCACGCGGTCCTTCAATTTGTACTCGAACAGATCGCCCAGATTCGCGCCTTCTGCCGCCGCTGAGGTCCGCCCGCGCGCCTCCAAAAGCGGTTCAGGGGCACCACCTATGATTCCGCCGAGGACGCCTCCCGTACTGCCATATCCTCGGCCCACTCCCGCCCCGCTCCCATTCCCAAGTTCGCGCCCTGATCCCGCGGCGCCCATCCTTGGCGCTTGCAATTTTGCATACGTGTTCAACCTCGAGAACTCGGACGTCACTTCCACAGTCTGTGACGCACTTCCCACTTGCAAAGTAGCGTTCTGCGTCTGCTCGCCATTTCCTCCGATCGCCACGCCCTGTATCACGCTCGTTTGAAAACCGTTCATATGAAATTCAAGGCGGTAGTTCCCCGCGGCCAAATCATCAAACTCATATCTGCCTTGATTGTCTGTCGTAGTGCTGCTTGCAGCACCCGTTTCCGTGTTAGAGATTCTCACCTGCGCGTTGGGTATCACCGCGCCGCTCGGGTCAGTCACTACACCGGACAATCCTCCCAGGCCTCCGAGCATTGCGCTCGCATGCGTTTGCGGAGTCAGTTCCGCGGTTTGTGGCAACGGCACCACCGGACGTCGCGCGTAATACGGCTGCGACAATTGTTGAATAAACGATTGCGGCGCTCCAGCGACCAGCGACAACTCAACATTGTCCCAATCCTCGCCCGTCGTGTTATCCACAATCGCCCAGCCTTGCAGCAGCGGCTTGTCGTCCGCCTTCGTCGGCAGCACAATCCTGTAGGTCGTCTTCCAGATCGGCACTTCGCTGATGTAGCTCACATACAGTTGCCGCGCGCCGGAGCCCGCCGCCGCGATCGTCATCCGCCGCAAATCCTGCTGGTGCGTGGACGCTAGCAAGGAAAGATAGCGTCCCACTTCGCGATTTACGTCCGGATCGGCAACGCGCACGCTCACTGCAGGAGTAATTTCGACGGTTCGCACTTCGCCGCCGTCGCTAACCATCGTCGCCAAATCCACTTCCAGCGTTGTGCCTCCGCTGACGCGCGTTTTCCTCTCGACACTCAGTAGCCTGCCCGTGATCGTGCTGTTGCCATTGCGAATTTCCAAACGCGTTCCGCGCAGCGCAGCCAAAAATTTCGAAAGATTCGTGTTTGCTCGCAGCGGCAGGCCAAGCGTCCCCAGCCGCTGGCTGAATGGCGCTTCGGAGTTGTAATCGATCCCCGTGATGCGCCCGCCATTCAAATCAAGCACGGTCAGCGATTGCAGCACGTCATTCAGTTGGCTGCTGGTGAAATCAATTCCCACATTCTGATCGCCGCGAACTTGCCCCAGGTGCTCGAAGTACCCGACTCCGCCCTTATAAAGGACCACCCGCCGAACCGGCAGCTTCGTCGCGGCCATTTCTTCATCCGAGGCGGATTGCTTTCCGCTCGCGTGCTGCGTTTTCGCCGCCGCACCCGTTTTTTCGCGTGTCGATTGTTTCGTGCCCTTATCTTGACGCGGCTGTGCCCCCGCGCATTGTGCTACCGCCAGCGCCGCAATGCAGAACCACAGGATATATTTGCGCACTTGTTCCTCCGCTGAACTGTTGGACACAAACCTAGCCTATCTGCAAGAGTCACAGTCGGCCGCGCCGGCGCATCAACCAACCGCTTTCGCGGAAACACCGCCAACTATAAGCTCAGACACCATGCGTGCCCAAATGTTGCATTCGCTTCTTACCAGATGAAGTTATGGCAGGATGAAAAGTTTGTCAGCGCCTTGGGGAAGATGACGGACGTTCGCGCGGGCTTGGTTCGGCGAATTCCACGCCCCAGAAATGCGGCGCCGGAGACAAAAATTCCAGCCCGACGCGCTGGCCTTTGTCGGAATTGTCGCCCAAAAAAACTACCCGGCATTCCTGTTCCTCGTCGCTCGCGGGATTCGTCATCTGCAGTTGCGCCCCCATCTCCACCGATTCGTTCAAATAAAGAAGTCCACCGTGGGCGTTCACTACAATCGTTTGGCATCCCTCGCGAAACTTATTCCCGTCGGCATTTACTCCTCGGATCTTCACGGGGATACGCGTGAAAACCCGGGAACTTCGTCTGCGATTATCGGTGTTGGCTGAAGGCATCGTGGAGTTATCGTGCACCAACCGCTCCAATCGAGTCAACAGAATCAAATCCTCGCTTTCTCCTTGCTGCAACCCCCGCCGGTTCGTACAATGCCCATTCTTATTGGTACGGCAACGACGTAGGGAACGCCGCGTCAAGCTGCTGGGGACAAAATCTTTTTCAGGAGCCACGGATGAATTTTCTCGATTACATCGAGAGCCATCGCGAACATAACCTCGATGAACTGAAGGATTTTCTCCGCATTCCGAGCGTAAGCACGAAGACCGAGCATAAACTGGACATCGACCGCGCCGCTCGCTGGGTCGCCGACCGCTTGCGCGGCGCCGGTTTCCCGAAAGTGGAAATCATTCCCACGAAAATCCATCCCCTCGTTGTTGCCGAATCCCTCGAAGCTCCCGGCAAGCCGACCATCCTCTTTTATGGCCACTATGACGTGCAGCCCGCCGAGCCGCTCGAACTTTGGACTTCCCCGGCATTCGATCCCACCGTTCGCGGCGGAAATCTCTACGGCCGCGGTACCGCGGACGACAAAGGCCAGGTCCACATCCATCTGAAGGCCCTCGAAGCGCTGCGAAAATCCGAAGGCAAGTTGCCCCTCAACGTAAAAGTGATCATCGAAGGCGAAGAGGAAGTCGGCAGCGTCAATCTTTGGGATTTTGTCACCAAGAACAAAGACAGGCTCAGGGCCGATGCCCTTATCGTCTCCGATACCTCAATGCTCGCCCGTGGCGTTCCTTCCATCACGTACGGCCTGCGCGGCCTGAATTACTATCAAGTGGAAATCACCGGCCCATCGCAGGACCTGCACTCCGGCGTCTTCGGCGGAGCTGTACCCAATCCCATTACCATCCTTGCCGAAATGATTGCCAAACTGCACGACAAAAACTTTCACGTCACCGTACCCGGCTTCTACGATGATGTCGCCGCTCTTTCTGCGAAAGAACGAAAAGCCCTGAACGCTCTTCCCTGGAAAGAATCCGAGTTTCGCAAGACCGTTGGCGCCCCCGGCCTGTCCGGCGAAAAAGGCTTTACCAATCTCGAGCGCCTCTGGTGCCGGCCCACCCTCGAACTCAATGGAATCTGGGGCGGCTACACGGGTGAAGGCTCCAAGACCGTGATCCCTTCCAAAGCCTTTGCGAAAATCTCCACGCGCCTCGTGCCCAATCAGAACCCGGCAAAAATCGCCAAACAAGTCGAGCGCCACATTCGCACCCTGCTGCCGAAAACAGTTCAGTGCAAATTCGAAGTCCTGAGCATGAGCAAACCTTGGGTCGCTCCCTATACTCATCCCATTTTTCGGAAAGCAATTCATGCGCTCGAGAAGGGCTTTGGCAAGAAAGCCGTCTTCATTCGCGAAGGCGGGTCGATTCCCTTCGTTACGCAGATGCACGACACATTCAAAGTACCCTGCGTTCTGCTCGGCTTCGGTTTGCCGGATGAAAACGCGCACGCGCCCGATGAGCACATCTCACTCGAAAATTACTTCGGCGGCATCAAATCCGTCGCGTCATTTTATTCCGCGCTCGCACAGCCCTGAACCCTCCGTTTCGGGTTGACTGCAGGAAACCGCGATTTTCTGCGGTTTTCCTTGCGTTTTCCCTTGCGTTACTCGGGCGGGGCGGCTATAGTGCCCCCGGCCTCCCAGCAACGACCAACGGGGAAAAATACTTCAACAGAGGAGATAGCAACACGATGGCAAACCCGATGAGCAAGTCCAAGATCATCGCGCACATGGCCGAAAAGGTCAGCACGAAAGAGAAGCCGGTGTCGAAAAAACAGGTGGCTTCGTTTTTCGACGAGCTTTTTAATCTCGCGGTGAAAGAATGCAAGTCCGCCGGTAAATTCGTCATTCCGGGAATCGGACGCGCGGTCAAGGCGCATCGTAAGGCGCGCATGGGCCGCAACCCCGCCACCGGTGAACCAATCAAGATCAAAGCCAAGACTGTTGTTCGCCTTCGCGCCGCCAAGGCGTTCAAGGACGCAGCACTCAAGTAAGGCGCGACCATTCAGAGCTTCGCGACGAGACCCCGGCGACACTTGGCGCTCCGCCAAGCTTGGACGCTGGGGTACTCGCTGTTCTTCTTCCGTGCTCCTCGCGAACTTCCGATCGATTTCCCCCAGGAATAACCTCATGGAATCACTTGCTGTTCGCGAGCATTCCGGCCTTCTCACCGACCTTTACGAGCTCACCATGGCGGCTGGTTATTTTCAATCGCGCTTCGACGCGCGTGCCACATTTGAACTCTTCGTGCGTAAACTTCCCGCCGAGCGCAATTTCCTCGTGGCCGCTGGTCTCGATCAGGCCCTCGATTTTGTCGAAAACATCCGCTTCACCTCGGAAGAAATCGAGTTCGTGCGGCGTCTCCCCGTCTTCCGCCACGTCCACGGTGAATTCTTCGACTATCTCGCCCGCTTCGCTTTCACGGGAGACATCTGGGCCGTTCCGGAGGGCTCTCTCGTCTTCGCTGGAGAGCCGTTGCTGCGCGTCACCGCTCCCATTATCGAGGGTCAAATCCTCGAAACGCGCCTTCTGTCTGCCATCAATTTTCAGACCATGGTCGCTAGCCGCGCTGCTCGTTTGAACATTGCCGCAAAAGGCAAGCCTGTCGTCGAATTCGGCGCTCGCCGCGCTCACGGACGCGAAGCCGGAATCTTCGCGGCCCGCGCAGCCTGGATCGCTGGTTGCCAAGGCACCTCCAATGTAATGGCAGGCAGACTTTTTGACATTCCCACATACGGCACGCAAGCCCATTCATGGATCATGGCTTACCAGGACGAATCGCAGGCCTTCGATCGTTTCCTCGATGTTTTCCCCGAACAGGCCACGCTCCTCCTCGACACCTACAACGTTCGCTCCGCGCTTCGCAAAATCATCGCGCGCGGCCGCAAACCCGCGGGCGTCAGACTCGACAGCGGCGATCTGGCCACTGACAGCCGCTGGGTCCGCGCGCAACTGGATCGTACCGGCTGGCGCGACGTCCAAATCTTCGCGTCCGGCGACCTGGACGAGAAGAGAATCTCCTCGCTTCTCCGCCGCCGCGCGCAAATCGACGCCTTCGGAGTCGGCAGCGCCCTCGTCGCTCCCACCGACACACGCAATCTCAGCATGATTTACAAATTGGTTGAGCTCGAACGCGACGGCAAGGTGCGCGAAGCGGCAAAGCTCAGCGAATCGAAGTCCACATATCCCGGCGTCAAACAAGTATTTCGCTTTGCGAGCCGCGCAGGGAAATGGCAGAAAGACTTAATCGCCCTTGCGAACGAATCTCGTCCGGCTGCTTCACCGCTTCTCGTGCCGGTTATGCGCCAAGGCAAGCGCATCGCTCCGTCAGAACCTCTGACGACCGCGCGTTCACGGTGCATCGAAAGCCTAAAACTGCTCCCGGCGCGCCTCCTTTCCATCCAACACGCAGCGCCCTATCCAGTCCGCTACAGCCAACGCTTGAAAAGTCTTTTCCAGAAAGTCCGTCGCCGCATTGACCAGCGTTCCTAAATTTCACTGAACAATTTTGCCCGCACGCCATTCGCTTGTCGCCCGCTGACGCGCTAAAATCGTGCAGAGGCTAAGAAGATTTGTCTAACGCCGATAAAAGCGCGCGTAGTTTTCTGGGAGGTCGATACCCAGGCCGATTTCATGTTGCCCGGAGGCAAACTTTACGTCCCCGGCGCGGAGAAACGCGTCCCCAACATGCGACGTCTCGTCGACGTTGCGCGCGCCGGCAAAGTATTTCTCATCTCAAGTGCCGACCAGCACGCTCCCAATGATCTCGAGTTCGCGCGCTTTCCTCCACATTGTGTCAAGGGAACAAGCGGCTCGGAAATTCTGGCGGAGCTGAAGGCACCCAAAATAATGTCCGTTCCAAATGACAAGAATTTCTCGATTCCGGCGAATCTTGACGAAATTCAGCAGATCGTTCTCGAAAAGCAAACTCTCGACGTATTCGATAATCCGAACACGGAGAAAATACTGAGGCGGTTTCCCGTAGATCAGGAATACGTAATCTTCGGAGTGGTCACGGAATTTTGCGTGCGCCTCGCGGCAAAGGGTTTGCTCGACCGCGGCCGCCGCGTCGCTATTGTCGCCGACGCAATCGAGACGCTCGACGCCAACGAAGCTCAGCGCACCCTCGAAGAACTCGCGGGTCGCGGAGCGCGCCTCATAACCACCGATCAAGCCCTCACGCTCGCCAAATCGCTCGCGCGTTCGACTGATTCCTGATGTAGCAACCAGAGTTCATCAGACTCCTGCAAGCTACAACGTCTTCACATAAGCGATTAAATCTGTGATCTGCGCAGGCTTTAGCGAACTGCGAAATCCCGGCATATCTTTTCCGCCGCGCTCAATCACGCGCCGTAAATTTTCGTCGTCCGCCTTCATTCCGTTGCGAAATCTTTCGCGCTTCATCAACCCCGCAAGCCCCGGCCCGATTTTCTTCTCGGCGCTTGCGCTGTAATGGCAAATCTCGCATTTCTGCTCGTAGACCTGTTTCCCGTTAACCGCGTCCGCAGTTTCAGAATCCTTGGCCTGCCCTGCCCCCGCCGCTCGTGTCACGGGCAAGGCAATCAAGGCGATGAGTATCAGAATACCTAAATAAACATCCATCCACTTCCGCATGGCACTCGACTTGTAGCGCGTCAATTTGATTGTTCTCGAGCGCTTATTCGGCCCGGGTTGAACACACGGTCATAAATCAGCATCAGAATTACGCCAACCACTCCGCAGGCGCTCACAACCCACCACATCTGCCGCGGCCGGTGCAGCACGTCGCCAAAATAATGAACGAGATGCCCCCCGAGCAGCCCCGCGATGAAATAACCAATCGCGATGGGCAGAAACGCGTAACCCATGTAAAGGCCCTGCTGGCCCTCTGGCGCCAGCCGAGAAATGTATTCGTAGTAGCGCGCCGACTGGGTCACTTCGCCCAACGCCAGGATGATCAGCGTCAGCACCACGGCCGGAGTCGACGTGTTGAACACAAGAATCAGCCACGTGAGGCTGGAAATCAGCAGGCCCAGGGTCATCGCCGGAAAGGCGCGCATCTTTCGCGTCAGATAGGCAATCAGGATCTGCACGCAAATCACTGTCGTCGCGTCGACTGTGAGCAGCAAATCCACATTCGCTTTTGGGTTCACATATCCGCGCAGGAACAGCGGCAAGGAAACGTACTGCTGCCAGAAAACGACGTAAAAGCTCGAAAAAATAACCAAAAATAGCACGAAGCGAAAATTGCCCAGCACCACGAACATATTCTTGATTGCCGCGGCGACGCTCGCGACCGCTTTCTCTCCCGAACGCGCCGGTTCGCGGTAGAAGAACCACGTCGCGAAAAACATCAGCGCCACGCTCAGCGCGGAAACGCGAAAGACGTTTTCAATTCCGATCGATTTCCGCACAAGAAAGGCCACCAGCGGCCCGAGCGCGCCGCCGATATTTACAATCGTGTAGTAAATCGAGTAGCCGATCGACCGTACATTTTCGTTTGACGCCCGCCCCGTCGTCCCCGCCACGCACGGCTTCACCACCGCCGGGCCCAGCGCCGGGACCATCAAAATAATCAGCACCAGCCAGTACAGCGATATCGACTGCCGTATCGGTGCCATCCACGGCGCCGACAGCGACCCTAGCAAAAAATAGCCCAACGTCATCACCGCGTACGCGAACATCAGCGCGCGCCGAAATCCGAATCGATCCGCCAGCGTCCCGCCCAGCACCGGAAGAAACCACACTACGAGCCCGAAAATTCCCAGCAGCGCTCCGGCCTGCTCGACCGTCAAGTGCAAATTTTCGTGGAGATAAATTGCCAGGACCGCCGTCGTCGCGTAATACGCCAGACGCTCGAATAACTCCGTGCCGTTCGCCACCCAGAACGCGGGCTCGAATCCCTCGCGAATTTCTTTGATGCGCTCGCCAAAACTCACATTCACCCCCGGAACATTCTGCAAGCACCGCGTCAAAGCAGCGGCGTCAGCCGCCCTACCGCGCGCGATTGTAGCGAAAGTTCTGCCAAATCTTGTATCTCTTTTATTGAATGGGGCACTGCGAATGGAAGGCTACGGCATCCGGTATATATCGTTTTTCGATTTACGGCTTTCCCGTGCCCTCCGCCACGGGATCAGACCAAGAATTACGAATATCGCTCCGATAAAAACAAAACTCAAAGTGGGCCCAATCGCAATACCACCTTCGCGTGGATTGTAGTATCGGACCCACCAATAACCTTGCCTCATTGCTTCCCATGCAATGAACATCGCCGCCAGTCCGAATAGAATCAGAATCATTCGAGCCGGCCATCGGCCTGAGCCTGCGGCGTTCGTCTTTTTGCGCTTTCGACCTTGAAAGAACATCGCTCTTGTATTCGAATTTATCACAGGACTTGCTCCACGGTGACTTCATTTCCGGCAACCAGCAGCGTGTGCTAACATCGCTGGTTTGACGAAGCACTTCCATCCCGCGCGTAATTATTCTTACCGTCGAAGGCGAACTTTACAATGAAAGCCCTGCGCAAGATGCGCCCGGAAGCAGGCGCGCAACTGGAATCCGTCTCCGTTCCCGCATTTGGCCCTTCCGACGTTCTCATTCGCGTTCGCGCCGCCTCCATCTGCGGCACCGACCTCCACATTTATCACTGGGACAAATGGTCCGCCTCGCGCATTCACCCGCCGATGACGTTTGGCCACGAATTCTGCGGCACCATTGAAAAAGTGGGCGCGGAAGTGGATGCGCTCAAGCCCGGCGATTTCGTCAGCGCCGAGATGCACGTAAATTGCGGCCATTGCCGCGCCTGCCGCGCGGGCCAGCCGCATCTGTGCCGCAACGTGAAAATCATCGGCATCGATGCGGACGGCTGCTTCGCCGAATTTGTGCGCATCCCCGCGCGTAACGTGTGGAAAATCGATCCCGCGATCCCCGAGCATTACGCCGCGATACTCGACCCTCTCGGCAACGCCGTGCACACCGTCCTTGCCGGAGAAATTGCCGGGCAAACCGTCGCCGTCACCGGCTGCGGTCCCATCGGCTTGATGTCCATCGCGGTCGCGCGCGCTTGTGGCTGCTCGACGATTTTTGCCACGGAGGTGAATGCTCATCGCCGTGCACTGGCAAAACAAATGGGCGCCGACGCAGTGTTCGATCCGAAGGAAAGCGATCCTGTCGCGCGCGTCCGCGAAGCCACTGACGGCGACGGCGTAGACGTTCTTCTCGAAATGAGCGGCAATCCCGCCGGCATTCGTCAGGGGTTTCAAATGCTGCGTCAAGGCGGCCGCGCCTCTCTTCTCGGAATTCCCAGCGAGCCGGTGACTCTCGACCTCGTCAATGACGTGATTTTCAAAGGCGCGGTTGTGCAGGGAATTTACGGCCGCAAAATGTTCGAGACCTGGGAGCAAATGACTTCGCTTCTCAAAGCCGGCCGCCTCAACCTCGAGCCGCTATTCAACGAGCGCCTGCCCCTCGACCGCTTCGCCGAAGCCTTCGCCCTCCTCGAATCCGGCCAAGCCAGCAAAATTTTGTTCTACCCCAACGGCTCCCCTCGCTGGTTCCAATGAGAGGAAGGCAAACTAGAGGAAGACGGCAGAAAGCAATACTCGAGTCGAGTGGACCGAGCGTGAGAATCATCTCAGCAATGCTTCTCGAAAGTTGACAGAACAGCACGTGCTAGACTTTCGCGTATACTGTCGGTACCAAATGTCAACCGACAAGTACAAACATACGCGAGCAGAAACCAACGCCCTGGAGCGTGATCTCAAACGGATTCTCAGGAACAATGACGAACGCGAGCTTATGCAGATTTTGCGGAAACGCGGGATAAAGGACGAGAATCCCGCATTTCCGAGATCGTGAAGCTTTTTCGCGGTTTGCGGAGCGGGAAGGCCTGACCGCCAGCGCGTGAATCTCTCTACGCGCAGCCTTGGCTTCGGCCGTGGGCAACGTCTCCAAGTGAGCCTGAATTATCTCCGCCGCTTTCGCGGCAGCAATATCCAGCTTTGTTTTCTTACGTGGCATAAAGCAAGAATACTCTGCTCAGGCGACAGTGCGCAACACATACATTCCCGTTCCGCTCCATCCGAATAAACAAATGGCCTGATGAATTCCTCAAGATCCAACTGAGCCACTGCAAACGATTTTGTGTCCTCGCGCAGGCCTGCGGCTGTCCTATAATGTTTGTCTGCTTTGACCCGCGCTCTCATAGGAGGAACCATGGCCACACCGTCACCGATAATGTCCACTCGCCCGCAAACGCAATATCTTCACGACGCGCTCGAAGACTTGAAATCGCAGCATCAATATATTCAGCTCCGCATCCTCGAAGGCGAGCAAAAGCCCATCGCCACGATCGACGGCAAGGAAGTCATTAACCTCAGCTCGAATAATTATCTTGGTCTCACCACGCATCCCAAACTTCGCCGCGCCGCCATCGATGCCATCCGTAAATACGGAGTCGGCTCCGGCGCCGTCCGCACCATCGTCGGCACCATGAAAATTCACATGGAGCTCGAAGAGCAAATCGCGCGCTTCAAAGGCACCGAAGCCTGCGTCGTTTTTCAGTCCGGCTTCACTGCGAACGCCGGAACCGTCTCTGCCATTTTGGGAAAAGAAGATTTAATCATCTCCGACGAGCTGAACCACGCCTCCATCATTGACGGCTGCCGCCTCTCGCGTGCCACAATCAAAGTCTTCAAGCATAAAGACATTGCCGACTGCGAGCGCATCCTCCAGGAAACGAAAGACTGGAACGGCCACAAGCTCCTCGTCACCGACGGCGTCTTTTCGATGGAAGGCGACATCGCGCCGCTTCCCGAACTTTGCGATCTCGCCGAGAAATACAATTGCATCATGATGGTTGACGACGCGCATTCCTCCGGTGTTCTGGGCCGCAACGGACGCGGCACCGTTGATCATCTGGGCTGCCACGGGCGCGTTGACATTCAAGTCGGCACGCTCAGCAAAGCCATCGGCTCGATCGGCGGCTATGTCTGCGGCTCGCGCGACCTCATCCACTTCCTCTACCATCGCGGCCGCCCGTTCTTGTTCTCCACGTCGCATCCGCCCTCCGTCACCGCCACATGCCAGGCCGCCTTCGAGCTTCTCGATTCCGACGCGGGCGAAAAGCTCATCAAGCGCCTTTGGAGCAACACGAAATTTTTCAAGCGCCGCCTCAAACGCCTCGGCTTTAAAACGGGCAAGAGCGAAACGCCCATCACGCCGATCATGGTCGGTGAGACGGACAAAGCCTTCGAATTTTCCCGCGAGCTTTTCCAGGAAGGACTGCTGGCCATGGCCATCGGCTATCCCACCGTTCCGCAAGGCACGGCCCGCCTGCGCACGATCGTCACCGCCACGCACAAGCGCGCTGACCTCGAGCGCGCCGCCGAAATCCTGGAGCGCGTCGGCAAAAAACTCGGCGTGATCTAACACAAGGTCGCGCCTTCTTTCCCCGCACGAGAGCACTGTGGCATGCTGGCTATACCAGCCGGCTCTGATCCGCGTTCGCTTGGAATCCGAGGACGCCTGCCTGATACATTCTTCCAGAATCGTTACATTTCCACCTAATGCCGCTTCTCTGGGTGCCTCGCAACTTCCGTAACTTATTGTAAAAATAGGGAGTTGGTCGGAACAGGAATTGCCTGGACGTTTTCGGCATACTGGCATCGACAGTCGGCGCACAGGTACCACGGCCCAAACGCTTTTGTTGACTCTTTATCTATCGGCCTTTCAATTTGGTACTACGGGAAAATCCCATAAGCCGCCACAATAACCCTAGGCATTGCTCCTGCTCAGTTTCTCGCGCGGGAGGAATGGGGAAAAATCCATGAGGCAGAGAAAATGCTTGGGATATCTCCCGTGCGCTTTTGCAGCGGCGCTTTTTTTTGTCGCCGGATGCAGCCACGCGGTCTTTCCGACGGGCGGCGGAGGTGGCGGCAACACGGCTCCCATGATGCTCACGTTCCACGACACGCCGCCTGCGGGCGTCACCGTCACGTCCTTTGAAGTCACCATTACAGGTGCCGTGCTTCAACCCGGCAATGTGTCGCTGCTAACGTCGCCGCAAACGATCGAGCTGACGCAACTGCAAACCAACTCCGCTTTCCTATCCACGACCAACGTTCCGCTCGCAACCTACACGGGCCTGACCGTTACCTACGCGAACCCGACCTTTACGTTCTTGAACGACACGGGCGCACAAGTCACCGTCGGCGGCCAAGCTTGCGCCGCCGGAGCCTCCTGCGTGGTGAGCACGCCGACAATCTCGGGCGCGCTGTCGCTTACATTGTCTGCCCCCTCTTTTCCCGCGGTGGTCGTTGGTGCGAGCAACCAGACGTTGCTCGAGGTCGACGTCAACCTGAATCACATCATCCAGTCGGATTATTCGCTCAACTTTGCCCAGACCGCCTCCGGAGCAGTCACCGTGACTCAGTTCACGGGCGTAGCGGGCGGTAGCAGCGCGATTGGCAATTTCAACGTCACGGGCCAGGTTGGCTCCATTACAACCAGCCCCACTAACCAATTCACGCTCACCACCCCGACAGGACAAAGCTTGACAATTCAGGCCACCTCGAGTGCTTTTGAGTTTGCGCGCGCCAATTGCGCCGCCAACAATTTCACATGCCTCGCCACCGGGCAAATCGTTGACGCCAATGTCGATGTGTTCAGCAATGGGACGCTCGGCGCCACCGAAGTTGATTTCGACGATGTCTCTGGCACGCAACAGGTCAGCGGCACGATCGTCTCTGAGAACAACTCTCCGCCCACCAGTTTCCAAATGATCGTTCACAACGCCGTTCCGGCAGTGTCGGGTCTTACTCCCGGAACTCCGGTCACCGTCAACATCGCCAACGGCGCTTCGTTTGTAATCAACAACGGCTTGTTCGTTTTGCCGGCAGGCCTGACTTTCGCTACGACTTCGGATTTGCTTGAGGGTCAGGAAGTGGAAGCGCGTGTAGCATCCGGTACCAGCATTTCCAACGGCGCATTCACCACAGACCGTCTGGCGCTGGAGCAAACGCAAATTCAATCCACCGTAACCTCGCTGAATTCAACGGCCCAGCCTCCTCAGCCATCCTTTGTCTTGAACCCGTTGCCGCCGCTCTTTACTCAGTCGCCTGTGAGTCCGTTCACGCAAATTCAGGTTCTCACCATCACGCAGGGCACGACTATCCTCACCACATTCGAAGAGCTCACGCCGCTTGGTATCACCGGTCTCACGCAGGCCCAGCCCGTAACCGTCGGTGGATTCCTCTTCAATACCATTGGCACCGTCGGTTCGCCGACCATTGTTGCCACCACCGTCAGGGGAGAAGTGGCGGGAACGTAAAAACGGATTCCCATCTGAAAACAAAAAGGCCGGGTTTTTGTCCCGGCCTTTTTTTATTTCACTCGCGCAATTCTAAAGCAAAATTCGGTATTGGGTCAGTTTGAATTTTTTTAATCGTGACAATAGCGGTCAAAATTCAAACTGACCACTACCCAAAAGTCTACACGGCCACCGGCGCAGCCATCGCCGATGTGTGCCGAAGATGCCGGTAGATCGCGATTACAATGGCGCCCATTCCCCACCAAAGCGCAACCAGCTTCACGATTGTGCCCGCATGATACGGCAACAGTTCGAGGCCATGTAAAATCGCCAGGCCAAGAGCCAACCGTCCGAGCAGTGCGCCCGTGCCTTCGCCCCTGCCCAGCAAAGCGTCGCCAATCCACGTGCTCACGAAAGTCTGCGACGCGTAAAGCGCAATCGCATAAATCAGAATCGTCGCGATACCCACGCCCAGCCCCACCATCGTGATGCATACGATTATCGCCACGATCGGCGTCGCGATCATTGCCACCACTCCCAACCCCAATGCCGGCAAAAATCTCCGGCTCGCCTGCATTCCGTCGGCGAAAAACCCCGGCAAAAGCAAAATCAACACGAGTCCAAACAGAAACGCCGCCCCCCACAGTAACGCGCGATGCCACCAATAGCGGCCCGAAGAATATGTGGGACCGCCTTTCAGTTGTGTGAACGCGACCGGACTCGCTAATTTCGCGCCAGAGTCGACAGTGGGTTTGCTGTGGCCTTCGTAAGTCGTCGAACCGTCTATTTTGGCAGTCGATCCGATAAGCAAATTTGCGCCCCTCAACTTGGCATTGCCTCCAACGGAACCGTTGATTGTCGTGGTCCCCGTGCTAGCCATCAGGTCCCGGGCGATGTGTCCGTTGAGCAGCGCTTCTCCACCACCGAACGTCATGCTCCCACCGACCTGTCCTGGCTCTTCCACGGTGATTTCCTCGCCGGCCGCCAGAACGTTCTTTCCCACTGTTCCATTGATCGTCAGCGACTGGCTCCAGTCGCGTACGTTCCCGTCCACGTGGCCATTGATTTGCGCTCCCTGGCAAAACGCGAATACATCCCCGGTGACGTGGCCGTTCACTTGCGCATGCCCGCCCCAGATGAACAGGTCGCCGTTCACCGTCCCGTCGATGCGCACGATTTCGCCGGCCACAAACAAATCCGTATTCACCGTTTGGCCCGCGGGCAGCGTGTAGTTGGGATTTCCGTGGGCGATGTCGCCGGCGTGCGCGACTGGCGCGGACACGACTAGAAGCGACGCGAGCAGCAGCACCGGCGCGATGCTCGCGAGCACCACTCCCACTACTGCGCCGCGCCGCCAGAACCGTTGCAGCAACGCGAGCGCCAGCATCGAAAACGCCGCCATCGTGAAAAATTCCACAAAGCTCAGCACGCTCGACCATCCCTTCCAGAATGCGCCGCTAAAAAAGAGCATCGTCATCAAATTGCCTCCGCTGAACCCTGCCTGATTGAGCTGCTGTTGAAACGGTTCTACCACTCCATTCCACACCGTATAAATTCCCGCCGCGCCCATGGCCATCACGGTCAGCCAGCCCCATGAAATATTGGAATGCCTCGCCGGAGTGGCGAATCGCGCGGGTACCGCATCTTTTTCCTGCAAACTTGTCTCCAGCCAGCGCGTCTCATGTTCGAGCGACGCCAGCAGCGCCCGGCACTCTGCGCACTCGCTTGTATGCGTCAACACTTCCGCGGCTTGCGCCCGCTCGAGCTGCCCATCCAAATACAAAAACGCGGTCATCTCGTCAAAGTGATTCATACCCCGCCTCTATATTCTCGCCGTCTGCCTTCGCCTGCCAAAGCACGTTTCCCGCCTGCGCACTTTCCAATCGGCCACATGTTTCATCCCTTGCTCCCGGCGGTGGAACTCCGCAGCCCCGGAGCGTTCTGCTCAAGCGTTCGACGCAATTGGTGCCGCGCTCGCAGCAATAGCACGCCCACAAATGGCCGCCGCACGCCCAACGTCTCCGCAATTTCGTCGTAACTCATATCCGAGTAGTACCGCAACGTCAGCGCCATCCTTGTTCGGCTCGGCAATTGTTCGAGCGCCTTCCGCACCTGCTCGCGCGAATGCTGTTCGAGCAATCGCTCAAGCTGCCCCGGGTCCGGATGCTCCAGCGGCATGCTCTCGACGTCGCCCGTTTCCAAGTCCTGCCGCACGCGCCGCCGCCGCAACAGATCCCAACAATGATTCGCCGCCACGCGGTAAAGCCACGCGTTGAATGGCCGCGAAGCATCGTATTGTTCCAGCTTGCCGCGCAATTTGGCAAAGACCTCCGACGTGGCGTCTTCGGCGTCCTCTCGCGTGGGCATGGCCCGCCGGCAAAACCGGAAAACAGCCGGTGCAAACTGGCGGTAAAGCTGCGCCCAGGCCTCGGAATCTCCGTCCCGTGCCTGAGCGATTGCCCGCTCCAGCCCTGCGTCTTGTCCTCCGGGTTCCATCTCGGGCTGCATATATCTCTACGCACCGCCAGCGCACTAAGTTACACCAACAGTCCCTTTAGCCGGGTCAAAAACTCAAATTCCGCCGCGTGCATTTTCTCTCGCGCCGCGTCGATCGTATAAAAAGCCGCGCGATCCACTTCCGGAAACTCCTTCTGTTTTCCCGATCGCGGTGGCCACTCAATGGTAAACGTGTTGCTCTTGATTGATGCTGGATCGCAATTTCCCTCAAACGCCCACGCCGTCACTGTCTTTCCACTCTTATTTCGGACGCTGCCAAGCTCCAGAAATTTCCCCTCCGGTCTCAGTCCTGTCTCCTCCACAAACTCCCTTTTCGCCGCCGAAAATAAATCCTCATCCGGCTTCGCTTCGCCCTTCGGAATAAACCACGCGCCAACATCCTTCTTCGCCCAAAACGGCCCGCCCGGACGCACCAGCAACACCTCGGTCTCTCCGCCATACACGCGATACATAATCAACCCCGCGCTGCTTTTCCCCATCTCGCGAGTGTAGCACCGCGTTTTCCGCAGTTATGTCCATAAAGCACTGGCCCGCTTCGCTATCGATTTTTTTTCAACTCCTGACTTAAATTTCTCGTGATGGATTCCGCTGGCAACTTCTGCGCATCTTGTGCTATTTATGTACTCGTGCCGCGCAATTTTAATCTTCGTTCCCTTCAAACATACATTTCTCCGCACAAATTCTTCCGGCTTCTGAGCTATACGGCCAGCTATTTCTAGTTGTAGCTGCGTACCGTCGCCATGGCACTCGCGCGCTGCGGGTGTTCGAGCCATCGTTTCTGCCAGGAGGATTTATGCAAACAGCTACAGGCACGCAAGTCGAAAGCAGCATTTCCTCTTTTGTAAAACGTCATTTTCGCCACTTCAACGCCGCCGTCGTCGTGGATGCTGCTGACGCCTATCTCAAGCATGTTTCCTCCGGCGGCAAGATGTTTATGACCCTCGCCGGCGCGATGAGCACCGCGGAGCTCGGAATTTCTCTCGCCGAGATGATTCGCCAGGAC
The DNA here is from genome assembly GCA_963757905.1 of uncultured Acidobacteriota bacterium. Classification (GTDB taxonomy): domain Bacteria; phylum Acidobacteriota; class Terriglobia; order Acidiferrales; family UBA7541; genus DAHUXN01. The sequence continues at coordinate 120,403 of CAVWSV010000012.1, read as the reverse complement.
AAAGTGCACGCCATCTGTTGCACTGGCGCGAATCTCGAGGAGGATCTTTACAACCTTGTCGCCCACGATCACTACGAACGCGTCCCCTACTATCGCCAGCTATCCCCGCGCGAGGAAGCCGCGCTTCTCGCACGCCAGTTGAATCGCGTCACCGACACGTGTATCCCGGAAGAGGAGGCCATGCGCCGCATCGAGCGCATCGTCATGGAAGAATGGTACGCCGCCGATCGCGCCGGCCAGCGATTCTTTCCGCATGAATTTCTCTACAAGATTCTTCTCGCCGGAAAACTGAAGCGCTGCTACGAAATTGACCCCGATGACAGTTGGATGCTCGCCGCCGCTAAAAAAAATATCCCTTTGTTTGTGCCCGGCTGGGAAGATTCCACTTTGGGCAACATGTTTTCCGCGCAGGTCATTCGCGGCAACGTCAAAAACGTCACCACCATTCGCGGCGGCATCGAATACATGATCGAGCTCGCCCGCTGGTACACCGAAACCGCGCCGGAAACTCCGCTCGGCTTCTTCCAAGTCGGCGGCGGCATCGCGGGAGATTTTCCCATCTGCGTCGTGCCCATGCTCACGCAAGATTTGCGCCGTCCCAACGTCCCCCTATGGGCCTATTTCTGCCAGATCAGCGACTCGACCACCAGCTATGGCTCCTATTCCGGCGCCGTCCCCAACGAAAAAATCACCTGGGGCAAGCTCGGCATCGACACGCCGCGCTTCGTCATCGAATCCGACGCCACCATCGTCGCGCCCCTGGTCTTCGCCTGTGTCCTCGGCTGGTGACCTCCGCCGCCGGTTCCGTCTGGCGGGTTGCTGTTCCCCGCTCTGCTATACTGATTTTTTCTTATCCTGTGAACCTTCCGGCCTGACGCATGAACGCCAAACCGCGCAAAACACTTTTCCTCGTCGACGCCATGGGCTACATCTTCCGCGCCTACTACGCGCCCATGGGCGAGCGCTTCGAGCACAAAGGCATACCCACAAAAGTCCCCTATATTTTCGCCACCATGATGCGCCGCCTCATCGAAGGCCAGAAGCCCGATTATCTCGGCGTCGTTTACGATACGCCGCAGCCCACGTTTCGCGACAAGCTCTTCGCCGAATACAAAGCCCAGCGCGCTCCGATGCCCGACGATCTTTTCATTCAAGTCCCCTTCGTCCGCCGCTATTGCGAAGCGATGCGCCTCCCCATCCTCGAGCTCGCGGGCTACGAAGCCGATGACGTAATCGCTTCGCTCGCGCGCCAGGGCGTCGAACGCGGTCTCGACATTTTCGTCGTCACCGCGGACAAAGACTTCATGCAGCTCGTAGACGGCCGCGTGAAGATGCTTAATCCCTCGAAGGGCGATCTGATTATCGACGAGAAAAAAGTCGAGGAGCTGATGGGCGTTCCGCCTTCAAAAGTCGCCGACGTGATGGCCCTCATGGGCGACACCATCGACAACATCCCTGGCGCGCGCGATCCCAACGAAAAGCCCGGCCCCGGCGAACGCCGCAAACCCGGCATCGGAGACGTTGGCGCGCGCATGCTCATCCAGCAATTCGGCAGCGCCGAAGAAGCGATTCGCCGCGCCGCTGAAGTCACGCGCGCAAGCTACCGCGAAGCCCTCCAAAACAATGCCAAATTCGTCAAGCTCAGCAAGGAGCTCGCCACCATTCATGCCGCCGCGCCCGTCGAACTCGATCTCGACGCGCTGCGCTTGCAGGATCCCGATCTCGTCGCCCTCCGCGAACTTTATTCCGAACTGGCCTTCACTTCGCTCTTGAAAACGCTCCCCGCGCCAAAGAGTACGGAAAAAACCGACTACGCGAATTTCGCCTCCGCGCGCGAACTCCGCGAGTTTCTCGATTCGCTCCCGCCCACGGACGAAGTCGCCATCTGGCTCGCGCTCGACAGCGACGACACTGACAACCAGGGCTACGGCACGCGCGTGCGCGCCATCGAAGTTTCAAATCGCCCCGCCTTTGCTCGCATCCTGGCTATCGACGCCGCGCCGGATTCGAAAAGTAGCGAAAAAGACGCAGCACTTCGCGTACTCGCTGATTGGCTTTCCGACGCGGCCCGTCCGAAAATCGTTCACGATCCAAAGCTTTTCGAGCTTCTCGCTCTCTGCGACGCCGACGCGAAGCAGCGCTGCGTTGCCGGAATCCGTCACGCGACGATGCTCTACTCCTATCTCCTTCGCCCCACCACTGCGAATCATTCGTTTGCCGAAGTCGTTCTGCGGCATCTGAACATCACGCTCTCCGGCGCGCCGGGCGAACACGCCGATTTTCTCTTCCGCCTCGCGCCGGTTCTGCAGAGCGAAGTCGAAAAGGAAAATCTCCTCGGCCTCTACAACAAAATTGATCTTCCCCTCGCCGCCGTTCTCTCGCGCATGGAACGTGCCGGCGTATGCGTCGATCCTAAGGCCCTCAAAAAACTCTCCGTCGCTCTCGAAGAGGAAATTCGCGGCTTCGAAAAGCGCATCTACGAAATCGCCGGCTTTGAATTCAATATCAATTCGCCGCAGCAGCTCGCCGAAGTCCTTTACGACAAGCTGAATCTCACGCTTCCGCGCCGCACGCGTGGCAAAGCACGCTCCACCGCCGCCGAAGTCCTCACCGAACTGGCCGCGCTCCACGAACTGCCCAAGCTGGTCATGGATTATCGCGAAGTCGCGAAACTCAATTCCACGTATGCGGACACGCTCCACCAGCTCATCTCCCCGCACACGGGCCGCCTGCACACGCAAATCGACCAAACTGGCACCGCCACCGGCCGCCTCAGTTCCTCGAATCCCAATCTTCAGAACATTCCCATTCGCACCAAGCTCGGTCGCGAAATTCGCGCCGCCTTCGTCGCGGAGCGCGGCAACGTCCTTCTTTCCGCCGATTATTCCCAAATCGAGCTGCGCATCCTCGCGCATTTTTCCGAGGACCCTGTCCTCGTCGAAGCCTTTCGCCGCGCCGAGGACATTCACTCGCGCACGGCACAGGAAGTTTTTGACGTCGCGCCCTTTGCCCAAACACCCGAGCATCGCCGCGCAGCCAAAGTAATTAACTTTGGCATCATCTACGGCCTGTCCGCGTTCGGCCTGGCGCAGAATTTGCAGATTGACCAAAAAGAAGCCGCGAAATTCATCGCCGCGTATTTCGAGCGCTACCGCGGCGTCAAAAAATATCTCGAACGCCAGGTCGCCGAAACGCGCAAGACCGGCGTCACGCGCACCATGTTTGGCCGCGTCCGTCCGATTCCAGAAATCAACTCGCCGCAGCCCAACCTCCGCAATTTCGCCGAACGCACGGCGATGAACACGCCTCTCCAGGGCACCGCCGCCGATCTGATTAAGCTCGCCATGATCGAAATCGATCGCCGCCTCATCGCGGAAAAATTCCGCACGCGCATGATTTTGCAAGTCCACGACGAGCTTCTTTTCGAAGGTCCCACGGAAGAACTCGAGCGCCTCAAGCCCCTAGTCAAGCACGCCATGGAGCAAGTCCATCCGCTCATCGTCCCGCTCGTCGTCGACATCAAAGTCGGCCCAACTGGCGCGATATGGATTGCCCTGAGGTACGAAGGGTCGGCCCGCGACGCGCCCCGCGCGTCGTCTCACTCGTTAGGCTCAGCGGTCACTGTTTAGGTGCTTGTTGAAAAACTCTACCCGTTGTCATTCCGAGGAGCAACCGCGACGAGGAATCTGCATTTTCCTTGGCTTTTGTACACTGCGGTTCCCTCGCAGCGGCGGAGATGGCGCCAAGAGCGCTTTTTCAGCAAGCTCCTGGCGATTCACTGAAGAAATTAATCGGAGGGAATTACAAATGGCGCACCATCACTCGCCCGCATTTCTCGCCATCGTCAACGACGCGAAAAAGCGCGTCAAGGAAGCCGATTTTCGCGACATCAAGAAGCGCCTCGATGCCGGCGAAAAAATGATTCTCGTCGACACGCGCGAGGACAACGAATGGGCCAAGGGCCACATTCCCGGCGCTGTCCATCTCGGCAAAGGCGTCATCGAACGCGACGTCGAAACAACCGTCCCCGATAAAAACGCCACGCTCGTTCTCTATTGCGGCGGCGGTTTCCGTTCCGCGCTCGCCGGCGACAATCTCCAGAAAATGGGCTACAAAAATGTCATCTCCATGGACGGCGGCTGGCGCGCCTGGACCGAATCCAATTTCCCCGTCGCCAAAGATTAAGGCGCCTGCTCGCGAAAGCAAGAAAGAATCAGCCGAAAAACCGCACCCTTACACGACATCAAAGGGTTGATTGGATAAGAACGAAGGCTCCGTTCGGTAGCCGAGTATGCTTTGGGTTGGAGGACCGAAGCACTCGGTAGGATCCAGGATTTCGGAATGAGTATTTGCATCGCTGCCATCGCAAAGCGAAAGGAATCGCCAAAGTGGCGGCGGCTAGGAAGTTGGCGATTCGACTCTACTGGATGCTGCGCACCAATCGAGGGTATCCAGAGGTCGTTCGTGTCGAGAGCAGCTCGCGGGTGCCGCTGGTCAGCGAAAGCTAGACCGTAGAGTTTCGGTCCTCCACCTCTCTGAGATCCAAGCGGCGCTGCAAAGCATTGCGTCCATGAGTCGTGCGTCTTGACAACGCCTTCGTTCTTATCGAGCGGCACCCACTTGCAAAGTCCAACGAAATGCATCTCTTAGGGTGCTCCACCCGCCATCAGCCCCTATAGCGAGATGCTTCAAGGGTTCACTCCAGCAGAAGGGTTATCATTGTGGCCAATCTGGTAGTGGATCGCCAGGCCGTCCCACCTCTTTATCTGATAAATCACGGAGGAGACTCGGGGAACGGCGATGAACACATCATTCGGGTTGGGCGCTGTGATCGACGGCAGATTTGTGGATAACCCCGGGTCGTACCTAAACAGCAGGGACTTGTTCGGAGAAAGAAGAAGCGAAAGCGGCCACCCGTGCGCTTTCCCGACCGTTGACACGTAGACGCTTATGTACTCCCATTTCGCGAGCGTGTCCACGCGAGTGTCGATGACCTCGTAGCTAAATCCGCGCAAGTCGGGGATCCTCAATTCGGTTTTCGAGACCGTTGAGCCGGGCGAGGGAAGGATGCCCAACTCCGCCGAGCCGCCCCACAGGGCGCCCATTAACACCACGGCTGCCGCTGCAAAAATCGAAAGTCGAAGCCGACTGACACGTCCGCGTTCTGCAGCCATTTCGTAGTCTCCTTTGCGCCTAAGACCTCAATACTTTTTCTCGTCAGTCCACCCCAGTCGGATAAACTGTTCGGTCTGCAAAGGCACCCCATGCGGACCGACGGGAGCCTTGGCGGGTGGCCCACGTTCTAGGGTTTGGTTTTTTCGGGTGCCCCATGCTCGTTTTGTGAGCGTGGGGGCTTTTCGGGCGCGCAACTTCGACAAAATCGACGCTTCTGCCGCAATGAGCCCATTGAGGCAAGTGTCAAAAACTGGCTGGGGCGGTTGGATTCGACAAATATCCTTTATGGCTTCTTTGACGCTGCGAGCCATCTTTTTCCAATTTCATCAATTTGAACTGCTTCGTTCTTGTGGCCGTGCTTCGCAAGAAATGGTCTTACAATCATGAGAAGCATCGTAGTACCTACGCGAATGACTTGGATTTTCTCTTCGTCCTTATAGGATGGGTTAATCCTGTCGCCCGTGAATCTGCGACCTAGCTGGAGAATCCCGGTGTGCGCGTAGCTGTTCAAGGCGTCCCAAGTTTTCGTCTTCAGGTCGTGAAAATAATCTATGCCGCACGCCGCATCAATCGCCTTCGCCATATCGTCAAAGGTGTGGTCAATTTCATCTTTTTCTCTGAAGCGTTTTATCTCCTCATCCGTTGCGCAAGTTGCAATCCAAACTCCGCGAACTATGATTTCTACCAGCGACCGCAAAAGCGCGAAGGCCGAACCAAACAGAGCGGAGCGAATCAGGAGAATGATTGCCGCGTGATGCTCAAGGGCTTGGTCTATGAAGGCAGCGACCGTAGTTGACCATTCATCGTCAGAGTATTTTAGCGGCGTGATGACCTCTTTTGATTTCGGTGGCGACGCCTTCTGCTAGTTTCAGTTCTTTTTCGACCGCACTCATACGTTGTTTCCTCACTAGTCCTTTGTCGTCCCGCTGAACCCGATGAAAGAAAACTGGCTGGGGCGGTTGGATTCGAACCAACACCGTCTGCATTAACAGTGCAGCGTCCTACCAATTGGACCACGCCCCAACTCTCCCGCTCATTACGCATACATTTTAGATGATGGGAAACGCGGACGCAGCAATTCGTTCTCGCGTTTAAATTTCAGGAAGAGGCAAGACTTTCAGGAAAGGGTGAAGCCAACACACCCCCGCCGTTTAGAGGGTAGGTATCGTGGGAGTCGGCGGAGTGTGTGGGGGAAGGAAACCGGCCCAGCCCTCAATCCCCTAAAGGGATCCTCGGCTTGTCTTCCCCCGACGCTGCCTTCTTACGCACGCCGCAAGCCACTTCTAAGTCATCCTATTTCAGTATGTTAGAAATTTCCACAGGGTAAAAATCTCTCTCTGCGGGTAATTTCTCCCCGCGTTCGGCTCGGCACATGTTCTTAGCTATCGGTTCGCGATCTCCCAATTCTTTCACTTTGGACATAGGCCGCGTCATTCGTGGCGGAGGGCGATCACTGGATCCACTCCTGTGGCTCGCCGCGCGGGGATGTAGCAAGCGGCGAGGGCAACGGCTAACGCGAGAAGACACGCGACCGCCAAGGCCGCCGGGTCACGCGGGCTGACTCCATACAAGAGGCTCGCCATCAGACGGGTTGTAGCCAGCGCCAATAGCAGTCCCGCGCCGGCGCCAAACGCGGCCAGCTTGAGTCCCTGGCCAACCACTAGCCGCAGGATCTGCCCTCGCTGTGCGCCCAGCGCCATGCGAATGCCAATTTCGTGCGTGCGGCCAGTGACCAAATACGCGATCATGCCGTACAGCCCGACCGCAGCAAGAAACATGCCCAGCGCACTCAGACCTGCAACCAGATCCGCCGCCATGCGGTCGTTCCACAGCGCATCCTGCATCAATTGGCTCATGGTCATCATATCCACGATTGGCACACCGGAATTCAGGGAACGAAGTTTGCTTCGCACTGCGGGCGCGACTGCGCTCGGCGCCTGCGTTGTTTCTACGATCAGGGTTGCCTCAGAGTCCGGCATTTGTGAAAACGGGAAGTACATGTAGGGTTCGGCGAGTTCATGGACGTCGTTGATTTTGGCGTTCTCGACGATACCGATGACCTGGAACTGAGTCCCATGGACTTCGATGGTCCGGCCGATAGCGTTACCGTTTGGCCAGAAGCGACGGGCCATAGTTTCGTCGACGATCACGACTTTAGGCGCGTCAGCGGTATCCGATGGCGAAAATGAGCGACCCTTGAGTCTAGTCGTGCCGACGATGCGAAAGTAGCCAGAGGCCACGCTGTTGAATTTGATATCGATTGTCGGCTGGGCTTGCGGAAACACCACGCCGGGAATGGACACAGGTGCCGTCCTGCCGCCGCCCGACTCACCCAGGGGCGCGCGCAAAGCGAAGGTGATGTCCTTGACTCCCGGCAGGGCTGCCACTTCCGGCGAAATGTGTTCGAAATATTTCGAGCTCTGTTGCGGGTTCAGCCCGGCGACACCGGGAGCCAGATCCACCAGCAAAAGTTTCTCGCGGCTGTTGAAACCGAGATTCTTGTGCAGCGTGAGGAGCAGGCTTCGCAACAGCAGACCCGCGCCGCTCAACAGAACAACCGCCAGCGCCACTTCTCCGATAATGAAAACACTGCGCAGGTTGTGGCGGCCGGAACGACCAGCAGTTCGTCCTCCATCGCTCTTCAGTGCCGGTACCACGTTCACCTTCAAGGCAGCCATCGCGGGCGTTAAGCCGGAAATCAAAACCGCAAGCAGCGCGACAACGACAGTGAAAACAGCAACCGGCGCATCGATCCGCAGGTCCGCGCCCACTTGAAACGGCGCGGGTGGCAGGAACGCCGGTTGCAGACGAATGAGCCAGGCGCTGAAAAGAACAGCCAGAGCAGCGCCCGCTCCACCGAGCATGACGCTCTCAGTAAGCAACTGGCGCACCAGGCGCCACCGCCCAGCTCCGATGGCCAGGCGGATGGCCATCTCCCGTCGACGAGACTCCGACTTCGCGACCAATAGCCCCGCCACGTTGGCGCACGCAATCAGCAGCACCAGCCCAGTAACGGTGAGCAGAAAACCTGACGGAACAAAGGCCTTTCGCAACCGCTCGCGCTCGGAGATCAAGCGAAATGTGCGCCCGGCATTGGTCGCGGGATAGGCTGTCGCTAGTCGGCTGGAGATCGCGGTGAGTTGCGCCTGGGCCTGAGCGGCGTCGGCGTCAGTTCCGAGCCGCCCTACTAATTGGAAATCCCGGAAACTCCTGCTGTTCGTCTCGCTCGCTCCATACCATACATCAAGCGGAAGCCACGCGTCTGTCGGAACAAAGCGCCTCAGACCGCGAAATGAACGAGGGGCAACTCCAACAACGGCGTAGCTCTTGCCGGTGAGGACAATGTTTTTGCCGATCAAATCGGAATCGCGGCCGAACTCATCTTGCCAGACGGCGTAGCTCAGGATGATGCTGCGCTCTGATAAATGGCCCGGCGAGACAGCGAAAGTCCGTCCGCGAATCGCGTGGACACCGAGAACGTCGAAATAATTCCGGGAAACGACGTCGACGGCGATCAGCCGGGAATTTCCGTGAACCTCGAGAAATCCGGCATGTCCAGAATGGGCGAGAATCCCGGAAAACGCGCTACTCTCTTCGGCGATATCGCGAAGTTCGGGCAAGGAGAAGTCGTCATCCTGGCCCTCGGGTGTCTTGCTCGTGAAGGTGACTAATTGGGCGGGATCGCTGCCAGGCAAGGGACGCAGGAAATAAGCTTCGGCAACCGTGAAAATGGTGGTGTTGGCGCCGATGCCGAGGGCGAGCGTCAGAATGGCGACAATTGTGAAGCCGGGAGACTTGCGCAGCACGCGCGCGCCGTAACGTAGATCCTGCCACAGCGTTTCGAGGAAGCCGATGCTGTTCATCTCGTATATCTCCTCGCGAATGCGCGCCGCATTTCCCAGCTTGATATGCGCCGCGCGGCTCGCTTCTTCCCGCGTCATCCCGCGCGCAATATTCTCTTCGGTCTCCGTTTCGAGATACGAGGCAAGCTCCCGCGCCCGCTCTTCATCCCATTTGCGCCGCCGAAAAAATCGCCGCCAGCTCATCGCCGCACCTCGTCACTCCACCGAACGCTACTCCGCCGCCGGACCTGCTGCTCGCCCCAGCACCAAATTCACCGCGCGCACCAGTTCCTCCCACCTGCTGGTCTGCGCCAGCAAGTGCTTTCGCCCCACAGGCGTCAGCCGGTAATACCTCGCCTTGCGATTGTTCTCCGAAGTTCCCCAGAAAGATGCGATCCAGCCGCGATCCTCCAACCGGTGCAGCGCGGGATAGAGCGAGCCGTGCTCGACCTGTAGAACATCTTCCGAGCGATGCTCGATGGCGTGCGCAATGGTGTGCCCGTGCGCCGCTCCCAGCACCAATGTTTGCAGAATCAGCACGTCCAGCGTCCCCTGAAGTATTTCGCCTTGTAGTGCAGCAGCTCCTCGTTTTGGCATGCCGTTGGTTATACTCCCATAGATAATCTACCACAAGAGAATTTTGGCCCTTACCTGCCGGCCCCTGAACTAGCAAATCGCCCTGCCCTAGTTGAACTTCACCTCAGGAGATAATCTATCGAATCACCCCCAATTCTTCCGCCCGCGCGGTAGTGGGTCAGTTTGAATTTTTTTGATCGTGACACAAGAAGTCAAAATTCAAACTGACCCATTTCTGCCGCAACCATCTTGACCCCTTCGCTCCCGCCTTGCTATGTTGGTAGGTTAACTTGGGCGTATTCTCCGCGCTGTGCGGCGGCCGCGCCTGTGGGGACCCTCTTCGAATATGGGACTCAAACAAATCGTCATTCGCGGCGCGCGCCAGCACAATCTCAAGAACATCAATCTCGAAATCCCGCGCAACTCGCTCACCGTCGTCACCGGCCTTTCCGGCTCGGGCAAATCCTCGCTCGCTTTCGACACGCTCTACGCCGAAGGCCAGCGCCGCTACGTCGAATCGCTTTCCGCCTACGCGCGCCAGTTCCTCGACCAGATGGAGCGCCCCGAAGTCGATTCCATCGAGGGCCTTTCGCCCTCCATCGCCATCGAGCAGAAAACCACCACGCGCTCTCCGCGCTCGACCGTCGGCACCATCACGGAAATTTACGATTACCTGCGCGTCATTTACAGCTCCATCGGCACGCCGCACTGCCCGAATTGCGGCAAACCCATCGCGCGCCAGTCCACCGAGCAAATCGTCCAATCCGTCCTCGTGTTGCGTCCCGACGAACGCATCATGGTCCTCGCGCCCGTGGTTCGCGGCCGCAAAGGCGAATACAAAAAAGAATTCGAGAAGTTCGCCCGCGCCGGATTCCTTCGCGCGCGCGTCGATGGCGATCTTGTCAATCTCGACGAGCCTCCCGCGCTCGACCGTCGCCGCAACCACACCATCGAAATCGTCGTGGATCGCCTGCTCATCAAAGAAGGCGTCGCCAAGCGCCTGGAGCAATCCGTCGAGACGGCCCTCAAGCTCACCAGCGGCCTCATCACCATCGCCATCGTTGGCGGCGACGAACAGATGTATTCCGAAAAGCTCGCCTGCGCCGATTGCGGCATTTCCGTTCCTGTGCTCGAACCGCGTTCGTTCAGCTTCAATTCACCCTATGGCGCCTGCCCCGAATGCCACGGCCTCGGCTCGAAATACAATTTCGATCCCGGAAAAATTATCGTCGACTGGTCCAAGCCGCTTTTCGAAGGCGCTCTCGGCCCCGGCGGCAGCTCCGCGAATCTTCAGCGCACGCTCAAACTCGCTGCTCTCGCGCACAGCTTCGACCTTGCCACGCCATTCGAAAAACTTTCGCGGAGCGTCCAAAATTTGATTCTCTACGGCAATCCCGCGAATGGCCGCCCAACGAAAGGCCTGAATTTCCGCGGCGTCATCGACCATCTCGAACGTAATCTCGAGGAAACCGCCTCCGACGGCTATCGCGAATGGCTCGCACAGTATATGTCTCCGACTCCTTGCGCCGCATGCGCGCAGAAGCGCCTGCGTCCCGAAAGCCTCGCCGTAAAAATCGGCGATTACTCCATCGCCGATTTCACTTCGCTTTCGCTTGCCGCCGCGCGCGCCGCCGTCGACAAAATTCTCCCCGGCCTCACGCCGCGCCAGCTCGCCATCGCCGGCCGCCCGCTCAGCGAAGTCGCCGAGCGCCTCGATTTCCTTCTCGCCGTCGGCCTCAACTACCTCACGCTCGATCGTTCCGCCGCGACGCTCTCCGGCGGCGAAGCGCAGCGCATTCGCCTGGCCACGCAAATCGGCTCGCGCCTTCGCGGCGTTCTTTACGTGCTTGACGAGCCTTCCATCGGCCTGCACGCGCGCGACAACGGCCGCCTGCTCGGCACGCTCGAAACTTTGCGCGACCTCGGCAACACCGTCCTCGTCGTCGAGCACGACGAAGAAACGATTCGCCGCGCGGATTACGTTGTCGATCTGGGCCCCGGCGCCGGGAAAGCCGGAGGCCATCTTGTCGCCTCGGGCGCGCCTTCCGACATCCAGTCGAATCCGGCTTCGCTCACGGGACGCTACCTCTCTGGCGATTTGAAAATTCCCGTCCCTGAAAATCGCCGCAAGCCCAACGGCAAATCGCTGAAAATTCTCGGCGCGCACGCCAACAATCTGAAAAACATCGACGTCGAATTCCCCCTCGGCCTTCTCACCGTCATCACCGGAGTCTCCGGCTCGGGCAAATCCACGCTCGTCAACGACATTCTCTATCGTGCCCTTGCGCAAAAACTGTACCGCTCCACCGAAGCTCCCGGCGCGCATCGCTCCATCGCCGGCCTTGAGCATCTCGATAAAGTCGTCGAAATCGATCAGGCGCCCATCGGCCGCACGCCGCGCTCGAATCCCGCCACCTACACCGGAGTCTTCACGCCCATTCGCGAACTTTTCGCCATGCTTCCCGAATCGCGCGAACGCGGCTATCGCCCCGGCCGCTTCAGCTTCAATGTCAAAGGCGGCCGTTGCGAAGCCTGCCAGGGCGACGGCCTGCGCCGCATCGAAATGAATTTTCTGCCGGATGTTTACGTCCTGTGCGAAGTGTGCCGCGGACGCCGTTACAACGCGGAAACTCTTTCCGTGCGCTACAAAGATTACTCGATTTCCGATTTGCTCGAAATGCCCATCGAAGATGTGCTGCCCATTCTCGAAAATATTCCGCAGATCAAGCAAAAGCTCGGAACCATGGTCGACGTCGGCCTCGGTTACGTCCAGCTCGGCCAGTCCTCGACGACACTTTCCGGCGGCGAAGCCCAGCGCACCAAGCTCGCGCGCGAACTATCCCGCCGCCAGACCGGCCGCACTCTCTACATTCTCGACGAGCCCACCACCGGCTTGCATTTCGACGACGTAAAAAAACTCCTCGACGTTTTGAAACGCCTCGTCGATTTGGGCAACACCGTCATCATCATCGAGCACAATCTCGACGTCATCAAACAAGCCGACTGGCTCATTGACCTCGGCCCCGAAGGCGGCGATGCCGGCGGCCGCATCGTCGCCCACGGCACTCCCGAGCAAGTCGCCCGCAACAAAAAATCCTACACCGGCCAAGCCCTCGCCCCGACCCTCAACATCGCCGCCAACGGCAACAACCACACCGCCGCATCAACCAAATAAAATTTGTTGTCATTCCGAGGAGTCCCGATGAATTGAATCGGGACGACAAGGAATCTGCCTTTCGATTTTGCCCTTACGGGTGCCCCATCCTGAGCGTTCTTCGCGAAGGGTGGGGATTTCCCTCACACAAACCTCGAACTTTCGTTTGCAGCCTCTGTCCTTCAGAGTGCGGCGGGCTCGTACGCGCAACGTCTTCGTAGGGGCGGCGTTTACCCCGCCCGTCGGCGCAACGCGCCGAGTTTTCCTTTGCTGTCGCTGTCGCTCTTGTCTGTGGCACAGGCCTGTGTGCCTTTGCTCTTCGTAGGGGCGCTGCTTGCTTGTCCTGACACAGGAAGGCTGCGCCCGCACGTCGACCAAAATAAAATCACGTTGTCATTCCGAGGAGCATCGCGACGAGGAACCTGCTTTGGTGACTCTGTCCTACGGGTGCCCCATCCTGAGCGTTCTTTGCGAAGGGTGGGGCTTTATGGCCTAGGTAGTCTTGCCAGCACGAATGTCCCGCTCGGAAAGGTACTGGATCTGGTCTAAGAGTGTGGCCCACTTATTGTTGAAGCGTCTAACCGAGGCATATTCAAACGCTATCAGTATCGCGACCCACATCACCGACGGCGCGATGCACCACCAGCGCCGCAACTGCGGCACAACGATGGCGCTGCACCAAACGTAAATCGCCGCAACCTCTAGGTTGTAGCTGAGACGTCGGTGTACGAACCATTCGAGGTCTTCCTTCTCTCTTGTGCCTAGGATCTGATGATAAAATTCGTACCATTGCGCCCATTGTCCATCGTTGATTTCAGTTCCGACTTTTTCAAGGTTTAATTGCGTTCGCTGTATATCGCGGGTTGCTTCATCTTGGAATTGTGTATCAATCAGTTGCATTCTCCATGTGAAAACCTGGGGCGCCATCAACTGTAAGTCCTTTGGCGCTTGGTCGCCTAGACGCCTTTGAGTGCACTGCGCCATCGCGGGTCACGCCAAGGTGCAATCGCTTCTTCCGAATAAGGTGTTTGAGGACGTCGAGCCATAATTCCGCCGTACGCCCCACCGATCGCTCCCAAAATGGAGGACAAGAAGGCCGTCATACTATTGCCCACGACGAAGGCGACGGCGCGCGACAACGAGTTTCACCTTGTAGCCGAGGAAGCAACTCGCGAAGAACCAATTGAACGTTTCTGGCACGGCCAACTGGTAAATGAACAGAGTCGAAACCCGGAATGATGCCCAAGACGAAGTAGAAGAGTTTCTCAATCGGATATTTTGAAAAGTCCATAATGGCGCCTAGGTTATGACGTAATCAAATGAAGTGCAACATACTGCGCCGATTGAGCTCGCCCTTGCACAGCATCGCCGACTACATTAGAGTCGAAAGCGTCTCATTGAAGCAATCGCCTCACAAATGGTGGCCTAAATCTTGCCGCGCAAATCCACGAGCATCTACAAAACGCAGCCGCTCAACTTTCACGGCCTGCACACCTATCCGCTCGCTTCGCGCCCAAGCAAAGTCCAAATCGGCCAATTCGGCAAGCCGCATCGCCAGGGCGCTTCGTTCTCCGAATTTCTCGACTCGCTGCCGCGCATCCTCGCCGCCGAAGATCTTCGCCTCGTCGCCCGCGCCATCCTCGACGCGCGTTCGCAATCGCGCACGATTCTCTGGGGCATCGGCGGCCACGTCATCAAAGTCGGCCTTGGCCCGCTGCTCGATTGACCTTCTGCGCCGCGGCTTCATCAGCGGAATCGCCATGAACGGCGCCGCGCTCATCCACGATTTCGAAATCGCCATTGCCGGCGGCACGTCCGAAGATGTCGACGCCGTTCTCGGTGAAGGAAAATTCGGCATGGCCGAGGAAACCGGCCGCTCCATCAACGAAATGGCCGCCCTCGCGAAACGCACCGGTATCGGCCTCGGCGAAGCGGCGGGACAGTTCCTCACGCGAACAAATATCCACGCGAAGCATCTCGATCACAGCATTCTCGCCGCGGCCTATCGCGCCAAGATTCCCGTCACCGTGCATCTCGCCATCGGCGCGGACATTTCGCACATCCATCGCACCGCGTCGGGCGAAAATCTGGGCGCCGCGACGCATCGCGACTTCAAATTATTCTGCGCGCTCGTCCGCGAAATGCATCCCGGCGGCGTGTATCTCAACTGGGGCTCCGCCGTCATTTTGCCCGAAGTTTTTCTCAAGGCCGTCACCGTCGCGCGCAATCTGGGCACGCCGCTGCGGCCCATCACCACGGCGAATTTCGATTTCCTCCAGCACTATCGCCCGTTGCAGAACGTCGTCAAGCGTCCCACCGCCAGCGCGCCCGACGAAGCCAGCGACACCGAAGCCGAAAAATCCCGCGGCTACGCCATCACTGGCCATCACGAAATTCTTTTGCCGCTTCTCGCCGCCGCGCTCGTCGAAGCCGATGAGCCTGCCGCGAATGACAAAAACGCCCGCGCGTCGAAACCTTCCCACCGACAGCGCCGGCCTCGAACCCGATGACTTTCTCCGATCCCCAAAATCCATTGCCTCCCAACGATTCGCCCACAAGCGATTCGCAAAACACTGGCTCGCAAATCCCCGCTTCGCAAATTCCGGAACCCATCGCCGCGCCCGAGATGTATCTCTCTCCGCGCAATCTCGAAAATGCCCACGCCCCGGAAGACATCCGCACTCCGTGGGGCGGAGCCGAGCTGCTCATTTTCTTCGGATTCGCCGTTGTCACCTTCCTTATTTTCGAATTCACCGCGGTTTCTTACATCGCCGCGCATTACCATCTCGGCCACCGCCAACTTTTGCAGTTCGTCACCACGAACGCCGCCTTCGCCGTCGGCCTGCAAGCCTTTTGGTCCGCTGTCGTTCTGCTGTTTCTGCTCGTCATTATTCGCAGATACCACAATGCGCCCTTTTGGCGCTCGCTTCACTGGAGCGCTTTGCGCCCCCGCACCGTCCCTGCGTCCATGGTTTACTCCGTTTGCATTTTCGGCGGTATCACTCTCGCGATGTCCGTCGGTTTCATTTCTCATTTCATTGGCCAAAAGACCAACCTGCCCATCCAGGACTTGTTTCACACTCGCGCCAACATAATCTGGCTCATGATTTTCGGCATCGCCTTCGCCCCTTTCTTTGAAGAAACCATTTTCCGCGGCTATTTGTATCCCGTGTTCGCGCGCAAATGGGGCGTTCCCGCGGGCATCATCATCACGGGAGTCCTTTTCGGGGCCATGCACGCGGCGCAACTCTGGGGCGGCTGGCTGGAAATCACCATGCTGATTCTTGTAGGCATTATCCTCACGGCTGTGCGCGCCGCCGCCCGCTCGGTCCTCGCGTCCTATCTCGTGCACGTCAGCTACAATTCCTTTTTGTTTCTCGGCTTCTTCATCGGCACGCAGGGACTGAAACACATTCCCCCGATGCATTAGCAGCTTGTAGAAAAACTCTACTCGTTGTCATTCCGCCTGCCCTGCTTGCCCTGAGCGTACTTTGCGAAGGGAGCGTTTTCGGCGAAGGGACCAGCAGCCGCGAGGAGCCTGCCTGCTTGTCCTGACGAAGGAAGGACCGCAGGCAGGGAATCTGTATTTCCCTAGCCATTTCGTGGCAAGTTTGCCATTTGAACTCGCTGCCGGACTTACGGGACGCGGAACATCTCAACTGTGCTTCCCAACAGTACAGCCAACATATGCCCGTCGGGCGAGAGGGCGAGTCTCGGGGTCGAGAACCCAGTCTGGATGATGTTCCCGATCTTTTTCTTCTCGCCGATATTAATTAGATCTGCCTGCCAAATTTCTTTCCTCGCATCGGTGTCCAACACCACAAATCGGTTTTCAGCTTGCATACCATTGGGGCCTTGCACTAGGCCTCCGCGGAAAAACGCGGCGCGGTTCGCTAAAGTTGCCCCGCTCGCAAACTCTATACCGTTATTCGGCGGAGGCATCGATTCCTGAAGGACCACGTTCCCCTCCGTATCCACGACTGAGTACATTGACCGGTGAGGTGCGTCCGAAGTGCTTAGCAGTATGAAGCCTCTTCCAAAGGCAGCGTTAACGAACCCTGTGCAGGAAGCGCACAGACTTCGACGAGGCTGGCCTCGCTTTTGAATCTGAACTGGCTCAGCGCTCCGGTATAAGTTAAAAATTACGGATTCACCTATGAGCGCGATTCCCCTCAGAGAATAGTTTTCCACCGGGGTCACCACGCTGTCCTGAAGGGTCGTTGTCGAAATCCAGTGCTCATCCTGTTGCGTCGATTCCGGTGCCGTGCGCACAAGTACAGCCTGGCCAGCTGCCGCATCCGCTACAAGGTTCCAAGAATCCTGCTCTGGATAGCCATCATCTAACACGCGGTTCAGAGGCAGGGAGCGCTCCGCCAAAATATCCAATCCGGGTGAAAGCCGAAGAATTTTGTCACCCACGATTGCCAGAAGACCGGCCGTCGAGCCGCTTGGACTCAAAACCAGACGCTTACCGAACGGCCCCGCGAACTCTTCCAACTTATTCCATGCGCGCACTCCTTCTAGCGTGCCTGTTGCTACATGTAGGGAAATCACCAGTGCATTCGCAGGGCTGCCTGCATGAGGGTTCACAAATTGGAACGCCACGGCAACCTCGTCAGGCTTGCTAAATGAGATGCAAAAATCATCCTTGACTCCAATTTGTGACGCGTCTTGGTATTGCGGCAATGCGCTCAAATCAACTGTCCACGACGGCACCGGCTGCTGTGCCTGACTTGCGACGCAAAATGTGAAGAGCACCGCGATGAGTAAGATGACATGGGTGACTCTCATAGTTCTCCTCTGCTAAAAAGCCGTTTCCTTTAGTCGCTCGGCGGCGGCCCACTTTTCGCGGCCTTTTCCTCTCGTAAACATCGTGGCAGTGGACGGATGATACCATCGCGCTAATTTGCCGCACAGTGACTTACTTGGTTTGGCCGTGGGTGCCGTACCCCTTTGGCGTTCAAGGGTGCGGTTCTTCAACCTCGAACATGCGCAATGAATTGGTTCGCATTTAAGTCAAAAAACGTGGCCCGCCCCGAGAGATCCGAACTCCCGACCTTTTGCTTCGTTAGACAGACATTCAAACCCGCCGAATCAGGTACAATAACTTTTGCGCTGAAACCTGCGCGGAGGATTTTAATTTGCGCAATGTCGAACCGATTCGCTGGACCGATGAAGGCGTCGTGCTGCTCGATCAGCGCCGCCTTCCCGGCGAAGTTATCTATCTCACCTACACGGATTATCGCGAACTCGCCGCGGCCATAAAAGACATGGTCATTCGCGGCGCGCCTGCGATCGGCGTCACTGCCGCGATGGGAATCGCGCTCGGCGCTTCGCATTCGCGCGCCAAAACGCTCCCGGACTTGCGCGCGGAATTCGAAACCATCTGTGACACTTTCGCGCGCACGCGTCCCACCGCCGTCGATCTTTTCTGGGCCATCGACAGATTCACGCGCAAATTCGAATCCCTCGCGCGCAACGCTGCGCAAAATAATTTCGACGCCATCAAGGTCTCGTTAATCGAAGAAGCGCAGCAAGTTCATCGCGAGCGCCGCGACGCCGACGAAGCCATTGGCCGCTTCGGCGCTGAATTAATGCCCGCCGCGGGCCGCGTGATGACGCAATGCAACGCCGGCGCGCTCGCCACCGGCGGCATCGGCACCGCGCTCGGCGTAATTCGCATCGCCGTGGAAACGGGCCACAAACTCGACATTTTTGTTCCCGAGACGCGTCCCTATCTGCAAGGCGCGCGCCTCACCGCGTGGGAATTGCAGCAGGATAAAATTCCGCTCACGCTGATCACAGACAACATGGTGGGGCATTTCCTGAAGACCGGCGGCGTCGGCGCCATTGTCGTCGGTGCGGATCGCATCGCCGCGAATGGCGACACGGCGAATAAAATCGGCACATATCCCATGGCCGTGCTGGCCCGCGAACATCAAATTCCTTTTTTCGTCGCCGCGCCCATTTCCACGCTCGATCTTTCGCTCCCCTCCGGCGAACAGATTCCCATCGAGCAGCGCGCGGCCGCCGAAGTCACGCACCTCTACGGAGTGCGCGTCGCCCCGGAAGTCAACGTCGCGAATCCCGCATTCGACGTCACGCCCGCCCGTTTCATCGCCGCCATCATCACCGAGCGCGGCGTCGCGCGCGCGCCGTTCGAAGAATCGCTGCGCCGCCTAGCCACAAGCGCGCAAATCCCCGCCGCACGATAAACGTTGCCTCCCGATTGCGCGCTCATTCGTATCGCAGCGCGACCATCGGATCGACGCGCATCGCCCGCCGCGCGGGGATGTAACACGCCAGCAACGCGACGCCAAGCAGCACGATCGCCACTGCCGCCAACGTCACCGGGTCGCTCGCGCTGACTCCATAGAGCAGTTGCGAAAAACTCGACAGCAGCCGTATCAGAATCAGCGCAGCCGCTGCGCCAATCGCAACGCCAGCAAGAGCCAGCCTAAGGCCCTGCGCAATCACCAGCCGAAAAACATCGCGCGGGTGCGCGCCAAGCGCCATGCGAATGCCCATTTCGTGAGTCCGCTGTCCCACCGCGTAAGCCGTGACACCATAAAGTCCGATGCCCGCAAGCACGAGGGCAAGCGCGGCAAACGTTTCCAGCAGCATCATGGCGAAACGCCGCGAAGCGAGCGAAGACTGGATGATTTCGTGCATGGTTTCGGCGCCGGAGAGCACTTCGTCCTTGCTGAGACGGTTGCTCGCGTGGCGAATCGAGTCCATCAGGCCGAGGACGTTCCCCGAGGAGCGGACGACGACGCCGGTGTTCGAGGGAATCAGAGAGATCACGAAGTCGGGCAGTTGCATGATCGGAAAGTAAACCTGTGAGCGGAGTGAATTCTTAGCGTCGGTGTCGAGTCCCCATTGCTTGACGTGGCCGACGACGCCGATGATTTCAAAAGGAAAGGTGTGAGTTTGATCTCCCTGGTAAATCACCTTGCCGACGGCGTCTCCGTTTGGGAAATACTTTCGGGCGAGCACTTCGTCGACGACCACGACGGCCTTGGAATGTTCGTCGTCGCGGCTGGAGAAAAAGCGTCCCGCGAGCAAAGGGATGCGCATGGCCTTCAAGTAGTCTGGACCGACGATGTAATCGAGCATGCCGTACATTTGGCTTTCGCTCGTGGGGCGCGGTTGCCCTGCGATCCAGAAGTTCTGGTCGTCCTCGGTGTGCGCAACAAAACGCAAGTCGCGGGCAACTTTGACAGCACTAAGACCGTCTAATTTTGAGCACTTTGCCGGTTTCACAAGTTCCGCGCCCACGGGACGTGCTGTAGACTTTTTTCGCGGCAGTGCCCAGCTCAAGGCGAGCAGGGAAAGCGCGCTTCCCTGGGGGAGCGAGTCAATCCCACACAGAGGAGAACAGTATGCTCATGCGGAAAATCTTGGTATTCGTTTTTGTTCTGACCTGCGGCGCGTCATGCGCTTTGGCTCAAGAATCCATCACCCAGAAAATCGAATTGACGCCCTTCGCCGGCACCAGGTTCGGCGGCAAAATCAACATAAATGACCCGTCGAACCCAAACATAGACTACCTGGCCATCAAGAGCAGCATCGACTACGGCGCTTTCTTCGATTACACCATCTGGGACAACTTTCAGGCGGAAGTGATGTGGGTCCGCCAGCCCTCGGCATTGAGCGCCCACGATTTCACCAATAACACCCTCACCCAGCTCACCACCAGCGATCTGGATTCGTTTACATTCGGCGCCGCCTACTCGTTCAAGCCCGTTGATGCCAAACTCAAGCCGTACATCGCCGGTGGATTGGGCTTTACAAACTTCACGAATACCGACAATCCGAATAACGTCTTCCTCGGCTTCAACAACCGCTTCAGCTACAACATCGGTGGCGGGCTCAAATACTACTTCAGCAAGTACGCAGGCCTGCGCTTTGACTTGCGCTACGCACCCACTCGCACGTTGCCCCAAAATGTTCAGCAGTGCAGCCTTTACGGCTGCTTCCAAGGAGTGCAAACAGGCCACGCCAATCAGGGCGAAGCGAACTTGGGTCTCATTCTCCGCTTCTAGAAGTCATGTCATCCATAAACGGCCCTGGTCAGGGCACGGCTTTAGCCGTGCCGCAAAGATCCAAAAATCAGGGGTTTTAACCCCTGAGGTCGGAACGATATTCGGCCACGACATTTATGCGATAGGTTCTGGCAATCCACCAACGCATCTGAAAAAAAACGCCGGCGGAATCCATTCTCCGCCGGCGCTTTTTTTTGGCAGTCGCAGTATGTTTAGTGTCGCGCGAGCCCCGCTGCTTGGATATGTTTCGTTCAGGAATGGACCACGACACGGCGATTCTGGGGGACACGCCTCTTCCGTAGGGGCCGACTAGGTTCGGCCCGCGCCCGTGAAACGGGCGTCTTTGTTTCTTACGGCCTTCCGCCAGCCAGCAAAATTTACGCGCAGCTAAAACGTGAATTGCGCCTTCAGTTGCAGCACCCGCGCCGAGCTGCTCGCCCCAAGCTGCGAACCCAGAATGCTCGTCGGTGAATTCACCGTCGACAATATTTCCCCAAAGTTCGGGCTCGCCGCATTGTTCACCGGCAGGCCAAAATTCGGATGATTGAATACGTTGAAGACTTGAACGCCGATCCCCAGCCTGGCACTGTCCCATCCTGGGATCCTCGTGAATTTCATCAGCGAGGCATCCGCATTAATGTACCGCGGTCCCCGGAAGATGTTCCTCTGGCCCGTCGTAAAACCAGGCTCGCCCCCCACATTGAACTCCGTCGCACTCGCAAAGCAGCTTGGCCCCGCTGCGGTCACGTGGCATGTGTCCGGGCCGCCCAAAAAGCTTGGAATCACCTGCGCGAAATAATTATTGTTCGCCGCCAAACTGCTGCTCAGCGCCCCATCCACCACGCTGTAGGGGAATCCGCTGCGTGCAAACACCGCGCCCGAAAGCTCCCAGCCATCCGTCAGCCGATTCGCGAACCGCGCGCCCGCCAGCCGCCGTATCGGCAGCTGCCAGACGTAATTCGCATTTATGGAGTGGCGCGCATCATAGTCCGCCGGCCCGTAATTCCCTTGTGTGTTGAACGGATCCTGCGGGTTCAGCAAGCTCGCCGACGAAAATGGAAAAACGCCCCCATTCGAAGTTTGGTCCGACGCATGGCTGTACGTGTAGCTCGCCTGAACGATTCCCGCGCCCCACGCTCCATTCAGCCGGTGCGTCAAAGTCACTGTCCCGCCGTCGTATTTCGAGCTGCCGCCCGAGTAGAGAGCCGTAACGCCGGTGAATCGCGGATCGGGCGCCTGTGCCCCCAAAGTCCCAAATCCAAACGCATTCACGGAGTTGTCGATAATCGGCTCATGCCTGCCGCGATTCCCCACATACCCAATGCTTACCGAAGTCGCATCACCGAGTTGGTGCTGAATCTCCAGGTTCCATTTGTAGTACCGTGGGATTTTTGTGTTCTTCTCGGAAGTGAAAATGTTCGGTGGCGTGAATGTCGAGTTAAACGAGTTGGCTTGAATTTGATTGAGCGTCAGTCCGGTCACAAATCCGTTCTGGAAATTCGTGTTCGTCAAAGTCGAGTCCTGGAAGATGCTGCCGCCGTTCGTCGCCTGCGCGGTGGGAATGATGAAATCGTTCTTGCTTACAAACGTCGCATCGTTCGGCGGGTTTTGCGCAAAATTATCCACCAGCGACACCGGGAACAAATTGTAGAAGATTCCGGCTCCGCCCCGCACCACCGTCTTGCTTTTCGCGCCGAAGGGCTGCCACGCAAATCCAAACCGTGGCTGCCATTCGAGGCTCTGGAATCCCGGTACCGCCTGCAGTTGGTTCACGTTGATGGCCTGGTTGTATGGCACGTTCTGCAATTGCGCTTGATTATTCCCCACGCAACTCTGCTGCCCGGTGACCGTCGTCGTGCACGTTATGCCTGCCACGAAGTCGAACGGCGCTCTCAGCTGCGAAAAGCAAAGATGCCTGCAAATGGGATTCGAATCGTGCTCTACCCGTAAGGCGAAGGTAAAGCTCAGCGTGCTGCTCCAGCGCCAATCATCCTCCAGATACCCGCCCGCCGTGTAATACGCGATCGGTTGATCTAGCGCCTGCGGAAACGATTGCGTCAACGTGTCGCCTGTCGCTCCTCCGTTATAAAAATCGTTGATTGAGTTGACCACCAATAGCCCGCTCTGCAGTTGCCCGAACCCGTGGTCGCTCACATTCACTCTTCGGAACTGCCCGCCGATCTTTATCGTCTGTCTGCCAAACGTTCTCGACAGGTCATCCGACACTTGCACCTGTGTCGTGGCGCGCCCCTGCGGAATCACGCAGCCCTCTCCTCCCAGCAGCACGGGGCCCTGCCCCAGCGGCGCATTCGCACACGGATTTGGCCCTGCCGTGTTAAAGAATGTTCCGTCGGCCAGCGCCAGAGTTGTCGGAAAAATTCCTGATGTGGGATTTGCGGTATTGAAGACCGCCGAATACCACTGCCCGGCAAGAAGAAACTGATTCGCCGTCGACGGCCCAAAAGCGTGCGTCCATGCTAGCTGTCCCTGATCTTCCGGCAGCGAGCTCTGCACATTAAATACCGAGTTGATTGGGTCCGTGTACGTCGCCTGCGTCCCCATATCGCGCTGATACCGCACGAACACGCGATCCCTTGCGCCCGGAACGTAATCGACGCGCCCCGCGAATTGCATCTCATGCGAGAAATTGCTCGCCGTGGCCCGGTAACCCAGCGCGCATGGCTGGGCGCCCGAGCCGTAAAACAACGGATTCAGATTGAAAGCTCCGCAACCGTCTCCGGTCGGCACCACTTGGCCGCTGGTGCCCGTAAACTGCCCGGGAAACTGATTGTCCAAGGCACTGTTCGCGTTCGGCGCGTTATTCAAATTTCCGAAAATTGAATTCTGATAGAAACTCGCAACGTCGCTGCGCCCGGAATTAATCAGATTCGTGATCGTCGCTGTCTCGAATTGCGGGCTCGGTGTCACCACCAGCGGGCTCGTTGGAATTAGCACCCGCAACCCTTCCGTGTTGAAAAAGAAGAACAGCTTGTCCTTTTTCAGCGGCCCGCCCACCGATCCCGACCATTGATGCGCCGTATCGAACGGCCGCGGAATTCCAGCCGCGTTGTTGAAAAAATCGTTCGCGTTCAGTATCCGGCTGTTCCACGTGTAGTTCGCGTTCCCGTGAAGTCTGTTTCCGCCCGAACTGGTCACGTAATTAATCGTTGCGCCCGCGAATTCCCCATAATTTCCCGTGTAGCCGTTGCTCACAATATTCACTTCTTGAATTTCATTTGTGCCCAGCAGCAACCGCGTGGCTCCCGAATTGTTGATGTTCTCAAAAGGCTCGTTGTCGGTCATCCCGTTTAGGCTGAATCGGTTCGAAGTTGCCGGCATGCCGTAGTTCGAAAAATTTCCCGTCCCGCCTTCCGTATTCATTATCGTGCCCGGAGCCAGTTGCGCCAGATACGTCATGTCGTTGCCGGGATTGGGCACCTGCTGAACCTGCTGGTGCGTCAGCGTAATGTCCAGGTTGCCGTTTTCCTTTTCGATCAACCCCGGTCCCACGCGCTCCGTCGGCAGCTTCGCTTTCACGCTCAGCTGGAAATCCACCATCACCGGCTGTCCCAGCGGCACGGTCACTTCCTTGCTCGCTGGTTGAAAGCCGGTCATCGTCACGGTAACCGTGTACAAACCAGGATCCAGCAACCCGAACTGGTAGGTCCCTGTGTCGCTGGTCGTCGTCGTTTGCGTCGTCCCCTTCGCGTTGCTTTGTAGAGTGACCGTGGCGTTCGGAACCACCGCATTTTTCGGGTTGGTCACTACGCCGGCGATACCCCCCGTCGTCATGGTCTGCGCCGCAACGCGCCCGGAACTAAACGACAGCGCCATCAGCGCCGCGAAGACCACCAACAGCAAGCGTTTCAAACTCATTAAATCCTCCATCGATTTTGTTTGCGGAGCACACTGCGGGAATATTGTTCAGCTCGGACGCCTAAATCCCCCAGGTTTCCCCCGATTGTAACTGGCAAGTGCGCCCTGCGCGCGTCGCGCAGTTTACATCATTCGCCCAAATCCGCCCTATCTCACGACCCCCAAGTTTAAGCGAAACGCGCGAACCTTAATATAAATATATGAGAATTCAAAGTAATGACCTACGGAAGAATGACCTACTGAGGATGCTCATCCACGGGGTATGGTTGCAGCAGAAGCTTGCCCAAAATTTCCCAACTACTGAGTCTCGCACAATATTACGACGATCTAGTTATGGAGTGCGGCGGCTCGGCGCCGCTTTCCTGTACGCAATCATGATCCTGTATTGTGTGAGCCTCAATAGGTCGGCGTCGTCCGGTCGCACAGGTGCCGGAAACTAGAGAAGGGAAAGGGACGCAAATTTCCCGTCACCAATTTCCGGTCCCTTTTCCCCTGCCCTGCCGCCACAAATCCGCTACAGCGCTTGCAGGAAATTCACCAAGTCGCGCTTCTCCTGCGGTGTCAGATTCATCTGGAACCGCACGTTGTAAAAATCAACCACCTCGTTCAGCGTCGCCGCCGCCCCATTGTGGAAGTAAGGCGCGCGCGCCGCAAGCCCTCGCAGAATCGGCCCTTTTCCTCTGCCCACATCGCCGCACGATCCTGTCAGCAACGCCTTCCCGGGATCGGAAGTGTAGGTGATTTGTCCGGCGTACGGTCCCTGATTGCACACGATCTCGAACACGGGCAGATCCGGCATTGACAGTTGGCTCACTGCCGCCTGAATCGTGGAATCTGTTTCGTAATTCACCGTTCGGCTTGTGCCGATTTCCAGCGGCACCGGCAGCGAATGGTCGCCGACGTTTGGCGTGTCGTGGCACGTTGTGCAGGTGCCATTGATCGCCGGCACGTTCAGCGCATCGTTAAGCCCGCGCACATTCGTGATTGTCAGGGCGTGCGTGTTGAAAATCTGCTCGCCCCGCGCTATCGAACGCCGCTGCGAGTTGGCTGAATATTGCCATTTCGAATAAATCGTGAAAGCATTCGGAGTGAACTGCGCCGGCGGCCCCAGCGAATCGTTGATCCCAGGAAAGAATGGCACCGTCGACAAGAAGCGCGGACCACCGTTCGCACCGTCATCGTTCAAGTTCCCCGCCTCGAAATCAAACGCCTGCGCCGAATTCAGCGCCAGTTCGAAATTGACGATCTGCGTTTGCACTGCATCCGACGGCCCCGGGAGCGGAGCTTGCGCGTGCCCGGTCGTGGCATCGAGCGCCTGATGCTTCAAATCCGTAATCAAATTCGCCGAAAACGTTGCCGGGCTGCTCAGCGGTGCAATGTTCTCCCTGCCATCGAACATCACCGCGCTCAAAAAGCCGAGATTCGTTGCAGGTAGCGGCCTTCGGTACACCGAAACCGTTTGCACGCCGCTAACTGGATCGGTGACCAGCGCGCATCCATACGGATCGTGTACCGCCGTAATCGTAAATTGCAAACTCGCTGGCAATTGCAGCCCAATCCGAATCAAACCGTTCTGCCGCAGCAAACTGAAATTCAGCGGTCGCCCCGGCGTCGCCGTCGGACACACAGCCCCGTCCACCGCGGCAAATAACGGATCCGTGCCATTCGTCCGCTCATAGACGCGTTCCGCGTGTTTAGCGCTCAGCCCCATCGCGTTGCCAATGACGTGGCAACTTGCGCACGTCCGCCCGTTCGTTCCCAAGCTCTGAAAAAATGCCCCGCTCTCAACGAATTTACCCGCTGGCGTAAATGTAGCCACCGCACCCGTTGAATCCAGAAACGGGAACAGGTTGGGAATCGTAACGACGGCCGCAACTGCCGTCCCCGCGCCCGCCAGCGCGATCGTTCCCACCCACACCTGAGATCGTTTCAGAAAGTTCTTCACCCGCACTCTTACATCCCGCATCATCAATGCCTCCTGGGCTCCGCAGAAAACTCCAAAAAAGCCGCTTTACGCACTACTACCGGCGTAGCACTACTGCATTCGCACATTTTCGCCCTAAGCGAACCTCCCAAAGTTATGGCGAAGCACACCCGCTAGATTTGCGCGACATTACAGGCAAGTTCTTCTTAGAGGCAATGGAGGCAGGGTGATTTCTTAGAGGTCACAAGGTGACTCGCCAACACACTGAATGCAAGTTACTTACGTAATCCCATTTGCCTTTGACACCCCGCTTGGTGTAGACTCCACACAAATCTTGGAGGTTCGTTCACCCCCCTGATGGCTCCTCGAGATCTGCCCCTGTTCAACTTCGCCGACTTTTCCGTGAACTCTCGCGCGCGGACCATTCACAAGCACGGCGTTCGCCTCAAGCTTCATGGCCAGCCCTTTGAAATCCTGCTCTTGTTGCTGGAGCGTCCCGGTGAGGTAATCACTCGCGAAGAATTGCAAGCGAAGCTCTGGCCCGCGGATACCTTTGTGGATTTCGAGCACGGCGTAAACACCGCCGTCAAAAAACTCCGCCGCACTCTGGGAGATTCCGCCGATGAGCAGCGCTTCATTGAAACCGTCCCGCGCGTCGGCTATCGCTTCATCGCCCCGGTAAACGTCGCCGAGCCCCTGCGAACGCGACCATTTCTGCTCCGCAAATCACTCCCGAGAATTCAGCCGGCACGAATATTCCTGACTATCCCGCTCGGCGGAACTTGGCTCTTCGCTTCTGGCCAATTTTCGCGGCGATCTCTATCGTCTTGATCGTCTCGGCTGGTGCTTATCTTCTGCGGTCGCGTTCTCCTCGCGCTCCTCAGCCGCCAACCGGCCGCGTAATGCTGGCGGTTCTTCCCTTTGAAAACCTTACGGGAGACGCGTCTCAGGATTATTTCAGCGACGGTCTCACCGAGGAAATGATTGCTCAACTCGGTCAACTCAATCCCCAACGCCTCGGAGTTATCGGGCGCGCATCCGTGATGCATTATCGGGACAATCAAAAGTCCCTGCAACAAATCGCTCGCGATCTGGGAATCCAGTACGTCCTCGAAGGCAGCGTCCGCCGCGATTCCCAGAACGTGCGTATCACAGCCCAGTTGATTCGAATCAGCGATCAAAGGACGGTCTGGTCGCGCGAATACGATCGCGAACTGACCAGCATTCTCGTTCTGCAAGAGGAAATTGCACAAGAAATCGCCGATGAGATACAGCTCACTCTCGGCGACACCCCCAGACGCATCGCTCCTGCTCAACCCCCCGCCCCGGCTTCTTATGCGGCATATGACCTCTATCTGAAAGGCCGCTACTTCCTGAACAAGAGAAACCCTCAGGGGTTTCAGGAGGCAATTGACTATTTTCAGCAGGCCATCGCCAAGGATCCCCGTTATGCCCTGGCCTACGCCGGCTTGGCTGACTCCTATGCGCTCACTAGCAGCTACAATCTGGACCCGGACGGGGATCTCATCCCCAAGGCGCGCGCGGCGGCGTTGCGTGCCCTGCAAATTAACGAAAACCTGGCGGAAGCCCACACCGCTCTCGCTCTGATTGCCGAGAATTACGATTGGGACTGGCAGACCGCCGGCAGGGAATTCCGTCGCGCCATCGAGTTAAATCCCAACTACCCCACAGCTCACCAGTGGTATGCCGAGTACCTTGCCTGGCAAGGCCGCTTTGATGAAGCATTTGCGGAGAGCGAACGCGCACGCCAGCTTGATCCATTGTCGCTCATCATATCCACCGATCACGCTGCCATTCTCTTCTACTCCCGGCAGTACGACCGCGCTATCGAACAACTTCACACAGTCCTTGATATGGAACCAACTTTCCCCCGGGCCAGGGGCCTTCTTATTAGTGCCTACGTCCAGAAGGGTCGGTTCGCCCAGGCTTTGGCCGACACTGAGAAAGTCCGTCGCATCGACGATTCGCCCGGAATCTGGGCTCTGCAAGCCTATGTATATGGCCGCGCCGGTCAGCTCGTCGAAGCTCGGCGCGCGTTGGTAAAGTTTGAACAATCGAACCGGCGTGGACAAGTGGATTCTCCCGTCGCGCTTGCCGCCGCTTATGCGGGCATGGGCGACAAGGAAAAACTCTTCAATTGCTTGCAGGAGGCATTCGCAGAACGCTCCAATTCTCTCGTCGCTCTCAAAGTCGACCCCATCTATGACCCATATCGCAGCGACCCACGCTTCCAAGCCTTGCTTCGTCGCGTCGGATTAGCGCAATAATCTTCACCGAGCCAGCCCCTGCCCAACCGATAGGCGCCAAATCACTTCGTGGCCCTTCGTGAAATCCTCGAAACCGCCTTCCCCATTTCGGGCCCCATCAAGTGGTGCTTTTCAACCACCCCGAATATTAGCTATGTCTATTTTATACATACATTTACATCGCAATCCTCGAACGCAAAATCGGCATCCAATGTGATGGACATAGAAGATGACGGACTTGGGGAATCACAGAAAAAACGGAGGATGGGCCATGAACCTCACGAATAGACTTACGAAATTGGCCGGGATGGTCACGCTGGCGTCCGCCACGTTGTTGATGGCGGCTCCTGGCGGATTTGCCGCTTCGAACAGAGTAACGCAGCGGGACAGTGCGGCCAGCACCGCCAAGTATGACGGTTTCTTGAACAAACAAGTACATCATCGGCTCGCCATGCTGCCTTGGTATGGCGTGTTCGACAATCTCGAATACTCGATCAACGGAAAAAACGTGACGCTTAGCGGTCAGGTTGTCAATCCTGCGACCAAGCGCGATGCACTCGCTTCGGTCAAGCACATCGAGGGCGTCGGCAATGTCGTCGACAACATCACTGTGTTGCCGCTATCGGGGTTTGACAATCAAATCCGGCGCGCCGAGTATCGCGCGATCTTTTCGGAAGCTCAACTGAGCGGCTACTCGATGGGCGTGAATCCCTCGATTCACATCATCGTGAACAACGGCCACGTGACGCTCGTCGGTTACGTGGACAATGAAACGGATGTCCATCTAGCCACGCTCCGCGCCAATTCCGTGCCGAACGTTTTCTCTGTAACCAACAATTTGAAAGTTGGCCAGAGAGGCTAAGTTTCCTCTGCAGAGGCCGACACCTCATCCGAAATGACGGAAATGAGGCACTCAGGTAGATAGTAAAAACGGGCTCGGTTTTCCGTCGGGCCCGTAATTTGCCTGCACAAAGACACTGTGCAAAACTTCCTCTTGTGGCCTCATCATCGTGGTTGACAGACACTCCTCTCATCTGTAGTATTGGGGTTTGTCTGCACTCCTTCCTGCTGGACAGGAAGTTCCTGCTCTTTGACAATCGGATAAAACAAGCCAGAACCCGTTCGGTTTTTTTGAGAAACCGAGCGATCAACAGTTCGCTTTTCAGTTTTTCCGAAACGCAAGTTTCGCGAAAAATTGACGAGCACCAGTTTCAAATGAGAGTTTGATCCTGGCTCAGAGCGAACGCTGGCGGCGTGCTTAACACATGCAAGTCGAACGCGCAGCACTTTGTAGCAATACAGAGTGTGGGCGCGTGGCGAACGGGTGCGTAACACGTGGGCAACCTTCCCTTCGGTGGGGGATACCCTCGCGAAAGCGAGACTAATACCGCATAACATTCCCTTGGTTACGACTGGGGGATTCAAAGCAGCAATGCGCCGGAAGAGGGGCCCGCGGCCGATTAGCTAGTTGGTGAGGTAACGGCTCACCAAGGCTTTGATCGGTAACCGGTCTGAGAGGACGATCGGTCACACTGGAACTGAGACACGGTCCAGACTCCTACGGGAGGCAGCAGTGGGGAATATTGCGCAATGGGCGAAAGCCTGACGCAGCGACGCCGCGTGGGGGATGAAGCTTTTCGGAGTGTAAACCCCTTTCGACCCGGACGAAAGCCCGCAAGGGCCTGACGGTACGGGTATAAGAAGCCCCGGCTAACTACGTGCCAGCAGCCGCGGTAAAACGTAGGGGGCCAGCGTTGCTCGGAATTACTGGGCGTAAAGGGTCTGTAGGCGGTGCGGCAAGTCGGAAGTGAAATCTCAGGGCTCAACCCTGAGACTGCTCCCGAAACTGCCGTGCTAGAGTGCGAGAGAGGCGGGTGGAATTGCAGGTGTAGCGGTGAAATGCGTAGATATCTGCAGGAACATCCGAGGCGAAAGCGGCCCGCTGGATCGCAACTGACGCTGAGAGACGAAAGCTAGGGGAGCAAACAGGATTAGATACCCTGGTAGTCCTAGCCCTAAACGATCAGGACTTGGCGTGGGCCCTGTACGGGGCTCGTGCCGTAGCTAACGCGATAAGTCCTGCGCCTGGGGAGTACGGTCGCAAGGCTGAAACTCAAAGGAATTGACGGGGGCCCGCACAAGCGGTGGAACATGTGGTTCAATTCGACGCAACGCGAAGAACCTTACCTGGGCTTGAAGTGCACCGGACCATCCTTGGAAACAGGGACTTCCCGCAAGGGACTGGTGTAGAGGTGCTGCATGGCTGTCGTCAGCTCGTGCCGTGAGGTGTTGGGTTAAGTCCCGCAACGAGCGCAACCCTTACTCGTAGTTGCCACCCGCAAGGGGGAACTCTACGAGGACTGCTCCGGATAACGGAGAGGAAGGTGGGGATGAGGTCAAGTCAGCATGGCCTTTATGTCCAGGGCTACACACGTGTTACAATGCGCGCTACAAAGCGTCGCGAACCCGCGAGGGGGAGCTAATCGCAAAAAAGCGCGCTCAGTTCGGATTGCAGTCTGCAACTCGACTGCATGAAGCCGGAATCGCTAGTAATGGCGCATCAGAACGGCGCCGTGAATACGTTCCCGGGCCTTGTACACACCGCCCGTCACATCACGAAAGTGGGCTGTACTAGAAATCGCCAAGCTAACCGCAAGGAGGCAGGCGCTCAAGGTATGGCTCATGATTGGGGTGAAGTCGTAACAAGGTAGCCGTAGGAGAACCTGCGGCTGGATCACCTCCTTTCTAAAGAAAACGGCAGCACAACCTGTTTTGTACGCAGGTGCCGGCTGCCCAGCTCTCTGTAACTCTCACGAGTTGCTTAGGGCAAGCCCAGTTCCCGTGACACCTCATGGGAATTCGGGTGTCTCGGTGAAATTTTCGTCACAGAAAATTTCATCCTGAGGCTTCTTGCCGAAGGATTTCTCAAGATTATCGTGACGGGTTCTGACTGGTTGTATCCGATTGCAAAGAGCTGAAATTCCGAAGGCAGTTGACTAGCCACTCGCCACTGACCACTAGTCACTGCCTTTAAGAGCTTACAGACAAGCGAAAGCCCGCCGAGAAATCGGCGGGCTTTTTTGTTTTCGTCCTCATCCTTGCGTTGTCATTCCGCCTGCCCTGAGTGCCTTCGCGAAGGGAACCCGGCCCCGATAATTCGGGGACGGTGGCGAGGAATCTGCTTTCGCTTTTCCACTCTTTGCGCTCAGCTTCTCACTACTCACTCGCCACTATTCACTGTTTTATATATAATCCCCGCGATGCCTTTCAAGGAATACGTCGCCGAACTCAAAACCATCCGGAGCAGCGACCAAGCCACCGAGAACTCTTACTACACAGCCCTCGGAAGCCTCATCCAAGACCTCGATTCATCGCTGGTACACTGGCGGCAAATTGCGGTACTATCCGCGAAGTGCGCTAACATCGGCCAATGGATACGCTTACTCGGGGCGAGCGTAGCGCGCGCATGGCGCTCGTCCGCTCCAAGAACACGAAACCGGAGCTTTTAGTGAGAAAGATCGCTCGCGCATGTGGACGCACGTTCCGGCTCCATGTTTCCAACCTCCCAGGAAAACCCGATCTGGTTTTTCCCAGAGAAAAGAAGATCATTTTCGTACACGGCTGTTTTTGGCACCGCCATCCTGGCTGTGCGCTTGCGCGGCTCCCAAAATCAAGGCTGCGCTTTTGGCTTCCCAAGTTGACGGAGAATCGCCGACGGGACCTACGGAACATCGCCCGCCTCCGACGAGACAAGTGGAGAGTTCACATCGTCTGGGAGTGCCAATTGGCGAGACGGGATTCGC
Source organism: uncultured Acidobacteriota bacterium (assembly GCA_963757905.1). Lineage (GTDB taxonomy): Bacteria > Acidobacteriota > Terriglobia > Acidiferrales > UBA7541 > DAHUXN01. The sequence goes on along the minus strand of CAVWSV010000012.1, from coordinate 87,741 downwards.
TTCAAAACAGAGTTATGAAATTCCTGGAGAGCAATGATGCAAAGCGTTGAGCTTTACACCGGCGCCGGGGGATTAGCGCTTGGAATTAGTCGCGCAGGTTTCAATCATCTTGCCGTCGTGGAGCGAGATAAAGATTCCTGCGAGACGATTCGAGAGAACAAAGAGGCGACGCGTCGAGCACATGCATCGCTGGCCTGTGGCTAATTGCGACGTCCGCGACTTCGACTGCCGTTCAATCCCTGAGGATATCGAATTGCTAGCCGCTGGCGTCCCGTGCCAGCCATTCTCGATCGGCGGGAAGCATAAGGGCCACTCGGACGAGCGAAACCTATTCCCTGAAACAATCGAAGTGATCCAACGCGTGAGGCCGCTCGCCGTACTTATCGAGAACGTGCGCGGACTCCTTCGACTTCGTCTCAAATACTTCAGCTATATCGAATTGATGCTCACGTACCCGGAGATACGGCGCAAGACGAACGAGCACTGGATTGGACATCTCGCAAGGCTGGAGCAATACCACACGAGAGGGCGGCACAACGGCTTGTACTATAGACTTGTCCACCGAATTCTGAACGCAGCCGACTACGGTGTGCCGCAAAAAAGAGAGCGTCTATTCATGGTTGCGGTGCGCGGATCTTGGTGTCGAATGGTCCTTTCCTTCTCCTACCCATGCATCGGATTCCCTAATATGGGAACAATACTGCTCGAATGATTACTGGGAGCGGCATCAAATTCCAACGCGGCACCGACCACCGCCCCGCGCGCAATGGACTGAATCGATTCGCAACCTCAAGGGCCGCCTCATCCCGCCGGGCCTTAAACCCTGGAGAACCGTGCGAGACGCAATAGCCAACCTTCCGAAACCGAGTCCGAAGCGCACGAGCGAGGAACCTGGCCTGACACATTTCGCAATTGGCGGCGCTAGAAGCTACACCGGCCACACAGGTAGTCCGCTCGACGAGCCGGCAAAGACACTCAAGGCAGGCGTGCACGGCGTCCCCGGCGGGGAAAACACACTTGCCTTACCGGGGGGTTCTACTCGTTACTTCACGATACGCGAAAGCGCTCGCCTTCAAACCTTCCCGGATTCGTTTGTGTTCCCAAATTCTTGGACGGAGAGCATGCGCCAAATCGGAAACGCTGTACCTGTCATGCTAGCAGAACTCCTTGCCAAGAAACTGCGAACTACTCTGACAAGAAATTCGGCCATTAACATACATGGTTGACAGATCATTCAATCCACTCGATAAGCTAAACTTGGCCAAGAGCCTTGCCGAGGCCATGCTCAAGAGACCCTCAAGCCCACTTCCTCCCGAAGAAAACTTCGATGGTGCCGGAATTTATGCGATCTACTACTTTGGGCGCTTCGGGCCATATAAGTCCATTGCCACGAAGAATTCTCGGCAGAATCTAACCGCACCGATATATGTCGGTAAAGCGGTTCCACCCGGCGCGAGAAAGGGCGGCTTCGGGCTTGGCGCGGACCCTCGCAAGGCGCTTCTCAAGAGGTTACGAGAACACGCAAAGTCGATACAGGAAGTGGAAAACCTCAGCATCGATGATTTCTCCTGTCGCTACCTGGTATGCGATGACATTTGGATACCGCTAGGCGAGGCTCGACCATTGAGCGTTTTCAGCCTCCGTGGAACGTTCTAATCGAGGGCTTCGGCATCCATGTACCGGGAAAGGGTAGACGGAAGCAGGTGAGGTCGAAATGGGACACACTTCATCCGGGGCGCAGTCTCGCCAAGGGCCTTCCGTCCAATCCCATATCCGTGGACAAAATCGAGCATCTGATCGCGGATTTCTTCGCGGGCAAAAGGGTTCCAACACTGTCGCCGACCGAAGCCGTGGTGCAAGAGGAGGAGGAAGAAGAGGAGCGCGGCGGGGATCAGAATTAGTCGATATACCTCGCGCACTAGACCAAGTCTGGGAATTTCACATCGGCGGCTATCAGGTCTGCGAAAAGTGGCTCAAGGACCGCAAAGGCCGCAAACTCTCCTCCGACGACATTGACCATTACCAGAAAATCGTCGTCGCCCTCGCCGAAACCATCCGCCTGATGCGCGAAATCGACCCCATCATCCCCGGCTGGCCCCTGCCCTAGATCGCAGCCTCATGCCCCGGCTCACGAATGCCTTGCGTAAGGGCACTGGTTTTTACCGTGAGCGTCCTTCGAAGGGCAACCGCGCTAAGCTCAGGCTCCGCCTCGTAAGGGCACGGTTTCAACCGTGCCGAACAGATCGCCTTTCGTGTCCCTTTCCTTTCGCGCGCTTCACTCGCGCGATGTGTTCGACTCGCCGCTCGTCTTGCCAGGCAAGATCCTCCGTCGCGACAAGCACGCGATTTTCCTTGACTTATAGTTATCTATATGGTAAACAGTATTGTGCGCTCGGCGCTTACCGGCCGCGCGTGACAAACCTGGCTTTTTTTGCGAGGCAGGCCGCAGAAATGCGGCTTTTGTTTTTACTGAGGTCAGACCAAACAGATGAGCTCCCGTTCCACGAGAATCCAAGCGATTAGCCCCGCGAAACCCTCCGTCTCAGCCGTCAGTTTATCTTCGCCGCAAGATGCGCTTTGCATAGCGCAAACACCTCGTAGATTGCACAAACCAAAGCCGCATAGCTCGATCTTGCTCCTTAAAAATTCTAATCGGACGCTAAACACAAGTAGCAAAATGCTAACTTGCACAAAACACGCCAGATGGCAATTTATAATCGGGACTGAAAACGCGCTTTTTTCGCCTCTCGCGCGGGCGGCGGTACCGGGCAGGCCGGGGATGGCGGCGGGCCGCGCGCCGACGCGGCTTTTCGCTTTTTATGGACTTTTTGAATTCTAATCGAGTAAATATGGGAAATTAGAACCTCATGCAAATCATTGAAAAAACACGATCGAGGTCATTTCTAATCGAGTATTTTCGCCATTCTTTTATCGATATGTCCATTTTCACAAACGCGCGCCAACGCGCAACGCGACCCTGCGAGTCGCGCGGGCGCAGCAAGCCGCGTCCCTACGAGGGCCGGCGAAAAACAATCAGTAGGGCGAGCCCCAGGGCGCGGAAATCTGGTGCAGCAGATGCAGAAACTCGGGGCGTTTGTTCGGTCCCGGCCCGACGGCGGCGTAAGCCACATGAATGAGGGGAATATTTTTGCGCGTCGAATCACGGATGAACGGAAACGGCGTGGGCGCTCCAATGGCCCAAAAGAAATCCGCCTGCGCGCCCTCGAGTGTGTCGGGCAAATTGAAATGATTCACCACCGCGCGGGAAATCGGCGACTCCGCCTGCGCCTCGAAAACATAAAACGTCAAATCGTTCGACTGCACCGCTTCCATGGATGCCAAGTAAAACGGCTGCGCGCGGCCTCGCCAATGAGTGGCGCCGTTCGCGCGGCTTATGTGCAGCGACGCAGCTCAACTGGCTGGCGTAAAAATCCGCGAGCGTCGGCAAAAAAACGCAGTCATAGGAAAGATCGAAATCGAGGCGCGATTTGTCTCCATCTGTTGAGCCAGAATCCGTGTCGCCGACTTTTGAATGGAATGCTGCGGCGGCGCTATCAAGACAACCCCGCGGCGGCGGAAAGAAAAAGTAGAAAAGATAATCGAGAAGCGCCGGACTCGAATTCGTGGAACCGTCAATCTGCGTGTCCAGCGCGGTCTCGTCGAGGCCCAGAAACGGATTATTCGACACGCCCAATTCCAGTACGGAAGAGTCAGTCGGATTATCCCAGATGTGCATCTCAGAGAACGTCAAGGGCGGCGCGGAGCTTGCCAGTTTTTCAGGAGGCACAGCGCGCAAATTCATACGGGGTATCCACGCAACCGGCAGTTCCATCGAAAAGCCATTCGACAAAGTCACGCGTTGCGTCGGCTGGTATGGATTTTTCGCCTGATTGCGTGCAAAACCCAGGGCGGCAAACGCGCACGCAAGTAATCCGAGAATCGCAATCTTCTTCATTTGGGCACCCGGACCAGACGGGATCGATTATCTCTCGAACGACCGATAAGTGCGAACCTTCGAGGCTCTTTGTTTTTTCGGCATTTGACCTTTCGTCGGCGCTGTAGAATGCGCCTAAAAGGCTAGAGACTTGGAAAGGAGAAGGCATATGTGAGCGCCCTTCGACAAGCTCAGGGTCGACCCTGTGGGTTGAGGGGGCTAATTTAGTAGGAGGAGAAATGGGGGGGAAAGGGGCTTGGGCGCAAATCGGAGAGGGCTTAAAGGTAGTGACGAGTGACAAGTGAACCGTTCGCCAATTCACTCAGGGCAGGCTAGTGGCGAGCAGGCAAAAACAAATTCAGAGAGGCAAAAGCGAATGGGAGGACCAGGGTCTGGACATAAATCAGCCAGGGCCACGCAATCACGGCGGGTAAATATACAGAAGGCGCGGGCGGCGCGGAAGAGGGCACCGCTGCCGTGGCGAAGCGGGTTGGAGTCGCGGATCATCGAGCAACTGGTGTGGCAGTGGTGGATGACGACAGTCAGTGGAAAGCGGCCCGCCTTCGCCAAGGCTTCGGCGCGGCAAGCAAGTGGGGGAGTTGACGTGGAACGCGACTCGCAGAGTCGCGCGGGCGCGGCAAGCAGCGTCCCTACGAGAGCAAAACGGCCGTGGGCGAAGTACCGGGTGGCGCGATTTTTGGGCGTGAGTCACACGTGGGTGAACAAGCTGGTGAAGCGGTTCGAGGCTGACCCGGACCGGATGAGAAGGAAAATGAGGGCGTTCGCACCGGCGAGCTTCGAGAAGCTGGAGCGGGCACGGGAGGAAACGAGGCGCGAGCGGGAACGCGGCTGGCTGCGCGGACCGATCCGGTGGCGACGGGTGAAGGTGATGCTCGAGGGGAGGAAGAGAACGGTTGTGGCGGTGACGCGAGCAGAGAGGCAGCGGCGGGAGGCGGCCCGCCTTCGCCAAGGCTACGGCGCGTCAAGCGGGCAAGCCCTTCGAGAAGGGCGCGTCGAAATGCAACGCGACTCTGCGAGTCGCCCGCCACGGCGGGCGGGCGCGGGCAAGGTAAACCGAGCAAGCGCGGCGCCGGTGCGGTATTCAGAACTGCCGCAGTGGGCGAGCGGTCTGCTGCCGGCCGGTGGCGCAGGGATGGCAATAGGTCATGGGCCGCGTGCGGTGCCGTTCGCGTTTCGCCGACGGCGATGACGCATACCTACTCTGGCGACGGCGCGAAGTTGCGCAGGTTCGCAACCGTTGCGGTGTCCAATTTTTCAATCAACGCCGTCACCAAATCGACCATGTGATCGAAATCGCCGCGATTGATAATGCCGTTGTGCGAATGCGTGTAGCGCGTGGGCACAACGAGATTCACGGTAGGCACGCCGCCATTGCTTTTTTGAATCGCAGCCGAATCATCGCCGTAGCCGGTAATCAAATCATATTGCAGGGGAATGGAATCCGCGGCCGCGACGTTTTTCACCAGCGCGACGAATTTGCGATTCGGCAGCTCGCTCGCGTCCCACAGGAAAACGCCCGGTCCGCCGCCCAAGACTTCCTGTGCCTCTTCAGGCTTCACTCCCGGAACGTCTTTGACAATGCCCACTTCGAGCGCGATGGCCACGTCCGGCTTGATTACCTCCGAGGCAGTAATCGCGCCGCGCAGGCCGATTTCCTCCTGCACCGTTGACGCGTAGAAAACCTGATTTGCGTGCGCGGCGTGCGCCAGCCGGTGCATCACCTCGATCATCACGGCCAGCCCGATGCGATCGTCCCATGCTTTCGCCAGATAATTCTGTGAGCCGTTCAAAATTTCAAACGGCGAATCGGGTACCACGGGATCGCCTGGCTCGACGCCCATCGCATGAACGTCCTCCGCGGACTTCGCGCCTATATCGAGGTAAAGCGAATCGCGCGGAAACACTTTCGTGTGTTCTTCGGCGGAGGCGATATGAACGTCGCGAATCCCCGTGACCGCGAGCACTGGCCCTTTCGAGCCGATGATCCACCAGCGCTGGTCAACCAAAGCCTGATCGAACCATCCTCCCAGCATTTGCATGCTCAGAAAACCGTTCGGCGTGATGCGGCGAATCAGCCCTCCGAGTTCGTCCATGTGCGCGTCGAGCATAATCCGCGGCCCGCTGGAGCCTTGCGTGGCAATCACTGAACCCAAACCGTCGTAACTGATTTTCGCGGCGTACGGCTTCATTTCTTCGACCATGATTTTTGCTACGGGTTCCTCAAAACCAGACGGTCCCGGCGCGTTCACCAATTTCTTGAGCAGCTGCACGGTCGCGTCGTTCTTTCCGGAAGCAGCCGTGGAATCGGAAGCGGCGCGGTTTTGCCGCGCGAATGCAAATAGCGGTGCCACAAAAAATATCAGAGCTACGAGAATTGCCCGCCTCATTCGTCATCCTCCATTTAAAGCCGCTGAATTATACGGCAAATCCGCGGTTGGAGTCGCCCCCCTTGACGGGTAGCGCCATTGCGACAGTCGCCAAATTTCCTTCTTGCCAATCGTGTGTAAAACGGAGCACATTAGGACGTTCCCTCCGAGGCAAGAAGTGGCTGCGGAAAAATCATCGTCCGAGAAATCATCTGGACCGGAGCACCGGCGCAGCAGCCGTTACCCGGTCGTCGTACCTCTGGAAGTGAATTGGCGCGAAGCCAATGGCGCGCAATTCAAGGAAAGCGCGCAAGCCACGGAAGTCAACGCCCACGGCGCCCTGCTGCAGATGCGCAACTATCCCACCATGGGCATCGAGGCGGAATTAAGAAACCTGCTGACGGCTCAAAAAACTCAGGCGCGCATGGCCGCGGTGCGTCGCTCACGAGCCGGCGCGATACAGGGCATCGCTGTCGAATTGCTCGCGCCGAACGAATCGTTTTGGGGTTTGAATTTCCAGCTTCGCAAGACCAGCGCCGAACTGCTGACTCTCGAGCAAGGCATCAAGTCCGGCGAAATCGATCCTTTAATTCTGCGTGATTTCCGCGATGCCGTCGACCACGTGCGGAAGACCGCATGGGCCGTGCAAGAGTGGCGCGAGCGGCAAATTCAGCATCGCGATCCCTCGACTGTGCTTTCGCTCCTCACGCTCGAACGCATCCGCCGAGCCACCACGCTCACGCACGACCTGCTCGATGATTTGAAAGCTCAGGACGTCAGCCACCGCACCGAAGGCATCGCCGACTTGCATCGCGCCATCGCCGAACTCCACAAACGCCTCACCGAATATTTCGCCGCCACCTGACGTAACTCCGCTTTACTTCCTCTTTATTTTCTCTTCACCAGCCGAATGAGCCACAGAAGAATGACGGCTCCGATAACCGCCACGACCAGCCGTCCAATCAGTCCGTAGGCGCTCAGTCCGAGCAATCCGAAAATAAAGCTGCCCAAAAGCGAGCCGATCACGCCGACGATTAAGTCGCCGAGCAAGCCGAAGCCGCCGCCGTGCATGATTTTCCCCGCTATCCATCCAGCGAGGATGCCGATCACAATTACCCATAGCAAGTAAATCATCGCAAGCCTCCTGGTGCGTGACTCTACACCCTTTCAGGAGATGAAGCATGAAGCAAAACGGGAAGAATGGTGGGCGATGTAGAGGCGGCCAGTCGAGACGCTGCGAATAATGTAAGAATGAAACGCCATGTGCGGCATCCTCCGGCTCGTGCTAAAATTATCGCTCCCGTGGGCCTGTAGCTCAGGTGGCTAGAGCGCGCCCCTGATAAGGGCGAGGTCGACTGTTCAAGTCAGTCCAGGCCCACCATTCCCACCTCATCTCTGTTTCCCCACGGATGCGTCGCATAGATTATCGCTCGCAGCCAATCAAAATCGTCAGGCGGAATGGGCGGAGGCGGAGGGCTTGGACCACTCCTCGCAGTGAGCGAGCGACTCGGCGATGCGATCATGAACGTAGTGCAGTTCGTCCGCGGTGATCGTATACGGCGGCAGAACGTAAATGATATTCCCAAGCGGCCGCAGCAGAATGCCCGCGTCGAGGAAAAATTTGTAAAGCTTCGGACGCAGTCGCGACGAATAGCCGGCATCGTCCGCGCGCAACTCGATGGCAGCGACGGTGCCGATGGAGCGCACATCGCCCACCGTCGGATGCTTTGCGATTGCCGCCAGGCGCTCTCGATGAATTTTCGCAATGGCGTCGATGCGTTCAAAGACGGGCTCGCTCTCGAAAATCCGAAGGCTGGCAATGGCCGCCGCTGCGGCAAATGAATTCCCTGTGTACGAGTGCCCGTGATAGAACGCGCGGCTGCGATCGTCGCTGACGAATGCGCGATGAATTTCGCCGGTGCAAACCGTCGCGCCCATCGGCAGCACTCCGCCCGTGATTCCCTTCGACAGGCACATCAAATCCGGCACGACGCCCGCCAGTTCGCACGCAAACATTTTGCCGCAGCGGGCAAAACCTGTGAGAACTTCGTCGGCAATCAGCAATACATCGTGTTCCGTGCACAGTTTGCGAACGCGCTGAAGAAATTCCACGGGATGCACGATCATTCCCCCCGCGCCCTGCAGCAGCGGTTCGACGATCACTGCCGCGATCTCGGCGTGTTTTTCTTCGAGCAGCCGCGCGAGCTGTTCGACGCAATCAATATCGCAAGTTGCGCGCGTCTTGCCGACGGGGCAGCGATGGCAATAGGCCGAATGCACACGATGCACCGGAAAACGGAAATTGCGGAACGGATCGTTGAAAAGCGAATCGTCACTCACGGACATCGCGCCAACCGTGTCGCCGTGATAAGCGTGCTCGAGCGCCACAATGGATTGCTTTTTCGGATGGCCTGAATTCTGCCAGTACTGCACCGCCATTTTCAGCGCGACTTCGACAGCGGTTGAACCATCGTCCGAAAAGAAAATGTGCTCCAACTCGCGCGGCAACACCTTGCGCAGGCGCTGCGAAAGTTCCTCCACGCCATCGTGCGTGAAGCCGGCGAGCAGCACGTGGTCCATCTTCGCCGTTTGCTCCGCGATTGCGGACATCATCGCCGGATGGCAATGTCCGTGGAGATTCACCCACCACGAAGAAATTGCGTCGATGAATCGCCGGCCATCGGCCGTATAAACGTAGACGCCTTGCGCGCGCGTGATGCGCAACGGCGCCGGATCCAGCGCCTCCTGCGTGAACGGATGCCACACACGAAGGCTCGAACTCATGCTGCAAATGCCTCTCGATTAAAATGTTCACGGAAAACGCGCAGCAGCGCGGCGCGATTTATTTTTGCGAGCAGCGGGACGGCTCCCGCCACTTCGATGTCGCCGTAGCGTTCAATCGCGGCGCGATTTTCCCGATTCGCCTTCCCCACCATCACCACTCCGCGAACATCGATCCGTGCGGCCCGCAGCGCTGCAATCGAGAGCAAAGTGTGGTTGATCGTGCCCAACGAAGTCCGCGCGACAACAAGAACGGGAAGATTGAGCTGCGCCATCAGATCCGTCATCAGTTGCGTGCTGTTAATCGGCACCAGCGCGCCGCCCGCGCCCTCGACAACTAAATTCTCCGCTGGCGCGATTTGCGGCATTTTGATTTTCCGCAGATTGATACGCACTCCCGCCAGCCGCGCGGCCAGATGCGGCGACACAGGCGGCGCAAAACGATACGCCTCCGGCACGGTACGACTTTTCGGCAGGCGCGCGATGCGCGTCACCGTGGCGCGGTCGGTGCCCTCGCGCGTTCCCGTTTGAATCGGCTTCCAGTAAATCGCGCCGAGCGCGGCGCAGAGCAATGCGGAAACCACGGTTTTGCCCACGCCCGTGTCCGTGCCGGTAATAAAAAAGCGGCTAGGCATTAGCGACCGTCGCCGCTTCGGCCGCTGGAAGATCGCGTGGATGCACCGCCGCGCCAATCGCGGCAACGAGACGATGAACTTCCGCAAGAGTGATACGGCTCGTCAGCGAAATACGAATGCGCGCCGTGCCCGCGGGAACGGTCGGCGGGCGAATGGCGCGGACCGCGAAGCCGGCGGTTTGCAACTGAGCCGCAACACGCAGAGCCGCTTCGTTGCTACCAAGAATCACGGGAACAATTTGCGTGGAACTCGTGCCACAATTGAGGCCGGCAGCGGCTAATTCCGCGCGCAACGCATTCGCAATTTCATGCAGATGTTTGCGGCGCGAATCTTCCTCGCGCGCAATGGCCAGCGCCGCGCGAATTTGCCGCGAGAAGTACGGGGGCAGCGCCGTGCTGAATAAAAACGTCCGCGCGCGATTCACCAGAAAATCCCTCAGCGCTGCGCCACAGCAGACGAACGCGCCGGCGCTCGCCAGCGCTTTCCCGCACGGATAGACGATGGCAAATATTTCGCGCTCCAGTTTTAATTCCGCAGCCACGCCTCGCCCCTCTGGCCCGCGCACGCCCAATGCGTGCGCTTCGTCCACAATTAATTCCGCGCTATAGGTTGTCGCGAGGCGCAGGACATCCTCAATGCGCGCCACGTCGCCTTCCATGCTGAAAATGCTTTCCGTCACGATCACTTTCGCGCCCTCGCGATGCGAACTCTCGCGAAGCGATTGCTCCAGAAATTCCACGTCGCCATGCGGATAAATAATTTTCCGCGCGCCGGAAAGCCGAATTCCATCAATCAGGCTGGCATGATTCAACGCGTCGGAAAACACGGTATCGCCCGGCTGCAAAATCGCGCTGAGCAAACCCACATTTGCGGCGTATCCCGAAGTAAAATAAAGCGCCGATTCAGTGCCGGCAAATTCTGCGAATTCAGTTTCCAATTCTTTCCATTCGCGCGAATTCCCGGAAAGCAGACGTGAGCCCGTTGCGCCAACCTGCGTCGCAGACGCGACGGCTTCTATTACCGCGCGCTTGAGCCGTGGATCGCCCGCGAGTCCCAAATAATCGTTCGAGCATAAATTGACGCCGCCGAGGATTTCGAGTGAGCGAAGCTGCGATCGCTCGCGGAGGCTTTCGATTTCCCTGGCGATGCGTTCGCGTAATTGCATTTCATTCGCGTCAGTCACGTTGCATTGCTTTCATGCCGAGGTCTTCGAGCAGCTCCATATCGTTGTCGACCGAGGGATTCGGCGTGGTCAGAAGTTTTTCGCCGGTGAAAATGGAATTCGCGCCGGCGAGAAAACAAAGCGCGACCGCCTCGCGCGAAAGTTTGTGGCGCCCACCCGAGAGCCGTACGCGCGACGCGGGCATCAAAATGCGCGCGGTGGCAATCGCGCGAACCATAATCATCGCGTCGAGCTCCGGAACATTCGCAAGCGGAGTGCCTTCCACGCGCGCCAGCACATTGATCGGCACGCTCTCCGGATGCGGATTCAAATTCGAAAGCTGATGCAGCAAGCCGACGCGATCTTCCTCCGATTCGCCGATGCCCAGAATTCCGCCGCAGCAAACCGTGATTCCCGCCTTGCGCACGCGCGCGATGGTTTGCAAACGATCTTCGTAAACGCGCGTGGTGATGATGTGGCCGTAAAATTCCGGCGAGGTATCGAGGTTGTGATTGTACGCGGTAAGGCCAGCTTCCTTCAGCGCGCCGGCCTGCGTTTCGGTCAGCATGCCGAGCGTGCAGCAGACTTCCAGATCGAGCGCCGCAACTCCGCGGACCATTTCGAGCACATTCTCGAATTCTTTTCCCTCCGGCACATCGCGCCACGCAGCGCCCATGCAAAATCGCGTCGCGCCGTCGGCCTTCGCGCGTTTCGCGGATTCAAGAACAGCGGCCGGCTCCATTAATTTGTGCCGGGCGACGCCGGTTTTGTAATGCGCGCTCTGCGAACAGTACGCGCAGTCCTCGGGGCACGCACCGGTCTTGATCGAAAGCAAGCGGCAGAGCTGCACTTCCTCGGGCTTGTGAAATTCGCGATGAATTGTTTGCGCCTGAAAAATCAATTCAGGCAGCGGCAGATTGAAAATGGTGCGAATTTCCTGCCGCGTCCAATCGTGGCGGATTTGCATGCAGCAATACCCTCAGTCAAGATTTTGCAGACTTCGGCAAGGGTCAGGTTGAATTTTAACTCCTTGTGTCACGAACAAGAAAATCCAAACTGACCCACCACCCAGACTTCGCTTTCACGCCAGAGCGATCAGATCGATTTCGACGCGGACATCGCGCGGCAGGCGCGCCACTTCCACCGTGGAACGCGCCGGCGCATTCGCGGGAAAATAGCGCGCATAGACTTCATTCATTTTCGCGAAATCGTTCATGTCCTTCAGAAAAACGGTGGTCTTCACGGTTTTGTCGAGCATCGAGCCTGCGGCTTCAACAATGCCTTTCAGATTTTGCAGCACGCGATCGGTCTGGACGGCGATGTCGCCTTCGACAAGCTGGCTCGTCGCGGGATCGAACGCCACTTGACCGGAAATAAAAACGAAGCCGTTGGCGCGAACCGCCTGCGAATACGGGCCGATTGCTTTCGGGCCATGCGTCGTTGAGATCACTTCTTTCACGATTCCTCCTATAAATGAAACCAAAATTTAGCAGAGAACAACAAAAGTCAAATTCATACCCCCAGCGGCTGAAGCCGCTCTCATGCCGCAGATTTACGGCACGACTGAAGTCGTGCCCTTACAAAACCCGCGCCAAAATTTAGCAGAGAGCAACAAAAGTCAAATTCATATCCCTCAGCGGCTTCCCGACCAACAACGTCGGGACGCACACGACGCGAAAGCCGCTCTCACGTCGCAGATTTACGGCACGACTGAAGTCGTGCCCTTACAAAACCCGCGCCATTTGCTGTACCCGCTGGCCATCAACTTACTTCATACTGTTCGACTTTTCGTAGCGGGCGCGAAAGTCAGCGGGAATGCCTTTCTGGTCGAGCCAAGCGGCGAACATGCTCGATAAATCCTGATGGCATTCCTGTTCGAGTGCTGCGCGAAGGTCCGTGTAGCCGTATTCCTGACCTCGCAAAGCATAGACCATGTGCGCGATGGCGTGCTCAAGATTTTCGCGCCCGCATTTGTCTTCAAGCGCGAAAAAGAAAAGCCTGGATTTGTCGCCGCCGATTTGCAGTTGGTCTTCTGGATCGCTGGGAGCCAAGAATGCAAGCGGTTTTTCCACGGCCCCGGTGCGGTCACGGTCATAATCTTCCAAACTGGAGACGATTTCGCCGTTCCGTGATGTCCCCGCTTTGCTTCGCTCGTTCTGAAGATCCTCAGCATAGATGATGAGGCCAATCGTGTAAGCTCCACGCCTCCGCGCGAGGAACAATCATGTGGCCAAACCATGTATATCCCAATGTTATGTGTCCGAACACATCGGCTACGGCGTTCCCAAGCCCGCTCAAGAAGGATTTTCTTGACGTCAGCAGCCAATCGTAGACGACACCTGGAAGAAAGGCGCCCTCGGTGGTTTCCAGGCTTTCGTAAGTTGGGGCATGCTCGGGGAGCTCGATGTCGTAGATTGCTTTTATACTTTTCGGCAGGGGACCGAATGTTTGGGCATAGAATTTTGCTGCCGCGGCGATTTGCGCTCCGGTTTGCTGTGCTTGAGCAGCGGGGATTGGTTTGAATGTCCATATCACGACCGTGCCGTCAGCTGTCGTGATCGTCTGCTGCTGGTATTGACCCGCGACGACATACGGGTCGAAATCGTTTTTGCGCAGGCGGAAACGAAATTCCGTTTCTCCGCGGGCCTTGTGCGCGCCGCGCGGTTCGCCGCTTGCCGTGGCGACAAAATTCGCGGGAACGTCGATGATCAAATCGGTGGGATCAGGACGCGTGACATCCTTGGCGAAAAGCGCTTTCGTAGAAATCGGATCAGGAAACCAACCGGAATCGTTTAAGTAAAATGCGTTCGAAGCAATGGACATGCGCGGATCCGTTGCCGGTGTCGCCGCCAAATCATATTCGATCACAAGATTTTTGCGCGCCCGACGGGACCAGCGCGAGACGAACGGAATGCGCCACACAGTGGGCCACGTCTCTGACGTGGCGCTTTCGCCTTCGGTGGTTTCGGCACCTTTTTCCCGCTGAGGGGTGACCTGCCGGCCGTCGATTTTGACGAGAAGATTGCCGCGTCCGAAGCCTTTCTCGCTCGGCGATGCAATTTCAATGAAATCGAGCGGAGCGTTGCCAACGTTTGCGAGACGGTATTGCGCACGAATGGCGAGATGCGGCGGATTGCCGGGAACAAAGCGCACTGTGATGGATTGTTTTTCGATTTGATAGCCGGGAGCGAGAGGCACAGCGCAACTCGAAAGGCAGACGAGCGCAACAACGACGAGTGCGCCGCTGCAGAAACGCTTTGTGAAAGAGAAAGTCAAAGCAGGAAGATTCTACCGACGAATAAAACCAGTAGCTAGTGACAAGTGATGAATGAGAAGCGGCGAACGCGGATCACGATTTGAATCGAACCGGCGGTTCAGCCACGGCCGGGGTAGCGGCGGAGAATTTGGACGTCGGACCAGCCACGACGGCGAAGTCTGATGATTTCCGGCGCCTCGCTATCGGGAACGCCGCGACGAACCAGTTGCAGCAATGTTCCTTCGCTCATGCCGGTGTTTTTGAAATTCGCAAGAGAAACACCGGAAAGCACGGGCTGGCCAGCGGCGCGGCGATGCGCGACTTCCAAAATAATCTCATCGGAGAGACCCGCGAGGCGCATGGCCTGGGCTTCGCCAGTCCACAAGCCGATCTGATCGAGCTTTGCGAGCTCGAGGACAGTAGATTCGGACACGCCCGCGCCAAGCAATTGAGTGACATCGTCACCGATGTGGAATTTCTCGTTTCGGGAATGCGCGAGTCGAACGAGGGCGACGCAGCCATCGTCGGAGAGGCCGCCCTGCTTTGCCTTCACGATTTCGGCGACTTCGGCGTCGGTGATATTGAGCGATTTCAGCGATTGGATGGCGGAGAAGCTCAGGCCAGCGCCGTCGAGCGGAATTGTGTTTGTGGGCAGGACACGATGGCATCCGGAGACGAGAAGAAAAGCAAAGACGAGCGCAGGCAAAAGTGCGGATCGCGAGAACGCGAAGCGGCAATTCAGAGAGCGCGGAGAGGAGGGGCGAGGCATCTCAAATGCGATTGTAAACGCAGAAGAGCGATGGCGGGAAAAGAGATGTCCGAAGCGACAATAGGGCCGGCAAATAAGCGCGCGTCCGATGACGCTGCGCGAAACGCCGCCGGGCTAAACGTGGTAGACGCGTTCGATGTCGAAGATGCCAGGAATTTTCTTGATTTGGAGGAGGATTTTTTCGAGTTGCTTGCGGTCGCGCACGTCGAGGGCAATCTCAATTTTCGCGTGCAAATGCTCGCCGACGCTTTCGAGGGTGCGAATATTGGCGTCGACGGCGCTGATCGCGGCGGTGATTTCAGCGAGCATGCCGGGCCGATCTTCCGTGAGGATGCGGAGGCGAACGGGGAAAGTAGCCGCCTCAGTTGGGCCGGCCCATTCGGCGGCGATGCGGCGCTCGGTTTCATAGAGAAGATTCTGAACGTTGGGACACGAATTGGAATGCACGGCGACGCCGCGGCCGCGGGTGACGTAGCCAACAATATCGTCGCCGGGAATCGGATTGCAGCATTTCGCGCGATAGACCATCAGATCATCGTGGCCGCGAACCTGGATGGGCGCATTCTGCATTCCGAGCATGCGCTTGACGGTGGAGACGAGCTTGGGAGATTTTTCTTCCGCTGATTCGGCGAGGGGTTGGCCAGAGGCCTTGGCAAGGACCTGCCGCGCGGACCATTTGCCGTAGCCCAGGTCGGCATGAAGATCCTCGATGCGACCGCAGCCATATTCGGAGGCCACGCGCTGCCAGTCCGCGTCGGAAATCTTCTTCAGGCTCAACCCGGAGTTGCGCGCTTCGCGTTCGAGGAGGCGGCGGCCGACGGAGGTGGCTTCCTCGCGTTCATGCAGATTGATCCAGTGGCGAACTTTGCTGCGGCCACGCGAGGTTTGCACGAATTTAAGCCAATCGCGGCTGGGCCCATGATTTTTCTGCGTGACGATTTCAACGACATCGCCATTGGCCAGCACGTGGCGCAAAGGAACCATCTGGCCGTTCACTTTGGCCCCGACGCATTGATGACCTACTTCGGTGTGGATCAAGTACGCGAAATCAACGGGAGTGGAACCGCGAGGGAGCACAACGACGCGTCCCTTGGGCGAAAAAGTATAGACCTCTTCGGTGTTCAAATCGACTTTGAGAGTCGAGAGGAATTCGCTGGGCTCTTCCATCTCCTGCACCCACTCGATGAGCTGACGCATCCAGACGACGCGATGGTCATCGGTTTCAGAAGGGGCGCGGCCATCTTTGTATTTCCAGTGCGCGGCGACGCCTTGCTCGGCGATGCGGTGCATTTCCTGGGTGCGGATCTGAATTTCGAACGGCTGGCCGGAATGGATCACGGTGGTGTGGAGCGACTGGTAAAGATTGGGGCGCGGCATGGCGATGTAGTCCTTGAAGCGGCCCGGGACCGGGGGCCAAATCTGATGGACAACGCCGAGCGCGGCGTAGCAATTCTTGACTGTGTCGGTGATAACGCGGACGGCCATCAAATCGTAAACTTGGTCGAAGGAGCGCTGCTGGCGTTGCATTTTCTGGTGGAGCGAATAGAGGCCTTTGGTGCGGCCCTCGACTTCAGCGGGAAGGCCATTTTCGACCATTTTCTTGCGGATGGCGTCCTGAACTTCGTGAAGGAATTTTTCCTGGACTTTGGTCTTGGTAGCGACTTTTTTTTGTAATTCGAGAAACGCGGGAGGTTCGAGATAGCGGAAGGCGAGATTTTCCAGTTCGCTGCGCATCAAGCCCATGCCGAGGCGGTTGGCAACGGGAGCGTAAATATCGAGTGTTTCGCGGGCGATACGCTCCTGACGATCGGGCGCAAGATATTCGAGGGTGCGCATATTGTGAAGGCGATCGGCAAGCTTCACCAGGATGACGCGAACGTCGTTGACCATGGCGAGGAGCATCTTGCGAACGTTTTCGGCCTGGCGCGCCTCCGGAGCGAGGAGATCGATGCGGCTGATTTTTGTGGCGCCTTCTACGACGCGAGCCACGTCCGGGCCGAACATTTCGGAAATTTGCTCGGCGGGAATTCTGGTGTCTTCGACGATATCGTGAAGCAAGGCGGCGCAGAGGGTGGTGACGTCGAGTTTCATGTCGACAAGAATATTGGCCACGGCCAGCGGATGAGATAGATACGGCTCGCCGGATGCGCGGCGCTGCAGGCGATGCTGCTCGGAGGCGAAATCGTAGGCGCGTCGAAGGAGATCCAGATCGTCGCCGGGGCGATTGTGGCGAACCTTGTCCATCAGCTCGACGAAATGCAAATCGAGAATGCGTTGAGCGATTGGATCCGCGGATTGTTTGCTTTCTGGACTCACGATAAGAGCATTGTACGACGGAAAGGCGGAAGTTTCAGCAGTAACACGGATGGCGACAAAGGGGCGCAAAGAAAATCGCAATTTGTTGCGATTAGCACGGCTTCAACTCTTTTTTGTAGAGCTACTTAGCGCATTTTGCAAGGGTAGCTGAAGCGCGCTGCTGAAATCCTGTCTTGTGCCTCAGTTCCACAGCCACCATCGGTCGCCTTCTCGCCAACATTGGCGGTACAGAGATTTGCGCAGAAAGCGCGCAAAGGGGAAAAAGAACCAACGTCGATTGAATGTCGGAGCTAAAGCTCCGATCCCTAAAATGCACGGGCCGGTGGCACGCAGCGGCCTGTCCTACCCGGCGGTTGCGGAAAGAAGTGCGGCCCCCGTGCCGGAAGCTGAGAACGCCGAGGAAAAGCGATAAGCAGATTCCTCGTCGCATGGCTCCTCGGAATGACAGACGCGTTTCGGTAAGCGGGCAGGGTTGGCGCGTGGAGGCATGCGGGTCGACTACCGGTGCAAAAAAGGAGGATGGAGCAAAGACAAGGCGAGCAGCAAAGACAAGCCGCCATGGCGCACAGCAGAGGCGCAAACAAAAGTTCGAGGTGTGTGCGAGGAAAATCCCCACCCTTCGCGCCCATTGTTCAAGACGGGCGCTCAGGATGGGGCACCCGCAAGGGCAAAGTCAAAAAGCTGGCTCCTCGGAATGACAGACGCGTTTCGGTAGGCGGGCAGGGTTGGCGCGTGGAGACATGCGGGCAATGGCGCGCCGGAAACCGCAGGAGGAGAATAGCAAAGACGACGGGGCGGCAAAAGCCGCCCCTACAAGGGGATTGTTATTGGGAGACGCCCGAATTGGGAGGGGCGGTCATTTGTTTTTGGTTGATTTCCTTGACCTTTTCGAGGAGGTCGTCGGCTTGCTTTTCATCGGCCTGACGCGCGGCGGGGTCGCTTTCCATGTCCGCCTTCTCGCGCAGGAGGAGGTTGAGATACGCCATGGCGTTGGCGTAGTCGGGATTGAGCTGAATGGCGTGTTTAAGACTGTCCATGCCGTCGTCAACGGTGGGGCCAGCCTGTTTAATGAATTCGTCACGGATAGCGGGAGGAAGAGGATCGAGTTCCCGGATGGGCTTCCTGGCTTTTAGGTTGTAATCGGAACGCAATTGGGCGTTGGTGCGAAAAGCGATCCAATAGTCGATGACACCGACCCAGTAATAGGGCGTGGGGTCGGTGGGCTTAATTTGGATGTGCCGCTGCTGGTAGGTTTTCGCCTCCTCCATCATTTGACGATTGAAGGGCGTGCCAGCCATGTTGTAAAGCATGGAGCCAATGCCATCGATGGCGGTGAGATTGTTGGGATCGTTCTGGAGAACCTGCTTGAATACCTGGATGGCGGCCTCGCCGTTGCGCCTATTTTCGTCGGAGGGAGCGCCGGGAATGTACTGGCTGGCATAGGCGGTGCCGAGGTAGAGCTGAGCGTTCAACAATTTCGGGTCGTTGGCCTGGGCGTCCTTGAAATACTCAATGGCGCGGTCGAACTGGGCGTTCTTGTAGGCTTCGACACCCTTGTTGAGATCGTCGCGAGCCTTGAGCTTGGCGCAACCGGATACGGTTAAAACGGCGGCCAGCGCCGACAAGACAAAAACTGAACCTACGGGGGATCTCTGTGCCATCCCTAGTTTCCTCCCCTAATCTTTTCGAATCAGAGCGTTTAACTCTAGTTTTGTTACGCGACGAACCTCAGCGGCTGAAGCCGCACTTCACTATTGAGCAGCCTAGAAACCGTCTGCTTACTGACTCGTTTCCATGTTAGCCGTGATCAGACCGACGTTAGTAATGCCTGAGCCGCGCATGATATCAATGGCCCGCGCGACGTAGGCGAATTCGGTGGCGTCGCCGCCCTTGACGAAAGCCGTCTTGTCCGCGCGAATCTTGTAAATGTCCGTGAGCTGAGAGCCAAGATCACCCCAGGTGGTGGGCGTTTGATTGATCTTGACCTTGCCGTCCGCGCTGACCACAACGACAACAGCCGTCGGATGGGGCTGAAGCTTTATCTTCTTCGACGGTGGCTGTGGAATGAGCGTGTCCATTCCTGCCGGCGTGGTCGGGGTGATGGCCATGAAAATAATGATAAGCACCAAGAGTACGTCAATCAGCGGAACGATGTTGGGTTCCGACATCGACGAGCCTCTGGTTCCTATCGAAACTCCCATGCCAATTCCTCCTGCTAAATTCACGTCATCAAACGGCGGGAGCGGGGATTGCGTTTGGTTACTGACCCGCTTCCATCTTGGCCGTGATCAGACCGACATTGGTGATGCCGGCGCCACGCATGATGTCGATGGCGCGCGCGACGTAGCTGAATTCGGCGTCATCGTCGCCCTTGACGAAAGCTGTTTTATCGGCGCGAATCTTAAAAATGTCCGAAAGCTGCGAACCCAGGTCATTCCAGGTGGTGGGCGTCTGATTGATCATGACCTTGCCATCCGCACTGACTACGACGACGACCGTCTTGTTGTTCAGGTCCTGCTGCTGCTGTTTTTGGGCGGCGGCTGCGGGACGAGCGTGTCCATTCCCGTGGGAGTGGTGGGCGTGATGGCCATGAAAATAATGATGAGCACGAGCAGCACGTCGATGAGCGGAACGATGTTCGGCTCCGACATGGACGTGCCCTTTGTTCCAACTGCCATTCCCATAGCAATACCCTCCCTAAGGGGTCCCCGGATTGACGCCGCCGGGCGGCGGAGGCGGAGGCTGATTGTTGGACCTGGATTCATTTTTCAAGGTCAACAATCCGAGATTATCGACACCGGCGTCGCGCACGGCGTCGACGACTTTCTTGACGTCGCCGTACTTGGCACGCTCATCGCTGCGAACGTAGACTTCCTTGTCGAGGCGATTGGCGATGCGGTCTTTCACCGTACCGGTGATCTGGTCGAGTGCGATGTCCTGATTGCCGAGATAATAATGGCCATCGTGAGAAATAGCGACGATGATGGCGTCGTCCTTATCGGCGTTGGGCATGTTCTCCCAATTTCTCGCACGTGCCATATCAACCTGCACGCCCTTCTGCAACATGGGCGTGACGACCATCATGATGATGAGCAGGACGAGCATGATGTCGGCCATGGGAATCACGTTCGGGGCCGCCATAATGCCGCCGGCTTTTGGCTTATAACGAGCCATGGCTTACTTCTTTCCGCCCCGGCGCGTGATGAAATAGTTGACGAGCTCCATCGAGGAGTTGTCCATCTCGACGTCGAAGGCTTCGACTTTATTGGTGAAATAGTTGTACGTCCAAACGGCGGGGACGGCGACGAGAAGACCGAGAGCCGTGGTGACCAGGGCTTCGGCAATACCGCCGGCGACCGCGGAAAGTCCGCTGGCGTGCGCCGCGGAAATTCCCTTGAAGGCGTTGATGATGCCCATGACGGTTCCGAAAAGGCCGACGAAAGGAGCGGTGGAACCGATGGTGGCGAGGCCGGAAAGGCCGCGCTTCATCTCCGCGTGAACGATGGCGACGGAGCGCTCGAGGCCGCGCTTGGCGGCTTCAATGACTTCGGCGTCAGCGACCTGCGCAGAGGCGGCCTGAAATTCGGAGAGCCCGGTGGCGACCACCTTGGCGATGTGGCTCTTCTTGTTGCGCTCGGCGATGGAGATGGCTTCGTCGAGCTTATTGTCCTTGAGCGCGCCAGCGACCTGCTGGACGAAGACGCGGGACTGTTTGCGAGCCGCGCTGTACATCAAGGCGCGGTCAATCATGATGCCCACGGACCAAGCGGACATAATAAACAGGATTATGACCACAATTTTCGCGGGCACGCCCATGGAGTGCCACATGCTGCGAAGATCCCAGCCCACCTCACCACCGCTAGCGTCCTGCAGGAGCAGAAGACCAGCCCACATTAAATTCGCAAGCATAACGTTCGTTCCTCCTCGATGATCAAAACAGCGATTTGATTGGCAGTGAGTTATGACTGCCTTCGTGCCCCCAAAGCTACATCCGTGCTCCCGGCCGCCGTACGCGAGGCAGCCGGGTGTGAAAATACGCTAGAACTTAGTCGCCCAAGTTAAAGATGACGGTAATGGTCGTATCGACCTGTACCGGTTGCGTGTTCAGCAGCGTTGGCTTGTAGCGCCACTGCTTGACCGCGTCCATTGCGGCGCGCATGAGCAAGGGCGGGCCGGAAACGAATTGCAGCTCTTGGATGGTGCCGTCCTTGGCAATGATAGCATGCAGAATGACCGTGCCCGAAATATGGGCCGTCTTGGCAATCTGCGGATAGACGGGATCGACTCTGCGGATCAAGTTCGCCTGCATGACGTTGCCGCCGATGCGCAAACGCTCAACGGGCTTCGGTGGTGGCGGGAGACCTCCGGGCGCACCTCCTATGATGCCGCCGAGGACGCCGCCGGCTGATCCGCCGGGGACGCCACCGGGAACGCCGCCCGTCATGCCAACATCAGGCTGGGCCTCTTCCTTGATCATTTGAATCTTTTTCGGGATGACCGTCGGGGCCACCAGTTTGCCCTGCTGGATAAACTTTGGCTGCGGCTTCGTAATTACCTTGACCGCAGGCGGAGGCGGTGGTGGAGGCGGCGGTGGCGCAACGAGGAACGTGGTCATCATCGCTGAGGGCAGCGCGCTGGTATAGATGAGCGGAATCAGAATCAAGATACCGAGGATTAACGCCTGGATGAGCGCTGAAAGCCAGACCGTCCAGACCTTATGGGTCGTGCTCTTGTTCGTAGATTCCACAAGTTGGTCAAACATAACTACCTCCTAGCTGCCGCGAGCCGCTTCTCAGCGCGCTTATCCGCCGAGGAAGGAGCCGGGGCTGTGGCCAAGTGGCCGCCACGCCATTTATTCCAAATCAATACAATCGGGGCTGCAATACCAAAACTGGAATAGGTACCTACCACAACTCCTACGACCATGGCAAAGGAGAAACTGCGGAGAACCTGGCCGCCGAAAACGAACAAAAGGAAAACAGTGAGAAAAGTGAGGCCGCTGGTGAGAATGGTGCGCGAAAGCGTCTGGTTGATGGAGCGATTGATGATTTCGGTGAGCGATTCGCGGCGCATCAGGCGCAGATTTTCGCGCACGCGGTCGAAGATGACGATGGTGTCGTTCATCGAATAGCCGACGAGAGTGAGGAGCGCGGCGATGACCGTGAGCGAGATTTCGAACTTGTTATAGAACAAGCAAAAGAAGCCGAGAGTGATAAGAACGTCGTGAAAAACGGCGATGACGGCGGCGGCGCCGTAGATCCATTCAAACCGGAAGGCGACGTAGACAAGCATGCCGGCGAGGGCGTAAAGCGTGGCCAGAAGGGCCTGGCGGCGCAATTGCGCGCCCACCGTGGGACCGACGACCTGCGCATTGAGAATCGCGAAATTGTTCAGAGAAAAACCATCTTTCAAGCTGCTGATTACCGCCGCGTTGGCGCCGCTGATGTTGCTCAGCTGATCGAAACTTGTGAGGATTCCGGCGTGATCTTTGTCGCGAGCGTTAATCAGATTCTGGGCAAGCTGGGTGTAGCGATCTCCCGCGGACGCACCGAGCGCCAGAGGGTCGCGGTGGGTGAGAAAGACCGCCAGGTCTGGAGTGGCAATGGCATTGAAATCGGGTTTCGAGCTGCTGGGGGAGCCAAAATCCTTTTGGAGCGCGGCAAGAATGGTTGACTTGGCAGCCTCGAGGGAATCCTCTCCCTGGTTCCCCTGTTCGACGCGGATCATGACGTCGTTTTTGGAGTTGGGATTGGAGATGTCGCTACTGCTGGTGACTTCGTTGTTCTTCAATCCTGCGGAATCGAGCGCACTGCGAATCTTGCCGATGGGAGGAGCGGAAGCGAAACGGACAATGACGAGCGTGCCACCCTTGAAATCGATGCCATAGTGCAGGCCGCCGTGGTGAACCCAGGCAATGCCGCCAATCAGCAAGAGGCATAAGGAAAGAGCGACGAAATACTTCGTCTTAGCCATCCAGTTGATATTCGGTTGGTGAAAAAATTCCATAGTCGACTCTTATCCTTGCTGGATTAGACACCAGCGGGCAAAAAAATGTTCCCGAAACGGGACGGCGGTCGCGCGATTGCGAGCGATAGTGTAATCATACGAAAATAAGCTAGATACTCAAGTCTGCCTCGCGGTTCATGCGCGAGAGATGCCAGTCGAAAATCACCCTGGAAACGTAGACAGACGTGAAGAGGTTCGCGAGTAAGCCGATCACCAAGGTGATGGCAAAGCCCTTCACGGGGCCCGAGCCGAACAGGAAAAGAAAGGCGGCGGAAACCAGGGTGGTGACGTGGGTGTCAATGATGGTGACGAAGGCTTTGTCGAATCCAATATCGACGGCCGAGGCGTTGGCTTTGCCGGCGCGCAGCTCTTCCCGGATGCGCTCGAAAATGAGCACGTTGGAGTCAACGCCCATGCCAATGGTTAAAACAACACCGGCAATTCCCGGGAGCGTGAGAGTGGCTCCGGACATGGCCATAAACGCGACGAGAATGATCAAGTTAAGAAGCAAGGCGACCACGGCGTTGATGCCGCTCAAGCGGTAATAAACAACGAGGAAAATCAGGACGGCGATGAGGCTGGCAATGGAGGCCTGAACGCCTTCGCGGATGGAATCCGCGCCGAGGGAAGGGCCAATGGTGCGCTCTTCGAGATATTTGATGGAAGCAGGGAGCGCGCCGGCGCGCAAAATCAAGGCGAGGTCCTTCGCTGAATCCTGCGTGAAGCTTCCTGAGATCTGCCCTTGGTCATCAATCCGGCCCTGAATTACAGGCGCGCTTTGAACCTGGTTGTCGAGGACGATGGCCATGCGGTGGCCGAGATTCGTCTGAGTAAATGGGCCGAAGCGTTTCGCCGCGGCATTGGAAAGGGAAAAGTTGACCTGGTAGAAACCGGGCGACTGGGGATCGGGGCCAGGATTGGCGCTGCGCAAGTCCGCGCCAGTGACGATTGGTGAGCGATTGAGCAAATACCAGACTTGTCCGCCCGACTGGTCGGGAGTGTCAGCCTTTCCGGGAACGAGCTGGCTGCCAGGAGGTAGAACGCCGCCATGCGCAGCGAGCGCGGCAGCTTCGGAAGGATATGCCGTGTCGTCGAGAACTAATTGCAACCGCAATTGGCCCCCCGCCTGAATCACTTGCTTGGCGCGAGTGGGGTCGCCTTCGCCGGGAAGCTCGACCAGGATTTCGTTCTGGCCGCGTCCCGTGTATTGGACGTTGGGCTCCTTCAGGCCGAGGCCGCTGATGCGGCGGCGAATGGTTTCGAGGGATTGGTCCATCGTTTGCTGCTCGATGTCGGAAACGACGGTGGGCTTCATGGTCATAAGGAAGCCGCTTTGCTCACCTGCCGCTTGAGAAATAGTCCAATCGGGAAACTGATTTTGGACCAGGGCTTGCAGCGCGCCCGTGGAAGCAGGGGCGACGTTGCGCACAAGAATTTGCGTGTCGCTGACGCGGCGGATTTCACCAACGGGAATGTTTTGTTTATGGACCTGATCGTTCAGCGCGTCGATTGTCTGGTCGCAATGATTGCCAACAGCTTCCCGGACTTGCACCTGCAAGACGAGATGGCTGCCGCCGCGAAGGTCGAGGCCGAGCTGCATGCGATTTGAAAAATTGTCGGCTGCCTGCGCCCAGGACGTGGGAAACGAGGGCACGCCAAAGAGGCCGTAAAAGCAAATCAGGACGACAGCAAGGATGAAGAGCGCTTTCCACCTGAGATTCGAATTCATTTCGGGCCGCTAACTCTCCTTATTCGGTTCGGGCTGAAGCCCGGCAATGGCGCTGCGCGCTACGCGAATCTTGACCTGTTCGGCGATGCGAAGCTGGACGGATTCAGGGTCGAGGCCGACGACGGTGCCGTAAATGCCGCCATTGGTGATGACTTTGTCGCCATTTTTCAGCGCGGCGATCATGGCGGTGAGTTTTTTCTGGCGGCGTTGCGCGGGAAGAATCATCAAGACATACAAAATGATGAGAATGAGGATAAACGGGAGAATGGCCACGATGCCGCCAGCGGATTGTTGCGCCGCTAGAGATAGGTCAAACCAAGGGCCGTGAAGCATTATCGTTCACTCCGTCATGCACTGGCGCTGCGAACCTACTTGAAACGTTCCCACGCATTTCATCATGCTGTTGGGGAACAGGTCAAAAAAATTCCCTGAGACTTATGCTGTAAAAACTCGCCGGACATCTGCCGGTGAGCCGCTGGTCATCTGTTCAATTTCGCGCCCGATGCCGCACCCGACTCGGGCACATTGTTTTCGAGACGAACCTGAAGGTCTGAACAGAATGCCGCGAGGTTCCCAAAACGGATAGACTTGCGGATTTCCGCCATGATGTCAAGGTAAAAGTAGACGTTGTGGAGGGTGGCCAAAGTTGCTCCGAGAATTTCGTTGGAGAGAAAAAGATGGCGGAGATAGGCGCGCGAATAGCGGCGGCACGTGGGGCAGAGACATTCGGGATCGATGGGGCGCGAATCTTTTGCGTAACAAGCGTTCTTGATGAGGATGCGGCCGTGCCAAGTGAACAGGCAAGCGTGACGCGCGCTGCGCGTGGGCAGGACGCAATCCATCATGTCGACGCCGCGGGCGACGTAGTCGGCGATTTGTTCGGGGCGTCCTACGCCCATGAGGTAGCGCGGCTTTTCGGCGGGAAGAAGCGAAGTGACTTGCGCGGTCATCTCGCAGGTGACGCTGTGAGGCTCGCCGACGGCCAGGCCACCGATGGCGTAGCCGGGGAAATTGAGAGCGACGAGGTCATGGGTGGACTTGCGGCGCAGATGCGGGTGCGCGCCGCCCTGAACGATGCCGAACATCATTTGACGCTGCGCGTCTCCGTGCTTGCTGAAATATTCGAGCGAGCGCTGGGCCCATGCGAGGGTGCGCGCGGCAGCGGCGGCGGCGTGGTCTTCGGTGGAAGAGGATTCGATGCATTCGTCGAGGACCATGATGATGTCCGAACCGAGGGCAAGCTCGATTTCGATGGCGCGTTCGGGCGAGAGGAAATGCTCGGAGCCGTCAATGTGCGAGCGGAAGGTGACGCCTTCATCAGTGACTTTGCGAAGATCGGACAGGCTGAAGACTTGATAGCCGCCGGAATCGGTGATGATGGGATGCGGCCAAGACATGAATTTGTGGAGGCCGCCCAGTTCGCGAATCAGTTCGGCGCCGGGACGAAGGTATAAATGGTAAGTGTTGGCGAGGATGATTTGCGCGCCGAGGGCTTCGAGAGATTCCTGCGTCAGCCCTTTGACCGTGCCGAGGGTGCCGACGGGCATGAACGCAGGCGTGTCGATGACGCCGTGGGGAGTTTCGAGGCGGCCGAGGCGCGCGCCGGTTGGGTCGGTCGCCAGAACTTCAAAGCGAAAAGGCATTCACCGAGTGTATCAGGAGAACATCGCGGCGAAGCCTACCTTGACGAGGACGAGGACGACCCAAATTCCGACGATCCACGTGAGCGCGCTGCCGAATTTGATTTTTTTCGGGCGCACAACCGAATACGCGAACGCCATCAGCCCCAGCACCCAGAACGTGAACACGTCGAGCGATGTGCAAAGCGCCAAAAGCCACTTGGGCGCGTCGCTGGAGAGAAATGTGCCCGCGTTGGACGCAACCAAATTTTGAAGGTCAATTTGGTCGGGCGGTTTCAAATATAAGATCAGAATTCCCAGGAGGGCGGCGATCACGTAGGGCATCCAAGAGTGCGCGACAACGCCGAAGGAAGTCTTGAAGTCGAGAGCCGCGCTGGAGGTTGCGTTGAAGATGCCCATGAAAATGGCCGCGACAACTAACAAGGCAATGGGAGTGCCGATCACGACGCCAACGTAGCCATAAATCGGAGCATACTTCGATTGCGTGTCGATCAATTGCTGCCGCTGCTCGGGCGTCATCTGTTGTACCCGAGAATTTTGAGCGAGCTGCTTCTCCATGAAGGCGCGCCAGCCGACGCGCTGACTGAAGATCGCGGTGGTCGCAAGGCCGAGAATAATCATCAGCAGGAGCGGCACCAGCCAGCTCGGTTTCCGCGCAATGTCCGCGAATGTTGGCCGCGGATTCACGATTGCGCCGACCACTCTGCCGAACGCGCCGATGTGTTGCTCAGGGGCTTCGGGCACCGCCGCCGTTGTTGTCGCCATGATTGATTCCTCCCACCAAGGAATTTGCCGCGCTTGCGTACATCACATTACGCACGGGCGGCTATAAAGTTTCGGGTGGCGGGAGTCTAGCGCAAAACGGTGCGGAGGTGTAGCGGTTTTGCGTAATGCTGGAGTGACGCCAAGAGAAAGACCTCACGCCAGTTGCGGAGAGACTTCCGCAGCCCTTCCTGCGTCCCTTCGCAAGATTCGCTCAGGGCAGGCAGGGTGAACGGGACCCTTCGAAGCTCAGGGCAAGCGTGAGCTACACTCGCGACACCCCTGAAGGACAGAGAACTCAAGGTAAACGAGGGACGGCGGCGAGGAGGCTCTGCGTGTAGGGGTGCTCGGGGGACGAGAGGACTTGGGCGGCGGGACCTGTCTCGACGAAGCGGCCCGCCTGCATGACGGCGACGCGGGAGGCGAGTTGCGCGACTACGGGGATGCTGTGCGAAATCAGCAGCAGCGTGAGGGAAAATTCGCGCTGGAGCTTTTCGAGGAGCTCGAGGATTTGCGCGCCGATGGACACGTCGAGGGCGGAGACAGGTTCGTCGGCGACGATAAGCTCCGGGCGGAGAATCAGCGCACGGGCGATGCCGATGCGCTGGCGCTGGCCGCCGGAGAATTCGTGGGGGAAGCGGCGAAGAACGTCTGTGGCGAGACCGACGGCTTCGAGGGTTTCGGCGATGCGCGCGCGGCGCACGGGACGCGAAAGCTGGGGCTCGTGGATTTCGAGCGGTTCGCCGACGATGGCTTCGACGCGCATGCGCGGGTCGAGCGAGGCCATGGGATCCTGAAAGACGATTTGCATGCGGCGACGAAAGGCGCGCATTTGAGAGCCGCGCGCGGCGAGCCAGTCTTCTCCCGCGAAGCGAATCTCGCCAGCGTCAGGCTCGATTAGGCGCAGGAGCATGCGTGCGAGCGTCGTCTTGCCGCAGCCGGATTCGCCAACGATGCCGAATGTTTCGCCACGGAGAATTTGCAGGCTGACGCCGTCGACGGCTTGCGTGCGGCCCCGCGTGTTTTCCCAGGCGGCCCCGGAAACGGTGAAGGCTTTGCGCAAATTGCGGGCTTCGAGAAGTGGAGGGACGGTAGTCATGCGATACGGATTCGGGTGACGAGAAAATTCGGGCGCGGTTCAGGTTTCTCAGGAACCGATGCCGCGTGGCGAAGAATCGCTGCGGGCGGATGCGTTTTTATTCTGCGATGCATGAAAATCGAACCAGCCTCAGGGGCTAAAGCCCATAACTTCGCGTGGCTTTTCGGCACGGCTAAAGCCGTGCCCTTACGATTCGTCACTGTTGTTTGCATCGTTCTCTTCTGCAGGGCCGTTCGTGCCTCAGGGTGAACTGAAGTCGTGCCCTGACGAAACGGTCCTCCGCTTTGAGCACATGCTGAGCGGCGACAGAACCAGAAAGCGAATGCTCGGCGCTTTGCGCCGTTCGGCAAGACACTCACGACAAGCCGACGGGCGGGGTTTACCCCGCCCCTACGAAGACAGAGGCACACAGGCTGAAGCCTGTGCCACGCGCGATGCCTCAGGTCAGTCCCGATGAGACGTAGGGGCTGAAGCACCGGCTGCCGTCCGGCCCCGTAGCTCACGTCCCGTTGCGGCCGTTCTTGCCGCAACTGACGTGAGGCCCTTGCGTGTCCAACATCGCATCCCACGACGCGCGAAAGAGAATACCTCAGGTCAGTTCGCGCAAACACGGCGCGAACCCTTCCTGTGCCAGGGCAGGCGGGACCTGAGCTACAAGAGACACGCGCCGTCATTGCTTTTGGGCCACGAGGAAGGCAGCGGTGTGGAGCAATTCCATGTCTGGACGCGCGTCGGCTGCGGCGGCGATTTCTTTCGGTGAAGGCGGCGCCAGGATTTTGGGACGAAAGCCGGCCGTGTCGCCGGGACTAAAGGCTTCGAGAAGGCGGCGAACGTCCTCGTACACAGCATCGCCACGCTTCCAACCGGCGGTGCGCATCCACACGTCGAGCGAGCGCGGATGATCTTCGGTGCCGCACGCGAGAATACGAAAGCCGCAGGAGATGAGCAGGCGCTCGAATTCGCTGAGCGACAAAGCGCGCGTGTGCGACGGATCGCGAACCCACTCAATATGGTTGCAGGCAGCGGCGCGAGACGCGTCTTCGGAAACCACCATGTCGAGAAGTCCGAATTTGCCGCCGGGCTTCAGAATGCGAGCAATCTCGCGAATGGCGGCGACGGCATCGGGAAGATGATGAATGCTGTAGCTGGTGACGACGATGTCGAAGGTCGCGTCGGGAAACGGCATGCCGAGAGCGTTGCCGCGCAGCGGGCGAAAATTATCGAGATGATTTGCGATGGCGTCTTTTCGCGCGCGTTCGAGCATGGCGGGAGTGAGATCGAGGCCGCCGATCCAGGCGACATGTTTTGCGAAGGTGCGCGCAAGCGTTCCGGGGCCGCAGGCGACGTCGAGGGCGCGTTCGTTGCCGGATGGCGCGATGAGTTTCAGCAGATGTTCGGCTTCAGCGGCGCGATCGGCGAGAGCGAAATCGGCGAAGACGCTTGCGGTGCGCGTGAAGCGGTCGCGCACCAGGTCCATTTGCTTTTGCTCGTCCTGTTTTTGCTGCTCCATATTTTGGTCGCCTGTCGTCATGGCACGAGGATACAACGAGCGCGATGTTCCGGCGAGGCAACTCGCAAGTCGGGAACGGCAGCGTCGCATTCGGCGCGATGATACGGGCAGCGCGGAGCGAAAGCGCAGCCGGGCGGAAGTTCATCAAGACGCGGGACAGCGCCGGGAATCGGGACGAGTTTGCCGCGCTTGAGACGCGGGCGCGGCGCGAAGCAAGCCTTCGGTATAAGGATGGCGCGGATTGGTGAGCACTTCGTGTGTCGGCCCCGTTTCGACGATGCGTCCCGCGTACATCACGGCGATGCGATTCGCGATTTGGCCGACGACTCCCAAATCGTGGGTGATGAAAAGCAGCGTGAGATGCAATTCGTCGCGAAGGCGCATGAGGAGTTCGAGAATTTGCTTTTGCACCGTGACGTCGAGCGCGGTGGTGGGCTCGTCGGCGATCAGAAGGCGCGGGCGCATGGCGAGGGCCATCGCGATCATGGCGCGCTGGCGGAGACCTCCTGAAAGCTGGTGCGGGAACTGGCGGGCGCGCTGCGCTGGCTCGGGGACGGAAACGCGTTCGAGCGATTCGATGGCGCGGCGGCGAATTTCGGATCGGACGTGAGCGACGGCTCGTGCGCGCGAATGGCTTCCTCGATTTGCGCGCCGATGCGCATTACGGGATCGAGCGCCGTCATCGGCTCCTGAAAAATCATGGCGATTTCGCGGCCGCGCAATTTGCGCATTTCTTCCGGTACGAGTCCGGCCAGATTCACGCGCCCGCTGATTCCATTCTTCGAAATTTCCAGCCACGC
Organism: uncultured Acidobacteriota bacterium; assembly: GCA_963757905.1. Lineage (GTDB taxonomy): Bacteria > Acidobacteriota > Terriglobia > Acidiferrales > UBA7541 > DAHUXN01. The sequence goes on along the minus strand of CAVWSV010000012.1, from coordinate 56,955 downwards.
GCGTCCGGCGCGGCGCGCGCCATGCGGTGCGAGCGCCATCAGGCCGAGCGAGAGCATCGTCTTGCCGCAACCGGATTCGCCGACCAGGCCGAGCGCTTCGCCTTCGTCGATGCGCAACGAGACTTCGTTCACCGGGCGCACCCACCCGCGCGGCGTCGGCAACTCCACCGTGAACTTTTCGAGGTCCAGCAATGCAGCCATCGAAACAGCTTAATCTTACGGGAGAAACGCAAAGCGGAAAATCGCACTAGGTTTCCAATTTCTCCTCGACGATTAAAGTCGAGCGATGCTGCGGACGAACACCGATATAAAGCGGTCAGCGTTCGACGAAGGACTTTAGACTGGACAGAGTCTGATCCCACTGTTCCGAGACGAGGTCGAGGTATTTCTTGAGTTCGCCAATCGGCTCGGGATGGAATTCGAACAGGCTCTCGCGGCCGGAGCGGACGCTGCGCACGACTCCCGCGCCCTCAAGTACTCGGAGGTGCTTGGTGATGGCCTGCCGAGTGAGCCTGGAGCCTCGCGTCAACTGGGAGATTGAACGCCGTCGCCCCCTGCAAAGCTGCGCGACGAGCGACAGTCGCGTCTCGTCGCCCAGCGCAGCAAAGACAGGCGCGTGGGCGCGACGTTTGAGGGCCATGCGGCTACGGGTTCTGCGCGACATAGCTCTCAATGTTTTTCATTTGCTGGTCCCACCCGCCATCGTTTCTGCGGAACGCTTCGAGACGGCGGTCGTCGGGAAGCTTGTCGAAGCCGGACTCGGTGAGCACCAGCAGCGTGCCGGTGGCGGTCTTCTCCAGCCTGAATTCGACGAGCGTGGTGGGTTCGCCTGAGTAGTCCTGCGGATAGTCCGCTTTGTCGAAGGACTTGGGATGCGGCCAGGTGAAGGAAAAGAGCCGCTCGTGCTCCATTTTCTGCACGACGGCCTCCCATTTGACGTGCTCGTAGCCAGGGTAGGTCATGTGTCCGCGCGAGACTTGACCCTGCACGAATGGGCCATCGAGTTTCACGCGAAACCATTCGCCGAATTCACGATAGTCCGTGAGTACGCGCCAGACGCGAGAGACGGGCGCTTTCAGTTCCATGCGCTTTTCAATTCGATGATGCATTGTTAGGCAACCTCCAACGTTAGGCAACCTCCGGCGTTAAGCAACCGTCAGCCTTAAGCAACCTTCAGGTTGCATATTATGGCGTACGAACGAGAAAGGCAACCTGTTTGTTGCGTTCCGTCGTGCATCATCATGACCGTCAAACGGATGACGCGCTGCCGAACAATCGGTAATGGGTCAGTTTGAATTTTGACTCTTTGCGCCACGAACAAGAAAATTCAAACTGACGCACCAGCGAAAAATCCAATATAGAATTCCTTATGGCGCAAATTACGTGTCCGAAGTGCGGGGCGGCGGCGGATGTGGCCGTGGGGACGCCGTATTGCGCGAAGTGCGGGTGGAATCGCGAAGCGGCGGTGCGGAAGCTGACGCGCATCACCTGGCTTTTGCCGGCGCTGATCGTTGTTTTCGACCTGATTGGAATCATCGGACTCGGTTTCGTGAAACACGATTGGTCCGGGGCAATATTGTTCGCGACGCTGCCGACTCTGCTGCTGGGATTTGTGTACGCGGGGGCGAAGCAAGGGTTGACGAAACTGCGCGCGCCGCACGAGGCGTCGAATCCCGCAGGCGACGCGGGGGATTTTGCAAAAACCGCGAGCGCGAGCGTTCATCAGGAGAAATCGCAGCAATATAATTTCATGGTTTCGTTGCCGCCGCCGCGGCCGGTGCGGCTGGGACCTCGCGGAAAAGTCATGCTGACGGTGGTGCTGCTGGTTGTGTTCTTCCTGGATGCATTCTTGATCTGGAGTTTGTATGGATTGTGGTACGGCACGCGTTCGTTCGCGGATTTTCACGGGCCGCAGATTTTTCTGGCGTGTCTGACGGTGCTGATTGCGTGCGTTCCGTTTTTTGTGCGGGTCAGAATGGTTCGCGACCAGAATCTGATGGAAAATGGAGCGGTGGCGATGGCGCGCGTGACGGGTCAGCAAACATTAAAGAACAATTCGGTCATTACCTACGAATTCGAGGACGCCAACGGGAAGACCATTTCAGAGTCGGGGCCCGATCTGACGCGCTCGCTCTACGAGGGAATGACGGTGCCGGTTTTTTACGATGCGCAGAATCCGAAGCGGCAAGTGGCGGCGTGCGCGTCATTTTTTGAAATTGTGAATCCGGGCAGCGAGTGAAGGATGCGAAACTGCAGATTCCTCGTCGCATGGCTCCTCGGAATGACACCCGCAAGCATCTAAATGCTGCCGGTCCAGACGGCAAATTAGAATTCGTTGGCGGAGCCTTCGAGAAAGGCGCGGAGTTTGCGCGAACGCGAAGGATGGCGCAGCTTGCGCAAGGCCTTGGCTTCGATCTGGCGAATGCGCTCGCGAGTGACGGCGAAGGACTGGCCGACTTCTTCGAGCGTGTGCTCGCTGCCATCGTCGAGGCCGAAACGCATTTTGATTACTTTTTCCTCGCGCGGCGTGAGCGTTTTCAGGACGGAAGAAGTCTGCTCTTTCAAGCTGAGATTGATCACGGCGTCGGAAGGCGAGACGACGGCCTTGTCCTCGATGAAATCGCCGAGATGCGAATCTTCCTCCTCGCCGATGGGCGTTTCGAGGGAAATTGGTTCCTGCGCGATTTTCAAAATCTTGCGCACCTTGGAGACGGGAATGTCCATGCGCTTGGCGATTTCTTCCGACGTAGGCTCGCGGCCGAGTTCCTGAACAAGCTGGCGGCTGGTGCGGACGAGCTTGTTGATGGTCTCGATCATGTGCACCGGGATGCGGATGGTGCGCGCCTGGTCGGCGATGGCGCGGGTGATGGCCTGGCGAATCCACCAGGTGGCGTAGGTGGAGAATTTGTAGCCGCGGCGCCATTCGAATTTATCGACGGCCTTCATCAAGCCGATGTTGCCTTCCTGAATCAAGTCGAGGAACTGCAGGCCGCGGTTGGTGTATTTCTTGGCGATGGAGACGACCAGGCGGAGGTTGGCTTCGATCAATTCCTTTTTGGCCTGCTCGGCTTCGATTTCGCCGCGAACGATGATTTGCAGCGTGCGCTTGAGCTCAGCGGGACTGACTTCGGCGGAAATTTCGATTTCGCGCAGTTCGGTGCGGCGGTCTCTTAGGTCGCGGCGCGCCTCGGCGAGAACGTCGCCTTTGGAGGCGTCAACGCGGCGCTCGAGCTTGACGATTTCGCGTTCGAGAGTGTGAACGCGCTCGACGGTCTGGCGAAGCTTGTCGATCAGGCGCTTGCGTTCGAACAGATTGAATTCGATTTCGCGAACGCGGTTGGACATCTCGATACGCGTGCGCGCCACGGCGTACTTGGCATGAAGGTAGGCGCGCTTTTTGGATTTCGCGGTGCGCTCGAGCTTCAGCGCCTGCTTGAGGGCTTGCAGGTAGAGTTTCGCGATACGGTCAAGCTGCTTGAGCGTTTGCTTGGTTTTGTTTTCGATTTTCTCTTCGGTGAGCTCTTCGTCGTCGAACTGGACGATTTCCTTGATGGAGCGGGCGCCCTGGCGAAGGTCGTCGCCAATGGCCATGATTTCCTTGAGCACGACGGGCGAGCGCGTGATGGTTTTCAGAACGAGGAGCTGGCCGCGCTCGATGCGCTTGGCGATGGCGACTTCGCCTTCGCGAGTGAGCAGCGGAACCGTGCCCATCTCGCGCAAGTACATGCGGACGGGATCGTTAGTTTTTTCGAGCGCGCCGGGCGTGAGGTCGAGCTCGACTTCGTTATCGGAGGCGGATGACGACGCCTCTTCCTTCACGGGCTCGGCGGCGTCACCTGCTTCACCGGCGGCGATGGCGGCCTTGGCGCTCGAAAGGTCTTCGTAGACGTCGATGCCATAGCGCTCGAAAGTGGAGAGCAAGTCATCGATTTCTTCGGAGGAATGGACTTCCGCCGGAAGGATGTCGTTTACCTCGTCATAAAGGAGGTAACCGCGTTCCTTGCCCATGTTGATGAGCTGACGTACCTGGTCGTATTTCTCTTCAATTGCCAACGTCAAGAGTTCCTCCCCCAAGCGGGGCGCTCGTTCGACCGCAGGCAGAACGCATAGCAAATAGTTCGCTCAGCCGGAGATGACACCCCGGCAAGCAGAGTCTTTAACAATAACAATATGACGGATAAAACTGATGGCTTCGCACCACGAAGAAAACCTTAAACTTTCCGCCCGCGCCCGATCTTCCACCGGCTGTGCCGCGCAACTTGCGCCCATAGTATCAGATGCACCAGAGCGGCCGTTCGTTTCGCCCCAAACCCTACTAGCATAGCGTCGAAGGGGGTGCGGCGTCAATTTACCTATTACTGCAATTCTCCGAGCAACTTGCGGACTTCTTGCGCGCGAGTGAATATTTCGCGGCGCTCGGTGGGACTTGGCTGAGCGGCAAGGCGCGTCTGGAGCTGGGAGATTTCCTGTTCGAGTTGACGTTTCTTGAGTGCGCTGAGGCAGCTTTCCGCTTCTTCCCAAGTGCCTTCGGGAGCGGATTCGAAAAGGATTTCGAAGAGGAGCCGGCGGTCGTTTTCGGAGAGCGATTCGGCGAGAGCGGCGGGCTCGGGACGCGCGCCGGAACGCACGGCTTCGATGAGCGCGTCAAAAATCTTCTCCGTCTCTAGCCCTTTGTGATACGAGCCTTCGGCGATGCGCAGCGCGAGATTTTCGCGAAAGCCTTCGGCTTCGACGAGCATCTGCATCAGGCGGCGCTCGGCGGGACGCACGGCCGGCGTCATCAATTCGGCTTTCGGCTTCACTTCGCTGCGGCGTTCGGCGATGGCGCGGCGAAGAGCTTCGCGTAAAACAGGTTCCTCGACGCGCAACTCGGAAGCGATTTTCGAGGCGAGTTCGGAACGCAGCAGGCGATTCGGAACGCGCTGCGCGTAGGGCATCAGAAAATTCACGGCGGCGAGTTTGCCTTCGGCGGTCGAGCGGTCCATTTGGCGCGCGCGGCCGATCAGATAATCGAGATAGGGCGGCGCTTCGCGCAGGCGCTTGGCATAACTTTCCGCGCCTTCTTGTTTAATAAACTTGTCAGGATCAGCGCCGGCGGGCAGCGCGAGAACGCGCGCGTCGAATTCCTTTTCGAGCAGGAGCGTGAGCGAACGCTCGGTGGCGGCTTGGCCCGCCGTGTCCGGATCGTAATTCACGACCACGTGGCGCGAAAAGCGGGCGAGCAGTTTGATTTGGCCTTCGGCGAGGCTGGTGCCGCAGCTCGCGACCACATTCGTGATTCCAGCGCGCGCGACAGCGATGGTGTCCATGTAGCCTTCGACGAGGACGGCGAAATCGTTTTTGCGAATGGATTCTTTCGCGCGATCGAGGTGATAGAGGACGTTGCTCTTCGTGTAGATGGGCGTCTCGGGCGAATTGAGATATTTCGGGATGTCGTCGCCGAGCGCGCGTCCGCCGAAAGCGATCACTTTGCCAGATTCGTTGGCGATGGGGAAAATAATCCGGCGGCGAAAACGATCGTAGAGGCGGCCGGACTGGTCGCGCGAGAAAAGGCCGGAAGATTCGAGAAGTTTTTCCGCGTACTTCGGCTTGAGATGGCGCAAAAGTGCGTCGCCGGAAGAAGGCGCGTAGCCCAAGCCGAAACGCGCAATGGTTTCGTCGTCCAAGCCGCGATCCTCGAGATAAGCGCGAGCGACTTTGCCCTCGTCGGTTGAATTCAGCGTGCGCGCGTAGAAGTTTGCCGCCGCGCGGTGCATCTCGACCAGGGCGGTGCGCTGCTGATTTTCGCGGCGCTGTTCGGGCGAGCGCTCGCGAGGCTCGGGAACGCGGATGCCGCATTTTTCAGCGACGGTGCGCACGGCTTCGGGAAACGCGGACTTGTCCATCTCCATCACGAATTGGAAAACGTCGCCGCTCTTGCCGCAGCCGAAGCAATGGTAGAACTGCTTGGTGGCGTGAACGGAGAACGATGGAGTTTTTTCCTGATGGAAAGGGCAAAGGCCGCTGAAATTCTGGCCGCTTTTCTTCAGGCGCACGTATTCGCCGATGACGCGGACGATGTCCGCCTGCTGCTTGACGCGATCCGCGAATGAGCCGGCCTCAGCCAAGCGGCTCTAGCTCGCTCCTTCTGGATTTTCCACACATACAAAGTGCCGGGAATAAACCACCACGTCAAAGCCAGCTTTGCGTGTTGCGCGCTCGAATTGCATGGCTAGTTTTTTCATGATGCGAAGCGATGAGCGATTTTCGGGCATGGCAATGGCGATGACGCGAGAGAGGGCTGCGCGCTTCACAGCGTCGGACAGAGCTGCCTTTGCCGCCTCAGTCGCCAGTCCATGCCCCCATTCTTCCTTCACCAGGCGCCAGCCAATTTCGATTTCATTCGCGCCATCGAGTTCAAGCGGCTGCAAGCCGCAGAAACCGATGAAACGCCCTTCGGGCTTGAGCAGCAGCTTCCAAAGGCAAAATCCGCATGAAGCAAAATAATTCTGCTGCCGGGCGATAGAATTGCGAATCTCCGTATCGGCAAGAGGGTGGCCGCCATTAATATAACGCATCACATCAGGATCGGTGAAAATCGGGCGTGCGTTTTCAAGATCGGCGTCGCACCATTCGGCGAGCCAGAGACGTGCGGTTTCGAGATACGAAAAGCTCCCCGGGGACATGCTTAGCCCTTCAAATCGACGATGGTGATGGCGGTGCCGCCGCGGTCTTCGGCTTCGGCGTAAAATTTGCCGACGAGCGGATGCGCGGAGAGAAAATCCGCGAGGCCGCGGCGAAGCGCGCCTGTGCCGTGGCCGTGAATGATGCGGACGCTCGGAAGGTTTTCGAGCGCGGCGGCATCGAGGAATTTGTCGACGCGGCGCGAGGCTTCCTCGACGGTGCTGCCGATGACGTTGATTTCGAGCGCGGAAGGCTCGTCGGCACGCGTCGAGTGCACGGTGACGTGACGCTGCGGCGCTGCGCTGCCCGATTTGCCTCCCGATGACGCGGCGGCTTCCGATTCAATTCCGAGAATATCGGCGAGAGGAATTTTCATGCGCATGGGACCGGCTTGAATTTCGGCGAAGCTGAGGTCGTGGCGCCGAAGCACAACCGGCTCTTTCATTCCGCGAATGCGGATGCGCATGCCTTCAGCGAGGCATTCCGGTTCGACAGGCTTGGGGACTTCCGGCATCGCGCCAAGATCCGCCTGCGAGGAGGACAAAGTATCGAGCACGGCGGCATCGGCGTCGCTGCGCGCGTCGGATTCGATTTTGGACATGCGGCGCGCGCCGAATTTTTCCGCTTGGGCGCGGAATTTGCGGTCGGTGATGTCGGCGGTGAGGCGCGCGACTTCGGTCTCGAGTTTTTTGGTGGTCGCGGCGAATTGTTTTTCGAGCTCGACGATGCGCTTACGCTGGCGTTCGACCCAGTCTGTTTGCAGGGCGCGGCGCTCGGCTTCGAGCTGGCGCAATTCGTCCTTTGCCTGGCGCTGCATTTGCTCCATTTCGTCGCGGCTGCGATGGAGATAGGCGATCAGTTCGCGGGCCTCGCGCGTCTCGGGCGAAAGTCCAGCCTTTGCGTGCTCAATTACGCGTTCGGGCAAGCCCAAGCGGCGCGCGATTTGTATGCCGCTGGAAACGCCGGGCACGCCGGTGAGCAGGCGATATGTGGGCCGCAGATTTTCCTCGTCGAATTCGACGGCGGCGTTGACGATACCGGGAGTCGTCGAAGCGTAGGACTTCAGGCGGTCGTGATGCGTGGTGGCGAGGGTCAAGGAGCGGCGCGCGCGAAATTCCTCGAGAAGCGCAACGGCGAGGGCCGCGCCTTCCTCGGGCGCGGTACCCGTGCCCATTTCGTCGACGAGGACGAGGGTGCGAGCAGTGGCGCGCTCGAGCATCGATTTCAGATTCAGCATGTGCGCGGAAAATGTGGAGAGATCGGCGCTGATGGATTGCTCGTCGCCGATGTCGGCGAGAACGCAATCGAAAAGCGGCAACTCGGCGCGTTGCGCGGGAACGGGAATTCCCGACTGGGCGGCGAGAGCGGCGAGGCCGACATTCTTGAGCGCGACCGTTTTGCCTCCTGTGTTCGGGCCGCTGATGACCATGATGGTTTCGCTTCCGCCGAGTTCGAGGGACATGGGCACGACGGCGCGATCTTTGCGGCGGAGATTGTCTTCGAGCACGGGATTGCGGACGGCGTCGAGGCGCAGGTGATTGCCTTCGGAAAATTCGGGAATGGTAGCGTCGAATTCGCGGGCGTAACGGGCGCGAGCGAAAACCGAATCGAGATCGGCGATGGTGGCGGCGGCGAATTCGAGCGGACCACGGTCAGCGCGAAGACGCTCCGTGAATTCAAAGAGGATGCGGGCAATTTCGGCGGCTTCGTCTTCGGCGAGCTGGACGAGCCGGTTATTCAGCTCGATGGTTTCGAGCGGCTCGACGAAGAGAGTTTGCCCCGTGGCGCTGGCGCCGTGGACCACGCCGGGAATCGCGCGGCGGTCGGCAGAACGCACAGGAATGACGAAGCGGTCGTTGCGCAGCGTGACGTAATCTTCCTGGGAATCGTTTTCGCGCGCGCGCAGGAGCTTTTCGAGCGAGCGCTGGATGTTTTCGCGCGATTGCGCAATCGTCGCGCGAATGCGCTTGAGCGCGGGCGAAGCGTTATCGCTGATTTCGCCATTGGGCAGAATGGCGCGGCGAATTTCGGCGGCGAGAGAACGAAAATCGGCGAGGGCGGCGGCGCGTTCAGCGAGGCGAGGATATTTTGCCGTCGCTTCGCCGCGAAGCGTTTGCTTCAAGCTCGTGGATGTATCCATCAGCGACGCGGCATCGAGAATTTCGGCGGCGGAAAGAGAAGAGGAGGGCATGGCGAGGCGCGCGAGCCAGTCGGCGGGATCGGCGAGGCCGCCGAAGCCGAGTTCCGCGCCGGAGCGAAGATACGCGATGGCCTCGCGGATCAGATCGAACGCTGTGCGCAGGGTATCCGCGTCGGTGCTCGGGGCAAGTTGGTCAACCGCGCGATGGCCCGGCGCGCAGGTGGAGTAGCGCGCGACGATTTCGCGAAGGCGACCAAATTCGAGGAGTTCTTCGGCAGAGCGGCTCACCAGTTCAAAATGCGGGAACGGGCGCGCAGTGTCAAGTTGATCGAACAACGAAAGTCGAAATTCGAAAATCGGGAAGAGCGCGGCTCCAAGTTGCGGAACCGTTAGTGCGATGACGTCGAAAAGTTCGAGAGGGAGTACATTTCACAAACCCAAAGAAAATGCAGATTCCTCGCCCCGTTGAAACGTTCGGGACGCAAAAGGCGCGTCGCGTGGCTCCTCGGAATGACCATGAGTAGAGTTTCTCCAACAAGCTGTCAGGGTGCGGCGGTGACGTTGCGCGACAATTTTGAGGCGAGGTAGTCGGCGGCGTGGGTGGGTTCGTGGGCGAAGTGGATGAGGCGGTCGGTGGATTCGCCCCATTTGGAGGCGTGGCCGATTTCGACTTCGCGGACGCGGTCGATGATGGGCTGCCAGAATTCGCCGAGGGCGACGAAGGGCTTGTCGCGCATCACGCGTTTGTTGATCATTTCCCAAACGACGGCGAGCTCGACGAGAGTGCCCGTGCCGCCGGGACAGACAACGTAGCCCGAGCCGCGTCGCACAAGCTCGAAGAGGCGTTCCTGCCAAGTGGCGACGCACACTTTTTCATCCACCCAGCGATTCGCGCGCGCGCGGAAAAATTCAGCGGTGACGGCGAGCGTCCTCCCGCCCGCTTCTCTCGCGCCGCGTGAAACCGCTTCCATGACGCCGCCATAGCCGCCGCTGCAAACCGTAAATCCCTGCGCGGCAAGCGCGGCGCCAAGATTCTGCGCCAGGGCGTAATGCGAATCGCCTGGGCGGGGACGCGAGCTGCCGAAAACGGTGATGATTTTGCTGGAGTCTTCCTTATGTCGCTTGCGATTTTCCCCGGCGGCGTTCATTTGTTTTTCTTTTTTGCGCGCGCCTTCGCCGGTTTTTTCGACGTTGTCCCGAGATCCTCGACCATGGCCTGAGCGATAGCGTCGAGGACGTGCGCAGCATCGCGGCCCGTGCCGCCGTTGTGATTATCGAACATCGAAAAAATCAGACGCTCCCCGTGAAGCGTGGTCGCGACACCGGACATGGCTTGCGTGTGCTCGACGGAGCCCGTTTTCGCGTCGATTCGGCCGTCCGCAGGCGTGCTCTTCATGCGATTGTCGAGCGTGCCGTCAACGCCCGCGACGGGCAGGGTCGACGCATAGGCATCACCCCAGGGCTGGCGGCGGACATATTCGAGAAGCGAGACCACGGCGCGGGGCGTGACAAGATTCTCCCGGGAAAGGCCAGAGCCGTCGTCGACGAGCACGTCGGTGGGCGCTATGCCGATGGACGTAAGGAACTGGCGCTCGATTTCGAGGCCGGCGGCGAGCGAGCCTTCGCCGGTTTTCTCCTTTGCGACGGTACGCAGCAGAATTTCGGCGTGGAGATTCTGGCTGACTTTGTTGAGGACGCGGACGATTTCGAGAAGCGGCGGCGATTGATGCTCGGCGAGAACGAGAGTGTTTGCCTGCGGGGCGGGCGTTTGCGCGAGCGCCTGGGGAGGGTCGAACGTCATTCCTTCGCTGGGCGGAGGAGCGTGAAGCGCGCGTGCGTGGCCCGTGATGCGGATGCCGCGGGCGAGAAGCATTTGCTTGAGCACATGGGCCGTGTAATTCGCAGGATCGGGCATGGCCATTGCCAAGTCGATGGGTGCGTGACCGAGTGGAATGGAGCCGCGGAGGAGGAATGGCTTGGGACCAGGATTTTCGACTGTATTGAAATTGGGTTGCGAGTCGGCGGGACCAGTGGTGACGCTGTAGGAGTAAACGTTATAACCGGGCCAGGGTTCGACGGCGACCCATGCGTCAGCGCCGACGTGATCGCCGGGCGTTACTTTGACGTCCAAGCCGTTATCGTCGAAGCAAATGGCGCTGACGGCCGCGCCGTAGTCAAAAGGCATGTCGCCGACAGCCCAGCCTTCGGGAAACGGAGCATAGGGGAAATAGCTATCGTCAGCGACGATGTCTCCGTCGATTTCCTTGACGCCCTTGGCGACGATTGCGTCGACGAGTTCGGCGAGCGGCTTATCGGATGGGCCGTCGATGGGATTCTTCGCGTCGTAAGGAATGCGGCGGTTGGAAAAATCAGGATCGCCGCGGCCGACGAGAATCAGATCGCCGCGCAAACGGCCCGCGGAGTCGAGCGTGCCGTGCGTTTCAATCGTGGTGCGGAAACGATAGTCCGGACCCAGAGCGGACATCGCAAGAGTGGTGGTAAAGAGCTTGGTGTTCGAGGCCGGCGTGAAGTAGCGGTCCGCGTTCAATTCATAGAGCGTTTTGCCCGTGGCCGCGTCGACAATCAGAACTCCGATGAAGGATTTCTGGGCGACGGGAATCGCCAGAGCGGTTTCGGCGTCCCGCTGGAATCGCGCAACATCGGCGGGCACGCGCGCGGGGGATTTCTTCTTGGGCGGATGCGCAAAAGAATAAGGCGAACCGAGAAGAGCCGCGAAAAGGAGTAACGCACCGATGTAGATGGATTTCGCCGGATATATTGTGGGGCGCGCCAAGGGGGATTTCGCAAGCACAAGCTGGGGCACGGGGACTCCTTGCCGAATTTTGCGGCCCAGAAATTCAGCCGCGCGCGATTATATGCCAGTTTATCGCAGCCAGAAACGCAGAGTTGCGAGGGGTTCCTCTGCGCTAAAAATTTCCAGAACTTAAGACTGCGGGATGGCGATTTCTTGCGCCGAGCCGAGAAAAACGACTACAATGATGCCCAGTTCAGGAGGCTTCTCGATGCGAAAAATGTTTTCTCTTTTGGTGATCATAACATTGGCGGGACTGCCGGCGCTGCTGGCTCCCACCGCGGCGCGCGCCGCGGATCGGGCAAACAACAAGGCCAATAAGCGCTTGGAGACTGCCGGCGAGGTGATGAAGGAAATCCTCGATATTCCCGACGACATTCCGGCGGATCTGCTCGACAAGGCCGAATGCGTGATTGTGATTCCCTCGGTGATCAAAGTAGCGTTCGGCATCAGCGGCAGCTATGGGGCTGGCGCGATGACGTGCCGCGGCGGCGAGGACTTCACAGGGCCGTGGGGCGCGCCGACGATGATGCGCTTGGAAGGCGGAGGTTTTGGATTTCAACTCGGCGGACAAGCAACCGATTTTGTGCTGCTGGTGATGAACAAGCGTGGCGCCAGCGCAATCCTGAGCAGCAAAGTGAAGCTCGGCGCGGACGCCTCCGCGGCCGCAGGCCCCAAGGGGCGCAACGCCGCGGCGGATACAGACGTTACGATGCGCGCGGAGATTTTGACGTACTCGCGCGCGCGCGGGCTATTCGCAGGCATCTCTCTGCAAGGCTCGACGCTGCGTCCTGATAACGATGCGAACAAAGACGTTTACGGGCGAAAAATCGAGGCGAAGGACATCGTGCTGAAACACGCGGTGGGAATTCCTGGCTGCCGCGCGGCTGCTAATCGATACACTGGAGAAACATTCGCCGAAGAACCATTCGGATCCTAAGTCGCTGAAAGACTAACCGCGAATTCGTGGCGGCGTCCGCGAAAGCGGAGTCGACACGCGGAGACGTGAAGCGATTCGAACAGGAGAGCAAAGAGAGCGCGGGCGAGATACTGGGTTGACGCCCGCGCTTTCTTTGGCGCCACTACTGCACCACGACGGAACGGTTCTTGCCTTTGAAGCGAACTTCCTGAATTTTCCCGGTGTCTGTCACAATCGCATTTTGCTGGGTCTTCTGCGCGCCGTCCTTCCATTGAATCGGAGCCTGGGCGATTAGTTTCTTGCCGCGGAAGAAGGAAAGAGTCGAATCGCTGGCAACCACATTGTACTCACCCGACGCCAGCGTGACGCCGTTGAGAATCTCGCCGCCAACGACATAGAACTGACCCTTGGCGACCGAGTTGGACATCTTTGCGCCTTTTGGCGACGCCATGGCAGGAATCGCCACGGCGAACATCAACGCCATCACGAAGAAGTGAAGCAGCCTGCTGTATTTCATTTTTATTCTCCTTTTTCAAAATGGGCCCGCACTTACTGATTGCTTTAGACGTGGAAATATTTTGAAGGAATCAGATTTGCGGCAAAGAGTTGGAAATAATTTTTGCAGCGCTTGCGGAGTGTTCGGAATCGTTTGCGCGTGCCGAATGCGGGCAACTTTTGGGTTGATCGTACGAAAGAATGCATCGGCAATCTCCGCAATTTCGGATTATTCGGTTGGGAAATCCCGCTCGATGAAACTGGCGATTTCGGGGGAGCGCGCGTGTTGCGTTGACACACCCAAGCCGCTAATCAATAATCGCTCGAGATGATTGGACAGCTTCGTGGCGCGCTCGTTGATAAACGGCCGAATCAAGTAATCGTGGATGCCGGCGGCGTCGGCTATCAAGTGCAGATTCCGTTGTCGACGTTTGCCGGGCTGGGCGCGCTGCACGCGGAAGTGACGCTGTTGATTCACACGCATCTGCGCGAAGATCAAATCGCGCTGTACGGATTTTTGACGGCGCGCGAAAAGCAATGCTTCGAAATGCTGATTTCGACTTCGGGCGTGGGGCCAAATCTTGCGCTAAAGATTTTATCGGGAATGAATTTAGATGAACTGGTGCCCGCGATCCGCAAAGGAGACGTTCTGCAACTGAAGCGCATTCCGGGCGTGGGGCAAAAAACCGCGGAGCGGATCATTCTCGAATTGCGCGACAAGTTGGCCGTCGTCGAAGTGGCCGGCGCGCGGGAAACCGGCATCACGCTCGCAGGTGGAGTCGGATGTGGCGTCGGCGCTCGTGAATCTGGGCTACGACGAACGTTCGGTGGAAAAGACGCTCGAGGAAGTACGCGGTGGGGCGGGCGCGAGTTTCGAATTGCTTCTTCGCGCCGCTCTGCAAAAACTGGGCGGCGCCGCGATAGAGAAAGGCGCGCGAGCAGGCCGCGGCGATTAACGATCTCGCCGAAAACAGGATTACATGGTTGAGCTGAAACATCGAGTCGTCTCAGGACAAGCATTTGACGAGGACGCGCGTCTCGACGCCAGCGTTCGTCCCAAGAGCTTTGACGATTTCGTGGGGCAATCGCGCGTGAAGGAAAATCTGAAAATCGCCGTCGAGGCCGCGCGCAGCCGGGGCGATGCTCTCGACCACGTTCTGCTTTACGGACCTCCCGGCCTGGGCAAAACGACGCTCGCGCAAATTCTCGCGAACGAAATGGGCGCCAGCATCAAGATCAGTTCGGGCCCCCTTCTTGAGCGCAAAGGGGACCTGACGGCGGTGCTGACGGCGCTCGAAGCGCGCGAACTTTTTTTCCTCGATGAAATTCACCGCTTGCAGCCTGCGATGGAAGAAATTCTGTATCCCGCAATGGAGGACTACCGCATCGACCTGGTGATTGGGCAAGGCGCGGGCGCGCGCATTCACCCGTATCAATTGCAGAAATTCACTCTGGTCGGCGCCACCACGCGCGCTGGGCTCATTATGGCGCCGATGCGTTCGCGCTTCGGCATCGTGCACCGCCTGGATTTTTACACCGCTGAAGACCTGCTCGAAATCGTCCACCGCTCGGCAAAAATTCTAGGGATCGCGATGGATGAGGCGGGCGCGGAGGAAATTTCGCGCCGCAGCCGGGGAACGCCGCGCGTCGCGAATCGTTTGCTGCGCCGCGTACGAGATTTCGCTGAAGTTCGCGCGCAGGGAAAAATCACGCTTGCGGTGGCCAAAGAAGCTCTCGGAATGCTCGGCGTGGATGAGCACGGCCTCGACGAAGTGGATCGCAACCTCTTGCTGGCCATCATTCAGAAATATAGCGGCGGTCCGGTGGGACTGAATACGCTGGCCGCGTCGCTCAGCGAAGAGGAAGACGCCATCGAAGAAATTTACGAGCCGTATTTGATGCAACTCGGCTTGCTCGACCGCACGCAGCGCGGCCGCGTGGCCACGGCGCTCGCCTACAAATATTTCGGCATGGATGAGCCGCGCCGCCAGCCCCAACTTTTCTGAAAATGCCTTCGAGTCACAATCAACGTTGATGAAGACTGTCTACTTGTCGCTGGGGTCGAATGTTGGCGAACGCGAAGAACATCTTGCGGCGGCCATCGCCGCGCTGGACGCGCACGGCATCCGCGTCACGCGCCAGTCGTCTGTTTATTTGACTGAACCTGTAGATTTCGAGGCGCAGAATTGGTTTTTGAATTGCGTGGTCGAGGCGGGAACGGATTTAATGCCGCGCCAGCTTTTGCACGCGATTCGCCAAATCGAGAATGAAATCGGGCGACGCCGTTTAGTGCGCAGCGGCCCGCGGGTGATCGATCTCGATATTTTACTATGCGGCTCGAGCATCATCCGCACGCTGGAACTCGAAGTTCCTCATCCGCGCATGACTGAGCGAAGATTTGTTCTTGTGCCGCTGGCGGAGATCGCTCCGACAGTTCGCCATCCCGTTAAGAACAAGACCATAGCGGAGCTGCTGGCGGAGACTGCGGATCGCAGCGCGGTCCGCCTCTGGGAGCATGAGCGAAAGCGATAGTTGAAGACAAAACAAAAGCAGATTCCTCAAGACGGCGACCGGGTTCCCTTCGTGCCTCATGGCAGGCGGAATGACAATGAAACATTAAAACGAAAAGCAAAAAACCTACCCTTCGCGAAGAACGCTCACTTCGCGGAATTCGCTCAGTGCAGGCAGGATGGGCACCCGCAAAGGAAAGAGGAAAGACAAAGAGTGGATCCCTGGCCGCGTAGACGGGATGACAGGGAATGACTTTTCAGCAGGCTGCTAGAGCATCTCGCGTTTTTTTTCTTCTTCTTTGTGTTTCTTGCGCTCCTCCTCTTCTTGTTTCTCGTATTCGGCGATTTCTTCCTCGGTCATCATGTAGTCTTCACGGGAGGCGAACATCTTGCCGTTGCGACGGTCACGGCCCGAGCGGCGGTCCTTCTGGCGGCGTTCCTTGTTCACTGATAGCAGGCTAACGTCGCGGATCGCGCGCGGAATGGCGCCGGCATCCAGGAGCAGGTCGCTGACTTTATCGAGAAAGTCATTCAAGTTGAGGGGCTTCATTGCATAAGGCAAGCGCTCCTTGTGGAGGACTGGCCGAGCCCATCGCGCGGCGATTGCCGGGACAAGGAAAAGAACGCGCAACCCTTTCTGCGCCGCATCCGGATCGAACTCGACTTGTGAGAGTTCTTTCAGGGTGGTGAAAAGCGGGCCGGTGATATCGGCGAGGGCGATATTGACAATCACCAGAGTCCAATGTCCGCGCGCGAGTTCACGCATGGCCTCGCTGGCAAATGGAACCACGCAGACACGCCAGCCCTCGGAGTCAAACACCTGCTGCAGGGCATGCTGGCTCACTGCGTCGTCATCGACAATTAAGATGTGGACGTCGCTCAACGGGGCTTCCCAATAAAGTATAGGGCTTTGGCGAGAACGCCGACGGCGGCAGCGTTGGGGGGTTTCCAGAGGCGAGGGCTGTACGGGAGGCCAGCCCGTTGAGGCGAATAAATAGCGAATAGTTTTCGCTTGACAAAGCGAAGAAAAGGCGAATATAGTTGCGACACTCACTTCAGCGAGGTGTTCGTTACCGATGGCTACTTTTACCACGCTTCGAGCCGCTCCGGCGCTGCCAAAGCCCCGTTTGCGCCGCTCGATGGCGACCAGCCTCACCCTTTTTCCCGCCGCCCCCAGCGGCATTGGTGAGGCTCACGACGCTTCTCCGCCCCCTTCGGCCAATGGCCGGAGTTTGAAGCCCGTAGAGGATCTGGTCGGTATCGCACGCCTCGCCGCTTCCTCGTCACTGGCGGAAGCGAAGCGCGGCACGGAATATTTCGTGCTGCCCGTTCGGTCGATCCTGAACCATTGCAATTCGCCGCGCGTTCCCTTTAGCTGGACGGTGAATCCCTATCGCGGCTGCGAATTCGGCTGCCATTACTGCTATGCGCGGTATACGCACGAATACATGGAACTCGACGGTGGCGATTTTGAGCGGAAGATTTACGTCAAAGAGAACGCCAGCGCGCTTGTTGGACGCGACCTCGAAAACGAGAAAGTCTGGGGAGAGCATATTGCCATTGGCACGGCCACCGATCCCTATCAACCGGCGGAGGGAGAATTCAAAGCTACGCGGGCCATCCTTGAGCAAATGGCGAAGCGCGAAGGTCTCCAGCTTTCCATCACGACGAAGTCGAACCGCGTGGTGCGCGACATGGAGCTGCTGAAGAAAATCTCCGAGCGTTCCGCGCTGAGCGTGAATCTCTCCGTCACCACTGTCTCTGCGCGCCTCGCCCGTCTGCTCGAACCTCGCGCGCCGCGTCCGGACCTTAGGCTCGGCGCTGTGCGCCGTCTGCGCGATGCCGGAATTTCCGCCGGCGTATTGGCGATGCCGATCGTGCCGGGAATCACCGATGGCGAAGACGCTCTCGACGCTCTTGCAAAGGCCGCACGAGATGCGGGTGCGCAATGGTTCGCAGGACGCGTACTTTTTCTGATGCCGGCGGCTCTTAAACAATTTATCCCATTCGTGGAGGCGAAATTCCCGAAACTAACGCGGCAGTACCGCGAGTGGTACGTCAAGCACGGCAACGCGCCGGAGAGTTATCGCCGCGAAATGTCGGAGCGGGTGGAACGTTTGCGCAAGAAATATGGCTTCGATGTGCGGCCTGATCGCTCGGGGGACAACTCCTGGCATTCACCGCAAATGGCGCTCGCGCTCGGCACGCAAACACCGCCATGCACGGCTCCGCCCCGGATGTTTGCGGCTTCTGCCTTGGTGGCTTCAGCGGTTCAGCTCAAGGCAGGATAATTCGCGGGGCTGCGGATTCCGTTTTGGCGGACGGCGGGAATTGCGCGCGGAGAAAATCGAGGAAGGCGCGGGAGCGCGAGCGGCCATTCGTCTCGCGTGTGCCGATGCGCAGAAGAAAAACGAGAAGTCGGAAAATTTCCGAATCCTTCAATTTGCTGAAACCTGTCTGTCGCGCCTCCTGCTGCTTGAATTCCTGCAGGGACTGCGCGAGATGAGCGTAGAGCGCGCGCGGCAGAGGCGCTTCCGGCGGCCGTTCGAAGTAGATGCCGGATTCGAGCGTGCGGTAAGTTTCCGCCAGCGCGGCAACCGCGGCCAGGATTTCCGGGTCGCGAACGGCGCTATTTTGCTCCGCGAAACTCAAAATCGTCAGGCCGATTCCCGAAAGCGCCTCGCCATTACGGCGAATAATGTCCACGGGAAATTGCACATCTGGAAACGGGAAATCCTGCGCGGCGAGCGGCTTGCGATGCTCGATTTCGTAGCGGCGCGCAGCAAGCAAGTGAGGGCAATCCGCAGGACAGTCGATCGTCACCTCACGATACGTGCCACAACAGATGGCGCAGATGTTTTCGCCCTTGGCCGGGCAGAACCGTTTGGGCTTGCGTTTTTCGCAAATGGGGCAGATCACAGCATCTCCCTAATCAAAAAGCGAATCATCGAGAGTAAAGGATAGGGCTTTCCGCGGCAAGGACACGCGGCTGTGGATGCGAGACGATATTGTCAACTGTGCCGGCGAAGTGATGCGTGACTAGCGTGCTTGGGAGTTTGCAGCCTGTTGCCGCAGGAGCGCAACGGCTTCGGTTTGACCCTTTGCCTCCGCCATGGAGAGTGGCGTCTGGCCATCATCGGTGAGGGCGCTCGGGGCGGCGCCGTGATCGAGGAGAAGTTTAACGATTTCGAGCTTGCCATTCGCGGCAGCTTGGTGGAGAGCCGAATATCCGGCTCCATATCGATGCGTCGCATTCGCGCCGTGGGATAAAAGGAGGCGGACGATTTCCGCGTCGCCGCGAGCCACGGCGCCCGTGAGGGGCGTGTAGCCCGTCGGATTTCTTGCAACGGCGTTCACATCGGCGCCGTTCGCGAGAAGCCATTGCGCGACATCTCGCTGGCCAAAAAAAGCGGCCAATGCGAGGGGCGTAAATCCATCCGCGGAAAAAGAATTGATCGCGTCGGGATTCTGGGCGGCTAACGCGGCAACGTCCCCGGATTTACCAGCCGCTGCGGCTTCGTGGATGTCCAATCGCGCACCGCGTTCAAGCAGCAGGTCGCGAACATCCGTCTTGCCGTGATAAATCGCCGTCATCAGCGCCGATGCGCCTGATTCCGCGCGCGCATTCGCGAGTCCCGGCTCGATGACCAGCATCTGTTTCACACGAGTGGCGTCCCCAGCCTTTACAGCGTCGAGAAACTTCTGCGCGCCAAGCATGGACTTATTCCTTCCGGTCGAGAATGAAAGAGGGCACGTTCAGCGCGATTTTAGCGCCGCGCGCGATCGTTTCGAACAGCTTCTTCGACGAGGGCTTCGAGGTCGCGGCGAGTAAGCGTGATGCGGTCCGGCTCGGCCGTATCCGCGGTGACGGGGCAGGTAGTGCTTGCGCCGGCCGCCGTTTCCAGACCGTAACGCGCACGCGCCGCGAGAAGCTTCTCGACGTCCTCGCGGGAAAGCAAAACCTGCTTGTGGAGAAGCTCCGTGACCAGCGCGACGCGAGCGAAGTGCTCGACCGTCTCCATGCGATAAAAAGCCGTGAGCAGGTCGGCGCCATACGTTACAACGCCATGATTCGCCATCAGGATTGCGTCGTGCGACTGGACGTACGGCTCGATCGAGTGGGTTAACTCAGGTGTGCCCGGCGTGCCGTACTGGGCTAGGGGAACGCTGCCGAGCCCCATGACAGCTTCGCACAACAAAGCCTTATTGAGGGCGAGGCCCGCCGAAGCGTATCCCGTCGCTGTGATGGGATGGGCGTGACATACGGCGTTAACATCCGGGCGCAGGCGATAAATCAGCAGGTGCATCGCCAATTCGGAAGACGGATTCCGCCGTCCGAAGATTTTATTTCCCGTATTGTCGGTGATGACGAGCTCGTCGGGCGACATCAAGCCCTTCGAAACGCCGGTTGGGGAGGTAAGCACGCGCTCGGGATCGAGGCGGAGGGAAATGTTTCCGTCCGTAGCCGCCACGAAGTTACGTTCGTGGAACCAGCGTCCCACCACGCAAATGTCGCGGCGGTGTTCGTCTTCGCTCTTTAACGCCCCATGGGAAACAGATCCAGAAAGCATCGCGAGCCTCCGGTTTGCCGTATTACCCCGCGAATTGCTCCCGCTCGGGGAGAGCTATTCTATCCCGCTTGTCCAGTGTTGACGCGATTTTTTGAAATTACGCATAGATCCCGCGATGTTTGAGGGCAATCGCTACGCGGTCAATTGCCAGCATGTAGGCGGCGATGCGATTATTGACGCCGTGCTTTTCGGCGTAACGCACCACGTCGTCGAAGCTGCGATCCATGACGTCCTGCAGGCGCTCGTTCACTTCGCGCTCGCGCCAGAACAATCCCTGGCGGTCCTGAACCCACTCGAAATAGCTGACCGTGACGCCGCCTGCGTTCGCAAGGATGTCAGGAATAATAAAAACACCCTTTTTGCCGAGGACTTCGTCGGCGGGCGCCGTGGTGGGGCCGTTCGCGCCTTCGCACAGGATTTTTGTCTGAACACGGCTCACATTCTGGCTGGTGATCTGATTCTCAATAGCCGCGGGAATCAGGATGTCGCACGGTTGAAACAGAATGTCCTGCGCGGAGATTTTTTGGCCACCGCCGGGGAAATCCGGCAAAGCCTTGTGCTGCTCGTAAACCCAGTCGACCACTTTCGGAACGTCGAAGCCTTTTTCGTTAAACAGGCCGCCATGTACGTCGGCGAGCCCGATGATTTTGTATCCGGCCTCGTGCATCAGCCTCGCGCCCATTGATCCCACGTTGCCGAATCCTTGAATGATCACGCGGCAATCTTGTTTTTTCATGCCGAGCTTCGTAGTGGCCTTGTCGCACACCATCATGACGCCGCGGCCGGTTGCCTCGGGACGTCCGAGAGAACCGCCCAGTTCAAGAGGCTTGCCGGTCACGACCGCCGTGACGGTGTGGCGCATATGCATCGAATAGGTGTCCATCACCCAAGCCATCACTTGGGCGTTCGTGTTCACATCGGGAGCGGGGACGTCGCGCTCTGGGCCGATCCAGTCGGAAAGCTCCGCTGTGTAGCGGCGCGTCATGGCCTCGAGTTCGCGCTGCGACATTTTGTCGGGATCGCAGATGATGCCGCCCTTCGCCCCACCGAACGGGATGTCGACCACGGCGCACTTCCAAGTCATCCAGGATGCCAGCGCGCGCACTTCATCAATCGTGACCTGGGGCGAATAGCGAATCCCGCCCTTGCCGGGCCCGCGAACGAGCGAGTGCTGCACGCGATAGCCCGTGAAAACTTCCAATCGTCCGTCGTCCATCTTCACGGGGATATAGACGGTGATTTCCTTGTTGGGATATTGCAAATAGCGATAAAGATCTTGCGGGAGTCCCAGACGCCTCGCCGCCTCCTCGAAACGCGCTTCCGCCGCTTCGTACGGATTCAGTTCATGTTCCAGCGACACAGTAGCCATGGCGACGTTCTCCTCGACGGAATGAAATTGGACGATGACACTGGCGGTTCCATGCGGCGGAGCTGCCAGGACAGCGTCGGCCAGTATACGTAGCCGCGCCCTCGCCACGCAAGACAGGGAGTGCGCGCTTGATGCGTATTGAGGAAACAGGCAGGCAACGTCCGCAATCTTGTCGCACACAACCCAGATTATGGCGGCGCGGGTTTCGCAAAGTGGCGGAGCAAAAGCCGCGTGAGGCGTTTCTGATCGTGGCGCACCACTCCGTCCTGCTGCAGCAAATCCGCCGTAACGTACCTCAAACCCATGCGGCGCAATTCGTCGAGCGAAGGATCGACAGGCATGGCACCTTGTCCACGATAACGGCGCAGCAAGGATGGCGAGAAAGCAGGCGCGCGGTTGACGACGACCCAGTCGAATAACCCTTTGCGCGTGTGATCGTAGATGGCGCGAACATGATCGGCCACGGAGTAACCGTCCGTTTCGCCGGGCTGCGTCATTAGATTCGCGATGTAAACACACTGCGCGCGCGAGCGGAGGATAGCATTGGCGACGCCGCGAACGAGCAAGCTGGGAATGATGCTCGTATACAGCGAGCCGGGACCGAGGAGAATTAAATCAGCTTCGCGAATGGCATGCAGCACTTCGGGCAAGGGCCGCGCGCCAGACGGCACTAATCGCACACGGCGGATACGGCGACGGGAGCGCGAGATTTTCGTTTCCCCGGCGACCACGCGACCATCTTCCAATTCCGCTTTTAAAGTGACGTTCGCATTGGTCGAAGGGAAAATTCTCCCGCGCGTAGCGAGTACTTTTCCGGACAGGCGCACCGCTTCGGGAAAATCCCCGGTGACCTGCGTCAGCGCGGTCAAAAATAAATTTCCGAAGCTGTGGCCCGAAAGTCCGCGGCCGCTGCCGCTCGCGACAGGGAAGCGATACTGAAACAGGCGGCCGAGCAAAGCTTCGTCGGGCGATAGCGCCACCATGCAGTTGCGAATATCTCCCGGAGGCAGAATGGAATATTCGCGACGCAAGCGACCGGAGCTGCCTCCATCGTCCGTGACAGTGACGACAGCGGCAATGTCGGCGATGGGCCGCTGCTTGCCGTTCTGCCGCGGGGTCGCGATGTGTTGTTTCAAACCGCGCAGCAGCATGGAAAGGCCGGTGCCTCCGCCAAGCGCGACAATGCGAATCGGTCTTGAACGAGAATGTGCGGACTTACTCACGGACGGAGAAACTAACCGCTGGTGCCTTCGCGCTCCGGGTAGAGCAGTTCGGTAAATCGCGGGTCTTCCTGCAGAAACGCAAAATCTTCGTCATTGCGCGCGCGATAGCGATTTTCGCCGCGGAGCTGAATGGCCACTTTCAGGTTCTGCATTGACGATTCCGCTTCACCCGTCAAGCAATCGAGCGCGGCCATGGCGTAAACAATGTGGTCGGCCTTGGGTGCGGACTTACGCGCGCGGTCGAGATGCACGCGAGCTTCGTCCCAACGGCCCAGATTCATCATCGCGATTCCCTGATTATAGTGATCTTCAGCGGACTTCGGGGCAGGCTCCGGGGCACGCGAAAGGCGCTGCTCGCAGATACGCAGATGAGTTCGCGCACGGTCGGCCAGTTCCTTGTTTGGACCCTCCAAAACGCGCTCCAACGCCTGCTTGGCGCGAGGAAATTTCTGCTGTTGAAACTGCTTTAACCCTTCTTCGTAGGCTTTCAGTTGCTGCTGGGTGGCGTGATCGTTGGTATCCTGGAAAATGCTGGCATGCCTCTTGTCCTGCAATTCTTTATTTTTCAGAGATTTATGGCCATTGCGGCGACTGGAACTGCCGGAAGACGGCCGATTGCTGCGTTGTTTTGTCTTGCCTGTCGAGCGCGCCATAATGGCGGTAGAGTAACAGGGACAGTTTATGGCGTCAACTCGCCATATTTTGCCGCTTTTTTCATTTTGGAAACTTGAACCGTTACGGTTTCACGTGAAACAGCGGGATAGTTGCAGTTCGAATCCGACTTATTGGGGGAATTTATGCTCTTTTTGCGGCCCGCAGCCCTCGTTGCCTGTTCCGAATCAATACGAAAGACGCAAGATGCCGTGCTTGACCTCCCTATGCTATAAATAAACGGCGACAAAAATACTGAGGTGCTCGTGCCGTTTATAAATTTTCCCGCTCGCGAGATCAACTGCAAGCTCGTTTACTACGGCCCTGGCCTTGGCGGCAAGACCGCCAATCTGCAGTGGATCTACGACCACACCGGCACAAATCAAAAAGGGAAAATGGTTTCGCTGGCGACGGAAACGGATCGCACTCTCTTTTTCGATTTTCTTCCGCTCGATCTCGGGACAGTTCGCGGATTCCGCACGCGCTTCCATCTATATACCGTGCCTGGGCAGGTTTTTTACGAAGCAAGCAGACGGCTGATTCTGAAAGGCGCGGACGGCGTGGTGTTCGTTGCGGATTCTCAGGAAGAACGCCTGGATGCGAATTTCGAAACGATTGATAACTTGAAAGAGCATCTGAAGGATCACAACCTGAATTTCGATACGATTCCCTACGTGTTGCAGCTCAACAAACGCGATTTGCCCAACGCCATGCCCGTCGCGGAATTAACGAAACAACTGCAATTGAAAGGCGAACCGGTGCTGGAGGCTGTCGCCATTCAAGGCCAGGGAATTTTCGACACGCTGAAGGAAGTCGCAAAGCTCGTCCTCACCGAACTGAAGAAAAACTCCTGATTCGAAGTTTATAGTGCAACTCGAAATTCCACGCTGAACAGCATGCGAACGGCGGCAGGTTTGCCGTCTGGCCCTTGCGCTGGCTTGAATTTCCAACTTTGCACAGTTTCGACAGTCCTTTCATCTAATCCCGCGCCGAGCTTCTTCCCCACGACGATATGGCTCAGCCCGGCCATCTGTTTCAATAACTGCGCTGAGTATCAACGATCCCTTGACCGTGCGCCTTGAAGGCTGCGTCAGTGTACTGCGCGGGTACTGGGCAATGAACGCATCGCGGCTCTGTATAACCGATTTCGCCTCCGTCAGGCACGTCAGTCCGATGTCTCTTCAGCACCGGTGGCTGATTGCAACTCCGTTTCTGTTGGTCCCGCGGGAATTTTACTCCGAACTTGCCTAGACTGTCTTACTCGTTCTTCATTCTGCGAACTGTCGATAGCCAGAGATATGTACTTCCCATCGGTCTCGAAGTGTCCGAGAATATTCGCTCTCAGCGTGAATCACTTTTTTCGCCAGTCCAGCGCGATCTCGATGTCGCGATGAACGAGCGGCGACTTGGCTGTACTGATCAATCGCTCTGTAAGGAATTGCGCTCGTTCCACAACCGCAAATTACCGCCGAGCTTGCCAGCGCCTCCGAGAATTGATCGGCCAGATCTCGCCCCAGCTGCGTGACTTCCAAGCCAGGCCCCGAGAAATCAGCACCACTACTTTCTTTGCATGAGCTGTTTTCAGTACGTCTGCAGTCTGCGTGACGAGCGAGTCGATTTGAGGCTGTTGTGCATATAGCGGAATAGCGGAGCAGAAAAAAATGACGAGTGCGGCCGCTGAAATGCGGAACGATTGGTCTTCGAGAGGTGTTGAGATTTTGCTCAGGAGCGGCATGATGCGTCACGTCGCGGCGGGCGTTGGCGCGAAGCGAAGCTCGCAATCGCCTGCGTCTTCGTTGTCGAGCGTGGGGATTATATCGATCAAGCGGGTGACGCAGAGCACTTCGCGCACGCGCCCGCATGGATGCAAAAATTTGAATGCGCCGTCCAGGCGCTTCATCGAGATGAACCCGCCCGCCAGCGCGCTCAGGCCCGAGCTGTCGAGCTGCGTCACATTTGTCAAATTCACGAGGATTTTGCGGATTGACTGAGATTCCAATTCGCGCAGGCGCGCGGCCACCAAATCGCTGTCGGCGCCGATGGTGAGGCGGCCGTCCAGATCGACAATGGTGACGTCGCCCGATTGCCGCGTGGAAATTTTCAGTGGCACGTGTTTCTCCTCAGGAAACGGATTGTTGCTGGCCGTGGCAGCCTCCCCAACTGGAATGAATGGGAATTATACGCTCGGAATCGCGTTCGTTGATGATTCACTGTTCCTGAAATGTCGAATGGCCCCGTCGAATCGCCTGCCGAGTCAAATGTCAAATCGAACGCCCATAATAGGCTGACGCGCCGTGCCTTGACATGCTTCGTCGCACCGCATAATTTCGCAAGGATGGAGTATTTGCGATTGCATCGCTGGCGCGTCACGCCGCGCGAAGCGGCACGGATTCAGTTGCGCATTCGCGAGCGGCTGGAGCTTACGGACCGGCTGCCGCGCATTCGCACGGTGGCTGGCGCGGACCTCGCCTATGATGCCAAGCGAAACCGCGCGATTGCCGGCGTGGTCGTTTACCGTTATCCGGAAATGGAAGAGATTGAGCGCGTCTGGGCCGAAAGCCCGATCACGTTTCCGTACGTGCCGGGCCTGCTCAGTTTCCGCGAAATACCCGCGCTGCTGAAAGTTTTTGCGCGCTTGCGAAATGAACCAGATCTGATTTTTTATGACGGCCACGGATACGCGCACCCGCGGCGCTTCGGCATCGCATGCCATCTCGGCGTGCTGCTCGACCGCCCCACGATCGGCTGCGCGAAATCTATCCTTGTCGGCACGCACGGCGATTTGCCGCAACGCGCGGGGTCGTGGATTCCGCTACGCGACGGCGACGAAATCATTGGCGCGGTCCTGCGCACGCGCGACGGCGTAAATCCGATTTACGTGACGCAAGGGCATCGCATTTCCCTGCCGCGCGCCATCGAATTCGTTTCCTCCGTCCTCGACGGTTACCGCGTCCCCCGGCCCACGCGCGACGCGGATCGCTTCGTCGCGGCCGTGAAGCGCGGCGAGCATCGTAGCGGCAAGAAAAGTAAAAAAGACTAAGCCGATTGCTTCGGAGACTCTAAACACACCACAAGCCGAATTTTTCGCCGTTCGCGCGAAGGAAACTCGCCCGCCTGCACCCTGCCACGGAATCCCCAATCGGGCTATAATTCCTCCAGAGCCCCCACAGAATTCCTCCCGAGTATTCGTGTGCACGCGCCCGGCCCTACGATGTTCGAACCGTTTTCCGATTTGCAACTCCGCGAAATGGAGGGCGCGCGGGCGAATCTAAAGCGGCTCGAACGCCGCGATTCGTGGCTGTGGTGGAGTGCCATCACCGTCATGCTCCTGCTGACGCTCGCGGTGATTGCCGTTTCCCTGCCCGGGATACTGAAGGAATCCGATCAAATCTTTCAGCTCAACATTAGCTTGGCGATCCATGCGCTCGTGGGGCTGGTGTTGCTCTTCAATGTCTACGCGGTTTACCAGCAATGGCTGATCAGGCGCCTTCGCGGACAAACAGCCGGACATTTGGAATTGCTTTCCAGTTTAAAAATTCGCGCGGAAGAATTTCACCGGCTGGCGACGCGCGATCCGCTCACGGGCCTCTCCAACCGGCGCCTGGGCGAAGAGCGCTTGACCGGCGAAGTCTCCCGCTCCGAGCGCTACGGCCATCCGCTCAGCGTTTTGATGCTCGATTTGAATCGCTTCAAGGCCATCAACGATCAATATGGCCACGCGGCCGGCGATGCGACGCTTCAGGCTTTCGCGGACCGCCTGAATAAGGTGATTCGCACCTCCGATCTTGCCGTAAGGCTCGGCGGCGACGAGTTCCTCGTGATACTTCCGGAATGTCCGGCCGAACGCATTCCGAGTTTGCTGGCGCGCCTAGGATCGCTCGAAGTGGATTATCAAGGAAAGAAAATCGCAGTTTCCAGCGCAGCGGGTTGGGCTGGCTATGAAAATGGAGAAACGCGCGAGCAATTAATCGAGCGCGCTGACAAGGCTCTCTACGCCAAAAAGCGCGAGCAACTTGCCCAAACACCCTCGCCGCGCCCAGTGATCAGCCGCAATCCCTAAACGGGACACGCGAGCCTGACTTACCGGCTCTTGCTTGCGAGATGCGGCGTCAAATCCAATGCCTCGCGTACTTTTTGGGCGAGATCGCGCGGCCCATATGGCTTGAGCAAGAGCGGCAAATGTCTCCTTTGAATCGACCGCAACATTTCGTTGTCCGCGCTGTACCCGGTGACGAACAACACGGGAATATCCGGCCGCTCACCGTTGATGTAGTCATATACTTCGAGCCCGCTCAATTTTGGCAGCACGACGTCGAGCAGCACGAGCGCGATTTCGTTCCGCCGCGCTTGAAATTCCCGTACAGCTTCTTCCCCATCGCGCGCGGCCATCACGCGATATCCCAGCGTCACGAGTGTCGTGGTAGCGACCTCGCGAAGCCCGTCGTGATCCTCGACGATCAGAACTGTTTCCTTCCCTCCGCGCACCGAAGCGCATGACGCAATCTCCCGCTTCGCAAGTTCTCCAGCGCCGGCCGCCGGAAAGAACACGTGAAATTGGCTTCCATGGCCGAGCTCGCTCTCGACTTGCACGAATCCGCCGTGCTGCTTCACGATTCCGTAAACCATTGCCAGTCCCAAACCCGTTCCTTTGCCGATTTCCTTGGTGGTAAAGAACGGCTCAAAGATTCGAAGTTTTGTGGCCGCGTCCATTCCCATGCCCGTATCGCAAACGCTCAGCCGAACGTAGACTCCCGGCTTCGCTTCTTTGTGACAATGGCAAGTTGTCTCGTCAATCTCCACTCGAATGGTTTGAACTTCCAGGCGTCCTCCGTGAGGCATCGCGTCGCGCGCGTTCAGGCAAAGGTTCATGATCACTTGCTCCGTCTGCGTCGGGTCCGCTTTCACGGCTGGCAAGTTCTCCATCAGCGTCAGCTCCAAGTCAATGTTGCTGCCAATACTCTTGCCAAAAAGTCCCGCAGCGTCGCGCGTGGTCTGGTTCAAATCGATATTGCGAGGCTCGAGAATCTGGCGGCGCGCAAAGGCGAGCAATTGCTTGGTCAGCCCCGCCGCGCGCTCCGCCTGGTGCTGGACTTTCCGGAAATACCCTTGCAACGATGGATTTTGGCTGCTTTCGTCAATTCCCAGCTCCACCCAGCCCAGAATCGCTCCGAGCATGTTATTGAAATCGTGAGCGATTCCGCCGGCGAGCTGGCCGATGGCCTCGAATTTCTGCGCCTGCCAGAGCTGCGCTTCCAGCGCGCGTTTCTCCGTCACGCTGAGCGCGGCTATCAGCCACGCCGGCCGCGATGCAAACTCCATCCCGTGGAGCATGATTTCGGCGTCGATCATCTTGCCGCCTTTCGTCTTGTGTTGCCAAACCCCCGCATGAGTCATCTGGTTCGGGTCATCTTTGAAGAATTCGCTGAGGCGCACGGCTTCTTCCGGCGTACGGATGTCCGTCGCGCGCATCCGCAAAAATTCCTCGCGCGAATAGCCGTATTGCTCGACGCAAATGTCATTCACCTCCAAGTAGCGAAGCGTCTCGCGGTCGCACACCATCATCGGGATGGGATTCTTGACGAAGAGAAAACGGAAACTCGCCGCGCTCTGCTCCAGCACCTTCACATTGCGCGCCCGCTCTTCCCCTATTTCCTTTTGTTGCAGCGCGTGCCGCACGGCCGTGGGCAGGCGCGAAAGTTGGTGCTTCAGCACATAGTCGGAGACGCCCAGCTTGATGCATTCCACCGCCTTCTCTTCGCCGAGCGTCCCAGTGACAAGAATCAACGGTAGATTCAGGCCCATGCTTTCGATCATCCGCAACGCGTCAATTCCCGTCCATCCTCCCAACTGATAATCGGCTAAAACCACATCGTAGGAATTGTCACGCACTTTCTGCGCGAATTCTTCGGATGTTCGCGCACCGTCCGGATCCACGCAAAAGCCATCCTGCGTCAGCGCGAGCAGCGACAGCTCTACGTCGCGCCGGTTTTGCTCAAGCAGCAGTACGCGAATTGGAAACGGTCCGGCCGGCGCCGGCTTGGAGGTTTCGTTCATGATTTCCTGTCAGTGGCGGAAACGAACGGACGCTCCGCCGGATACACACCTTTGGTTGCAGTCCAATAGACAGGACTGCCGTGAGGTTTCCCTGGAAGAGGGAATGCGGAATGAGTGCCGCGCTAAAATCCGGCACGCAAAGCGCAACCATGAGAAGCCTGCTTTGATTTGGTTCAGGAAGGGGTATTAGGAGTATGGACTTTGAATCCCCGAAGTCAAGTAAAGCTGCGGGAGCAATACATGTTGATTACCAGCTGTGCCGAAAAGAAACAGCGCCGCCGGATGATTTGGCGGCGCTCTCCGCGGCAGGAATTTCAAGCAGCGAACTAGCCGCGATGATCCATCGGAATGTAGCTGCGCTCGTCGCTGCCCAGATAGATTTGGCGCGGCCGGGCGATTTTTTGCTCCGGGTCGAGCAGCATTTCCTGCCACTGCGCGATCCAGCCCGACGTTCGCGGAATCGCAAACAGCACGGGAAACATGGTCATCGGGAAGCCCATGGACTGGTAAATGAGTCCCGTGTAGAAATCCACGTTCGGGTACAGCTTGCGCTTGACGAAATAATCGTCTTCCAGCGCGATTCTTTCGCATTCGAGCGCGATGTCGATCAGTGGATTGCGGCCCATCACGTCGAACACTTCGTACGCGATGTGCTTCACAATTTTCGCGCGCGGGTCGTAGTTTTTGTAGACGCGGTGACCGAACCCCATCAACTTCTTCTCGCCTGTCTTGACTTGCTTGATGTAGTCCGGAACGCGGTTCACCGAGCCAATTTCGAGCAGCATTCGCAGGACGGCTTCGTTGGCGCCTCCATGCAACGGGCCGTACAGCGCAGCAGTAGCCGCGGCAATCGCCGAATAAGGGTCCACATGCGAGCTGCCGACGCCGCGCATGGCGCTGGTCGAGCAATTCTGCTCGTGATCCGCGTGCAGGATAAACAAAACGTCCAGAGCGCGCTCGAGCGTCGGATTCGGCCGGTACTTCAGCTCTGTCGTGCGAAACAGCATGTTCAGGAAATTCCCCGGATAGCTGAGCTCGTTGTCGGGATAGGCGTACGGCATTCCGAGGCTGTGGCGATAAGTAAATGCGGCCAGCGTCGGCATCTTGCCGATCAACCGCCACGTCTGCTTGCGCCGTGAATCTTCATCGAAAATATTTTTCGCGTCGGGATAGAACGTCGAGAGCGCCGCCACCGCCGAAATAATCATGCCCATCGGGTGCGCGTCGTAATGAAAGCCGTCGAGGAATTTCTTGATGCTTTCGTGAATGAAGGTGTGATGCGTTACGTGGTATGTCCAATCTTCCAGTTGCATGCTCGTGGGCAATTCCCCGTGCAGAATCAAGTAGGCCGTTTCTAAATAAGTGCTTTTTTCCGCGAGCTCCTCGATGGGATAGCCGCGGTATCGAAGAATGCCTTTATCGCCATCAATGAACGTGATGTAGCTCGTACAAGACGCGGTATTCGTGAATGCCGGGTCGTACGTCATCATGCCAAAATCGTCTTCTTTCACTTTGATCTGGCGCAAATCGATCGCGCGAATCGTGTCATGTTGCACGGGAACTTCATACTGTCGCCCCGTGCGATTATCGGTAATCGTCAGTGACTCGCGTCGCGCCGCGCTCGCTTGATCATTCGCGGGCGCCGCAACAGGTTTGGTGGGATTCAAGTTTGGGCCTCCTCGACTCGCTGCCTTGCGGCGACGGCGGGTGATAAACAACAACTCAGTTTACACCAACTGCGGGACGCTGAAATAATTTCCGTTCATCGCGATTGCAAAAACGGCACGCGGCGTATGCAATTCCATCCGGATGCGTATGGAACCGCGGCATCCGCCAGCAGTGACATAATGCTACTTTCGTGCCGCGAATGCCTCGGACGTTACGCGATGCCGGTAGGCAAACAATTTCCGTAATTTCCGTCTCACGAACCATCCCGCGAAAAAATTCCCGAGCGTCTCCATCGGCACGTCGTATTCGATGTGGTCTTCCAGCCAGCAGGCTGCCGGACCGTCGGGAATAAATCGATGCGTGTGTTCCCAGCGGCGGAATGGGCCTGACCGCTGGAAATCCTGGAACTGGCGCCCCTCGATATACCCACGATGCTCGAACTCCCAGCGAACACGAAAGGGTCCCACGCGCACGCGGAACGCACCACGTGAGCCGTCGTGAATGCCCGACGCAGGCTCGACGATTTCAATCGGCTCCCACGGAGGCGTAAGCCGTTCGAGAGCACCCGGCTGAGCGTGCCATTCGAAAAGTTTTTCTGCTGACGCGTCAATGCGCGATCGTTGAACGAAGGTTTCGCTCATGATGATCGAATCTCAAGTGGGATTGGAGGTTGGCAAAATGGAAGAACGCGGAAGGACCGGGCAGCGAGCGTGGCGACGCAAGTGTGGCACACGATGCGCGTGTGGACTCTAGGTCGCAAGGGAAGCAGGTTGCGTTTCCGCTTCGTCTCTAAATTCGGCGTGCTCCACACGATTTCGACCAGTGTTCTTGGCGCGATATAGCGCTGTGTCCACGAGGCGCAGCAATTTATTGACGTCGTGCCGGCCAGAACTGCGAATTGCCATGACGCCGAAGCTTGCCGTAATGGCAATTTCTCCCTCCGGCGTTCGCACGGGCGTAGCTTCCATCGATCTGCGCATTCGCTCCGCCAAACGCAGGATACCTTCATCCGTCGAAGAAGGAAATATAATCAGGAACTCTTCGCCTCCATAGCGTCCCACGCAATCATAGGAACGCGTACATTTGATCATGCGCCGCGCTACTTCTTGCAAGACGATGTCTCCCGCCATATGCCCGAATTTGTCGTTGATTTCCTTGAAATGGTCGAGGTCGGCGAGAACAACACCTACCGGCTTGTCTTCGCGATAGCCGCGGGCCAGCTCACGAACCAAGAACTCGAAGGCCGCGCCGCGGCTCGCCACTCCGGTTAAAACGTCATGAGTCGCCTGGAAATGCAGAGCGTCTCGCGCGGCAATTAGTTCGTCCTGTACTTTCAGGATGCGTTCGCCCACCTGCAAACGCGCGCGCAATTCGTCCGCGTCGAAGGGCTTGGAAAGATAGTCATCGGCACCCGCCTTCAATCCGGCGAGCAGGCTTTGCTTATGGCCATGCGCCGTCAGCAAAATCATGTACGTGTACGGTCGCTCGCTCCTCTCGCGCACTCGCCGGCAAATTTCAACACCCTCAATTCCGGGCATCATCCAATCCAGAATCGCCATGCGCGGGGGCTCCTCGGCTTCGAGCAAGGCCCACGCGTCATCCCCCTTCGCAACGGCGACGACTGCATAGCCCCACTTCCGCAGAAACGCCTCCAACAGCCTTCGAGAAACCAGCTCATCTTCCGCAATAAGGATTTTCATGCCCATTTTGATTCGATTCCCTTACGTCCGTTCATCGTTCCCCTAAATCACTGTTGCGGCCACTGCGGTACGGAACGGTCCGAGTGCCGCCTGCAAGCGCTTGAGTTCGCTCTCGACGACATCTAATACGGCTGCTGTTCGCGGCATATCGTCTTGCTTCGCAAAGTCTTCCATCTGCTCCACTGCGCGGTAAGCGGCCTGTCGCCCGAAATTCGCTACTGATCCCTTTAGAGTGTGCGCCGCTCGCGCAATCTCTGTCGCGTCGCCCTTTGCAATGGACTCGCGCAGTTCTTGCAGAATCGTTGGCAAAGCGATCTCGAATAGTTGAACGATTTCCGCCAGCAGTTCCCGGTCGCCGTCCACATGCTCAAGTAGTTCCGCTGGATTCAGTGCATCTGAAATCTGGGGCGCCTCCGCGGGCGCGCTTTGGTTCCCTTTTGCAGCGCCGCGAGCGCGCTCGATCGCTGCGAACAAATTCGGAGGCTGAATCGGCTTGGGGATGTAATCATCGGCCCCGGCCTCGATGCATTTTTCGCGATCGCCCTTCATGACGTGCGCGGTCAGACTGATGATCGGCAGATGCCGTTTGGATATTTTTTCATTTGACCGAATCACGCGGATGGCCTCAAGCCCGTCCATTTCCGGCATCTGCACATCCATCAGAACCAGGTCCAGTTCCTCGCGCTCCACCGCTTCGAGTGCTTCGATTCCATTTTTCGCGATCACCACTGTGTACCCTCGTTTTTCGAGCATTCGCGCCGCCAATTGACGGTTCACCATGTTGTCTTCCGCCAGCAATATGCGCATGCCGTTGCCCATATTCGAAGTTTGTTGGGCGGATTGAAGATCCTCTGCATCCGCCGCCATTTTCTCCGTGCTGCTCATCACCCCCAGAATCGCGTCCAGCAATTCCGAAGGTTGCACCGGCTTCGTAAGAAAACCAGCCAACCCGGCTTCGTGGCTGCGTGCGATGTCGCCCGATTGCATCATCGAGCTGAGCATGAACATGCTCAGTGCGGAAGCCTCGGGCGTGTTCTTGACGCGCTCGGCCAGGGCAAACCCGTCCATCTCGGGCATTTCCGCATCGATCAGCGCGAGCCGGAACGGAGCGCTTCCGTGGCTCTCGCTCGCCAGCAACTTCAGCGCCTCGATGCCTGACGCCGCTTGCTCCGGCACCATGCCCCATTGACTCAGCAGTTCCGCCAGGATCAGCCGATTGGTTTGATTGTCGTCCACCACCAGCACGCGGAGCCCGCGCAGTTCACCCGGCTCAATGGCTGCGGGCGGAACAAATGTCTCATCGGGCAAGCGCAGCGGCACGGTGACATGAAAGGCGCTGCCTTTCCCTGGCTCGCTTTCTACGGAAATCACCCCGCCCATCATTTGGACCAGCCGCTGCGAAATCGCCAGCCCCAGACCCGTGCCGCCATACCTCCGTGTGGTCGAGGTATCTGCTTGATTGAACGCCGCAAAAATCAGCTTCTGCTTTTCCGCGGGGATTCCTATTCCCGTGTCGCGCACGCTGAAATGCAGCCCCAGGCCTTCTGGCGTGCGGTTCTTCGCGCTTACGGAGACGACCACTTCACCGCACTCAGTGAACTTGATTGCATTCGCGACCAAATTAACCGCAATTTGCCGCAAACGCGCCATATCGCCCACCAGCCACTCCGGAACGTCCGCATCCACTCGCCACGCCAGTTCCAATCCTTTCCGGTGCGCGAGGTGCCCCAGCGCCTTCAATGCTTCGCCCATGCTTTCGCGCAGGGCGAATGGCGACAAGTCCAGATCAAGTTTCCCAGCTTCGATCTTCGAGAAATCCAGAATGTCGTTCAACAATGTCAGCAGCGAATCTGCCGACGACTTGACCATGCCGAGATATTCACGTTGCTCAGTGTTTAGCTGCGTTTCAAGCGTGAGCTGCGTCATGCCCAGAATTCCATTCATCGGTGTGCGAATTTCATGACTCATGTTGGCGAGGAACTCGCTTTTGGCACGATTGGCCTCTTCGGCTTGCTCTTTCGCCGACCGCAACGCGTCTTCCGCTCGCTTTCGTTCAGTGATGTCGAGATAGAGAAGCAGTCTTCCGGAAGGTTTGTTGCCCACGCGTAAGGAGAGGCCATATAGCTCGACGTCCACTAATGTTCCGTCCTTACGCCGCCGCCGTGTGATCGCACGTACTGTTTTCCCTGAGCACCTCAGGCGTGTGAATCCCTCTGCTTCCGCGCGAAACTCGGGCGGGACAATCAAAGCGTCGAGGTCCGCGCCGATGACTTCGCTGCGCGAATAATGGAACAAGCGCTCAAACGCGTCATTGCAGACGCTTATATGGCCTTCTTCGTCGGCGGTCACGATCCCGAGCGGACTCGTTTCGATGAGTGCGTTGAGATAGGCCGTGCGCTCGTCCACGCGCTGTTCGAGCTCGGCGCGGGCCTGCTCGAGTTCGCTGTCGCGGTCTTGAATTCGGGCCAGCATGGCGTTGAATTGTTCGTAGAGAAAGCCGATTTCGTCTCCGGTTTTCGAAACCATGCGCACGGAGTAATCCTTGTCCACGGCTATCGCGAACGCCGTGCGCGCCAACTCCAGAATTGGGCCCGAAATGGAACTTTGCAGCCGCGATCCCACCAGCACCGCCAAAACCAGCGAAACAAGCAGCGCGAATCCCACCATCGC
Organism: uncultured Acidobacteriota bacterium; assembly: GCA_963757905.1. Taxonomy (GTDB): domain Bacteria; phylum Acidobacteriota; class Terriglobia; order Acidiferrales; family UBA7541; genus DAHUXN01. The sequence continues at coordinate 21,510 of CAVWSV010000012.1, read as the reverse complement.
GGCAAGCCCTTCTTCGTGCGCCACAATCGTGCTCAGGTCCGATTCAAGGTAAATGGTTCCGGCGGACTTTCCATCCAGTTCAACAGTATGAAACGCGACAATCTTGCCGGCTGCAAACCGCGCACCGTCCGTTTCGACCGGTGGCGGAGTAAATTCGATATTGCCCGTGGCCCGGCTGTAAACGGCGAGCACTTTGCCTTCCCGCGTGTACAGCGCGGCGTGCATCAACTGTTTGTCGGCCCGTAGCGATCCCAGAATCTCCGTTCCCGCTTGTTCGTCGCGGAAGGTTAAGGCCGCCACGGAATTCGTCCCGGTGATTTCCGCAAGTGTTGTGACAGTCCGAAGCCCCGATTGGCGGACCATGCGAATATCGTATGTCGCGAAAATCGTGCAAGCGGACACGACTGCCAGCCCGCAGGAAATCAGGATGATGCGCGTCAGCTTGCCGCGAATCGATTGATGTTTGGGGGTTGTGGGCATTCTATCAGCGGTTTTTGGGGCGTCCATCGTGAACAATGCGCGCCAATGCGAGTAAGTCAGCCCGAATTTTCAAGCCCGCTCTATTGGCGGCATCCACGTTGATCAAAAAATCCACACGGCCGCCTTCCTGAACAAATTGGATAACGCCTCCGCTTGCCGCGAAATCACTTGTCTCACCGACAGTCAGGACGCTGGAGTGACCCAGTTGATTCAGAATGCGGGATTGTCGTTTCGCTTCCGAGGAACTGACAAACAAGACGTCACACTCGCCCAAATCCTCCAGCCGTTTGCCGCGGACCACCGCAGTCTGCCGATCACCGATCGGATGGCCCAAGATTGATGCATCCAATGAATTTCCAAATGGATCGTGGCCCAACACGCAAAAATTGATGCTTGTGTTCGCCGTATCTTTCCCGGCATTCGCCGAAGAAGGCCATCCCACGAACTCCGCAAAATGGTGCAAATCTTCCGCTTGGGTCCGATAGTCTGCCGAACTCAGCCCCGGTGCTGGCAAAGAATTCGCTGTTAGGCCAAACGCAATTGTGCCCAATAACAAAAAACGGAACATGGTTCGCGCACTTCGCATCACGGTGTGGAAATCAGCAGGAACGTGGCCAAACTCGGAACGCAGTGCCGGGGACAAGGCTCTTATAATGACAGGATTGAGGGAGCGCTCCGCAGTGCACGTGAAGAACGGAGAGCGGTGCCCTGTGCCAGTGTCAACCGTTTGTACCAGACTGAAACGCGAAGGTACTGCTGCCGATTCCCTATGTTAGACTCCGCCGTCAGTCGCGAATCTTCTGACTACAGCGAACGGAACCAGGATTCCACAGGGAGGATCGCAGAAAATGAAAAGATTGATCATTGCGGCGATGTTGAGCGCCGCCATCTTCTGTGCTGCCAGTGCGAATGCGCAGCAACAGTCACCGCCGTCAACAGCAGGCGGCCATACTTTCGAGCTCAACCCCACACCGAAAACCATCACCTGGGGTTACTACGCTGCCAGCGCTCCTCCTGTCCTTCGCATTCATTCCGGCGACACGGTGGTGATGCAAACTCTGATCACCTCGAGTCCAAAGGCTCTGGAAAAAGCAGGCGTGCCAGCGGATCGGGTCGAACGGTCCCTTCGCGACATTTTTGATCAGGTAAAAGATAAGGGGCCCGGCGGCCACATTCTCACTGGGCCCGTTTACGTCGAAGGCGCGGAGCCCGGTGATGTTTTGGAAGTGCGCATCAAGTCCATTCGCCTGGCAATTCCGTATGCCTACAACGCCTTCGGTCCCGGGCGCGGATTTCTTCCCAACGATTATCCCTACGGCCGAATGAAAATCATTCCTCTCGACGCGCAGCGGATGGTTGCGCATTTCGCCGATGGAATCGAAATTCCGCTTCATCCATTTTTTGGCAGCATGGGGGACGCTCCGCCGGAATCGGCGGGACGAATCAGCAGTGCGCCGCCGTGGATGCACGCGGGTAATCTGGACAACAAACATCTGGTTGCGGGCACAACGCTTTACATTCCCGTGAACGCCGCGGGCGCGCTTTTTTGGGCCGGCGACGGCCACGCGGGACAGGGCGACGGCGAGGTGGACATCACCGCGATGGAGACTTCACTCATCGGCACGTTTCAGCTCATCGATCGGAAAGATATGCATCTGCTTTGGCCGCGCGCCGAAACGCCGGATTACTACATGACCATGGGCATCCATGAAGATCTCAACGAAGCCACGAAGATGGCCGTCCATGAAATGATTGATTTCCTGATGCACGACAAACATCTTTCGCGCGACGATGCCTACATGCTTTCAAGCGTCGCCGGCGACTTGCACATCAACGAACTGGTGGACGGCAATAAGGTGGTCAGCATGATGCTGCCCAAGGCAATTTTCGTTTCTCGTAAAGCGCACTGAGACTGGGCAGGATCAGTCATAAGAAAGCGCAGCCGCTTCGTCGGCCGCAATATCGAGAACGGAATCAAGATGTGCGGTCTTGAGAAGGTGTAGAACCCGTGGCGTCGGCGCGAAAAAGACGCAGCGTCCGCCGGCCCGCCTCACCTGCGCACAGTGGCGCACCAAGGAGCCGAGTCCCCAGCTATCCATATCGCTCACGCCCGCCAGATTAATGGCGAGATGTCGGGAGCCTTGGTCGAGTAACGCCTTGATCTTGTTTCGAAACTCCAGTTCGCTTTCGCCTACCATCAGCACACCATTCATATCCAGAATCGTCGTGTCGCCTGCTTTGCGAATCCTGATGACCACATGAGCCTCTCGAAGCGCAAATTATCCGAAGTCGCCCCCACAAGCAAGGAAACTACCTCGGTTGCTGGGGGGTCCGGGGAATTCCAGGAGGACTTGCTGGCGTTATAAGTGTCCTATCGACGGCGACGGTATATTATCGCATCCTCCCCAGAGCGGGAGCTTGCAAGAATTACAATGTTGCGACGCAGAAACCAGGCCGAACCAACGCTCACGGGCGAAAACGCGCCCGCAGCGCGGACACGGAAAACGGCTCACGTTATAACCAGTTACCCACATCATCGCGATATACGCGAGGAGAAGTTCGACAGATCCGGCCAGACCGAGGAACAGGAAGCTCTTGATTGCGACACCGAAGAACAAAATGAGCAGCAAGCCCACAAAGAGCGCCCAGAAGGCGGCGCGCAAACGGCGAAATCTTCGCCATTCGCGGTCGTAACGCGCATGCCGGTCGGGCTCGTGCGTCGTCATTTTCTTTTCGGTGGCAAAAACTTCTTGTCGATTTTCGCGATCACCACGTAATTCGGATCCACCATTTCCGCCAGCCGAATGCGCGCCACTTTCGACAGCAATTCGTAAGCATCCAAATTGCTCAGGCCATAATCCTGATGAATCCAATCGACAAGCTGCGCGAAGGCGATGCGCAGCGAATCGTCGAGCGGACGCGTAATGCCCGCAGCCATCAGTTCATGCTCGTTTTCAAACCGCGGCCACGCAATTTTCCAGTGTTTAATCACGCGGACTTCCAGGCGCACGCGCAGCGGAACTTCAATCGCCGTCCCTGCCACTTCTCCGTCGCCCATGGCCGCGTGCCCATCGCCAAAATAGAGCAGCGCGCCCGCCACGTTCACCGGCAAATAAAGCGTGTTGCCCACGCTCGCCTCGGGCGAGTCCATATTGCCGCCAAAATCGGCGGGGACAACCGAACTGCGCGATTCGCCGCCCGCGGGCGCGACGCCAATGCAGCCGAGAAAGGGATGCAGCGGAATCTTCGTTGTGAAACTCGAATCGTCCGCCTTGAACGTCGCCGTATTCGTCGCCGGATCGATGGGATAAAACCAGATGCGCTCGGGCAGCGGCTGATTGATCATCGGCGTAAAATCGGTCGGGTTCAGCGCGCCAAATCCCGGAGCCAGCGCGCCGATTCCCTGTTTTCCGTTCACTTCGAGCGAAAGAAAACGTATCGCGAGCGTGTCGCCCGGCTCCGCACCGTCAATATAAAACGGGCCCGTGAGAGGATTATCGCCCTTCGCCATTGCCAGCGTGTCCCCGGGATGCTGGATGGCATCGCCAAAGCAATCGAGAGTGTTCGCCTCGATGATATCGCCCGAGTGAACGTGCGCGACCGCGGGCGCTACGCAGTAGTCATATTTCACATTGTCATTCGTCGCGTGGTACTTCACCACATGCGCCGAGTCAGCCGCCGTTTGCGCGACCGCTCGTGTCACCACAATCATCAGCCCGATTATTGCCACAGCCATCACGCCACACCGTTTCGCAATTCCCATCCGAATCCTCCCGTCGCGCGCGTACAAGTGTCCGCGAGACGCCGATTCTAGGCTACCTGTGAACACGAAAGAAGTCCGGATTTTATAAGATTGGGACTTACGGTGGAATCAGACAATTTCGAGCATGCGGTCGATCGCGCGGCGCGCGCGGCGGGCGGTTTCTTCGGGGACGCAAATCTGCGGTTCGAGAATTTCGAGCGAGCGCAGGATCCGATCCAGCGTGATGGTCTTCATGAATTCGCAGACCGCCTCTGGATTGACGGGACGAAATACCTTTTCCGGGGCCATCTTCCGCAGCCGATGCAGCATTCCCACTTCTGTGCCCACGGCGAATTCGTCCGCCTTCGATTCACCGATGTGCCGCATCATGCCTTCGGTCGAAAGAAAAAGCGTGCGGTCGCGCGGCAGCGTGCCGTCCGCAACGCGCGCCATACACGAAGCGACACAGCCGCACTCCGGATGGATCAGCAATTCGATGTCCGGATGCTCGTTCATCATGTTCACCACTTGCTGGGGACGTATCGCGCGATGCACGTGGCACGAACCGGGATACGCGATGATATTCGGCCGCCCCGTCTCGCGCGCCACGAACGCCGCCAAAAATTTGTCCGGAATAAACAAGATCGGCCGCTCCGGCGGAATCGCGCGCACGATTTTCGCCGCGTTGGCCGACGTGCAGCAATAATCGCTCTCCGCTTTCACTTCGGCGGACGTGTTCACGTACGCCACCACCACGGCATCCGGATACCGTGCCTTCCATGCGCGAAGCTCGCCGGCGGTGATCGTCGCCGCCAGCGAACAGCCCGCGCGCAAATCGGGCAGCAGCACGATTTTCTGCGGGCACAAAATCGCCGCGGTTTCGGCCATGAAGTGCACGCCACAAAAAACAATCACGTCCGCGGGCGTCGCCGCAGCCTGTTGCGAAAGCCCCAGCGAGTCCCCGACGAAATCAGCGACCTCCTGCACTTCATCGCGCTGGTAGTTGTGCGCCAAAATCACCGCATTGCGTTCTTCCTTCAGCCGCGCGATGCGCTCCTGCTTCAGGCGAATTCCCGCGGGCGAGTCCTCAATCAACTCGACGGGCGGCACGAAATAGCGCGCCTCGAACGGAATGGGATTTGCAGCTTCGCTCACGCCTGAATCACCTTGCCTCAGGAATAATCTTTGCGCTCAAATCGAGCGCGCGCACGGAATGCGTCAGCGCGCCGATGGAAATTGCGTCCACGCCCGCCGCCGCATAAACCGCCACCGACTCCTCGGACACATTGCCGCTCGCTTCAACGAGCACCGCGTCATGCAGGGCCGCGTCACGGAGCGATTGCACCGCACGCCCGGCATCCGTCGCGGAAAAATTGTCGAGCATCAGAATGCACGGACAGGCTTCGCTTGACGCCTGCAATTCGCCCAGCACGCGCGCCACGTTGAGCGCCTCTTCCATGCTCGTCACCTCGACTTCGAAAAACGCGGCTGATTTTCGCCGTGCCCAGGCGCTTTGCAACACCGCATTGAGAATCGGTCCAGTCCGCTTTGGCATCGGCTCCGATGTGTCGTTAGATGCCAGACGCAGGTGATTCGTTTTGACCAGAATCGCATCGCCCAGGTTCAGCCGGTGCGTCCCGCCCCCGCCGCAGTGAATCGCGCGCTTGTCGAGCAAACCCCACGTCGTTTTGCGCGTACCCACCACGTGCGCTGTAGGCGATGCCTCGCGTGCGGCATCAGCCAATTTTTTCGTTGCCGTGGCGATACCGCTCATGCGCTGCATCAAATTCACCACGGTGCGCTCGAGTGTGAGCAAACTCCGCGCGTTCCCCGTAATGCGCAAGACCACATCGCCCGTCGCAACATCGCTGCCGTCAGTAATAATCGGAGTGACCCTTTGCCGTGAGCGCTCGTAAATCCACGCAGCCTCGGCGACTCCGGCGATGATCCCAACTTCCTTGGCACGAATCTCGACCGTACACGGACGCGCGTCGATTTCCATCGCTTCGACGGTTAAATCCGTTGGCTCCGTGTCTTCGCGCAGCAGCCCATCGATCAGAGTGCGCACGGCGCGAAGGTACAGCGGATTCTCGAGCGTTAAATCGCCTCCGCGGTAGAACGCCGCGCGCACGCGCTCTTCGCGCGTCATGCGATGGAGCCCGCCGGTGATTTCAGCCCTCGTGGTCATACGATTTCAATTTTCCAACCGCCGGCCGTCCCCGCCGTGTGCACGTAACCATGTGCACGTAACCGCGTACACATAACAAAGGCTGACGCGTAAATCGGGAAACTCCATCTTCCCGTGCCCGAAGCGTGGAAGTCAATCGGTGCAATAGTATAATTTTGAACTGTACCACTTCGCGCCCGTAATATTCCGCTCTTCAGGCAACTCGCGGCCCGTTTTCAGCTATCATGTTTGGAAGGCCGTCGGCGCGCTCGGCGTACCCCAACAGGTCATCGGCCACGGGACAGGAAGCAGCATGAACAACATCGCACGGAACACGATATTCGGAATGTCGCTTTTTTTTGCGATGGCGCTGAATTTGCCCGCGCAAACGCCTCAGCAGAATTCTCCGACGCTGAAGCGCCGCCCGCCCGGGCAAACTGCGCCGAAAGACGTGCCAGGAGGCGACAGCGATCTCGCATTCCTGCAGGCTTCCCCGCCGATTGTTCCGCCTCCCCTGCAACTTGTCGTTGACGCCGGGGTTCCCTTGCGCGTGATGTTGAAGAAATCCGTGCCCGTAAAGAAACTCGGCCAGTCAATTCTAGCGTTCACCACTGAACCGATTTACTCTTTCGACCGCGTCGTAATCCCCAAGGATACCGAGGTGGAGGGTCACATCACCGAACTGCTCTCGCCTTCCAAGATGAAGCGCACCGCGGCGTATCTGAATGCCGATTTTTCGCCGCATCGTGCCCTCCAAGTCGAATTCGACACGCTGATCCTGAAAGATGGCACGCGCATGCCGCTGCGCACCAAAGTAGTCCCCGACGTCGGCCCAGTCATACGCCTCGAAACGAATCCGCAAAAGAACGGAGCCGTTCACCGTGCTCGCGGCCTGCTCAGCCAGCAATGGCATCTTGCCATCGCGCAAATAAAACCCTCCGCCGTGTGGCGGCACGCGAAACAATTCGCGTGGAACGAATGGCCGTATCACAAACAGAAAATCGTGGCCGGAACCGTGTTCGACGCAGAGCTCGAGCAGCCTCTTGAATTCGGCTCGGTTGCGATTGCAGCGGAAGAAATGGGCGCGATGGGCCAGCTCCCAGCGATGAATAATGAAGCATACGCGCGCCTCGCCACGCCTTTGAGTTCTGCCACCGCGCATCTGGGCACACCCGTCAGCGCCATCCTCACGCGTCCCGTTTTCTCTCCGAAGGGGAAACTTTTGCTGCCGGTGGGCACCGAGCTTCAAGGCATGGTGGTGCACGCGGAACCCGCGCGGCGAATGCATCGCAACGGCCAGCTTCACTTCACTCTTCAGCGCGTTCAATTACCGCTGAGCACGCCGCAGCCAGTGGAAATGGCCCTCGAAGGAATTGAAGTCGCGAAATCATCGCACATCAAGCTCGATTCGGAGGGCGATACAAGCGTCGCAAGCGATAAGGAATCGCGCGTGCTTCGTACCGCGCTCTCCGTGGCCATTGCGACTTCGACTATGCGCACGGATTCTGACCGAGGCACTATCGATTCCCGCGGCGATCCCGGAAAAACGGGTGTCGCCGGCGGCTCCGGTTACAAACTGATCGGCTTCGCGCTCGGTATTGGCGTGCAGTCGCGTGTGTTTGGGCAAGTGATGGGGTTCGTGGGCGCGGGCGAATCGGTCTATTTCCATTTCATTACGCGCGGCAATAATTTGGTCTTGCCGAGGGACACGCCCATCGAAGTCAGTTTTGGCCGGCACCGGCGTCCCGCAGGCTCATAGTCTCGACTCGCCCCGGTAACGAAGAGCTTTTTCTTCGCATCTTACGTGCGGCGGGAACATCTACTGTTTGACTCGTCGCGAGAGCATCTCTTTTCGAGGAAAATCCCTTTGAACTGCGCGATTTTGAGAAGCAGAACACGCATCCTCGCCATCACCGCAATCATCGCATTCTTTGGAAGCGGCGTTGGCATGATCGCCGGATGCAGTAACTCACATTCCAGCGAATCCAGCGCCGCGGCGCAGCCCACCGGTTCAACCGCAACGATTAAGCCCGCAGGCGTCGCAGCTGCGGCAGACAACCCCGCCGACGTCCTCACCTACCATAACGACAATGCGCGCACGGGCCTCTTCACCAACGAAAAAATCCTCACGCCTCGCAACGTCAACGCCCGCGACTTCGGCAAAATTGGCTTTTTGCCCGTGCAGGGCCTGGTGGACGCGGAACCTTTGTACGTCTCCCAACTCCCGATCGCGCGGGCGAAGCGCAATGTTGTTTTCGTGGCGACGGAACACGACCTCGTCTATGCCTTCGATGCAGATACGTTCGCCCAACTCTGGCAAGTTTCGCTGCTCGGCCCGGACGAAACCACCAGCGACGATCGCGGCTGCGGCCAGGTGAAGCCGGAAATCGGAGTCACGTCAACGCCAGTGATTGATTTGCAAGCGGGACCTCATGGCACGATTTACGTCGTCGCCATGTCCAAAGACAGCTCTGGGAAATACTTCCAACGTCTTCACGCTCTCGACATTACAACCGGCGCGGAAATCGATGGCGGCCCGCAAACGATTGAGGCCACGTATCCCGGCTCGGCCGTGCCCAATTCGAACGGCCAGGTCGATTTCGATCCCAAGCAATATAAGGAGCGCGCAGGCCTGCTGCTACTCAATGGCGTTGTCTATACAAGTTGGGCCTCGCATTGCGATTTCGATCCCTACACAGGCTGGATCATCGGTTACGACGCCCGGACTCTGAAGCAAACGAGCGTCCTCAACATCATGCCCAATGGCAGCGAGGGCGCGGTCTGGATGTCCGGCGCGGGCCTCGCCGCCGATTCATCGAGCAATATCTATTTTCTTGCGGGCAACGGCACATTCGACACCACTCTCAATTCCCAGGGTTTCCCGGAAAAAGGAGATTATGGCAACGCGTTCATGAAACTTTCAACCGCCGGCGGCAAACTGTCCGTGAGCGATTACTTCGTTATGCATAACGCCGTGGAAGAATCGAGGAAAGATTTGGATCTTGGCTCGGGCGGCGCGATGGTCTTGCCCGACCTCCAGGACAATTCCGGAAAGACGCTTCATCTGGCTGTCGGCGCGGGCAAGGACGATATTATTTACGTTGTGAATCGCGATTCGATGGGCAAATTCAATCCGGCCAATGACAACGCGATCTATCAGGAAGTTCCGCGCACCGGAGACGAAAATTCTCAGGGGCTTGGCGGCACCGGCGGCGTGTTCGCAGCGCCTGCGTACTGCAATCACACACTATATTACGGCGCGGTCGACGACTCGCTCCGGGCATTCAAGATTGTAAATGCGCGCATTGTTGGCCCTGCGGCGTCGAAAACCACCGTAACGTTCGGCTATCCCGGAACCACGCCGAGCATTTCCACGAACGGCACCAAGGACGGCATTGTGTGGGCGGTCGAGAACAATACTCCCGCCGTGCTCCGCGCGTATGAGGCCGACGATTTGGCCAGGGAACTTTACAACAGCAATCAGGAGCGCAAGCGCGACGAGATAACCGGAAACAAATTTATTACTCCCATGATTGCGGGCGGCAAGGTCTTCGTCGGCACCCCATCGGGCGTGGCTGTTTTCGGCTTGCTATCGAGGCCGCCTGCGCCTCAACAACCTCCGCGCCGCAAATAATTCGCGTCACACGCGGCGAAGAAGGGTCGCGCCAGAGCGCCATTGCTTCATCATCTTCGCCGTGCGCCTCGGCATCAGCCGCGCCCACAGGCGGATCATCCAGTCGCCGGGCATGGGGCGATTAAATTCGCGCGAAGCTTGGAAGAAGCCGCGAAACTCGGTTGCTTCCCAACCGTAGGGACGAAAAAACTCTTCGCCGTCCGCCGGAGCAAACTGAATCGGCGCTCCTGCGGCACGCAATTCCTTGCCCCAGTGTCTTTCCATCATTTGTTTCACTTTCGGTGAGGCGACGTCTGTAAGCCAGTATTGAAAGTGCTGGCACTGGTGCAAATCGCCCGCAAGATTGGCTACTTGTTGCTCCGAAAGGTAGGCGAGTAATCCTTCCGTGATCACTAAAATGCGGCTGGCGCTCGCATCCAGTCGCGCGCATAGCTCGCGGCGCGCTGCATCATCAGCCAAGTCAAGCGCAACACGCTCCAATCGGCAATGGGGGTTCTCGGAGCCGAGCATCTCGGTCTTGTACGCAATCATTTCTGGCAGATCGACTTCGATCCAGGACAGGCTGGCGGGCAATGCCAAGCGATGCGGACGCGTGTCGAGGCCTGCCGCCAGGTTCACTACCAAATCAACTTGTTCGCTCGCAACCACGCGCAGCAGCATGTCGTCCAGCAACGCCGTGCGGACAATCATCGCCCACGCCTGCCGCTTGCCTCCGCGCAACGTGTTTACAATTTCCTCGCCGCGCGCCCCCGCAAGCTTCCGCGCATACGGATCGCGAAATATCGCATCCGCGCGCTCCGTCTCCATCGCACGGTAGAAGGCCACCCAACGCGCCGTATCCGACACGTTGCGTATCGCCGGGCCTTTGGACTTATCATTCACGGCATCGCCTCCATGGCACTGCCAGACGTTAGCCTATTTTGCCAGCTTGACCCAAGGAATGATACGGCGCTGGCCCGGCCCTCTCCCTGCTCGCGCAAGCGCCTTCGCGCAAATATTTCTTTTCGCGCTGCGCCCGGAATGATTTATGCTCTCCTGTTTTTCCGCCAAATCGAGAGGTGCCACTTGATTCAGATTCGCCGCACTGCCCTGATCGTTCTAACCGTAATAGCGATAGCCGCCCTCGCGCCCGTTGTGATGGCGCAGCAGTATCCAGAGAACCTTTACCAGGACATGCGCTGGCGAATGATCGGCCCATTCCGCGGCGGGCGCACGAAGGCCATCTCCGGCGTCGCCAGTGAGCCGAACGTTTTTTACATCGCGCAGGTGAATGGCGGCGTCTGGAAGAGCACCGATTACGGCGAGACGTGGAAGCCCATTTTCGATGCCGAGCCTACGCAGTCGATCGGCGCGATTGAAGTCGCGCCCTCGGACCCCAACACGATTTACGTCGGCAGCGGCGAAGGTTTGCAGCGCCCGGATCTTTCCGTCGGCAATGGTGTCTACAAATCGACCGACGCGGGAAAGACGTGGACGCATGTAGGCCTCGATGACGCTTTCCAAATCGCCGAGCTTGCCATCGATCCGCGCAACGCTGATCACGTGCTCGTCGCGGTTGCCGGTCATCCGTATGGCCCCAACGATGAACGCGGAATTTTCCGCACCACCGATGGCGGCCAGAGCTGGCAAAAAGTGTTGTCAAAGGATCAGTACACCGGCGGCGGCAGCGTCGAGATCGACCCGTCTAACCCGAATGTGGCCTACGCCTCTTTGTGGGATTCCGTTTCAGGCCCGTGGGAAGACGGCAACGAATACAATGGCCCTAATAGCGGCCTTTACAAATCCACCGATGGCGGCGCCACATGGAATCAGCTCACGCAAGGCCTGCCTGAGGGAATCATTCAAGTGCACACGGCAATCGCGCCTAGCGATTCCAGCCGCATCTATGCTTCCGTGGCGCACGGACGCGCCGTCGACATCTACCGCTCCGATGACGCAGGCGCCACGTGGAGAAAAGCCACCACCGACCGCCGTCCAACGGGCCGCATTGGAGGTGGCGATCTCAATGTTTTGAGAGTCGACCCGAAAAATCCCGACATCGTCTACTCGACCAGCACCGTCACGTTCAAATCGACAGACGGCGCGAAAACCTGGTCTGCGTTCAAGGGCGCGCCCGGCGGCGATGATTATCAAAATATCTGGATCAATCCGAACAATCCCGCCACGATTTTGTTGACCAGCGACCAGGGCGCTGTCGTCAGCGTGAACGGCGGAAAAACGTGGAGCTCGTGGTACAACCAGCCGACGGCGCAGTTCTATCACGTCATCACGGACAATCGATTTCCATACTGGGTGTATGGCGGGCAGCAGGAAAGCGGCTCAGTCGGCATCGCGAGCCGCGGCAACGATGGCGAAATCACGTTTCGCGAATGGCATCCCGTTGGCGTAATTGAGTATGGCTACGTCGCGCCCGACCCTTTGCATCCGGAGATCATTTACGGAGCCGGTCGAACAGAAGTCTCCAAGTTTGATATGGTCACTGGACAGAAGCAGAACGTCACGCCAATTGCTGTCGCTTCGGACAAGTATCGCGCCGACCGCACCCAGCCAATCATGTTTTCGCCTGTCGATCCGCACATTCTGTATTACGCGGCGAACGTCCTTTTCAAAACCGCGAACGGCGGCCAATCGTGGGAGACGATCAGCCCCGATTTGACTCGCAAGAGCCCGGGCATACCCGACAGCATTACTGACATGGATAAGAACGACCCGCAGGCGGATAAGCCGCGTGGTTCGATTTACTCTCTCGGGCCGTCACCAAAGGACGTCAACCTGCTTTGGGCCGGCACCGACGACGGTTTGATTTGGGTGACGCACGACGGCGGGAAGAATTGGAAAAACGTGACGCCGCCGGAGATGACACCGTGGAGCAAAGTAACACAGATCGTAGCGTCGCATTTCGACGTGAACACCGCCTTCGCTTCGGTGAGCCGCTTCCGCATCAACGATATGAAGCCTTACATCTACCGCACCGACGATGGCGGGCGGCACTGGCAGCTCATCAGCGACGGCTTGCCAAACAACCAGCCCGTAGACACAGTGCGCGAAGATCCCATACGCAAGAATCTGCTCTTCGCTGGAACGGAAACATCCGTGTGGGTTTCTTTCGATGCGGGCGACCACTGGCAATCGCTGCAACTGAACTTGCCGCACAGCTCCATGCGCGATTTGTGGATTCACGATAGCGATCTTGTCGTGGGCACGCACGGCCGCGGATTCTGGATTCTCGACGACATCACTCCGCTCCGCCAGATCACCGACGCAGTGGCGAAATCAGACGCGCATCTTTTCCAGCCCGCGCCGGCATATCGCTATCGTCGCGACACGAACACAGACACGCCGCTACCCCCCGAGGTTCCGGCCGGAAAGAATCCACCAGACGGCGCAATCATAGATTATTACCTCGGCGGCTCATCGTCGGGCAACGTGACGCTCGAGGTTTTTGATCACACCGGAAAACTCGTGCAGCGATATTCCAGTACGGACCAGCCGCCGTATACATTGGAAGAGCAAGGGAAGACGCAGATTATTCCTACGTATTGGATTAAGAAACCGAGAATCTTGTCCGCGGAATCCGGAATGCATCGCTGGGTTTGGAATTTGCATTACACGGCACCGGAATCGCTGCGATACGATTATCCCATCGCGGCCGTTCCCCACGACACGCCTCGGTATCCGCTCGGCCCGCGCGCTTTGCCCGGGGTTTATACGGTCAAGCTAACGGCGGGCGGCCGCACATATTCGCAAACGCTCACGGTAAAAGAAGACCCGCGAGTTCATGTCACTCCGCTCGCGCTCGCCGCGCAATTCGCGATGGAGCGGCGACTCGCCGCAGGAATGGACCGCAGCTACGACGCGATGCAACAGGTCAAGAAATTCCGCGAAGACTTGAAGCAGCGCGGTGGCGACGAAGCTCTCGACAAACAAGCGGCCAGCCTCGAAGGCGGGGCTGGTGGTCCGGGTGCATTCTTTGGTCGCGGAGGCGGCGGCGACAGCTTCATGCGCATGAACCTGGAATTCGGGGGACTTTACGCGCAAGTCGACGGCTCCGATGCAGCGCCCACGGTGGCGCAGGAAGCCGCCGCGCGCGCGCTCGAAGCGAAGCTCGCCTCCATGCTGGCAAAGTGGAAGCAATTGCAGGCGAAATCATCCCCGAAGTAAAAGAAGCGAAGAAACTACCTCAGCCAGCTTAGGCAGACTGAGGCAGTTTGCCGCCGGGCAGCATCGGCATGGTGCGGATGCGCATGCCCGTGGCGTTGAAGATGGCGTTGCCTACCGCGGGCGCAAGTCCCACGATGGGCGTTTCGCCCGCGCCTGCCGACGGCTGATCTTTACGGTTGACGAGCACCACTTCGATTTTCGGCTCATCCTTGAAGCGCCCCACGCGGTATTGCGAGAATCGCGGATTCAAAATGCGGCCATTGTCGAATTCGATGGCTTCATACAACGCGCCGCCGACGCCCATGGTGATTGCGCCGGAAATCGAATTCTCCAGGCCTTCGGGATTCACAATCGCGCCGCACTCAAACGCCTGAACCACGTGCACGATGTGCACCTCGCCCGTCGCGCGATCCACGGCTACTTCCGCGCACGTGGCAATGTGCCCGCCTTTGTCGATTCCGCCCGCAATGCCGAAACCCCGTCCCGCTGCTGCCTTGCGATTCTGCCAACCGAATTTCTGGGCGGCCGCTTCGTAAACGGCGCGCAAACGCGGTTCCTGCAAATTCTTCATGCGGAATTCGAGCGGGTCCATTCCCGCGGCGTGCGCGCATTCGTCCATGTGCGATTCGCGCGCGAAATGATTCGCCGCCGCCGCGAGCGAACGGTACGATCCCTGTCGCAGCGGCGACTTCACGGGATGAAATTCCGTGACTTGATTCGGCACTTCGTACATCGTGGCGATCGCGGCGGCGCCGGAATTGTAGTTGTGAAATTCCCACGCCGTCAGCATGCCGTCGGAGCTCACGCCGCTCTTGATTTCAATCACGCCCGCGGGACGGAAATACGCCCACGTGAATTCCTCTTCGCGTGTCCATAGCAGATGCACCGGCTTTCCCGCGGCTTGCGCAAGGCGGGCTGCTTCCACTGCGCATTCGCCCGTGTGCTTTCCGCCATAGGCCGCGCCTGTGTCGGGAACCATCACGCGCACATTGTCGTCCGAGATATGAAACGCCTGCGCCAGCTCTTCGCGGACGGCGAAGGGCCGTTGCGTTCCCGTCCACACGGTCAACTTCCCATCTTTCCATTCGGCGAGCGCCGCGCGCGGCTCCAGCGGGCAGTGCGCAATGTAAGAAATGTGATACTCCGCCTCGAGGCGGTGCGCCGCGGCGGATAATCCGTCGCTGATCGAGCCTTTTGTTTGACGGTAGCGATTTTCCTCCGCCGGATTTTGGTCGGCGTTCTTCTTCAAAAATTCAAACAGCTCTTTGTTGGAGATTTGCGGCGTCGTTTTCCATTCCGCTTTGATCGCGGCGGCCGCGCGCTCGGCGGTCAATTCATCCGCAGCCGCAACGCCGATGAAATCACCGTCGTGAACCACCGTGACGCCGGGCATGGCTTTGGCAGCACTCACGTCCACGGAACTCAGCGTGGCGTCAAACGCGCTGGGGCGCACAATTTTTCCGTAAAGCATTCCCGGGCGTTTCAAATCCGGCGTGTACTTGTGGCGTCCGGTGACAAAATCGCGCGCGCCGATTTTGCGAACGGGCTGGCCGGCAATTTTCCATTCCGTCGCCGGCGTGACGGGATCCACCGCGGGGATCATTTGCGCGAGCGATTGCCCTTGCGCCAGTTCCGCGTAAGTGATCGAACGTCCGCCGGAACGCTCGGAAATTTTCCCATCTTCCGCGACAAGCTGCCCTGCGTCCACGTTCCATTGTTTCGCGGCCAGGCCCGTCAGTACATCGCGCGCCGCCCACGCGACTTTGCGAAGCTGCGTTCCCATCTGCGGAGTGGTGCGGCTCCCAAACGTGCCCATGTCAAACGGCGTCAATTGCGTGTCGCCCATGACCATCGCAATCGAGTCGAGCTCGACGTGCAATTCGTCGGCGACTGTTTGCGCAAGGGATGTGCGAATGTTTTGGCCGATTTCAACTTTTCCGGTGAAGACCGTAATGCTTCCGTCCTGCGCAATGTGCAGCCACGCATTGATTTCGCGCGGCATGTCTTCGCGCATCCCCGTGCGCCGCCCGGATTCCTGCAACGCGAACGCTTCCTTCGCCACCAACAAAATGGCGATGCCGCCGCCAATCGCTTTCATGAAGTCGCGGCGATCCATCGCGAACAAATGCATCGGCGTCGCGCGAAATTCGTAGCGTTCCGGTTCGAGAACTATTTTTGTGTCCGGCTTCGCGCTCATGCGGCACTTCCCTTCATGCGCCTGGACGCCAGCGCGATGGCTTGGCCGATGCGTTGATACACGCCACAGCGGCAAATGTGCCCGTTCATGTACTCGACAATTTCCGCTTCGCTCGGGTGAGGATTGCTCTTGAGCAGCGCGACACCGCCCAGAATCATTCCCGAAGTGCAGTACGCGCATTGCATGGCGTCCACATCGATAAACGCCTGCTGCACGGGATGAAGCTGGCCATTTTTCTCGAGCCCTTCGATGGTGGTGATTTGCCGCTGGCCCACCGCGCCCACTTTCGTTTGGCAGGAGTGCCGCGGATTGCCGTCAATCAACACCGTACACGCGGCGCATTGACCTTCGCCGCAGCCGTATTTTGTGCCGGTGAGGTCAAGTTGATCGCGCAGGACGCTCAAGAGCGTGGCCTCGGCGTCCACGTCGATTGTGTGGTGCGTTCCGTTGACGTTTAGTTCAGTGACTCTGGCCATCGCGTTAATTCCTTTGACAGTACTGCACCGATTAGCAAAGGGCGGGAAAGATGAAAAATGAAAATAAGGACGATTAGAAACGGGGTCGGTCCTTTGTTTTGTGCAAGTTATGCTGGTTTCTAATCGCGGATGCGGTCGATTAGAAGTTCTGGAAGCCAGAGGCTGGGGCCTGGAAGCTGGAACGGCAAGCCGAGCTATGGAAATGGCGAAAGCTGGTGAAAAAACCGGTGATTCTGTACCGATTAGAATGAGGTGCTGTTGTTTGTTTTGTATAAGTTGCGGGCGATTCTAATAATTTGTTGTACCGATTAGAAAGCGGCTGGTTTGACTCGAAATCACGGATGTAATTGCAGGGTTCGGTTCGCGGGCCTTCGGGCTGTGTTGCCGTGTGCATCGAACTGCTGGCCTCAGAATTATGTTGTTCGCTGCTCAGATAGACTAGCACAAAAGCGGGAAATTTTCAGAAACTTAAGACGGCGAGCGAGATACGGCGAAAAACCGCACCCTTGAACGTTTACGTCAAAGGGTGCGGCACCCACTTGCAAATTCCAACGAGTGCTTCGCTTAGGGTGTGCCACCCGCCCCTACACAAGGCAAGACAACGGCGCGGCGGGCGAGGTCTCCTCGAAGGGCACCAAGAAAAGCCCCACGCTCACAAAACGAGCATGGGGCACCCGAAAAACCAACGCTGAAGCCTGGGCCACCCGCCGAAGAAATAAACGATGCAGTGAGCGACGAAAAGAACTCCATATGCAAGCCAGAACGTCCAGCTTTTGGATAAGGCCCGGTAGCCGTACGCCACGAAGACGAACACAAATAGAGTAATACAAATGAATTCAAACAACGAGGCACTACTGCGCATGCTTTGCGGGCCATAAACCGCGATTACCACTGCGGCCGCTGCCATTCCCAGCACGACTAGGGCAAACGGCCGCGAAAGACTAAGTGTGCCCTTCACTGACATGCGCGGCCCGCAGGTTGTTGCCGGCTGCGCGTGATCCGTTCAAAGTAGTACCACAAGAACGAATTCGGGATTAAGCAGCGGCACGAGGATTATCGGGAAGAGATTTTTCTCATAGCGAACAATCTTGAACAGCATCCACCACCCTCCTAGGCCCGAAGACATGAAGGCCACAAGGGTCAAAGGAAAGAGAATAGGGTAACTCGCAAGGTTCATGGGCCCAGATCGCAGAAATACCCAGACCTCGAAGCTAGTAAGGCAAACAGCGAGCAAAACCCATCCGTAGCGTTTCATCCTTATCCTAGTCTCCGATTGTCTTAGTTTTCGGCGGCGGGGCGCTGCATGCCTAGCTCGATGGGCTCGATCTTCGCGCGATGGAGCTCCTTATTGAGCGCCGGCAAATCGGTGGAGATAATCGCCTCCCACTTTTGCAGAGCCGCTTGCGCGATTTGGTCGTCCTGCGCAAAGGCTGCGGAGGCGTCAGGCGACGGCGCTGCGTCGTCGCTTTCAACCACGCGTTCCACCTGTCCCAGCGCGCCGGAAACGTATCGCAGGGTTGTGCGGTCTGTCGGCTCGGGCGTGCCGGCCAATTCTCCGGCGGGAGGCTTGCCCAGAATTGCGCTCACTCGCTTATCGAGCTCGTCCACTGTATCGGCAAGTTTCTTGTCCTTGCGCGACGCAACTTGCGGCGCGATTTCCTGCAACCGCTTTTGCAACGCCGCCGCTTGCTGCGCCGCCGCGTTGGTCTCCGCGGACTTCGCCAGGATTTGCTGAGCCATATCCAATTGCTTTTCGAGATCCGCCTGCGACACCTTCACTCGCGGATCCATTTTCACGGTAAGCGGCTGGGAATACGTTTGGCCGTTGGCCGTGAGTTTCACGGTGTAATTTCCGGGAACGACCCACGGGCCGCCGCCGAAGCCGAAGATCGCAGCCATGGCGGCCATTCCTCCGCGCCGTCCGCCGCCCGCGCTGGGATAATGCAAATCCCAGATGAAACGATGCATGCCTGCCATAGCCGAAGGCGGCTCGGCGGGATGCACCCATGCGGATGGAATATCAAGCTGTTTCGGATTGATGGGCGGCACGCGGTCGGCGCTGGAATAGCGGCGAACGAGTTTGCCGCTGCTGTCGAAAATTTCGAGTGTCACAGGACCGGCGGCGGCAGTCTTCAGATAATAGTCGAGGCTCGCACCATCCGGAGGATTTTCTCCGGCGGGGATTTCGGCGGGAAGCGGAGTGCCTTCATCGGAGCCGGGATGAACGCGCCAGGCGATTCCGGGTTTGAAGAGATACGCTGGTGAATTCTCTACTTGGGCGGAGGCTTCGCGCAGCGGAGTGACGTCGTCGAGAATCCAGAAGGAGCGCCCGTGGGTGGCAGCGACGAGATCGCCGCCATGAATGACGAGATCGCGAATCGGCGTGGTGGGCAGATTCAGTTGCAGCGGCTGCCACTGCGCGCCGTCGTTGAAGGAAACGAAAACGCCGGTTTCAGTGCCGGCATAGAGAAGGCCGCGGCGCGCGGGGTCTTCGCGAATCACGTTGACGTAACTTCCGGCGGGAATTCCGTCGGTGATCGGCTGCCAGGTCTTGCCGGCGTCGCGCGTGACGTAAATGTAGGGCGTGATGTCGTCGAGCCGGTGACGATCGACGGCCGCGTACGCTTCGTTCTGATCGAAGTGCGAGGCTTCGATGAAAGTGACTTTGCTCCACGGCGTCAGTTGCGGAGGCGTAACGTTCTGCCAGGACTTGCCGCCGTCCTGCGTCATTTGAATGTTCCCGTCGTCCGTGCCAATCCAAATTTCGTCCGCGGCCATCGGCGAAGGCGAGATCGTATAAATCAGCCCGTGCTCGCCATTGCCGTCCTGGTCCTTTGCCGTCGTGGGATCGAGATTCGGCGGCACGCCGGGTGCGGCGCGCGTCAGATCAGGACTGATGATTTGCCAGGTCTGGGCGCCGTCGGTGGTTTTGAACAGGACTTGCGCGCCGAAATAAAGAGCGTGCGGATCGGCAGGCGAGAAAACCAGCGGCTGCGTCCACGTGTGGCGATAATCGCCGGGATGCGCGAGCGAGGGAGTCACTTGTGCACTCGCGCCCGTGAAAACATTTTCGCGCGTGACGGTGCCGCCGTAGAGAATGCCGGGGTGAAGCGGGTCTGGCGCGATGTAGCCATTTTCGCCGCCGACGCCGAGAGGCAGCCAGTCGCGCGAACTGATGCCGCGATGCCGGCTGTGGCTGGTGGTGCCCGCCGCGCCGCTGTCCTGCTGCGCGCCGTAAACCCAATACGGAAACCGATTGTCGGTGGCGACATGATAAAACTGCGCTGTCGGCTGGTTGTACCAGGAACTCCACGATTGCGCGCCGTCGACACTGACCACCACGCCTTGATCGCTGCCCAGAATCATTCGTTTCGGATCATTCGGCTCAATCCACAGCGTGTGATAATCGTCGCCGCCTGGCGCACCCTTAATCGCCGTGAAACTCTTCCCGCCGTCGACGGAGCGGTAAACCGAAGTGTTGGAGACGTAAAGCACATCGGCATTTTTGGGGTCGACCGTGACGACTCCGAAATACCAGCCGCGTCCCCAGATGCGCGCTTCGTTGTCCGCGAGCTTCCACGTCTGGCCCGCGTCGTCCGAGCGGTAAAGGCCGCCCTGTTTGGCGTCGACGATAGCGTAGACGCGGTTGGGATCGCTGGGCGCGACGGCGACGCCGATACGGCCGAGGCCTTCGGTGGGCAGGCCGCTCGTGAGCTGCGTCCAATTGTCGCCGCCGTCGGTGGATTTGTAAAGTCCGCTGCCAGGTCCGTTCGAGGGTGGATAAACGTTCCAGGGTGGGCGGCGCGTTTGCCACAACGCGGCGTAAATCGTCTTGCGTATTCTGCGGATCGAAACGCAGATCGATAGCGCCGGTGTTCTCGTCCTTGTAGAGAACCTTTGTCCAGGACTTACCACCGTCGCTCGAACGAAATACTCCGCGCTCAGGGTTCGCGCCGTAGGGATGACCGAGGGCCGCAACAAAACGAGGTTCGGTCGTGAGGGTCAACGAGAACTCGTCCAATCTGTCGAGTTTCGGTCAGGCCGATGCGCGTCCATGTCGTCCCGGCGTCCGTGGATTTATACATGCCGTCGCCCTAGGAGATGTCGGAGCGCATATCCGCTTCGCCGGTGCCGACGTAAATGACGTTGGGATCGGAAGGCGCGACCGCCATGGCGCCGATCGAGGCGATGGGCTGGGCGTCAAACATCGGCTTCCAGACGAGACCTGCGTCCGTGGTCTTCCAAACGCCGCCGCCGACCGCGCCAAAATAGAAGACGTCGGGCTGGCCGGGCACACCTGTGACGGCCACGGCGCGGCCGCCACGGAATGGGCCGATGAGACGCCAGTGCATGCCGCTATAAAGGCTTTCGCCAAATTGTCGCGCAGCAGCGGGCTGCGGTGCGGCGATGACGAGGAGCGCCAGAGAAGCGAAAACTGCTGCGGTAAAATAAGAGAAGCGGCGAAGATGGCTCACGGTCAATTGTCTCCTTGATGGACGGCCATTGATGGAACGCGCGAGTATATACCCGTCCGTGCGGCCGAGCTAGAAGACGTGGATAACGAAAATACGGTTTCGTGATTCGGTAATTCGCATGGCGCACGAGACGGAATTAGAATGTCGCCGCAGACGGATTACATGGAGGTTCCTTAGG
>CAVWSV010000011.1:0-435149 GCA_963757905.1 uncultured Acidobacteriota bacterium | reverse complement strand
ACGCGCAGATCGGGCGCGAGAATCTTCGCAATCGGCGCAGGCATCGGCTGGAGGCCATCAAGACTCGTCTTTTGAGCCTTGATTTTATTCTTGCGAACCAGGGGTATCAGTACCTCGAAGGCGAGTCCGAAAAGCTGGCCCATTTCACAGAGGTACTCCATATCCCAAAACAGTGCCTCCCAGTGAAGTTGTATACGGGCGGCGCGAACGGCGAACCAACGCTGCGGTATTTCGTGGACAGGTTCCCGCTGTTTTTCAGTCCTCCCGTTTCTGGTACGCCCCCTGTGGTCACATTTTCCTACGTCGATCCGGGCGTCGAAAAGCTGACTGGATTTGTTACGCATTTGAGCCAGTACCAACCACTGTTCCGCGAGCTTCCGACCTTCCGGTTCCTCTACGTTTCAATGAGTCCGATGCACTTCGGGAAGGCCACGGAATTGTTCAAATCTCTTGTGAAGGTCCCGCTCGAATCCGATATCGCAGCCGATCTTATCCGGTATTTCAAAACGCAAACCGTTTGGGAGACGCCTGAATTCAGATTACTCACGAAAGGCGACCTGCTATTTCTCAATCAGGCGAAACAGAGATTCAAGGGAGACCGATTCGAGGCGCTCCTAAGGGACTGGAAAGCAGCGCGAATCACGGAGGCTGAAATCCGAGCCGAATTTCCCGCGAGAACCCAAGACAGGAAGGTTTACTTCGACACGTATTTGGTGCCAAGGCAGCCGGATTTTCGAGCGAAAGACGATGAAGCTGCCTGAACGGCTCCGAAAAGTGCTGTTCAGGGGAGCGTTCTGTTCAAGCCGGATGCCAGAGGCAAGCGAAGTCTAGGAAGACCGGAGAGATACCGCAGGAGAGAGCAGCAAATGCGACAGGGCAAAGACACGTACTTGGGCGGGAGCGACCCCATTGTGTCCGGCTTTCCAGCCGTCCACATTTCGTGGGGTCGCTCCCGCCCACCGGCGCTGTTGATCGCGCCGCGTGTCTTTGCCCTGTCACCGCAGAGAGACAAGAAAGGACGAAGAAACCAGTGCCAATCGTGACCCGAAAGGTAGGTCCTCAATGACTGGAATTCTCGAATACAGGCATTCGATTGCGGGCGTCTTGGCCCTTGCTACCGGACTCACGCTGTTCTACCTCTATCCATTCCCTCAATCGAACATCTTTCTGCAAGTAATTGCGCTGCGTGCACCGGATGCGTATCTCAGCTTCCGATACCTCACTGTCGCAATGCTATACGCAACCCCTTGGCTTGCTTATTCCGCGGTTCTTTCGGGTGTCTATATCTTCACGCTAAAACTGCGGCGGCCCGACAAGCCAGGACGCCTGCCGCGTTACCCCGAACCGCGCAAGCGCGACCAGCTTTTCGTTGTTGTTGGAGAGGTTCACAACCCTCGCAAACCGACGCCTTCTCGGAATCCCAAATGGCTTGTGATTCCCGAGAGGGGTCTCTATACGGGCATTGCCATTCTCGGTGCCGTCGGAACCGGCAAAACGAGCTGCTGCATGTATCCGTTTGCGGACCAGATCCTCGCGTATCAGGCACACGACCGGGCGAAGCGGATCGGAGGTTTGATTCTCGAAGTGAAGGGCGACTTCTGCCACAAGGTGCGCGGGATTCTCCAGAGGCATAAGAGAGAAGAAGATTATGTCGAGATCAGCCTTGATTCGGAGTACCGCTACAACCCTTTGCACAACGACCTCGACGCCTACGCGCTGGCCTATAACATCGCCTCGCTCTTGAACAACCTGTTCGGCAAAGGCAAAGAACCCTTCTGGCAGCAAGCCTACACGAACCTAGTGAAGTTCATCATCCTGCTTCACAAAGTGGCCTTCGACTACGTGACCCTATTCGATGTGTATTACTGCGCGATTTCGCCTGAGGTTCTTGAGCAGAGAATCAAGCAGGCAGAAGAGATGCTTCTCGACCGCCATTTCATCTTGATTCCGAAAGCCGTTTATCAAGAGCATGTCGAAGCTCTTCTTGACTTCGATTTCACCCCGGAGGAGAACAAAGAAAAGGAACTGTACCGGGCAGAAGCGACACCCGAGATCGAGCGTCAGCTTAAGAAGTATGGGATCGAATATCAGAAGGAAACAGTTGCGGCACCTGAAAAAGCCGACCCGGATAAGAGGGCTGAACTCGAATCAGTGAAGCGCTGGTTTCACAATGACTGGCAACGGATCGAGCCCAAGCTAAGGACCTCGATAGTGGAGGGGATTTCGGTATTCCTTTCGCTGTTTGACGACAACCCGAAAGTGAAGCGAGTTTTCTGCCCTCCGAAGGAGTGCTTCGATCCTCAAGCAAATGCCGATTTCAAATACGGCAGGCCTCTGCCTTCGTTCTCTTGGCTTGTCGAAAACGGCAAGGTCTGCGCGCTCAATTTCCCGATCAGCATGAACCCTGGTTTGGCGAAGGCCATCGGCGTAATGATGAAGCTCGACTTCGAACGGGCAGTGGTGAATCGTGTGCCCAGGATCGAGGCGCATCCCGAGCGGTATTTTCGGCAGACGCTCTTTCTATGTGACGAGTACCAGCATTTCGCGACTGTGGGAGAGAACGAGCCGACCGGGGATGAAAAGTTCTTCAGCCTGTCGCGCCAGCCGAAGTGCATTGCCATTGTGGCTACGCAGAGCATCAGTTCGCTCAAGTCCGCGCTACCGAGCGAGACTTGGCGCACGCTCTTACAGACGTTTCGGACGAAGATTTTCCTCGCATTGTCGGATGACTTTTCCGCGAAGACCGCGAGCGAGCTTTGCGGGAAGGAAGACCAACTCAAGGTCGCCTACAACCTTTCCGAGACGGGGCACGATACGCGCGTGAGCTTTGTCACTGGCAAGGCTCTCTCGAACAGAGCCAACATCACGACCTCGAAGAGCTACATCCAGCAGAGTGATTTCCGCTTCGATACGAAGACATTCACTGAGCTGCGAAACGCGCAGTCCATCACCATCGCATACGATGGCATCAATCCGATGCCACCGATGTTCTGCTACCTCAAACCCTATTACAACGACCCGAGCAAATCGTACTTCCGGCAACTCGCGGACGGGGAACTGTGATCGGCGGTTGATTTTCTTTGTTAGGAGGCTTTATGGCTGAGGCGGCGCTTGAATTTGAACCCCTTTTGGACAGCGAAGAAGCTGCCAAGTTGTTAGGCAACATTCACGTCAAAACGCTTCAACGCTATGCACGCCAGGGAAGCCTGCCCGGTTATCGGATCGGAGGTCACTGGTATTTCCGCGCATCCGAACTGGACTCGTGGCTGCGATCTCAGTTAAATTCATCTTGCCATCCGTGCCGCGCGAACTAGGAGGAATTACGAATGTTCAAGCGAGCACGGTATCAGTTCGGATGGTTACGTAAGAAACACCGCAGGCGAGGCCCCGACGTTTGGGTGTGGACCTATCGGTCCAAGGCATCAAGCGGAGGGCGAAAGGAAACCTCGGTGATTGTGGGAACGGTGCTGAAGTATCCCTCGAAAGCCGAAGCATGGAAGGCGACAGAAGGAATGCGCCTTTCGATCAATGAGCCACAGCTAGCCGAAGAGGTGATGTTCGGAGCAGTTATGGACCGATACATCCGAGAGGCAATTCCCGCGCGACGTGTGACCCAGAGCCGGTATAAATCCTGGATCAAGAATTACATCAGGCCGCGTTGGAAGGAAGTTCCTCTCGCTAAGATGAAGCCTCTCCCGGTCGAGATGTGGATTGAGAGCCTCAGCCTTGCCCCGAAGAGCAAAGGGCACATTCGTAGCATGATGCACATTTTGTTCAACTGGGCGATGCGGTGGGAGCTGATTCCATTCCAAATCAACCCTATGAATCTCGTTCACATCAAAGGTTCATCCAAGCGCGAGCGCGAACCTCGAACGCTTACCATCGAGGAATTCCGCCGATTCATCGAGCATGTGCCCGAATCATGTCGGACCATGTGCATCGTGACCGCTTGCCTCGGGCTTCGAGTGAGCGAAACGTTGGGTCTCAAGTGGGGAGATTTCGATTGGAATGATCTGCGAGTAAAAATCCAGCGTTCATGGGTCGCTGGAGTCGAAGACGATGTGAAAACCGTGTACTCAAAGAAATGGATGCCCGTTGATTCTATCCTTGCCGAGTTGTTACAGCAGCACAAGACAAGGGTAACTCCGAACGCAAAGGATACCGATTGGGTCTTTGCCAACCCGGAGAGTGGAAGACCGTACTGGCCTGGACGCTTACAGGAACACTATCTCGTTCCTGCGGGAACAGCGGCTGGAATCGGGCGCGTCGGCTGGCACACGTTTCGTCACACGTACTCGACTCTTCTGCGGGCGTTCGGTGTGGACATAAAGGTCCAACAAGAACTATTGCGCCACGCCGATATTCGAACAACCATGAACATCTACACGCAGGCAGTCCCACAAGCCTTGCGGGAAGCACACGGAAAGGTTGTAGAAATGTTGGTGCCGATGCGGAAGGCGGGATGAAAAACGAGGCAGCTTTAGGGCAGCATTAACCGTTCCCCTGAGTGCTAAGTCGTTTCTTTCTGTTCCGCAGAATGTTTCGCAAGTCATTGAGAATACTGGCAATGCGGATTTCGATCCCCACCGCCCCTACCAATCATCTCTTCTTTGAACGGTAGGAACTTATCAAAAACACGCGGGGGCAAAAAGGGGCAGATAAGACCAATGACCCGGTTCTTGTGCATTAGTTTTCAGCGGCGCGAGTGACAACCGGATTTGTTAACTCTTCATCGTTAACGCGAAATTATCTAGCTTTGTTCTGCGTCCAGGTACATGGTTTTGGATCTAATTCGGGAGTATTTGGGCCCAAGTGCCTGGGGTGAACCCTTAATGCAGGCACAAATTTTTCGGGCCGCAGCTTCCGCTGCCGTAAAGGCATTCTTGCATTTCCTGGCCGGGGAAGAGGTTTCGGGGAAAGAGACGTATTGATCGCGAAAACATATACTTCGGGCATCGCGAACACATTCAACAGGGACTTCAGTCACCAGAGCGGAACCCAGATAAGGACCAACGTGTAAAAAACTAATGAGGGCCGTTGTTGAGGAGGGCATCGACGGCGGCCTCAAGCTTCTCGAAAGGCTGGTCCGGGCCGGGCGCAGGCTGTAGTCGTCCTTGGCGATCAATCAGAAAAATCGCCGGATAACGCGCGATGTCGCGGTAGAGGCTGGGAACCTCCCCTTTTAGCGTGAGAAGCGGGTAACTCACTGGGACCTCTTCCCAATACTTTCGTTGCACAATGACGCCTTCGTTCGACAGCCCGAATACGATGAACCCTTGGCTCTTACGCTCTTGGTAGAACTGGTCTAGCTTCGGCATCTCGTTCCGGCAGGGCTCGCACCAGGTCGCCCAAATATTCACGAGCACGACCTCGCCCTTGTGATCTCCTAGGCGCTGGCTCTTCCCGAGAATGTCCACCGTGTCGAAGAGCGGCGCAGCCACATCGCGCATCGCCTGGTTTCGAGACTGCATCGAGCGGGTGAAGCCGTCGCTCACAGGTTTCCACGCGAGACCCAGCGAAAGAATCGCGATGGCCAGACCTACTTTCGCGGACAGCGAAAGCGCGTGCCGGTGGTCCTTTATGGCGAGAGCAAGTGTGACCAGAAACGGCAAGGTCATTGCGAGAGTCGATAAGGAGAGACGGAAGAGCCAATCTTTGTCGAGGTCAGCGTTAAACCTGGTGAGCGTCGCGTAGACGAGCACGTACAAGATAAGAGCTGCCGGCGGCGAAAGAAGGCCGGAGATGAGCACTACCTTTGCTCGCACGCGAAGCATCGGCCCTCCTAAAGATTCGGTTTCCCCAAGAATCACTTCTTGAGTGGCTGAAATGCCGGGTCGCCGAATTGCCACAGCAGGAAGCTCCATTGGTCTGCCTTCGATTCCTGAAATTGCTGTACCGTAGCGCCGTTACGGCCGTGGCCGGCCGCATAGTGGACGCGAAGCAGCACTGGCTTTCCGCTCGACGTTGCGGCCTGCAAACTTGCCGTCATCTTGGCCGATTCCCACGGATCCACACGCGGATCGTTCATGCCGACCGTGAGCAGAACCGCAGGGTAGGGTGTCGATCCTTTACGTGGTGATAGGAGCTCATGGCATAGAGCGCCTTGAAGCCTGCTTTCGTCTTGGTGTTGCCGAACTCTGGGGTATTGCCCATTCCGTTGGCGGTCGTCTCATTCCGCAACGCATCCAGGACTCCCGAGTGAATAATCGCCGCGCCGAAAAGGTCTGGCCGCTCGGTGATGGCCCGGCCAATCAGGATGCCGCCCGCGCTTGCGCTTTCGCCAGCCAAGTGGGCCGGTGACGTATATTTCTTGTCGACCAGATACTCTGCGCAAGCGATGAAATCGCGCCAGGTGTTCGGCTTGGTGGGGCCTTTTCCGGCCAAGTGCCAGTCCTCACCGTATTCCCCGCCGCCGCGCACGCCGCAGGTCGCGAGTATCCCGCCCTTTTCGTGCCAAGCAATCTGCATCGGATCAAACCCTGGGGAAGAAGTCACTAAGCCGTACGCGCCGTAACCACCAAGAAGGGTGGGATGAGAACCATCCAGTTTTATCCCCTTCGGATAAACGATAGAGAGAGGCACCAGAGTCCCGTCGTAGCTCTTGACTTTGACGTTTACGGCCTCGATGTCGTCATCATGAGCGTAAGGGCCAAACTGCTCGATTTTCGTGTCTAACACTTGTTTAGTCTTAGGGTCATAGGAATAAAGACCGCCCGCGTTGGTCCAGGAGGTCAGGGCGAAGAGGATGCCAGGTACCCGCGGATCGGAACCCATTAGAGAAGCCGACCCATCGAGTGGGAGCGCCAGGTTTTCCGCTTTGGGTTTGGGGCCGTACGGGACTCGCAGAATGCGATTGATCCCGCCGTCCAGCACTTGCACATAGAGTGCATCCTCGGCGGCCCTCATGGTCTGAACGACAGTTTCAGTCGGAGGGACCACAACTTCCGCGGAAGACAGGTCGGGATGTCGCGCGTCGGTGCGAAGGATTTTGTAGCGCGAGGCGTCCTTGAACGTCAGCACATAGAGGTCCTCGCCGTGCATGGCGACCTCCGCGACGTCGTCCGATAGGTCGGCAAATTTGCGCCAAGCCGAGTTGGACGTGCCGACCGCTTCGACCGGCTCGATGTAGTAACTGATATTTGGAGACACTCCGGGATTGACAAGGCCGATCGCATACTTGGAGCCGGGCGATGTCGAGATGTGGCCAGATTGTTTGGGATCGACGTCGATGGACGGCACCACGCCGTAGCCGAACACGGCAGGGTCCTTTTTGGGGTCGGTTCCCAGCACATGCAGGTACGCGCGGTACTTTTGCCGTAGGTCTGTTTTCGGCGCATCTGGAGGAAGATGTTGCAGGCGTCCGTACACAAATGATCGGTTATCGGCCAGCCATTGAGGATTGTAACCAAGAGCACGAGCACGGAAGATTACATCGCCCGTTTCACGCCCGGTCGGGACGTCGATGACATGGATCTCGGTATCGTTCTCGGACCCGCCCGGCGTAATCCCCACGGCCGCGTACTTGCCATCCTGAGAGATGTCGACATAGGCGAGAGCGTTCTTTCCCTTACTCCTATTTGAGGCTGCGACCTCGACTTTGTTGGGATCCACGAGCAGTCTTTCCGCGCCCTTCAATCCCTTACGCACGTAAAGTTTCGGAATGTTTTCGCCGGCGAGAAGCTTCTGATAAAAGTAGAGATCGCCGGGGAGCCGCTGGACGTCAAAAACTGTCACAGAGACAGACTGGTCGAGTTCCTTGATGCGTGCGAGCAATTTGTCGCGGCCCGGAATGCCGGCCAGCGTTGCGCGCGTGTAGTCGTTCTGATTCTTGAACCATTCCTGCACTTCCGGGTCCTTCAGATTTTCCATGTAGCGATAGTTGTCGACGATTTTCGTACCATAATAATCGTCGGTGACGGGGCGCACGGGCGCGACCGGCTGTTTCACCGCCGTTCGCTCTTGTGACTGAAGATTCGGAGCGAGAACACCGAAGGAGCCGAGGAGCCATACCACCATCAGTATTGATTTCTTCATGATTTGAGTCCCTCCACAAAAGTCAGTTCGCGGAAATGTTCAATGCTTCGGGTCACGTCAGCAGCCAGGTCGCAAAGCGCGTCCAAACATGCGTAGCGCCAAGCTATACTCCCTTGGCGATACGCGCTAACCGGCGTGAAGTGCTGCCCGTCATCGGCTCACCAACCACGTTGTGAAGTTGAGCCAAACATGCGTGCTGCCGATGATCATAAATACGGGGAGGGACGACAAAAGCGCCAAGCCACCCCACGCGAACCCGGGATGCAAACGACGGTGTTTGATGGTGTCATATAAAATGCACACGACCGGAGTGATCTCTGTAAAGCCGACCATTTCCCACAGGCCGCATGCATGAAGGAAATGCAGAGGAATGCGTTCGAGAAGGCGTCCGACTCCCGGAAGAAGGAGACCGCAGGAAGCGAGAACCATCAAGCGCTTGTGGATGCCGCCCCGTCGGCGAAAGTAAATCGCAGCGGCAACCAAAAGTGCGAAAGTCAGGCTGCTCCCGAAGTCTAAGGCGAGAGGGCGAACACTAAGGATTGTCAATGAGGCTGGGTTCGCCAGATAGCTTCGCCTCCCCGCATGAAATGCAACCGCAATAGCCACGCAAGCCGCAAGTGGGGCCAGGACCGCTCCGAAAATACCCAACCGGCGATGCAGATCGACGCGATGCCGGGCAATCAGGAGTGCCTGAATGAAAAACAACACGAACCAGAGTGTAAAAATCAGTCCGTGGAGATGCAGAAGCAAGGGAAGCGCGGGAGTGCCGAATAGCGCCTTCAAGTAGTAGGTCCGCGCAAAGCCGGCAAAGACAATCAGGAATGTGCCAACCGCAACCCATGTGTAGAAGCTGCCGCGCGGCTTGACGCGATTGGCGGGTACATAAATATTCATTCGTGTTTACCATCCCCACACTGCGAAGTCATCGCTTGCTCTCCAAAGATCCACGGAGCGCTTCGGGTCGATCTCCTTTCCCACGGTATTCCGAGAAGAGACCATTCACTATTCACGGCCTAGCGCAAAACGCCAGAGTCGTAGACAGTTTTTCCACCCACCATCGTCAATACGGATTCTGTTTTCGGCAGATCCGCTGCAGGAACACTGAATATGTCTTGCGAGAGAACCGCAAGATCGGCCAACTTGCCGGGCACAAGACTTCCTTTCTCTTTTTCCTCAAACTCGGCGTAGGCTGACGTGAGGGTGTAGGCGATCACCGCTTGTTCCCGCGTGATGGCTTCGGATGGCCGGTTCGGATGAAGAGAGGCAAACATAATATTCAGATAGGGATTCGTCGGTCCGTCGGAACCGAATGCGACGGGAATGCCTGCGGCCAGCAAGGAGCGCAATGGCTGGGTTTTTAACTTTTCAAAAATGCCACGCAGATCAGGATTCAAATTCCCGACGGTGAGATGCGTTGGGTTCTGTACCACCACGATCCCCAGTTCTTTCACCCGCGGAATCAAATCCGGTGTCAGGCCGTCGCCATGCTCGAACCGGACTCGCTGTTTAGCCCAGATCTGCGCTCCGCCCGCGGATTGCATCGCATTCAGCATCGCCGCCGCAGGCGGATATGCGGACACGTGAAGCAGCAGTTGATCATGGTCGTGCAACGACTCCCGCAACATGGCGGCAAGCTCTGTTTTCGGAAACGTCAACTGCTCGTGCAGAACGAAGTACTCCACAGTTGCGGGATCGTTGCGCGGCGCAAAAGTTCCTTCAAGCGGAATTCCGTCGAGCATCCACTTGGTACCACTGACCGTAATGAGAGGATTCGAGCTGTGTGGCACTGGCCTGCCTTCTTGTATGTCGCGACCGGCAGGAGTTGTTCCCGGCATCCGCATCACGCGAACTCGAATCGGAGTAGGCATTTTCTCCAGGAGCGCGAACGCACCGCTCGGGCGGCATGGAATTCGACATGTCCTGGATGGTCGTGATCCCCCACTTGACGGCCGCGGACAGGGTCTTGCGCAACTCTGCAAGAGCGTCCGCCTCGCTCGTCTGGTCGGCAAAGGTGCGCTCCACATCGAACACCGCATACTCGCGAATGACTCCGGTGAGCCTGCCGTCAGGTGACCTTTCGTAGCGTCCTCCATCCGGGTCCGGCTGGTCCTCTCGAATTCCAGCTCGCGTCAGCGCTGCACTGTTCATTATCCAAGCATGATTGGTAAGGGTTTCCAGAATAACCGGGTTGTTGGGAGCTACTTGGTCGAGGGTGTCTCGATTTACAGCAGGATCGCGGAAGATCTTCCAAGCCATCTCGCCGTAGATGAACGTCCCTTTCGGCGCCTTCAACACGGCTGCAGCAATCGCAGCCTTCATTTCGGGCCAGGCTGGATCTGGGCTCTTGAGTTCCAGGTCAATGCCATTGGGAGGTGAAATTTCGAGGTGGTTGTGCGCGTCGTTGATTCCTGGAATCACGGTGCGGCCGCCGAG
This sequence comes from uncultured Acidobacteriota bacterium, assembly GCA_963757905.1. Classification (GTDB taxonomy): domain Bacteria; phylum Acidobacteriota; class Terriglobia; order Acidiferrales; family UBA7541; genus DAHUXN01. The sequence goes on along the minus strand of CAVWSV010000011.1, from coordinate 424,682 downwards.
GTCGATCTGTTTGGTGTGCGGTCCGACCAGTGTTGCGAATTTTACCGTTGATCGCCGGTAGCCACGATTCGCTCGCCGCGAATCGCAAGTGCTTGAACATACGGATGCGCGGCATCGCTGGTAAATATCTTGCCGTTGAACAGAATTAGGCCGGGAGCGGGTCGCTGATTCGCAACGACCACGGACACCGACATCGAAGAAACAACGAGAACGAATGCCAATACCATCGCATGCTTCATGTATTCCTCCCTACACGCACCCGCTGATCGTTATAGACCTTCCTTGCTCCGCGATTCCTTCAAGAAACGCATCACGCTCTCGAAGAATTGCGGGGCGTCTTCGATCCAGGGAAAATGGCCGCACTTTTCAAACACGACGAGCGTCGAGTTCTGAATTGCCGCATGAATCCGCTCCGCAATCGGCGGCGAACAGATGAAATCGTTCCGGCCGACCAGAATGAGCGTCGGGGCTTTCACGGCGTTCATGGCGCCATCTTCCTTGAGGGTGGACTTCGCATCTGCCGCAGGATTAGACCGATTCACCCACGCGGACGGGAGACTTGGCGCCATCTTTAGAAGCTTTGGCAGATTTGCGACCGGATCATAAAAATAGAGAGGTCCAATACGACGCAGATACGCTTCAAATTCCTGGTCCGTCGCCGGAGCGGGCCAGTCACCAGTCATTGGCGCGACCGCATCTTTGAAACGAGGATCGTTCCGCCGCGCGGCGAGCTCTTGGGCTACAATCGGCGAAGCATCAAAGTCGGTGATATTTGAATCAACCAGGATTAGTTTCTTGACACGCTTGGGATAGCGAATCGCGTAACCGAGGGCGATTGCGCCGCCGTGAGAGTGCCCCAATACGCTGATCCGCGGGAGGCGCCAATACTGTCGCAGACCTTCGAGATCATCCACCATGTCGGAGGTGCTCATTTTCGTTTCGTCTGCCGGGCGGCTGGACCGTGCGCTGCCGCGAGTGTCGTAAAAGACGAGAGTAAAGTGAGCCTCCAAAGGAACGAGCCCATTTTGCAAGTACTCGGAACCAATTCCCCAGCCCGGCGCTTGGACGATGAGCAAGGGGCCAGCGCCTCTTACTGCATACCAGAACTTGACGCCGTTGACGTTGGCCGAATGCTCGCCCTTCGCCAGCCGCGCGTCCGGTTTTGCAGATTGCGCCTGGGAAACGGGCGCAAGGAAAAAGAGGAGCGTGCAGAGTACTAATCCGGCGGATTTTACCGCGCCTGCTCCGTTCCACTTGAAGGTGCAATGAAAAGTTCGTGCCGCATTTCGTGGCGTCATATTCGCTCCTGAGAAACTAAGGACCTGAGAATCTTCTTTTGCCCGTGAAAAACGCTCCAACGATCGAAATGTCACCTCATCAAAACTGAAATAGAAAACTCGACTACCGCACCTTTACGGTTCGACTTTATACCGTGCGACCATGCCCGCCAGCATGTGATCGCTGATGTGGCAATGGTAGAGCCAGATGCCGGGCGCATCCGGCACCATGTCTGCAGTCACCATTTGCGCAGAAGTCACCACCAGAACGTCCGTGCGCTGGCCCGCCACGAGTACCGTATTGCCGTGCCAATGCGGCGTGTGCGCATTGTTGAAGTCTCCCAGCGTCGCCACGTACCAGCGCACGCGGTCGCCTTGCTTCATCGTCATCATCGGCATATTTCCGAAGATGTAGCCGTTGATCGACCACTTGACGTTGGTGTCCACGAAGCCCGTCCCGACGACCGTTCCCGCCATTCCGCCGGCAGTGATGGGTCTGGACCTCTGTCCGGTCCACGCCCTTCGGATCGGTGCGTGTGAGCGCGGATGTTGTCATCCAGGTACCAGCTCTCGTTCTCATTGATGGCGATGAACATGCTGACGAACTCGTGATCCACGTCCTTCGGCCGGCCGTCGGGGAGCGCCATGCCGCGTCGCGTGACCACGATGACTCCAAATAGGCCCGAGGCGACGTCCCGCAGCTCGTCCGTGTGCGAGTGGTAGAGCCAGAAGACCGAGCTGGGGTCGTTCGGCCCGGGCCCAGCCCGCTCCGGGATCTGCCACACGTAAGTGTGCGTCGCGCCGGGAGGCACGCCGCCGTCGGCCTTGTCCGCACCGGAGGTGCCGTCATTGTAGTCCGCGCCCTCGGAATCCTTCTGGTAAAAAACTCCGTGCGGATGCATGCTGTAGGGATGCGTGGCATTGTTCTTGAAAACCACCTTGATCGTGTCGCCCACTTCTCCGCGCAAAATCGGGCCCGAGCAGGCCGAGATAGTGCTCTTCCGGGGGCGCGCACTTTCAACGTCGAGAATGAAGCGTCGGTATATTCACGGTAGATCGCCTTCTTGTACACGCGGCCGATGCGATGTGGTCCCGATTCCGTGTAGCCTTTTTCGAGCGTCATCGAAGGGATGTCCCATCGCTTCATCACGGCCGGACGGCGCGTAATCCCAGTTCACCTCGTCAGCGGCCACGTAATAGGTGCGGACCTTCCCCGGTGCGGATTGTGCCTGCACGACGCATGCGAAGCATGCAAGAAGGCCGACCAACATGAGTATGGATTTCTTCATGATTTGATTCCCTCCACAAATTTGTCTCGTCAGAGCGGGCGGCGCTCATTCTTGCCATCGTTTTACCTCGTGACGCCACTCCTTAGAGGCTCGCGCTCACTCTTGTGCTGACGATGGCCGCACGCAGGTACCGGCGCGGCGGCGTAGCGTTGCGCCGAGACTCAGCAGTCCGGTCCCGAACAGCAACAAGGTGCCCGATTCCGGAGTTTGCGTTGGGTTAAGCGGCGTTACGTTGAAGGTGACACTGCCGGGGCCAATGGGCATATTCGTATCGTTCGACAGAAAACACTGGCCCGTCGACGGATCACAGGCGAACGGGAGCATCGGATTGAATCCGAGGGAAGGATTCCAGCCGCCGAAGGTTGCTCCGCCCGTGAAATTCAAGGGAGGAGAGTCCGGAAGGAAATTGTTGGCGAACAACAGCGAATTTCCCTGAACATTGAAGTAATCACAGCCTGTATTCGGGAGATTACAATAATGAAAAACCGTGGGGATGCTTGCGTATTGGCCGGCCGCCCATGTGAAAAAGTAGTCGACCGGATTTGCGTTGTCGTTCTCCGTGAACGGCGTGCCGATCGGAAACGTGTAGCTGGCAAGCGTGTCGCCGAACGCCTCGGCGCTGAGGTTCCCGGATACCGGAACGCTGAACGTGGCCGACGGGGAAACACTCATATCAAACTGAACGCCCGGTAAAAAGTTGAAGAAAATCGGATCGTTGTTGCTGCCGCTGCCGGGACTCGGGAACTGGAAGGTCAAGGGCCCTCCATTGACGGCATTCCACGTAAGCGTGTCTCCAGCGGAGAACGTTCCGTCGGAGCTGACCCACGTGTAATATCCGTATTGGACATTGGGACTGGTCGAGTTCACCGTAGTCTGCAGGTTCCCTCCCGCAACCAGACTAGCGGACGCCGAAGCTGCAAGTGCGCTCAGCGAATAGCTCGCGCTGAAATTTTGCCCCGTGGCACTGGCCGTGGCGATTCCGCTGGTCAGCGAGCCGCCGGAGAGCAGATTGGCGCTGGCCGTGGCGGAGAGACTCTGATTGTAAATATTTTTGCTGCCGCTGAAAGGGCCGATGTTGTATTGGAAGCCAGCACTTGCGGAGACGTTCGCGTTCGCGGTGATGGTTCCGCTGGTCCACGAAGGCGTGTAGCCGATGTTCATCGTCGAGAAGGTGTCGATATGCGTGCCGGGGGTGAAGGTCGGCACTTGAAACAATGTCGAGCCGTTTATGGACAGAGATGTTCCGGGCGTGACCGTCGGCACCGGGAACAGGGTGACTGACCCGAACGAGATCGTCGAGTTTGCTTGCACGCCGAAGTTGCTGAAGGGGAATGGCCCCGCGCCTGCCGAAAGCGAAGTGTAGCCGGACGTACCCTGCGCATTTGTGGTGACGCTGATGTTCGTTTGCCCGCTGGCCGCGGCCGCGCAAATAAGTACTGCGAGCGCGACAACCAGCGTTTGCGTAGAAATAAAACGTCTGCAAGCTAGTCTGCTCCACGACGGACATTCCATGATGCGTTTCATTGAACTCCCCCCTTTAGTTTGCGTTCGATCTGGTGTTGACTTCCGTGCAAGCGCTGCCCGGGCTTGCCCCTCGTGCTCACTGCGAAACGGTGGGCTTATCAGCAGCCGGTAACTACTGCGTCACTAAGTGCCCACTGACTGCCGCCACGCATCCGCCCCCAAATGCCGAGTGGATACCTGACTGACCTTCGATGACACTCGCTCCCGGACTGGCATAGAAGTGAACAGATCCATTAAACATTGCCCATCCTGGCTCAGTTTGAATGGCTGGAAGGAACGCGATTTCCAGAGAAGAATTGGAACTGTCTGCTGGCGCTGACGTATTAAGGGCGATGCCGGCGATAAAGTTGCTGGCGCCGCTCGTATCGTCACAAGCGCCTGAGATGCTTTCAATGATCAGGCGCTTTACAGGAACCCCTGACGACGTGGCCGCCGGCACGGTGAATTGGTCAGTAACACCCTGGCAGAAATTCGCATCACCAATGCAAACTTCACTGGAAAACGGAAAATTGGCAGAGTTGTCCACGTCGCGATTCGGCACAGGATTTGCCGAGGTATTTGCCACCGTTACCAGCGCGCTGACTACTGCGTGGACCGTCTTTGGTGCCGCCAGACCTATCACCAGAGCTACGACTACCGTTCCACCAATTGCCATCGCGATTCTTCGTAGTATGTTCATGTTTTTCTATCTCCCTTTTTCTTCAATTCCAAAAATCCTGCCCAGCTTCGTGCGTCTGCGATTTCTTCCGCATCACGGAACCAGATAGCCGCGCAGAGTCACTGCGAATATCTGCTCACCATTGCCCGAAGGGCCGAACAGGATCGACGGCGTCGGCAGTTGATTGACCACAAGTCCGCTTTTCAAACTGTCGCTTCGTCCAGCCGTCAGGAGTGCCCCGCTGTACCGAGCGTACGTGGCCTGTGACATGTGCGGACCTGAGTTGAAGGGGGCGCTGCTGCCCAACATAAGGACGACAGCGTCGCCGGCAGACTTGTTACATGTCGTGACGCCAATCAGGTTTCCACACGTCGTTATCCAGTTCACATCCGTGATGACGAATTGCTGGCCAATTGGAATCGCGAACACACTCTTCGAGCCATCTGGCAAGACCTCGTCATAGCCTGAACCGTTGAAGGACAGCGTTACGAAGTTGGATCGAGACTCCTTGACTTCCTGGGCTGGCACGGGATTTGCCGAGGTATTAGCCACGGTGACCAGCGCGGAGACCAAGGCGTGCACCGTCTTTGGCGCAAACAGAGTCATTGCCGAAGCTACAAATAGAACTCCTGCTATACTTATTCCCGCTTTGTAGAGCCATTTCTTCATTGTGTTTCTCCTTTGCGATTGAATTCCCTCAGGCATGCCAGACAAAATTGCCTTTATCTTCAAAATCACCGCCGCTAATTCCGCAGCGGCAATTTGCGCCGCTGCCACCAGCCCACGCCGAGCAAGCCAGTGCCGAGCAGCAACAGCGAAGCTGGCTCGGGGGTCGGCGTAGTGCTTTTGCTGCCGATGGTCAGGTCAAAGGCCCAATTCGCCGTGTCCGTCACACACACGGGATTCCCGCTCGCATCGACTCCGTTACAGGTCTGGAAAGCGCCGCCGGTGAAATCCGTGAAGCCCTCACCGAACGTGCCGTTGTCGAAAACCGCGTTTGCGATGTTCGAGCCGTCGGAGAGAATCAGGGTGTACGTTCCGGGCAGTAGCGAGAGCGACATCGCAATGTCTCCACAGACAACACCTCCAATCGAGACAGTGTTCGCCGGAGGGCACCCGGCGAAGCTCGAGAAGTTGCTGAGCACATCCGACGTGCCAAAAGGATTGCCCAACCCATCCGTGAGAATCGCCGCTCCTGCCCCCATGCCTGAGAACAAGCCGATAAACGGGTCGAACCCTCCGGCGGAAATGGTCTGGCCGGCTGCGTTGACGCCGCCGCCAAACCCCCATGTTTGGACGGATACCGTCTGGCTGCCCGTGCCGCCGACCGTGAACACAAGCGAAAACACGTCCGTCGAGCTCGACAGCGTGCCCGTGTAAGAAACCGCGTTTGCCGAGGCGGGATGGGCCGCGGCCAAACTCAGAAACAGTAGAACTGCTATTGATTTCAAGAAGCGCATCGCCTTTGAACCTCCACCTGGGAAGAGTTCCGAAAAGAAAACCGCCATTGATTTTCGGCAGAGCGAAGGTGATGGAGGTTGCGGGCGGAGTCAAAGAAACTCGTTTTAAAATCTATCTAAACTACTAAGTGATTTAGTTGAAGGACATTACACGGATGTCTAAACCGGTTTCGAAGGGCACCGATCATGGTAAACTCCGCCGAAGCTGCCATGCAGCGCCACCCATGAACTCTGACTCGGCAAACCATACTGTCTATCGCTTTGGAGTGTTCGAGGCGAACCCGGAAACCGGGGAGTTCTTGAGGAAGGGTGTTCGAATCAAACTGCAAGAGCAGCCATTTCGGCTTCTGCAGCTCCTGCTCGAGAATGCCGGCGAAATCGTGAGCCGGGAAAGCGTTCGCCAGCGGCTCTGGCCCGGCAATACCTTCGTTGATTTCGATGCTTCCCTCGGCGTTGCGGTAGGCAAACTTCGGGAGGCACTGGGCGACGATGCCGATAGCCCGCGCTTTATTGAAACTATCCCTCGCCGCGGCTATCGTTTCGTCGCCCCCGTGCAACAAGCGAATCAAAGTCCAGAGTTGGCTATAGCATCTCCGGTTGCATCCTCGTCGCGGCCGCAAACGCGCAGAAAAGCAATAACGATCGGGATCACGCTCGCCATCCTGCTCAGTGTGTTGGGTGTATACCTAAAATCCCGCCATCAGGCACAACTCGCGCAACGAGACGGCATTATCGTTGGAGATTTTTCCAACTCAACCGGAGACCCTGTTTTTGACGGTTCATTGCGCCGAGCCGTCGTTGTGCAGCTTGCGCAATCGCCTTACTTCACAATTCCTCCGGACACGAAGCTTGAAGAAACTTTGCAAGGTCTCGGGCGCCCGCCCGACGAAAAACTGACTCCTACCTTAGCCCGTGAGGTATGCCAGCAAGCCGGAGCCAAGGCCGCGGTTACGGGAGCGATCTCGCAGCAGGGCGTGAGCTATGTTATTGCGCTCGAAGCAGACCGTTGCGCCGATGGGAATTCATTGGCACGCCAGGAAGTGACTGCTGCTGGAAAAAGCCAGGTGTTGCCCAGCCTGGGACGCGCTATCGAAGACCTCCGCAAAAAGCTCGGAGAATCGAGAGACTCTCTCCATGACTATGGCGTCCCAATCGAGCAGGCGACGACGGATTCGATCGAGGCATTGAAGGCATACCAATTGGGTCTGGATCTGCGCGCGCGCGATAACTCCCCAAAGTCCATTCCCGCGTTCAAGGTTGCGGTGACGCTTGATCCGAACTTTGCGATGGCCTATGCGCAGCTCGGGTCGGCATACTCCAACGTGGGTGAAACTATCGCCGGAAGCCAATATTTCAAACGCGCTTTTGAATTGCGCTCGCGGACCACTGAGCCCGAGCGATTTTATATCGCCGGACGTTATTTCGACATCATTACGGGAGAACTCGAAAAGGCATCCGAGAATTACGAACTTTGGCAACAGACCTACCCGGACGAGTGGCTTGCATACAACGCCCTGGCCAACGACGCAAATCAGTTGGGCCGTTACGAAACGGCGATCAAAGCCGCCAAGCAGGTTGTGCTCCTCAACCCCAATCACGCTTTTGGTTACACGAATCTCGCCCTTGGCTTGCTGGGCACCAATCGTTTCGGTGAAGCCAAGGCTGTTTGCGAAGAGGCTGTCGCCAAGAGGCGCGACAGCGACACAATCCACATGATCCTGTATGCAGTGGCCTTTATGGGGGGCAACAAAAAAGCTTTGCAGCGCGAGATGGATCTTGCTACCCGAAGTCAGGACAAACCATCGATGCTCTACGTACAAGGGGAAGCTGCGGCCGCTCGGGGGAAAATGAAAGAAGCAACTGAGCTATTCCAGCAAAATGTCGCGCAATTACAAGCAGATCACCAACCGGAAGGCGCTGCGAATACCCTCGCCTACGACGCGCTGCTCAGCGCTGTGATTGGGTGGACACAGGAGGCCCGTCTCATGGCTGCAGCATCTCTCCGCTTGGGGCGCGGCGAAACAGATCTTGGCTTGAATGCTCTGGCCCTCGCGCTCGCGGGAGACGCGGCGCAGGCAAAGAACATCGCGGAAGAATTCAATCGGTCCTATCCGCTCGCGACGCTCAATATGGGAGTCTATTCGCCGATGATCCAAACTGTTATGGCAGAATCGCGTCGGCCGAGTCCTGCGGAAGTGACCGACATGATGAAGGCAGCTCTGCCTTACGAGTTCGGCCAGGAGGCGGATCTCCTGCCAATTTACATTCGAGGCCAAGCGTATCTCGCGAGCCACTCAGGTGCGGATGCCGCGAAAGAGTTTCAGAAACTTTTGGACCACCTCGGAGTGGATCCCATCTCACCCTATATATCGCTCGCTTACCTTGGCCTCGCGCGAGCAGACAATCTCATGGGGAAGAGAATAGATAGTCTGAAAGCGTACGAACACTTCTTTCAGCTCTGGAAGAATGCCGACAAGGACATTCCCACCCTTCAGGTGGCCCGGCACGAGTATCTCGTCCTATCCCATTCAGGCGGAACGAGAAGGCACCGCACCGCCGATGCGTCCGTACCTATTCATTGAATGTCGATTCACGCCGGGAATTGCATCCACGAAAGGAACTTGGTTTCGCTCCGGCACTGCGGAACCCCTTGCAATCTGACGCTAGATGCGATCTGATTCGCCCCCTCTCAAGCTAATGCTCAGTGAGTTTGCGGCCCTATTTCCAACAGAGCGATTTTGCAGGTGACGGGATCTTATTCCCTAAAGCGAGCAAGCAACCAACTCGATCGCTGAACGGGTCAGGCTTCCCCATTGGCTTGTCGTGTATATGGCCCGCCAGTTCGAATGGACATTGAAAGACTGCCATTCGGTTACCTTTGATTTCGATGGAACGTCACAGATAACTCCGTCTTCCTTACTAAAGATTTTTTCTCACTTTTTCCCTCCCTCAAAGCCTCTTTATAAGTGAGGGGAGTTCTCGCCGGATTCTTCCCGCGGACAAGGCGACGCCGAAAACCTTCGGCACCCGCCCTGTCGCGCGTACGACCCGGAATTAGGGCGGACGCGAGTGGGTTAGCTGTACACGGAACTCATGCTCCAGGTGTCTCCTGGCGAAAGTCGGGAATCCTCGTCGTATGATGATCTCCTCTTCCCATCTCGATGCTTTGCAGGCGCTCGGCTACACCGAACCCGAAGCGCGATTCCTTTACCTCGTGGCCACCTACTCCGGCTACTTTGTGGCGCGCCAGTTCCTCGGCTTTACCGGCTCCCATTGGGGCAAACGGGCCACCACGTTTTGGGCCAAGCTCCATGCCCAGAAACATGCCCGCACGGAGTGCTTTCCGAAGAGCGGCGTGATCTATCACCTCTTCTCACGCCGGCCATATCGCCAGATCGGACGGGAGAACCTTCGCAATCGCCGTGAACATGAAATTGAGTTCATCCGGCAACGCATCGCCATGCTCGATTTTGTCCTCGCCAATCCCGAGCGAAGTTATCTCGAAACCGAACCGGAAAAGGTTCGCTTTTTCTGCGAGCAACTCAAGGTGCCCAACTACTTTCTGCCAGCCAGGACCTATCACGGACAGCGCGATTCTCAGCCCACGATTCGCTACTTCGTTGACAAGTTCCCGATGTTTGTTGGCGCTGAGCCTCTCTCTCCTCCTGTGGTGACGTTCACCTTCATTCAGGGCAGCGAGGCGAACATGACCGAATTCGTTCATCACCTCGAAGCTTATCTGCCCCTGTTCCGCCAGCTTTTCGAGTTCCGTTTCCTGTATCTGGCGCGGGCGGATTCGCACTTCCAGGTCGCAAAGGAATTGTTCGACTCCCTTGTCACGATTCCGCTCCAGTCCGACGCGGCAGGAGACATCGTCCGCTACTTCAAGATTCGCAGAGCGTACCGAAGGATGCTAAGTCCTTCCAATCCGTTCCGAAGGCTTCCTCGCAAGGACATAAAGAATCAGTGAATCGTAATTTCGACTCCCACACGCTTCCGCCATAGCTGCTTGAGATAATGGAAGTTACAAAAAGACGAGGCAGCAAAAGGCGGCAGTAAGAGAAATGTATTCGGTTTTCGGAAGATTCTTCGGTGGCATGAGTGGCAACCGGAACCGAACGCCTTGTGTCACGGTTAGTAGAAAAATGCAACAAGCGAGGAATCCGATTGCTTGACTCGCGCGATCTAAAGGCCGTAGAGTCAAAATGGATGCTTGGCAAGCGACTATTCTCGGTGCTGGCAGTAGGGCTCTTCCTATTTCGCCCATGTGCTGATTGCGTTACGTCCGCGCATGTCAGCAAGCAAGCGATGCAGTGCTGTCGCACAATGCCATGCACGCCAGCCAACAAGACCCACGATTGTTGTAAGACCATGGTTTTCGCGCATGCGCCGAATATCCTGCCGGTGAGCCGTGTGTCTCTGACGACGCCAACAGTGGTAGCAATTGACTATGTCCGAGCGCTCCATAATACTCGATTTATCCCGGTCGCTCTTGTGGTGATCGAGAATCAGCAACACTCGCCTCCAGCACTGTACACACTTAACGTTTCCCTCCTCATCTAGATTTGCGCCCAAACGCGTGCGACACCGCACGTGTTTCCTTCTCACTTGTTCCAAAAAGAATCTTTCTCGTATGCCGCTGGGCCCGATTTCGCGGCTGCACTAATCCGACTTGAAATGACAACTCGAACCAAGGGCAGCTGAAACTCTCGGATGTCATCAGGAGAAGAAGCAATGTTGCTAAGACTCCGTAAACATGCAGCAATTGTTCAGCTAGAGCCGACGACCGGCGATGTTGCTAAGGCCGGACTGAAGTCTCTAGAAAAGTTGCCGCACTGGGAAAGCCCCCAATACGCCGATAGCGTTCCACACAGAAGTCATCGTTCCTCGCACCCATTAAATTCAATCCGAAGGACTTTCACGATGAGCAGAGCATTTATTTTGCTGTTTTTCATATTCTCGGTCCCGTCGATTTTGAGTGCCCAACAGCCGCTTGAAGCGGGACTGCCGATAACCCAAGCGCCCGTAGCTAACTCTGCTCAGACTACTTTGAATTGGGAATCACAGGCTCGGCTGCATCACGTGTTTGGCGGAAAGTCGGGACGCCTGGCCTTGGGTCAGGATGGCGTCGCATTCCGTCCACGCAGCGGTCCTCTTTTTCGCTGGCCGTTTGTGGAGATTAAAACATTTGATCTCCTAAATCCACGCCGCCTTGTTATCACGGGATATGAGAACCGCAGTTGGCATCGCCAGGGAGGGCGGAAATTTCGCTTCGACCTTGAAACACCGATGCCACCTAGTGTTGCGGCCAAACTCGCCGCGCATGTTGGTAAGCCGGTCCGGAACGGAGACCCCAACCCCACCGCCCCGAGCTTTGCCGCCATTCCCGCGGGGCACCCTACATTTTGGGGAGGCACCAACGGAACATTACGCCTGGGTGCGGACGGCATCGAGTACGTGACTGCAACCGGCAAAGGAGGGCGGAACTGGCGTTGGTCCGACATCGATACCTTGGCCAATCCCGATCCATACCATTTCACCCTCACGGGCTATCTCGAAACCTTCGACTTTGAACTCAAAGAACCAATGTCGCAGGCCTTGTTTGACCGCCTTTGGGATCACCTCTATGCCCGCGACTTCAAAAGTGCGGCTCTGGCAGGCGAGGGGCAAAATCCATGAACAAGCTCCGGAGTGAAACCATCAGAACTTCTGCCATTCCATCGAAGCGCAAGATAGGAACGCGGTGCGTTCAGGGAGCCCAAATGAAAACTACGACGCAGAAAATCAATCTATACGAACGTGGAAGAATCATCTTCCTCGGCATTTGTCTTGTCGCCTTTCTAACGCTTCTGTTGGCAAGCGCATCGGCCGCACAAGAAACTCCAATCAAAGCGAAAGCCGCGATGCCGTCAGAAGAGCAGGCGATGAACCCTGAAACCGCGACTTCGTTGAACAAATTATTGCAAGAGGCGGAACGCGACAACCCCTCGATTCGAGCCGCGAAGCAAGCTTGGCAAGCGGCGACGCAAGTCCCTTCGCAGGTTTCCACGCTTCCCGATCCCCAGTTTCAGATTCAGCAATTCAGTGTTGGAAGCCCTCGTCCATTCGCAGGCTACACGAACAGCGATTTTGCTTACATCGGCTTGGGCGTTTCTCAAGACATTCCGTATCCGGGCAAGTTGCGGTTGCGCGGAGAAATCGCGAAGCGCGATGCCGACGTTACTGGGCAACAGTACGAGTCCGTGCGCCGATCCGTTGTCGCTGAACTCAAATCCGTCTATTTCCAATTGGCGTACCTTTCGAAAAACCTCGCAATTCTCGAAAGCGATGGGATGCTGCTCAAGGAAGTGGAACAGACCGCTGACGCCCGTTACCGCTCGGGCGTGGGGAATCAACAGGATTTGATCCAGGCCCAGCTTGAACAGACGAAACTGCTCGAGGAAATCACATATAACCACTTGCAAGCAGGCAAGCTCGAAGCAGAACTTAAGCAACTCCTTAACCGACCACAAGATTCCCCCGATATTGAGCCGGCCGAAGTGTTCGAAACGCCCCTCGCGCAAACGTATGACGACCTTCTTGTTGCGACGAAAACTCAGAATTCTGACATTGCCGCCGCCCAAAAAACGGTTGAAAGACAAGCTTTGCAGGTAGAGCTTGCGCGAAAGGATTTTTATCCTGACTTCAACATTCAATACATGTGGCAACGCACGGACCCTACCCAATACCGCGCTTACTACGTGCTCACCTTTGGCGTTCGCGTACCAATCTACCTCGGGCGCAGGCAACGCCCGGCACTCGCAGAAGCAGAAGCCGAACGGCTTCGAGCGCGCAATGAGTATGAGGCGCAGTCGCAACAGGTTGCTTCGGAACTTCGCGGCCAGTACGTGACGGTCCAGCAGACTGCCAACCTGCTCAAGATTTACCACGAAGGCTTACGCCCGCAGTCCCGCGCGGAGTTTCAAGCGGGCCTAGCTGCGTATCAATCAGACCGGCAGGACTTTCAAGCCCTTTTAGCCGCGTTCCTAGACGTGCTCCACCTCGATGAAGAGTACTGGCAGAACCTTGCTGAATACGAAACCGCCATCGCACGGATCGAACAACTGACCGGGTTGCCATTGCGGAACGAAGGAGCAAATTGATGAAGAACTATCGGACCTGGTTTTTAGCGGCTGTCGTGGCGAACATCGTTCTCATTGGGATCGTGGCGGGTTTGTGGTGGCACTCTCGGATGGCAATGTCGGCAGCAAAAACCGAATCACAAAGCAAAGGTACGGCTATGGCATCAACTCCTAATTCCCCATCCGCAACGCCTGCCGCGGTCGAGACGCCTTTGGTGCCAATGCAGATCTCCCCTCAGCGATTGCAGACCATCGGACTGAAGACTGGTGAGGTCCAGCGGCAGTTCGTCGAGGACGAAATTCAGACCACCGGCAATGTCGCAGTGGACGAAACCAGGCTCGCTTATGTTCAAGTGCGTTTTTCAGGATACATCCAAAAGGTTTTCGTCGACGCGACCTACCAATACGTTCGCAAAGGGCAGCCGTTGTTCACGATTTACAGCCCTGACCTCGTGGCAACAGAACGCGAATACCTGGTAGCAAAGCAGAATCAGCAGCAAGTGGCGCAAAGCACCGTTCCCGGCGTCGCTACCGGTGCTGTGTCCCTCGTGGATGCAGCGGCGGAGCGCCTGAAGCAGTGGAACATCCCGCAGAGAGAAATCGCGCGACTCGGATCGAGCGGGCAAGTGCAACAGGACTTGGAAATCGATTCCCCGGTATCCGGCTACATCACAGAACGCGAAGCGCTGCCTAACAAGTACGTCCAGCCGGACACTCGTTTGTACACAGTTGCGGATCTTTCGACGATATGGGTTTTCGCTCAGGTGTTTCAGAACGACCTCGGGCGTCTTAAAATTGGGGATCCCGCCAATCTGACCGTAGATACCTACCCCGGCCGCGCATTTTTCGGCCGCGTGGATTTCATCTACCCCGATGTCGATATGTCTACGCGAACCGCGCGAGTGCGGCTCGTGTTTCCGAATCCAACCCTGAAGCTCACGCCTGGAATGTTCGTCAACGTTGGACTAAAGATTCCAATGGGTCGTCAACTCGTGATTCCCGCGACGGGCGTCCTCCAATCCGGCACAAGGCAGATTGCGTTCGTAGACCACGGCGGTGGGAATTTGGAACCGCGCGAAATCCAACTGGGTGCGCGCGTCGGCGATAACTTCATCGTTCTGAAAGGGACTGAAAGAGGGTGAAAAGATTATTACGTCAGCAAACTTTCTTATCGATTCAGAAAGTCAGCTTCAGGCTGCACTGGGCACATTCGTCCCGCCGCCGCCGGGTGCCGGTGCTACTGGAGCGACAAACGTACCTCAGGCGAACGTCGAATTGACCACGGAGCCGAACCCACCACACAAGGGGACCAACACCTTTAACGTGAAGCTCGCAGACTCGAGTGGCGCGCCGATTTCCGGAGCAGAAGTCACCGGAATATTTTCCGTGCCCGCCATGCCAGCGATGGGAATGGCTGGGATACGCGTCTCTGTGACTCTCAACGAAAAAGGGGCTGGCGTCTACGAAGGCTCGGGCCAGCTTGGAAGCAGTGGCAAGTGGCAGGTCACGATTCTCGCAAAGAAAAACGGTCAAGTCGTGGCCAGCAAGCAACTGAGCTTGAACATTCCAGGGGGTACGTAAATGATCGCTCGGCTCATTCACTGGTGCACGCGGAATCTCTTTCTGGTCTTCACGGCAACGTTCTTGCTCATGGCGGCGGGAATATGGTCGATGCGGCGGATTCCGCTCGACGCTCTTCCGGATATCTCCGATGTCGAGGTCATTATCCACACCGAATGGGCCGGTGAGCCGCCGAACATCATCGAAGACCAGGTCACTTATCCCATTGTCACAACGCTCCTGGCCGCGCCGCATGTGAAGGCCGTGCGAGCGCAAACCATGTTTGGCGATTCTTATGTGTTCGCCGTTTTCGAGGATGGTACCGACTTGTACTGGGCGCGCTCGCGCGTCCTTGAGTACATGCAACAAATCGCAGGACGCCTGCCGACGGGTGTCCATCCCGTGATTGGCCCCGATGCCACGGGAGCGGGTTGGGTCTACGAATACGCCTTAGTTGACCACACCCATAAATACAGCTTGGCGGACCTGCGCAGTCTTCAAGACTGGTATCTGCGCTATCAGCTTGAAACCGTTCCCGGCGTTGCGGAAATTGCCTCGATCGGCGGATTCGTCCGGCAGTATCAGGTGCAGCTTGACCCTGTAAAACTCCGTGCCTACAACATTCCGCTTTCTACCGTGATCGACCGTGTTCGCGCAAGCACGAACGAAGTCGGCGGCCGCGTACTTGAAATGGGCGGCGCCGAATACATGATTCGCGGTTTGGGCTATCTCCGTTCGCTCGACGATCTCGACGATGTTCCCGTGGCAACCAAGAACGGTACCCCGGTCCTCATTCGTGACCTCGGAACCGTGTCGTTTGGGCCAGACATCCGCGAAGGCGTCGCCGAATGGAACGGTGACGGTGAAACAGTCGGCGGAATCGTGGTAATGCGGTACGGCATGAATGCTCTCACGGTGATCAATGGCGTCAAACAAAAATTGGCCCAGATCAAATCCTCCCTGCCTCCCGGCGTAGAGATCGTGTCCGGTTATGACCGCTCCGGCCTGATTCAGGCTTCCATACACACGCTCGAACGAGACTTGATCGAAGAAGCCATCGTTGTCAGCTTGGTCATCATCATTTTTCTGTGGCATTTCCGCTCGGCGCTGATTCCAATCCTCACCATACCCATCGCGGTCCTTGCTTCGTTTATCCCCATGTACTACCTCCACGTTTCGAGCAACATTATGTCGCTCGGCGGGCTGGCTCTCGCAATCGGCGTGCTCGTGGATGCCGGCATCGTCATGGTAGAGAATGGCTACCGGCATCTCGCCGAACGACAGGCCCAACCCTTCGTCCAGGGGGAACCGCCGCTGGAAGGGCCGACGCCCAATGGCGCACCCCCGGAAGGCCAACCTCCCACCGCTGCACAACGCATACCGGAGGTGGAGCGTCGACAAGTTTTGCTCGCCGCTGCGCAGCAAGTCGGACCCGCGCTCTTCTTTTCGCTGGTCATCATTGTCGTGTCTTTCCTGCCAGTTTTTATGTTGGAAGCCCAGGAAGGGCGGATGTTCAGTCCGCTCGCGTGGACCAAAACGCTGGCCATCGCCTTTTCTTCCATTCTCGCGATCACGTTGGTGCCCGTGCTTATGCCACTGTTTATCCGCGGGCGGCTCCGGCCGGAATCGAAAAATCCTGTCTCTCGCGTTACTCAGGCAATCTATCTTCCCGTGCTGCGCTTGTGCCTGCGGTTTCGCAAGACGACTGTTCTGATCGCTGTGGTCTGTCTTGTGCTGACTGTGCCGCTAGCGCGGCGGATCGGCAGCCAGTTTATGCCGCCGCTTTTTGAAGGTTCTACACTTTACATGCCTACAGCCCTGCCAGGCATTTCCATCACGCAAGCGTCGCAACTGCTCCAGGAACAGGACCGAATCATCCGCACATTCCCGGAAGTCGAGAGTGTATTCGGGACTGTTGGACGCTCGGACAGCGCCACTGACAACGCCCCGCTCGACATGTACGACACGACGATCATGCTCAAGGCCCGAAACCAGTGGCCCACCGGGATGACATACGAAAAACTAATTCAGGAAATGGACGCCAAACTGCAATTCCCTGGCCTGACCAACACCTGGACGATGCCCGTCGAGAATCGCCTGGATATGGAACTGACGGGCATCAAAACGCCCGTCGGCATGAAAATTCAAGGGCCCAACCTCGACGGAATCCAGCAGGTCGGAGCCCAAATCGGCGATATACTCTCGGGCCAGCCAGGTGTGCAGTCGGTATTCGCCGAGCGCGTTGCGCAGGGCTTCTACATCAATATCGCAGTGAATCGTCCAGTCGCGGCTCGCTATGGCTTGGACGTTGCGGATGTTCAGCGGGCCATCGAGTCGGGCATCGGCGGCGAAGACATTGCCGAAAATATCGAGGGCCGCGAGCGATTTCCGATCAATGTGCGGTACGACCGCGACTTTCGCGACGACATTCCCAAGCTCGAGAGCGTCGTGATCTCGACCCCTTCCGGCGCTCAGATCCCGCTCGGCGAAGTCGCGAGTGTTTCCTTCTCCCGCGGGCCAGCGCAAATCCGGGATGAGGAAGCCCAGCTTACTGGCTATGTCTATTTCAACCTGAGCACTTCCGATTATGGCGGCTTTGTCACGCGCGCCAATCAATTGCTTCGTGAAAAACTCAAACTGCCAGCAGGTTACACATACACTTGGTCCGGAGAATACGAGTTTGAGCTAAGGGCCAAGAGGCGGTTCGAACTGATTCTCCCCGTGGTGTTCTTCGTCATTTTCCTGCTCCTTTATATGACCTTCCATTCAGTCGCGGAAGCAGCCATGCTGTTTTTTCCCGCTTTCTTTGCGCTGATTGGAGGACTGCTTCTCCAGTTGTTTCTCGGCTACAACTTTAGCGTTGCCGTCGCCGTCGGTTATATCGACTTGTTCGGCATCGCCGTCGAAACGGCGGTCGTGATGATTGTTTATCTGCACGAGGCCCTCGATCTGCGCTTGGCGCAGGGACTACCGTTAAGGCACGAAGATATCGAGGCGGCGACGATTGATGGTGCGGTGCTGCGTTTGCGGCCCAAACTCATGACGGTTTTCGCCGTCATCGGCAGCCTCGGACCGCTTCTGTGGGAGACGGGCATCAGTTCGGACGTGATGAAGCCGATTGCTGCGCCGATCGTTGGCGGCATGGTCACTTCGACCATAGCCGTCATGATCCTTGTCCCGATACTGTTTACCATGCTCAAAGAACGCGCATTCCGTCATGGAACGCTACAACCGAAAAGTAAGCAGCCTGCCATATAGGCTCGGGACGTCACCCATGGGAAAGAAAAGCAAAGGAAAGAAATCAGAGCGACTTCGCGTACATCTACTCGTTTGCGCCTTGATTTGTCTCACGGTCGCATCCGCTAGATTCTCTGCGGCGGCAGGTTTACTAATCGGAGCATATTGGGGCGTGTCTCCGACTCCGTGCAAGTGAACTCGCCGGCCTGCAATGGGGCGATTTCGATTGGCAGAGTCTTCAGGTTCACCCACCATGAACATCTAACACGCAAGCGGTGCCGGATGCTTCGCGGGAGGCGAACAACAAAGTCGTCGAGATGGTGCTGCCGAAGAGAAAAGTGGGATGAAAAAACGAGGCGGCAAAAAGGCGGCACTGAGAGTGCCGGAGGATGCTAAGTCCTTCCGAACCGTTCCAAGGGCTACCTCATCGCCGATAACCGCCTTCCTTCCTGCCAAGCAGAATGCGGACCTGATGCTCCGCACCATCGTCTACCAGCGGAATGTTCGATGCCAGCGGTAACGCCTTGCCATCCAGTTCCGCCAGCACGACACCACGGCATACATGTTCCGGATTTTCCACGACAATCTTATAGACTGCGGAGTGATAACGAAAACGAATCGAGTAACTCGGCCATTCGCGCGGAATGCAAGGATCGATTAGCAACGTCTTGCCGCGCAGTCGGAATCCAAGAATCCATTCCAAGCCGGCGCGATGAAGCCAACCCGCGGAGCCTGTGTACCACGTCCATCCCCCGCGGCCAACGTGCGGCGTCTCGGAGTAAACGTCACCTACAACAACGTACGGTTCCACTTTGTATCGTTGCACGTTGGCGCGCGAATTGGTCCGGTTAATCGGATTGAGCATCCGGAAAAACTCCGCAGCCTTGTTGCCGTCGCCAAGCACCGCGAATGCAATTATGGTCCATGTGGCGGCGTGCGTATATTGTCCGCCATTTTCGCGAACGCCGGGCGGATAGCCTCTAATGTAGCCGGGATCTCGGGCCGCATTATCGAATGGTGGCGTCAGCAGCAAGATCAGCCCTTCGGTCCGTCGTACCAGTTGCTGATTCACAGCAGCCATGGCGCGTGCCCCGCGTCCCGGTTCCGCGGCGCCGGTGATGACTCCCCAGGACTGCGCGATCGAATCGATGCGGCACTCCACGTTTTCTTCCGAACCGAGCGGCGTACCATCATCGAAATAAGCGCGACGATACCATTCGCCGTCCCAACCATCACGCTCTATCGCGGCTTTCAGCACGCTGACGTGCACACGCCACGCTTCGGCACGTCGATTTTCGCCGCGCGAATCCGCAATTTTTGCGAACTCCCAAAGAATCGTGTGCAGGAACCAGCCGAGCCAAAGGCTTTCTCCCCTGCCTAGCTCGCCCACGCGATTCATCCCGTCGTTCCAGTCGCCCGTGCCCATCAGCGGCAGGCCGTGGCTGCCCACGCCGAGACTGCGGTCCAAAGCGCGGGCGCAATGCTCGAATAGCGTTGCGCGCGTCTGCGAAACACGCGGCTGGAAATAAGCCTCGTTCTGCCCTTCGGCCAAAGCTTCTCCTTCAATGAATGGCACGATTTCGTCAAGTACACCCGTGTCGGCCGACGTTTCTATGTATTGCACCACGGCGTATGGTAGCCAGAGAAGATCGTCCGAGATGCGCGTGCGCACCCCGCGTCCGGAGGGAGGATGCCACCAGTGCTGCACGTCGCCTTCAACGAATTGTCGGCCAGCCGCACGCACTAGTTGCGCGCGAGCCACGTCGCGTTTTGCCACGCCAAGGGCCATAACATCTTGTAGTTGATCGCGGAAACCGTACGCCCCGCTCAACTGGTAGAATGCCGCTCGCGCCCACACGCGGCATGCCAGCGTCTGATACAGCAACCATCGATTCATCAGCGTATTCATAGCTGGTTCAGGCGTGGTGATTTGTACGACCCCGAGTACGTCATCCCAGCCCCGCTTAACTTCAGAGAGCAGCCCATTTAAGTCCGCGGCGCGATAGCGTCCCAACAACTCGCGAGCCTTTTCCCGGTTTTCCGTCTCGCCCAGGAAAAACACAACCTCTGCCTGCGCGCCTGGTTGCAATTCAATGGACGTCTGCAAGGCTGCGCACGGATCAAGACCCGCGCCTGTTTTCCCGGAAAGCGGCCCTCCCTTTTCGAGTGCGATGGGGCGTTCAAGCGTTCCATTGCGCCCGACAAATTCAGCGCGATCCCCCGTGCAGGAATTTTGCGCTCCCGCAAGATCGGCGAAAGCCACGCGTCCGCCGAATTCTTCGCCCAATGCGCTCTGCGCAAAAATCGCTCGCGTCTCCGAATCGATCTCCGTGAAGATGTATGGGGCCGAGACGCTGCGCGAGCTTCCTAATACCCATTCCACATAGGCGGTCACCGAAAGACGCCGCGCGCGCCCTGAATTGTTCTTCAAAATCAGGCGGGAAATTTTCACCGGGTCTTCCGGCGGAACAAATTGCAGCAGCTCAAGTAAAACTCCGTGCGAGCCATGCTGGAACCGGCTGTAACCTTGCCCGTGGTATGTAACGTACATAGCCGTTTCATCGCGAATCGGTAACGCCGTTGGGCTCCAGACTTCTCCCGTGCTTTCGTCTCGGATGTAGATCGTCTCGCCGGGCGGATCGCTCACAGGATCGTTCGACCACGGGGTAAGCTGGTTTTCATGGCTGTTTAGCGCCCATGTATGCCCCGAACCGGATTCAGAAGCCAGGAAACCAAACGACGGATTTGCGATAACGTTGATCCATGGCGCGGGAGTTCGCAAACCTTCGCTAAGCACCGTTACATACTCGCGGCCTTGTTCCGCAAAGCCGCCAAGCCCGTTGAAAAATTCCAGTGTCGGCAGCGGAAGCGGCAGATCCTGCCGCTTGGCTGGCCGTCGCGGCCGCACCAGCGTAACCGGCAGTTGCTCCCCCCGTTGTGATCGCAGGACTTGCTCCGACAGAGTGCCGCGCCGGCTAAGCAAAACGGCTCGCGCGATCGTTTGCAGCAGAGTTCGCTCTCGCGAACTGATCAGGTCCGCGCGCAACAGGAAAATGCTTCCACGCGCCTTGTCTGTATCCGGCCAGAGCCGCAACCGGCTTCCGCGGACCAGCTCGTCAAGCGCAGCCTGCAGATCCTGATCATACGACGAAGGTTTTTCATTAATGATCACGATGTCTGCGAACAACTGCTTCATGCGCCAGTATTCATGCGCGCGCAGCAATTGCCGCACAATTCCCACATCTTCCGGATCATCGATGCGCACCAGAACGATCGGCAAATCTCCAGAGATTCCATGGACCCACAGCGCGGAACGCTCCAGCCCGTCCTGGCTGAGCATGTCAGAAGAAGGCCGCAGTGCAGGGTCCGCGTACAGCACGAAATTAGCCAGCCGCTGAAACAGATGCGCTTCCTCGATGTCGATGCCCAGATGATGCAGTTGCACTTGCGCCTGCGTCCAGGCGAGCGAAAGCGTGCGCTCAAATGTTTTCGCAGCGCGATACTTATCCGCGAGATCTAGCAGCAAGTCCCGAGTGGACGCAACAATGGTCGAAAAAACAATGCTTACCGCGCTGCCGGGAGCAATACGCACCGTTCGCCGCAGGCTCATCACCGGATCGAGCACTGAACCAGCCGTATTCGAGAGCGGCCGTCCATCCATTACCGATATGGGGTTACGGATGTCGTGGCCGCGTCCAATGAAACGCGCCCGATCCGTCTCAAATTGCAGCTCGCCCGCTGTTTCGCCTTCCACAACCACTACATGTGCGGCCCACGCAATTGTTTCCTTGTCGGATCGTGTCCGCCGCGTGGCGATTAGCCCGCTCACTTCCGGCACGAATTCAGTTTGCAGGAATAAATTCGAAAATGCCGGATGCGCCACATCAGCGCTCTGCGGCGCCAGACAAATCTCGGCATAAGACGTCACCTCAATTTCGCGCACCCGTGTTCCCAGATTGGTTATGGAGACACGGCGCATCTCCGCGTCGTCTTCCGGCGACACGACGATTTCGAGCGCTGTTGTCAGGGCGCCGTCGCGCCGGATAAATTCCGCGCGGTCTTCAAAGAACGACGCTTCGTAAGAATCCGGCTCGACACCCCTCGGCTGAAATCCCGCCGACCACACTTGCCCTGTGTGCGCATCGCGAAGGAATACATAGCTTCCCCAACAATCTGATGTCACGTCCTCCCGCCAGCGCGTGACTGCCAGATCTTTCCATCGGCTGTATCCCGATCCAGCGGCGGTGAGCATCACCGAGTATCTTCCGTTGGACAGGATATGCGTGCGCGGGGTCGGTGTATTCGCTGTGCTGAATCGCCGGACCACCGGTGGCACCAGTTCGCGTACTTGCGAAGCTGCTGACACGTCTTGTGCGCGCGGCCGCGTCACCATCACGTCCCGAGGTGTCCGCTCCTGCAACAACAATTCCGTCGCCTGCACCATGGGTGCCGCGTGAAAACGGCTGCGCATCGCCCCTTCGTTCAAAACGTTGGCCAGCGCCACCAACGTCATTCCCTGATGGTGCGCGAACTGCGTGCGCACCAGCGCCACCTCCTTTCCTTCCGGCAGGCGCGTCGCCGTATAATCGAGCGCTTCATAGAAACCATACGTCGTCTCCGCGCCCGAGTGCTCCAGCCTTCTAAAATTCTCCAATGCGGCGACAGGGTCGACCATCGCCGCGAGCGCCGTCGCATACGGTGCAACCACCAGATCGTCGCTCAGCCCGCGTTTAAGCCCCAGGCCGGGCACGCCGAAGCTCGCGTATTGATACGTCAGATCCACGTCGCGCGCGTTGTAGGCAGACTCTGACACGCCCCACGGCACGCCGCGTTCCGCCCCGTATTCCGCTTGCCGCCGCACCACAAGCTCCAGCGTTTCGCTCAGCAGGCTTCCCTCGGGAGAACGCATCACCAGCGCGGGCATCAAATATTCAAACATTGATCCCGACCACGACGTAAGCGCGGATCCACCTTTCACCGGTGTGAGTGCGCGCCCCAAATGAAACCAATGCGTTGCCGGCGCTTCGCCTTTTGCAATCGCGATGAAACTTGCCAGACGCGCTTCCGACGCCAGCAAATCATAGTAATTCGAATCCGGAGCGCCATCGGCGACGCGATATCCGATCGACAACAGTTTGCGTTTGTCATCCAGCAGAAACCCGAACTCCATTGCTTCCACCATGTGTTCTGCTGTTTGAATAATTGTTAAAAGCCGGCGCGTCAGTGCCGCAGCGTCGGCGGAAGATTGTTTTACGATCTCAATCAGTGCTTCGACACGAACGATGGTGTCGCGTTCGCGTGTAGCGCTGCCATCCGGGACATCGCTCGCCAGCCGATTTCGTGCACTGGTGAGTTCCCCGAGCGCCGCGTCAAACTGATCGGTGGCGCTCGCGAGCGTCGGCACTGAATGCAGAAACTTCAGAGCATCAGATTCTGCCGGCCGTTCGCGAAACAACCCCGCCACATCTTCCGTGTCCATGCTTATCAGCGGGATTAAAATTCTTGCGTCGCGTGCGTGGCTCTCCACGCAAGCCTTCAGCGCATTCGCCCAAAACGGCAATTCAGAATCGGCGGCATCGTCGCGTTCCTGTGTCAGCGTTTGCGCAATGTCCGCGATATTTTGCGCCAATGTTTTCCACTCGACGAAGCGGTCCGCCCAATCCACGGTGCTCGTGGGTGTGCATTCCAGCGAAGACGCCATCGTGTCAACCGCATTGCCAAGTTGTTTTCGGGTCACAACGTGCGCGCGCGGCGTATCCGGAATTCGCGCGAGCACCTCGGCCAGCAGTCGGGCCGTATCTTGCATCCCGGCGAGTATCTCGGGTCCGAAGGGTGATTTCTCCATGATCGCCCGGCAACCGTTCGCCAGCGCGAGCAGGTGCCCGGCAAGATTTCCACTGTCCACCGTGGAAACGTATTTCGGCGTGAGCGGATGAAGATCCGAAGTGTCGTACCAATTGTAGAAATGTCCGCGAAACAATTCCATTTCGCGCATCGTCCCCAGAGTGGCTTCCAGCCGTTCAGTCATTTCCGCGATACCCAGCCATCCAAGGTCACGGGCGCATACGGTCGACAGCAGGTACAAACCTATGTTTGTTGGCGACGTGCGATGCGCCAAAACTGCCTTCGGAATTTCCTGGAAATTGTCGGGGGGCAACGCATGATTTTCCGCGGTGACGAACTTTTCAAAAAAACGCCACGTTCGACGCGCGATTAGTCGCAGTGCTTGCTGTCCCCGCACAGACAACGCTCTTGCCTTGCGCTCTGCCGGCAGGCTGATCCACCACGCAGCCGCGGGCGCTGCTGCCCAGAGCAAGAGGAACGGAGTAGCAAATACCCAAATCCCGTGTGGCGCGAAAGCTAAACTTGCCGCCGCCGCACCCACGACAACAAATCCACCTGCCATGCGCTTATATGTACTGACGAATTTGGTATCCACCTGAGCCTTGGCCTGTGCCGCCGTCACCCACTCAAGCAAATTCCTGTGCGTGATCATCAGACGGAAGAGCGTCCGCAAGATGGCAGAAGACATTAGCCAGGTTTGATATGCTAGAAACGTCAGCGTCAACCCAACCTGAGATATTCCCAGAACGAAATCGCTGAATATCCCTCGGAAATGGCTTCGCAGCGAAATGCCTTTGCGCCGTGGAATCAGTCCGAAAAGGCAGGGCAATAATACGGGTATCGCCAACGCCACGATAATGAACAGCGTCCACACCCACGGTGAAGCGGGACGCAAAAGCCAGACCGCGATCAGCGTCAGAAACATGGTGGGGGCGGACAATGTTCGTCGAAGATTGTCGAATATCTTCCACCGGCCGATTGCCGGTATCTTGATCGCTTTCCGGTTTCCCGACGTTTCCCGATGAACTCCCAGTAGCCATGGCAAGAGTTGCCAATCTCCTCGCGCCCAACGATCCTGGCGCGCGACAATGGCCGCATAGCGTGACGGGAATTCCTCGAATAATTCGATGTCCGTAGCCAGGCCGACTCGCGCAAAAATTCCTTCAAAAAGATCGTGGCTCAGAAGCGAGTTTTCCGGCACCTTGCCCGCTAGTGCAGTTTCAAAAGCGTCGACGTCGTAAATTCCTTTGCCTGTATACGAGCCTTCCCGAAATAGGTCTTGATACACATCCGAAACAGCAGCCGAGTAAGGATCAATGCCGCCCGGCCCGGAATAGATTCTTTGCGCGCGCGAACCCTCGCGGCCGATGGGCAACGACGGGGTGATGCGCGGTTGCACGATCGCGTAGCCTTCTACCACGCGCCCCTCGCGACTGCTGAAATGCGGCCTGTTCAGCGGGTGTGCCATCGTCCCAACCAGGCGCGCCACGCTTCCACGCGGCAGACGAGTATCCGCGTCCAGCGTAATGACGTAGCGAACGCCGCTGAGGTCAGTCAGAGCCTTGTCGTCCAGTCTGACGAAAGTTGTATTCGCAGACCCGCGCAGAAGCTGGTTCAGCTCGTGCAGCTTCCCGCGCTTTCGTTCCCAGCCCATCCATTTGCCTTCTCGCTCGTTCCATAGACGCTTGCGGTGAAAAAGAAAAAAACGTTCGCCGCCACCCGGCGCGGGCCCGTAGCGGTGGTTCAGCCTTGAAATGCCCTCGACCGCCGTGGCGAATAATTCATCGTCGCCCGGCAGCGTTTCGGATGGCGCGTCCACCCAATCCGACAGAAGCGCGAAGCGTAAATCGCCCTCCGAATTCGCCAGGTAATGTACTTCGAGCTGTTCAACCTGCTCGCTAACATTGGCCGCTGTCGTAAGCAGTGTTGGCACAACAACAATGCTCCGCAACTTTGCTGGAATTTCGCGCAGTTCCACGCGTGGTAGCCTTCGTGGTCCCAGCGAGTCCATAACGGCGCGGTTGATAAGCGCTATCGCCAGGTCCGATGCAGGCACGGCCGCCAGCAGCGCAATCAGCACAAGGCCGCGCGTGCCCACGCCGTTTTCAAACGTCAGCAGAAGCGGTAGCGCCAGCAGGACCACCGTCAGTAGAGCAATCGTTCCCAGATAACCGGGAACCGCGCCGCGAATGTACAAACGCAGTAGCCACCGTTGCAGCGAAACATGAAACCCGAGCTCCCGCTCGAATGCTGGACGCCCCCGCGAAATCAGATAGTAGCCGGGCTCGGTTTGACGGTCCTGGCTGGGATCCCCGCCATTGTGAGAAGCCTCCGCCGAACGGGAAGCAGCTTGCCGCACATTCTTAACCACACGCCTCGCAACGTCTATTTCGGAGTGTTTCGATCCACGCGAAAGGTCTTCAATCGCATGGCGGTAGTTGTCGCGCGTCGCAAAATCCATATCGGCGAAATGTGTGTCGCGACGAAGGACTTCGTCCACCAGGCTGACCGCCTCGAAGAATTCTGCCCAATCGAACGCCGAGATCGAGCGCATGCTCGTCACGATGTTGCGCACCGAAACGTTCATCGCTCCTTGTTCCTGGTGCTCCGCATGTACCACTTCATCAGCATTCGTTCCGGCATCCGCCAATCGCTTGTCCAGCCATACCAGCACCGGCGCGACCTTGGGGTCCAAATCCCGCAAACGCTGCACGAGCTGCACAGTGAATGCTGTTTCCATGGGCTGATTTTCAAACTCGGCGAGTGCTGCCTTCAAAGCTTCAGGCCGAGCGCTTGCACCCAGCAATATGTCCGCTAGCCGGTTGGCTTCTTGGCGTCCTGCTCGGCTGCGCACGATCCGCTCTGCCAGCCGCCGAAGGTTCTCGATCAGTACCACGCGAAGCGTGATAGCCACGGCCCATAGCTCGCCAATCGTCAATGGCTGCACGCGTTGGTACGCAGCCACGAATCGTCGAAGCGCTTCTGGGTCGAAGCGGCTATCGGTGTGTGCCACGAACGCCCATGCCACCCCATACACGCGCGGATATCCTTCTAAATGTCCTGAAACCAGCTTCGGCAACGTCCGGTAATATCCGGCTGGCAAATCGTCTTGGATTTCGCGGAGCTGTTCATCAACGATGTGAAAATTGTCCACCAGCCATTCCGCTGCAGGCGTAATCGTCGTTCCTTGCTCAATCGCAAGAGAAGTAGCTCGGTAGGAATCAAGCAGGACGCGTCCATTTTCCCTGACGCGCCGGATCAGTGGATGGCCGCGCACTACCTTACTCGTCACAATCTGCGCCGCGGCCAGGCTTTCGGCGTGTTGTTCAAGCCGCTCCAGACTGAACAGCTCTGCGCGAATTGGTTCTTCAAGGCTGGAAAGCGTGGCGATTGATGAGTTGTCCTTTTTCATTCTAAAAATTCAGGACCGAGGGATGAAGACCTTCGTGGAACATAGGGGCCCCCTTAACAATAGCAGCATTGCCCCTATATTGCGCGAGGACTGCGTCGCGCGGAATTGCGCGGCGGCTGGCTGGTAGGAAAATCCGCAAGCGAATAAGCTTTACGGCCGCTTATTAAAGATTGTTAAGGCTGGCTCGGGGTCGCTCCGATTTTTGTCCCAATCACTTCGCCCGAAATAACGATCTCGACCCGCCGGTTTTTCTGGCGCCCCGCGGCTGTACTGTTGTCTGCTACGGGCGAACTCATGCCCAATCCCGTGGCCGTAACGGAATCGGCGTCAAGTCCCTGATCAACCAAGTATTGTCGAACGCCTGAGGCGCGATGCTCCGATAAAGTCTGGTTAAACTGCTCGCTTCCCACGTTGTCTGTGTATCCCTCAATCGCCAATTTCAAACCGGGATGCGCCAGCACGATGCCGCTCAGCTTCGCAAGCCGCTCCCGCGCCTCCGGCCGAAGATCGTACTTTCCCGTCGCGAAAAGCACGTCGCCGATATTTACAACCAGTCCCCGCGGCGTGTCGTGCGTCTCAAGGATGCGGTTGAACTGGGCAAGCAGCGTAGCCCGCAACTCCTGCTGCTCCTGTTCTGCCTTGATGGCGGCGTCGCGAGCCTGCTGCGCCTGCAACTGCGCCTGTTGCGCTTGGGCCTGCGCTTGTTGCTGTTGCGCCTGGGCAGCGGCGCGCGCTTGCGATTCCTGTGTTGCCTCCAACTGCGCCTTTACTGCCGCTTCGCGCGCTTGCTCAGCCGCGACTTCCGCCTGCTGCGCCTGCAACTGCGCCTGTTGCGCTTGGGCCTGCGCTTGTTGCTGTTGTGCCTGTGCCTCGGCTCTGGCCTGCGCGTCCTTCGCTGCGGCCAACTGTGCCTCGAGCGCTTGTTTCTCAGCCTCCGCGCGTTGCGCCTCGTCAGCAGCTTGAGCGGCCTTGGCTTGAGCGTCGCGCTCTGCGGCCGCCTGTCGTTCCTGCGCCAGCCGTTCTTCTTCCTGACGCTTAAGCGCTATGGTTATCGCGTCTTCGAAGCCTTGCACGGCGTCTCGCGCCGCTGTCGGAACCGACTTCCGCTGTTTCCGCGTTTCGTATTCTTCGGCGCGATTCATTGCGTCCATGGCTTTTGCCCAGGAATCGGGCGCGTACTTGTCCGCCAGCCGCAATTTCGCAATGCGCATTGCGTTCCGCGCCTCCAGCAGATCGAGCGGCACATTGGGGAGAGCCTCGAGCGGCGGCAGATTCGCGCTGTCATAGCGCCCTCGCTGCAGCAACTCGTAGCTCGCAGCAACGGCGTCGACCTTGCCTTGCGTGTCCGGTCGCACCACATTTTCGAGCACCACATCCTCGCTCGGAACCGTAACGCCAAAATCCGGCTCGGCGGTCACGATCAGCCCGAACGTCTGCAATTGCGTCGTTGTCGCGAGCTTGCTCTTCCCGCCCTCCAGGATCAGCTGCCCAAGATTATTCGCGCGTCCCTCCGGCGTGATGGCCCACAACACATAGGTCAGGTAGGGCGAACCAAACTGCGAGGGCGCGGACAAATTCTCGAATTTCGCGTCAATCGTAATCGCTCCGGACTTGTTTCCGATTTTCGCCTCGCCCGTTCCTTGCGGAAGCAGAGCCGTGCCGCGAAAATTGATGTGCGTCGAACCCTTCGTCCGGTAATTGACCGCCTGGATCGTGCGCGTGATGTTGATGCTGATCACCGGAGCCTGCTGCGACTGCTGTTGCGGCTGTTCTTGCGCGTGTTCTTGCGATTGTCCCTGAGCCGGCAGCGGACGCGCGAGCAACGAAAAACCAAGCAGCAAACAGCCGAGCAGCAGGAAGCTAGGCCGCAAGAAGCCTGGCCGCAAGAAGCTAGGCAAAAAGAAGCCTGGCCGCCCAATCAGCCGCGCTCTAGTTCCCCGCGCTCGAATTCTTAGCGTTCGATTCATCGCAATCCTCTCCTCATTCATTCCTATTCTTTTGCGTTCGATTTCGCCTATATTTTCCCGTGGCTTGACGCAGCTCGCGACCGTTTCCTAACATACTTAAACACACTTCATGTACAGCCAGCGCAACCCGTGCGCAGTTGAAACGTGAGAGTAAACCCCGCATGTCGTGGCACAGCGCTTCAGCCTGTGCGCTTTTCGTCGTTGCCCCTCGACGCGCGGCCCAGCCCAGGGTTTGGCCCTTTCGGGTGCCCCATGCTCGTTTTACGAGCGTGGGGCTTCTTGCGGTCGTGGCACAGGCTTTAGCCTGTGTGCCTTTTCGTCGTTGCCCCTCGACGCGCGGCCCCGCCCAGGGCGTGGCCTTTTCGCGTGCCCCATGCTCCTTTTATGAGCGTGGGGCTTTTTCTTTTGGAGTGCGGCGGCTCGACGCCGCTTTGCTTTCCTGTCTCGCCTTTCGTAGGGGCGCTGCTTGCCTGTCCTGACGCAGGAAGGGCGCAATGAAACGACCATACCGGCTGATTTGTGATGTAGAATTCCCGACGAGCGGAACACGAGCAAGGCCGGTCGCGCCTCTAAGAAAGGAACATATGCTGAGAAGAATCGTGATAGAGAACTACCGCTCCTGCCTAAAGACTTCTATCGACCTTGATCCCCAACTTTCCGTGCTTATCGGCCCAAACGGTAGCGGCAAGACAAACATACTGCCAAGCAATTATGCTTCTCCGCAAGATGCACCAAGAGGACCAGATTCGCAGATACGGTCGTTCCGCCAACACTCCCAACGCCAAACTAAAAGCGATGTTTGAACCGCCCCGCGCACAAGTAAGCCTCAATGCGTCAGTCGCATTCGCCACCGAACGACTCCAACAACGACGTAATGGTGACCTCCGTTCAAAAATGGACAATCAAAGCACTGAAACGAAAGCCCATCTCGGTCGCTAGGCCACTCGTGGTGGCGGCGCACCTACCCGGGACCCCGCCAGGGCATATCATTATGCTCGATAGTCTGGTCCTCCAACATGGCCGCCTAACCCCTTCCAAAAGAAACATCCCGTCATGGGCAAGGGACGCCCTCGCAAAGGTATTTTCGTTCTGCGACGGGATTAGATACTAGGGGCGGATCACAATTTACGAACCCCGGAGCTTGCCCCGCGTCATTCGAAATCGAACGCGAAGGGGAAGCCGTAGCAGATTACTCCGGCTCCACGGGCACGCGAAGACTCTCTACAACATGTATTCCGCAAAAAAGTCGACACCGGACCAATACACATTAAGTTCATCGACATTGTAGGCCCCAAGGGACTTCGGCTTATCGATAATCTGACTTTTCGGGAAGTAAAAACGGCATCAACCGAATATTCGGTCCGACTTGGAGGCAAAGTAGAGATTCGCAAGCGTCACAACCTTCTCGTCATCCCTCGGTTCAAAATCGGCCGGCAAATACTCTCGCCGAACCAGTTATCCGAAGGAACTTTCAAAACGCTTGTGCTCCTGTTCCATATAATGACAGAGAGCAGCACCGCGCTGCTAGTCGAGGAGCCAGAGGTCTGCATCCACCACGGACTACTCTCCAGCGTCCTTAAACTTATCAAGTCTTATTCACGACAAAAACAAATGATCCTTTCGACTCATTCCGACTACGTCTTGGACCACGTTAAACCGGAGAACGTCTACCGGGTCGCACTTGAACCAAAGCCACCGGCACGGTCGTAAACCACATTCCGAAGGCTATGGATTCCAAAGAGTTATCTGCGCTGCGGACCTACCTAAGAAAGAGGGGAATCTGGGGGACTACTGGCGTGAAGGCGGTGCTTGGGAGATCGTCCGTGAAGATTGGCATCATCGCCGAAGACGATAGCGACGTCGAGGTCATTAGCGAGATCACATTGGCGCTTCTCAAAACCAAGGCCGTCGGGGTTAAAACGATTCATCGGCGGCGGATGTGGGAAAGTACGCGCGGAAGTGTGCGGCTTGGGCGAGAATCCTCGTACAGCAGGGTTGCGCCTCGATTATAGTGGTCCATGACCTCGACACGAACGATGAACGGCAACTTAGGCACGATCTTACTGCCGCAGTCGCCCCCGCCAACGCCACACACAGCGTCGTGCTGATACCAAAGCGTGAGATTGAGGCATGGCTACTGTACGATGCGGCGGCAATTGCAGCTGCGTTCCGAGAGACAAAGCATCCGAAGGTCCCGGGAGATCCCAAATCCCTCCCGGACCCGAAGAGATACCTCGGTGATCTGATTTGGCGGAAGTACCACAAGAAATATCTGAACACAATCCACAACGCACAGATTGCGCGGCGCATTAATGTGTCGCGTTTAAGACAGTCGCCATCATTCGCGCCTCACATTACTTTTACCAGCGGCGTAAGACAAACGCTTCCGCGAGGGGCCCGTTAAACTCTTCAGATTTCTCTTGCTTTTTGTTTACTCTTGTGCTAACATGCACCTTAGCGGGTTGAACAATCCGCCGGACGAGCTTCGTGCCCCGGTCACGGACGGCATAAGCTCTCTGCAAAATAGAATTCCAATACGAAATCGCCCGATGGCAAGCTTTCAGTTGGCTCATCGCGGGCGATTTTTTTTGCCCCAAAATCGGTTTTTGGTCGTGGCCGTTGCGGGTGCCCCATCCTGAGCGCCCGTGAACTTTGGGCGCGAAGGGTGGGGGTTTTGACTTTGTTTTTTGCTTTTCGCTTTTCGATCTTCGATTTTCGTCAACTAAAAGGAGCATCACCATGCCAACAAGCTCAGCAGCAAATTCTCAACCTTCCCACCGCCGCACCGTCAACCTTGCCCGCCACGCCGCCAAGTGTGGCATCTGCAACCATCCTTCCCGCGCCGCCGTCGAATTCGATTTCCTCAACTGGCGCAATCCCTTTGATCTCGTCGACAGCTACGGCCTCCGCAGCCTCTCAACCATCTACCGCCACGCCCACGCCACCGGCCTCCTCGGGCGACGCCGCCTCAATATGCGTTTCGCTCTCGAACGCATCGTCGAACGTGTTGGCGAAGTCCCTGTCACCGCCAGCGCCGTCATTCGCTCCATCCGCGCCATCACGCGCATCAATGACGCCGGCGAATGGATCGACCCGCCTTCGCGCGTCATCATCTCCCGCGAAGATGCCGTCGAGCCGCAGCGCACGTCGGCACACAAATCGTCGCGCCGCAAACCCTCGCCTCACAACTCTCGTCGCGCCAAGCAACAACCTCAGCCGCCCGCCTCGACCATCTTCGAACCCGCGCTCCTCGAAGAAATCTCCCCCGAGGAAATCGAGCACGCCGAACAACATCCCGACGTCGTCGCCCAGCACGCTGCCGAGCAACGAAGCAAAGCGGCCAAGGCTCCCGTCCCTCCCGAGATCACGATCGAATTCTCGCCCGAATTTGCCGCCGCTCGCGAGGAACGCCGACGCGGGTTGGAAGCCGACCGCCGCGCCCTGGAGGCCAAGAATCCGCGCTTCGCTGGCCCCCCGCCGGATCTCGCCGCGGCTCAAATAAGTAAATCCTTGATCGGTAATGAAACGCACAGTCCCGAGAAGCCAAATGGCTGAAAACATGACCACTTCCATTTTCTTGATCGGTAATGAGTTCCATTTCGCGTCGCCCGCCTTTCGGCCGCCGAAAAGTGATAACGCGAGGTCACACCGGGGGTAATGTGGATGTAACACTCGGGCAGCGAGAAGCTCTACATGCGGGAATAGGTTTGCCGGCGGATGAATTGGCCTGCGCCGGGGCGGCCGACGAATTTTCCGGCGTCGATCACGGCTTTGCCGCGCGAGAAAACGGCTTTCGGCGCGCCCGTGGTGTGAATGCCCTCGAACATCGAATAGTCAACGCGCATGTGATGTGTTTTCGCGCTGATAATTTCCTCGCGGTTCGGGTCAAAGATGACGAGGTCAGCATCCGAGCCCACGGCGATTGTCCCCTTCCGCGGGTACAGTCCAAAAAGTTTTGCGGGCGCGGTGGAAACAAGCTCGACGAAGCGGTTGGCGGAAAACCGTTTTCCGTGGACGCCGCCGGTGTAAATCAGGCTGAGACGGTGCTCGATGCCCGGGCCTCCGTTGGGAATTTTCGTGAAGTCGTCTCTGCCCAATTCTTTCTGTTCCTTGAAACAAAATGGGCAATGGTCGGTGGAAACCACTTGCAGAGTATCCTGCGCCAGCCCTTGCCACAATTTTTCCTGGTGCCACTTTTCGCGGAGCGGCGGCGTGAAAACGTATTTCGCGCCTTCAAATCCCGGCACGTCGAAATTTTCGAGCGAGAGATACAAATACTGCGGGCACGTTTCGGCGTATGCGGGCAGACCGCGGTCGCGCGCTTCGCGGACTTTTTCGAGCGCCTCGTTGCAGGAAAGGTGAACGATGTACACGGGCGCGCCCGCCATTTCGGCAAGAGCAATCGCTCGCGAGGTGGCTTCCGCTTCAGCGGTGACCGGCCGCGTGAGCGCGTGGTACTTTGGCGCGCGTTTTCCTTCGGCGAGCGCGCGTTGCACGATCACGTCGATGGCGCCGCCATTTTCCGCGTGCATGCAAATCAAGCCCGCGTGCTTGGCCGCTTGCGACATCGCGCGAAAAATCGAGGCGTCGTCGAGCATGAAAACGCCCGGATACGCCATGAAAAGTTTGAAGCTGGTGACGCCTTCGCGAATCAGCTGGCCCATCTCTTCGAGTTGCGCGCTGCCGAGATCGGTGATGATGCAGTGGAACGAATAATCCGTCACCGCTTTGTCGTGCGCCTTTTTCATCCAGGTATCGAAAGCTTCGCGAAGGCTTTGCCCTTTATATTGAATCGCGAAATCGATCAGCGTGGTCGTGCCGCCGAACGCCGCGGCGATTGTGCCGGTCTCGAAATCGTCCGCGCTCATCGTTCCGCCGAAAGGCATATCGAGATGCGTGTGAACGTCGATGCCGCCGGGGATCACCAAGCATCCAGCGGCGTCGACGACTTTGCCGGCGTTTTCGATCGGAAGCTGCGCGCCAATGGCGGAGACTTTTTGGCCGCTGACTCCGACGTCCGCGACGCATGTATCTGTCGCCGTCACCACTGTGCCGTTTTTGATGACCATGTCAAAACGCATCTTTTCGCAGAGCCTCCTAATCCACGGCGCGAGACACAAAGTTCGCCTACTTGCTGTAAGCAGGTAAAATGTCGCGCGAATAAATATCCAGTGTTTTTTCTTCGTCGCCGCACATCAAATAAATGTTGAACTGCGTCACGCCCGCCGCGCGCAAAGCCTCCAACTTTTTGCGATGCGCCTCGACAGGGCCGACCAAACAAAAGCGATCGGTGATTTCGTCGGTCACGAAATCCGCGTTGTCGCTGCCCACTTCGCAGTGATGCAGATAATCGTATCCTCCGCGATTGCTGACATAAGAAACCAGCGCGGCGGGCAATTCTTCCGCTTTGTATTTTGCAATCAGATCCACCACGTGATTCGAAACCAGCGCGGGAAACCAGCGGACGCGGTCGCGCGCCACGGCCAAATCATTCGAAACCCACACGGGCGCGGCGGACATGATTTCGATCTTCTTGAAATCGCGGCCCGCCGCTTGCGCTCCTTCGCGCACAAATTGCAGACACCACGCGATCAGATCCGGATCGGCGAATTGCAAAATGATTCCGTCGGCGATGCGTCCCGCGGCGCGCAATACCTTTGGTCCATAGCCCGCAACCCACACGCGCGGCACGCCTGCCGTCGCCCACGGAAAGCGTGCGTCGGTTCCGTCGTAGACGACGGTTTCGCCGGAATTCAATGCGCGAAAAACTTTCACGAACTCTTCGAGATTTTCGATTGTCGTGGGTTTCTTGCCCAGCACGCGGCGCGAACTGTCGCCGCGTCCTATGCCGAGCTGCATTCTTCCATGCGACGCGAGATTCAATGTGGCGAACAAGCTCGAAGCAACGGTGACGTCGCGCACCGCCGGATTCGTGACGCACGTTCCCAGCCGCATAGTTCGCGTGTTGGCGGCCATCAACGTCAACAAGGGAAATGGATCCATCCAAATCACATGCGAATCGAACATCCAGCCGTACTTGAATCCGCCCATCTCGGCCTGCTTCGAGAGACTTATAATGCGCTCAATTGAGATATCCGGTTTAATCGTGATGCCGAAGTCCATGAATTGCCGCCCTTCTCAGTTTGCCGCTTCGTTGAGCCGTTGGAAACCGCTCATCAAAACGAAATACGCGGCGAAGCTGACTGCGAATCCGACGAACCAAGCGTAGTTATACAAGACGCGCAACGGCGGAACAACCAAACCAATAAAAGCTACGCCGACTCCCGCCGCGAGCGCCACGATCGCCTGCCAATTGACGCCGCGCGAATATTCGTACTGGCCGCCGCGTTGGTAAAGATCCTGGGGTGCTAACACTTTGCCGCGCAACACAAAATAATCGCAAATCAAAATTCCTGCAATCGGTCCAAGGAATCCAGAGTAGCCCACGAGCCAGCCGAAAATGTAGCTGCCATAATTCGCCATCAGCTTCCACGGTTGCATGGCGATTCCCATCGCGCACGTGATTAATCCCCCGGTGCGAAAGCTAATGCGCCTGGGAGAAAGGTTCGAGAAATCGTTCGAAGGAGAAACCACGTTTGCGGCGACATTGACGTTGAGCGTCGCTACCAGCAGCGCAATCATCGCGAGCACAACGGCCCAAGGATGGCCGAGGCGCGCGAGAACTTTGACTGGATCCCATATCGCCGCGCCGAAAATAATTGTGGTCGCCGAAGTGACGGCGATGCCGATGAACGAATAAAACGTCATCGTTGCGGGAAGACCGAGCGCCTGGCCGACAATCTGATCGCGTTGCGAACGCGCGTAACGCGTGAAGTCGGGAATATTCAGCGAGACGGTGGCCCAAAATCCAACGACGCCCGTGAGCGATGGAACAAAGAAGCGAAAAAAGTCTCTGAAGCTGTGGAACTTTGAGGGATTCGAGAGCATAGGCCCAAAGCCGCCCGCTTTGCTTCGCGCCCAGAGGAGAAGCGCCAGGCCGATCAGCAAAAGGAACGGTGCCGAAACGCCCTGGAGAAAACGAATGGTCTCGATGCCGCGAAGAATTACGACGACATTCAGCAGCCAGAAAAATGCGAAACACAGCGCAGGGCCATACGAGACATGCGCCCAGGAAGGAGCGAGCGCGACAATCATGGCGTTGATTGCTTCGCCGCCAATCCAGGTCTGAATACCGAACCATCCGCAGGCCACAAGCGCGCGCAAAATCGCCGGAACGTTTGCGCCCAGCACTCCAAACGATGCACGCGCAAATACCGGGAAGGGAATTCCGTATTTCGCGCCGGCGTGCGCGTTGAGCAACATGGGAATCAGCACCAGCACGTTGCCGAGAAAAACGGTGAACAGCGCCTGCTTCCAGTCCATTCCTCCCGCAATCATGGCGCTCGCGAGCATGTACGTGGGAATATTCACGCTCATCGAAATCCACAGCGCGGCGTAGTTGTACGTGCCCCAGGTGCGGCGCGCAGTGGGGACAGGCGCGAGGTCTTTATTGTAAAGGCCGCTGGCGCGAATCGTTTCTGTCGCCAGGGCTTCCGTTTGAAGATCACTCATCGGGAGATCGTTGCGCCTCAAATAAAATGGATTTCTGTTGCTGTTCCGGACCGGATTATCGCAACGCGAATTCTAGTCCGCGGCTTCCGTGTTTCCCGCGGCGCGCGTGCGCGTAATTTCGCCGTACGATTCGGGGCGGCGGTCGCGATAGAACTGCCACGTGTCGCGGACTTTCTGAATTTCGTCGAGATTCAAGTCGGCGACGAGTAATTCGTCCTTGTCGCGACTGGCTTGGGCCACGATTTTTCCGCGAGGATCGCAGAAATAGCTTTTTCCGTAGAACTCGCCGATCTTCCACGGCTGCTCCGTACCAACGCGGTTGATTGCAGCGACGAAATATTGGTTGGCGACGGCGTGCGCGGGCTGCTCCAATTCCCAGAGATACTCGGAAAGGCCAGCGACTGTTGCCGACGGGTTGTAGACAATTTCCGCGCCATTCAGTCCGAGCACCCGAGCGCCTTCCGGGAAATGGCGATCGTAGCAAATATAAACGCCGACGCGCGCGTAGCGCGTCTGAAATACCGGGTAACCCGCGTTGCCCGGCGTGAAATAGAATTTCTCCCAGAATCCCGGATGGCAGTGCGGGATGTGGTGCTTGCGATATTTCCCGAGGTAGCGGCCATCGGCGTCAATGACCGCGGCCGTATTGAAATAAACGCCAGTCATCTCCACTTCGTACACGGGAACGACCATCACCATGTGGTAGCGCTTGGCGAGCTTCTGCATGCGGGCCACTGTCGGACCCTCGGGCACGCGCTCGGTCATCTCGTACCATCGCGTTTGCTGCTCGGCGCAAAAGTACGGGCCGTAGAAAAGCTCCTGCAAACCGAGGACCTGAACTTTTCGCTTTGCGGCCGCGGCGATGAGGCGCTCGTGTTTGGTGATCATTTTTTGTTTGATTTGGGTCAAAGAGAATTTGGCGGGCGACCATTCACAGCGGGCCTGGATCAGGCCGCAACGGACAATGCGAGGCATTTGACACCTCCCGGAAAAAATCACTCGCGGAAGTCTACTCCGCACTGCTTTGCTCGACAAGAACTAGCGGGATCCATAGGCCGGGCGCGGCGCGAATGTGACAAGAACATCGCGAGGAGTCCCCGCATACGCAAAATGCGTGTTCCCCCTTATGAATTTCGCGCCTGCGCACCGGTTCGCGCCGTCAGCGCATCCGTACGCACCGTCCGGTGAAGGGCGGAAGCAAGCGCAATTGCCGTCAGCAGAAGAACAAGGGGATCAATCGGCAGCCGATAGCGTGGCAGTGCGAGCGTAAAATAATACGCGCACGGAAAAACGATGGGGAAGACCGCCAGCGGAAACGCGAACACACTGCGCCTCCAAAACAGAAGCACGATTCCTGCGAGCGCGCCAATCCCCGCAGCGATATTGAAAATCAAAACGTAGCGGAACCACAGTGAATGATTCTGCTCGAAATCTTTGAGCGGCTGCGGCGTGCCTCCGGCCCAAAATTCGATAAACCGGCTCGTGGTCAAATGCGCTTCTCTCTCTGGATGGGCGAACATGTAAGTGATCGCCTCGCGCTGCTTCTGCCGCATATAGGCGATTTCGCCTAGGGCGATATACTTCGCGCGTTCGGTGGAGTCGTTGATGGGGTGCAATGTGGCGTGCCAGATGGGCTGCGAGCGAGGATTGTTTCCCAGCCACAACTGCAAACCGAGGACGGAACGCAGCGGAACAATGGTATGGAAGACCTGGTAGTTTCGCACGGTCCAGGGCACGCAGCAGAGAGCAGCCACGCCCAAAGCCAGCAGGGGCTTCGCCAGCCACGGCCCGCTTTCCTTGTAGTCGCGATACGCGAGCCACGCCAGCAAGAGCGGCAGCAGGGAAGCTAAAGTCGGATTCGTCATCAGCGCAATACCCCAAAGCAATCCGTAGCCGCACCAGTCGCGCGCGCGGCGTGATTTGGCCAGCGCCAGCGTCGCCCATAAAATCGTGGCCGCCAGCAAAGCGGAAAGACACGCCTCCCACATGCTCTCGAAGGGAATCAAAATCGCGTTTGGAAAAATGGCCCAGAGCCACGCCGCGCCCGCCCCTAATCCAGCTCCTCCGATTCGTTCGCCAGCGTAATAAATCGGCACGCATGTAAGAGTGGCAAAAAGAATATTTAGAAGAACGGCAGCCACGAATGAACGGAACGTGTAAACGCCGAAGTAGCGGAAGACTCCGGCGAGCAGCAGCGGATAGATCGGGGTCATCCACGCGGTGGGACCGGTGGGCACGCGCAGCGGAGAACCAAATCCGTGGCCGCGCGCGAGGGATACGGCAATATTGCCCGATTCGAACATGAAAGGGATCACGCTGAGGGCCTGCTTCGGGTTTTGCCGTGTGTAATCCCAGGCGAATCCCACGCGGATGCCCGCCGCGAAAATCAAAATCAGAGTCAGCGAAGTGGCGTATGCCCGGATTCTGCTCCGGAATGATGCCCGTGCCGAATTTGCGGAAGCCGGCTTCACTGTGGCCTAATACGTTAGCCGTGGCGCGAAGAAAGAAAAAGCGGAAATTTGAGAAGGGAACCGAGGCTCGGCGCATGGCCCGGGAGACTGTTGGCACGCCGCCGGCTGCGCGCGTGATCCCCGACCGCCGCACCAAGCCACCGAAGTACAAGAAACGTTTGATCGACGAGGAACTTCTCTGAGTTGCTTGTAGGTTCCGACCGGAACCTAGCCTTTCGACCCTCAACCAGCCTTGAATTCCGGGATTTTTTCGCCGGGGCGAAAAAGCGCCTGCGGAGTTTTCGCCGCCGCGTTCGCGATTTCCGCCGCGATCGCCTCCAAATCTTTTTTCGCGAAACCGACGGATGCGGTTTTCACATTGCCATCCGGCTGAATCAAGAAAATACTCGGGACATTCGTCAGTCCGTATTGCTTCGATACTTTGTAGCCGTCGGCGTCAATCAGGGTGGGGAATTTAACGCCGTATTCATCGAGGAATTCCTTCGTGTCGTGCGCATTGTCCTGCGAAACGCCCCAGAAACTCACTTTGTCGTCGCCGTAGCTTTCGTACATGCGCTCGAGGAACGGGAACGTGAACTGGCACACGGGACAGCTGATCTTGAAAAATGCCGCCAGCACTGGTCCTTTTTTTAGCGCATCGGCCAGCGAGTGCTGCTGGCCATCGACGCCGGCGAGCGCGAACACCGGCGCCGCGTTTCCCGCCTGAATCTTCGACATAATCCCGCCTCCAAAAATAGCGCGCAGAAACCTCATTGTAATTGGATTGTAACAAAGCATTCACGATGCAGGAAATATGGTCACGCTTCTGTTGCGATATCGGCGGGCCGCGTGTCAAGCGTGTCAAACCATCAATGAATGTGTTTGGTTTTTTTCTGGAGGTAATCCATCAGGAGATACTGGCCGAGGGTATATGGAGTGGTGAAGTAGGCTTTGCCGCGGCAGAGTTCCGTGACTTTCTGCACGAAGTGCACCAGGCTGTAATCGCTTGCGAGCATGAACGTGTTGATCAAGATTCCCGCGCGGCGGCACTTGGCGACTTCTTCGAGGGTTTGCGTGACGACAAGAGGGTCGAGGCCGAAGGCATTCTTGTAAATGCGGCCGTCTTCGAGCGTCAGCGCGGAGGGCTTTCCGTCAGTGATCATCACGATTTGGCGCATATCTTTTTTTTGCCGCGCGAGAATGCGCTGCGCCATGCGCAGACCTTCGCGAGTGTTCGTGTAATACGGGCCCACTTGCACGCGCGCGAGTTGGCCGAGAGGAATTTCCTCGGCGCTGTCGTGGAAGAGCACACAGTGCAGCGAGTCTCCCGGATATTGTGAGCGGATCAGATGTGAAAGCGCCAGGGCGACGCGTTTCGCCGGCGTGAAGCGATCTTCGCCGTAAAGAATCATGCTGTGGCTGCAATCGAGCAGAAGGACGGTGGCGCATGAGCTTTGATATTCACATTGATGAACCATCAAATCCTGATAATCAATGTCGAGCGGGATCATGGAGCCACCGGCGGCTTGTTGCCTGCGCAGCGCGCGAAACAGCGTTTCGGGGATATCCAGATTCAGCGTGTCGCCGAATTCGTATGGTTTCGATGTGCCGCCGGATTCGATTCCCGTGGCGAGGTCGCGCGTGTCGTGCCGGCCGAAACTGCTCTTGCCAAGTGAGGCAAGCAAATCGCGCAGAGTTTTGAAACCGAGGAAGTCGATTGCTTTGTCGGTGATTTCAAACCGCGCGTTGATGTCCTGTTTGCCGGGAGGGCCGATCTGTGCGCCGGGGGTTTGCTGTGGAGGCGGAGTGACTTGTGGGGGTTGGGGCGAAATGTAGCCCTCTTGCGTCATGCGCTCGATAAGCTGGTCGATCATTTCGCGAAGGCGCTGATTTTGAGCGAGGTCGGGATTTTCGAGCAGCTCTTCCATCATTTCCGGAGGCAGAAGGTCACCCTCTTCGAGCGCGCGCAAAATGGCCTGCCGCAATTGCTCCATCGAACGCTCGGCGTCCATTTCCTGGAAGCCGTAGTATTGCGACTCGAAGCCGCTCTGGAGCAGGAAATTCGAGAGCCGGTTCATCAACTCCTGCAAGTCGATGTCATCGGCTTCCTGACCAGTGTATTTCTTGTAGCGTACGTATTTCATCGCGCAGCCTGTCGGGAATCTGGTTTTGCGCCGGCGCGAGGCGCATGCGGGAACCATCGCGCAACGGTGCGGAAATAATTCTGGTACGCGCCGTTGAATTTGCGTTTAAGACTGGGCTCCTCGTGCAAAACGACGAGCAGATGACATACCGGGAGAATCGCCAGGAACATCAGGGCGATAGAAACGGAGCGCAGATAAAGAGCGAGGCCGAGGAGAAGCGCGAAGCCGCCGATGTACATGGGATTTCTGACATAGCGATACGGCCCGACTGCGACAAACTGCTGCGGTGGATCAAAAAGCGCCGGCGTGCCGCGTCCTCGTATTACAAAGGTTGCGATGCACAGAAGCGCAAGCGCGGCTCCAGCGGACATTAATATGGCGCCGATGGGACGCACTCCGCCCGGGAAGATGAAGGCGAAATTATGATCGTAAGCGCGCAATCGCAGCGCCATCCATCCAAAAAACAAAATAAAGCCGGAGGCGTAAAGCAGAGTCCGCAACGCATCGGCCAAAGTCCTCATGGCAAGATTTTTCGATCTCCTGGCGCTCAGTTGAATTGCCTGCGCGGCAAGCGTCCCTGCGCTTCACGCGGCTCAGGCGCTTTTCTCGCCTCGGCGAAATAGCCGCGCTCTTCGCTGCGGCTGATTCGCTTGTGGGCCCACAGTCCTTCGAGAACGAATTCCGCGGCAGCCGCCTGCAGGCCTGAATCGTCCTTTGGCCCTACGCCGAGCGCCGGCGTATGGTCAAATAATCCCTGCACTTTTTTCAGCTCCGCCAGATATTCAACGGTCTTCGCGCCTGCCGCGACTTTTAACTCGCCGCCCGTCTCGAACCACTGCACTGTAGATTGCAGATTCGTGTCTTTGAAATATTTCGTGAATGTTTTCCCGATGGCCGCGCGAATCAATTCACGCGCAATCGTGTCCGCGCCGCGCAACTCGCCCTTCGTATTCGAGCTCGAATTTTCCGGTCATCGAAGGAATCGCGGCGTAAATATCCGCGACACGCGCGACCGCGACTTTCTCTTCATTGCGGACGGCGCGCTGCTCGGCGTTGCTGACGGCATTTTCGAGGCACGAAATCGGAAGGCGCTGGCTGACTCCGGAGCGACGGTCGACGCGCTTGTCTTCGCGCGCTTGGAATGCGATTTCCTCGGCCACTTCGCGAATGTACGGTGGGATTTCGATTCGATGGCCGTCGCGCGCGGTCCATGATTCCTGGGAGGTGATGGCAATGCCTTCGTCGAGTGTTGCGGGGTAATGCGTGCGAATCTCCGAGCCGATGCGATCCTTCAGCGGAGTGATGATTTTTCCACGCGCCGTGTAATCCTCGGGATTTGCGGTGAAGACCAGCAGCACGTCGAGCGGCAAGCGCACAGGATAGCCTTTGATCTGAACGTCGCCCTCTTGCATGATGTTGAAGAGTCCCACCTGAATTTTCCCAGCCAGATCCGGCAATTCGTTGATGGCAAAAAGTCCGCGATTGGCGCGTGGCAGCAGACCGTAGTGAATTGTAAGCTCGTCCGAAAGATCGCGTCCGCCTTTGGCTGCGCGAATCGGATCCACGTCGCCGATGATGTCGGCGATGGTCACGTCAGGCGTGGCAAGTTTTTCAACATAACGCCGGTCGCGCGGGAGCCAGGCAATCTGGATTGCTTCGCCTTCGAGAGCGGCACGTTCGCGGCAGGCGCGGCAAATGGGCCGATACGGATTGTCGTTGATTTCGCAGCCGTGGATTACGGGGATTTCCTCGTCGAGAAAACCGACGAGTTCGCGGAGAATACGCGTTTTCGCCTGGCCGCGGAGACCGAGCAAGAATGAAGTGATGCCGCGAAAGAATCGCGTTGACGATCTGGGGTATCACCGTGTCGTCATAGCCGCGAATTCCGGGGAAAAGTTCATCGCCCGCGCTCAATTTGCGCAGAAGATTTTCGCGAAGCTCGTCCTTGACCGTGCGCGAGGCGTAACGCGCTTCATTCCACTCACTTTTTCTCAATTCGCCGAGCAAATTTGGTTTTGCGCCCATGTTGTGTGGTTCCTTTTCC
This sequence comes from uncultured Acidobacteriota bacterium, assembly GCA_963757905.1. Classification (GTDB taxonomy): domain Bacteria; phylum Acidobacteriota; class Terriglobia; order Acidiferrales; family UBA7541; genus DAHUXN01. Next base: position 381,123 of record CAVWSV010000011.1, on the reverse strand, counting down.
GAAGTTCGCCGCGCCGCCTGATTTTCCACGATTGTTGCTCCCTTTTTTGACGATAGCCGAAATAAGCTTCAAGAGTCGCTCGTACTTCAGGGGCTAAAGCCCATTGACTTCAGACAATTTACGCCGGGGCTGAAGCCCCGGCCTCCTGAAAAGAAGCGCTACATATTTCCGGGACTGGACGCTAGTTGAGCGAATGTCCGTTGCCGCGCGCGCGTTGTCGCTTTTCATTCAAATAGACCAGGCGCGGCAGCCATTCCTTGAGCTGCTCCAAAAGGTGCGCTTGCCTGTCGGCCTCGTTACGCATCTCGAGCAGCAATTGCTTGTCGTCTAATTCAAGCGGCAGTGAACCAGCCATGGCATACGCCGGCGACAATTTCGATTTGGGCGGGAGCATGTCCGGCCCGTGGTTGAAGAGCAGCCAGTGGCACTGCTCATAAACCTCCATCAGTTCGTTGGATGCAGCCGGGTAAGCATCCGCCGCTTCGTCGAAACATTCAATGGCTGCCTCATAGTAAGGTTTGTCGTCGAAAATCTCTTTAACCTGAAATGGCGTTCCGCCGCGGGTGAGAATGTCCATCTTGCCATCGGGATGCTGTTTCACGAGGGTCACAATGGCCGCGGTGCAACCGATTGTGGCGATGCTTTGCTTATGCGCGAGAATTACGCCGAATTCGAGTTTCATGGTCAAGCAGCGGCGAATCATCTGTTTGTAGCGCGGTTCGAAAATATGCAGAGGCAGGGCCGCTCCCGGAAACAGAACGACATCAAGCGGAAAAAGCGGAATGCGCTTCGGCTTCATCTGTGCGGCGCCGCGTCACCTAGCATAGCAGAATCCGCCGCGCGCTTTTTCTTTTCTAACAGAAGGCGAAAGGCGGACGCGAAGTCACGCGGACAAGCAATCTCGCGGCTCCAAAATGTGGCAGTCGAGAACTTGGCCGGACGGTTGAAAACGGAAACAGTCAGATATAAATTGCCGGTCGCGCGCAGGGATGTTATTAGTTGGATAGACTCAGCCAAACAACCGGAGGCGCGTAGGCGCCGGATCGAGAAAGCCTGCGTGATGCTTGCGGCCGGAAAGCGACGCCCATGATGTTTTTCAATTGATCCAGAGAGCGAATGTTATTCACCCAGACTCGCGGCCGCAGGCTCTGCTGAGTGAAGGCGGCCGAGAAAGTCCGCGACAATCCACGAGGACGCGGCGATCGCGAGAGTCTCCAGACCCTCGGACCAGTTCACAAAACTGTGGGGATTGGCAAAGAGCGCCGGCAGCCATACCAGCAACAAGAAACCCACGAGCATCGCTGTGTTCAATCGAGACGCGAGCAGGGCCATGACCCCCGTGAGGAGAGCGATCGCGACAAAAGCAAACGCGGCGGTGGTTGCAATCGCCCAGAACATTTGCCCAGGCGGAATCCATTTCGGAACAAGACTTGCAGTTGCAGAGAGATAGAAAAGCTGTTCCAGTGCGAAGGAGACAACGCAAATACCGAAAGAGTAGTACCCGACCTTAGCCAATCTTGACGTTCGAGCCGGAGCGATTGGACCGGAACAGGCATACAGGATCAGGGCGCCCGAGACGTATGAGAATTGTTCGAAGAAGTTGCCAAAGTTATTGTAAATGAGCGGATGCTTAATGATGAGCGGTACTCCCAGCAAGGCGAAGAAGAAGTAGATTGCACCCAGTGCGACAGCGCCGGCTCGGGCCGTTCTCGGCGATAGAACGGCTACGCCTCCGAGGATTTCGATGGTGGCCAGGATGTAGGTGAGAATCCCGCGGTGAGGAACTGCTGCAAGAGCGTCGTAGTTGTGCCACACGAGGGCACAGACACCGGAAGCAAACGTCGCCAAGCCATAGACGTAACGCCCTAGAGAATATTTCATCGCAGGCCTCAGTCGAAATGGGTATGACGATACCTTACGTTAAGGCAAATGCAGGGTGATTTCTTTTACCGTCGACCGAGTTCGTCGAGAGCCGCCTGCAATTCGTTTCGCGCGTGCTCTTCGCCCGACTTAACCGCTTGTGACACGCCTTCCGTCAGCGTCTTCCGAGCGTCGTCAGTTCTTCCCATTTTGGCGAGCATTTGACCGTACTGAAAATATGCCGCCACGTAGTCGGCATGTGCGGTAATGAGCTGCTTGAAATTTTCTTCGGCGGCAGCGTTGTCGCCTGTTTTCATACATTCCATTGCGAGTCCGTAGCGGCCGAATGCGTCGGCGGGATTCTTGGCGACGAATTCTTCGAGCATCTGTCGGCGGCTTTTCGAAACTTGGGGCGTGTTCATGATTGTCGTATTATAGTCACCTCGTTTGCGGACGCCAAATCTTGAGTGAGGAAATGTATTGACGAAAAACAAGAAAAAGCCACAAGGAACTTCCGCCGCGGAGGCGGCCACATACAGAACAGAGCCTCCCGACACCGGGCTTCCGGGCAAGCCGGTCAGCGCCTCGCGCTCCGAGATGCTTGAAGCGGTGTTGCCGAACGACGCGAATCCTCTAGGCTACATTTTGGGCGGCCGGGTGATGCATCTGATCGACATCGCCGGAGCCATCGCGGGGCATCGGCATTCTGGCAGCTACCTTGTTACCGCGTCGGTGGACTATCTCGATTTTCGCAGTCCGATCCACATTGGCGATTTGATCGTGCTAAAGGCCGAGGTCAATCGCGTGTTTCACACGTCGCTGGAAGTCGGCGTGAAGGTATATTCCGAAAATATTTTGACGCGCGAGCGCAAGCACACGTCGAGCGCCTACGTCACCTACGTGGCGGTGGACGCCGAGCTTCATAAGCACGCGATCCCGCCGCTGATTCTTGAGACCGAAGAAGATCGACGCCATTGGCGCGAAGCCGGCGAACGGCGCAAAATCCGCCTGGCGCATCGCTACAAACGGCCATTTCCGCCGGAATAGGCGGCTGGCGCTCCCGTTTGTTGAAAAAGTGCTCTTGGTGTCATTCCCGCGACACGAGAGGGCCACAGTACAGAAGCGCAAGGGGGAATGCAGATTCCCTGCCTGCGGCCGGCAGGCTCGTCGCGGTTGCTCCTCGGAATGACAACGGGTAGAGTTTTTCACCAAGCTGCGGATTATCGCGACAAGTCATCGCGACAAATGTTGGAGGACGGCATTGGCCGTGCGGAAGGCTTGCGAGACGCAGCTTCCGATGGAAGGCCCTTCGAGGTAATTTCCGGCAATAAAAATACCGCGATGCTGATCGACTTCGTCGCGAATGGCATCAATGCGCTGCGCATGTCCCAAATTGTATTGCGGGAGCGCTTTGGGATGCCGCCATACTTGGCGGGCGACGGGCGGCCCCGTAATTTGCAAAACTTTGCCGATTTCTTTACGTACCTGATCGGCGATCTGCTGTTCGTCCATGTCCACAACGTGAGGGTCCATCGCGCCGCCAATAAAGCTGGTCATTAAGACCATGCCATCGGGCGCACGGTTGGGAAAGAGCGACGAATTCCAGACCGTTCCGAGCGTACGCAGACCCTCCTTGCGAGGCACGAGAAAACCGAATCCGTTGAGCGCATGCCCAACATGTTCGCGACGGTATCCTTCGGCAACGACCGCGACGGGAGCGTAGGGAATGCCTGAGAGCGTTGTGGATAGATCTCCCGCGAATTTGCTTACCAAATGGGCGGCTTCATAGGCGGGCGTGGCAATCACGATGGCGTCTGCTTGCAACGTTTCCGAGCCGCGCATTTCCGAGCCGCGAATTGACCAGCCTGCGTTGCCCGCCAATTCGAGGGAGTCGATGTGAATGCCGACTGTGACATTGCTTGAGAGTTTGCGCGCCAGTGCTTTTATAAAACTTCCCATACCATGCTTGAAACCGGCGAGCGTCGGCCGCTCGCGGGCGCCGGTGCCGCGGGACTTCATGGCGCCGCGAATGACGCTGCCGTATTCCTCCTCCCATTGCGCCATGGCCGGGAAAGTGCTGCGTAAGCTCAGTTCCTCAGGATCGCCGGCGAAAACACCGGAAACGAAAGGGCCGGCGAGATGTTCCAGAATTTCCGTGCCGAATTTCCTACGCACGAAATCGGCGAACGATTCGTCATGCCCGGGGGGCTTGGAGCGCCGGAATGCCTCGCTGAGCACGCGCACTTTGGAGGCCATGCCGAGCAGCGAAGTGCTCAGCAACGTCGGAGGCGACATCGGAGCGGGGCGCAGCTTTCCATGGAGCAATATGTACCGAGGCGTTTGCGGGTCGGCCTCGACGAGCTCGTTTTCGCAGCCCGTGCTATGAATCAGCTCGCGCAGTTCAGGCGTCATCTGAAAACTCTGCGGCCCCGCCTCAAAAAGGAAGCCGTCGCGCTCGACGGTCGCAATCATTCCGCCGGGCGTTTGGGCTGCTTCGAGGACGCGAACGCCAATGCCCATTTCTGCGAGGCGCGAGGCGCAGGTCAAGCCCGAAACTCCCGCGCCAATGACAATTACCTGGCGTAGAGGGGTCATGGTCGGCAGAACATCTTAGAGGGTCTTCGAAAAGAGCGGGCGCGCGTCCATTTTCTGCTCGCGGAGGTAGCGGTCGAAGGGCATGGCGAGGTTGCGTATGAAAATTCGACCCAGAGACGTAACGCGAATTTCGTCGTCCGATAGAAGCACAAGGCCATCGTCGCGCATGGCGCGCAGCTCGGCGATCTCGCTAGCGAAATATTCATCGAAGCGAATTTGGAATGTGTTCTCGACTTCCTGTTTGCGTATCACTGTGTGGCAGAGAAGTTTGGTGATCACTTCGCGGCGCAGCAGGTCGTCGTAATTCAGGCGATAGCCACGCATGGTGGCCAAGCCTCGCACGCCGACAGCGGATTGATATGATGCGAGGACGCGATCGTTTTGGGCGTACGCTTCGCCGATGCTGCTGATGGCACTGACTCCCAGGCCATAAAGATCGGCGCCGGCCTTCGTGGTGTAGCCCTGAAAATTCCGGTGCAGGGTGCGATTGCGTTGCGCGACGGCGAGCTCGTCGTCGCGCCGCGCGAAATGGTCCATGCCTATATAGAGATAACCCGCGTCGATAAATTTCCGCACGCCGGTTTTGAAAATGTGAAATTTCTCCATGCCTTCAGGCAAATGGCCTTGAAACGCGCCTTGTTGTTTGCGCAGCCACGGCACATGCGCGTAGCTGAACATCGCGATGCGATCTGGACTGAGTTGCAGGACTTTGTCGACGGTCTCAGCGAATGACGCAGCCGTTTGATACGGCAGGCCGTAAATCAAATCGACGTTCAAACTATCGAATCCGAGTCTTCGCGCCTCGACGATCAAGTCGCGCGTCAGCTCGAACGGCTGTATGCGGTTGATTGTTTTTTGAACTTCCGGAGTGAAATCCTGAATGCCCATGCTGAGGCGGTTGAAGCCGAGTTTTCGGAGCGCTGCAAGATGCTCGCGGGATGTCACGCGAGGGTCCACTTCGATGCCGATTTCCGCATTTGCGGCGAAAGTGAATCGCTCGCGCGTGTGGCCAAAAAGATTTTCGAGTTGCGCGGGGCTCAGATACGTGGGCGTGCCACCGCCCCAGTGGAATTGCACAACTTCGCGATTGCGCGAAACAAACTGGCTGACATGATTGATTTCCGCCTGGAGCGATTCGAGATAGGGAATCGCGGCCTTCTTATCTTTTTGGATGACGACATTGCACGCGCAGAAAAGGCAAAGGTTCTCGCAGAACGGGAGGTGCATGTACAACGACACGGGAGGCGCAGCGAATTCCGCGTTGCGAAAAAATTCTTCGAGGTCAGCTTGGCGAAACTTGTCATCCCACACGGGCGCGGTGGGATAGCTGGTGTAGCGGGGGCCGGGACGGTTGTATTTTGCGAGGAACTCCTCGCTGACTTCGAGGTCCGGCATGCGGTTCACGGCTTGCATTTTGGGGCTCATCGAATGGGCGTATCCGGCGCCGCAGCAGCTTGCGAAGGCCGCGCCTGCGAAAATTCGCGCGCGGCGCGTACGAAAGTCTGGGCGTTCTCGACGGGCGTCGAAGGCAAAATCCCGTGGCCGAGATTCAGAATATGTCCCGTGCCTTTGGTTTTCGTGATCGCTTCGCGCACGGCCGACTGAATGTTTTCTTCGGTGCTCAAAAGCATAGCTGGGTCGACGTTACCTTGGAGCGCGATTTTCGTTCCAATTTTCATGCGCGCGTCGGCGAGATCTGTGCGCCAATCAACGCTCAGCACACTGGCTCCCGTCCGGGCAAGCGCCGAAAGTAAATGCGCGCCGTTCTTCGCGTACAGTATCACGGGCGCGGTGCCGGTGTTCAATTCCTCGATCAGTTTTTGGGTCGCGCGCAGTTCGAACACCTCGTAGTCGTGCGCGGAAAGTTCTCCCGCCCATGTATCGAAAATCTGGACGGCAGTGGCGCCGGCGCTAAGCTGCATTTTGAGATAGCGCGAGGTGGCATGGCCGATTTTTTCGAGCAGCGCATGCAGGAGCGCGGGCTCCGAATACATCATGCGCTTAATTGTTGACAGCTCGCCACGCGTTTTTCCTTCGACCAAATAACAGGCGAGTGTCCAGGGCGCGGCGGCGAAGCCAAGAACCGGAACATCGGGTCCCGCGGCGCGTACGATGGCGCGAATAGCGCCGCCCACGAATTGAGTTTCGCGCTCGGGATCAAACTCCTTGAGCGACTCGACCGCTCTCCAGTCACGCACGAGATTCCCCAAGCGCGGCCCGTCGTCATTGATTTCGAGCGGCAAGCCCATGGCTTCCGCGACGATTAAAATATCGGAGAAGACGATGATGGCGTCCACATCGAGCACATGGTAGGGCTCAAGAGAGATTTCCGCGGCGAGCTCCGGCGTCTTGGCCACTTCGAGAAACGAATGGCGGCGGCGGATTTTTTGGTAGCCGGGCAAATAGCGTCCTGCTTGGCGCATGATCCACGTGGGAACGCGCTCCGGCCGTTCGCCCCGCGCGGCGCGCAGGAAGATTTCTTTCTTGGTCGAGGATGAGTTCGGCGCGGGCATCGGATTAATTGGGTTACGCTCCATCTTACCAGAAGCGGCCTTTAGGCCGCACGGTGAGCACCTCGCGGCTCGCGGTAGTGACTCAGATTGACGTAGCAGGTTGGTTTCCGATTATCCGACTCATCAAGCACTGACTCGCATTTGTGCTAGATTCATCGTGATGGCATTTGACAGCGCATGAGCCTTTTCGACTCATTTTCGCAGCGGTCTCGCCGGGTAGTGTTCTGGGCAAATTCACGCGCCCTCCATGAGGGTGCGGCGGAAATAACGGCAGAACACATTCTGTGCGGTTTACTCCAAGAAGACCCTAAGCTCTTCACGCTGCTCGCTCCCGAAAACCCCCAATTGGCGAGTCAAATAGAAGGGAGCTTAATTGCAAAAGGGGAAGTCTCAAAACCTCGTGCTCAAACCGACGTGTTGCGATTATCGGAATCTGCAAAAGAGATTATTCGTGTGGCCGCAAGAGAAAAAGAGAAGCTCGGCCACCGAACAGTGGGAACTCAACATTTGCTGCTGGCGATACTGATTTGTCCAGAAAAACCCAAGTCTAAGTCTCGGTTTCGTCGAACAAAGCCCTTGGAAATCTCGCTGGCAAGACATGTCCTCAAGAAACATGGAGTACTCGCTGAAACTGTGGAGGCAGCAACTAAGGCCGGAATCGTGACCTCTCAGACAGTCACCCTCGATGACCCGCTCTTGAAACTCAATGCGCAACTCATCGCATTAGCAGAGCTTTTAACTGCGAAAGGAGTTTTTGCAAGACACGAGTTTGTAGCCTTGCTCGACCGGAAAGAGGAACCCGTGACGCCTGAAGTTTTCCTGTTACCGCTCATCGAAGCTCTGATCAAAAAAGGCAAACTGACTGAAAACGAAAAGGCAAATCTCATCGTAGGGCCTACCCAGGATGCCTCTGGAGATACAGCTCCCGATTAACGGGGCAACCTCAAACTGAGCTACTACGCGCCTCGTATAGGATTTGTCGCGGTGTGCAATCGGCGCTAAGATTAACAAATGCCGTTTTGCATAAGCGCTGTTTTCTTGGCCGTGCGTTTGCGGCGTAGCGCGCGTGCGAGGGTTTTCGGTCTGCGATGAAACTTTCCATGGATTTTACGGCGTTGGGCCTGTACGTGGCCAGCTTCATTGGCTATACGGCGAACCTTTATCGTGACCGGCGATGGATTGGACGCGTCGCGACTGTGCTGCTGATGCTCGCGCTCGTGGCGCATTATTATGCGCTGCTCGAACGTTCGCGCGTGATTCACGCGATCCCGTATGACGATCTTTACGGTTCGATGTCGCTTTTTGCGTGGCTTGTTGGCGTGACCTATCTTGGGCTGGAAACGTTTCACCGGCAGCGCGCCGTGGGCTCGCTGGTGGTTCCGTTTGTTATTTTCTGGCTGACCGTGGCCGTGAGCGTCGCGCCGACTGCGGTGATTCGCGAGCCGCAGGCGAACGGAGCGCTCTTTGCACTGCATATCACGATCGGCATTCTGGCCTATGCGGCGTTTGCCATTTCATTTTTGTTGAGCGTGATTTACCTGGTTCAGGATCGCGTGCTGCGCCACGGAAAGCCGGGCCTTGCGTTCTGGCGATTTCCCGCGCTTGACGTGTTGCAGCGCATGAGCAGTTCGAGCGTGTGGGTGGGGCTGGTGGCGCTGGTGATCGGCACGGCATTGGGTTTCGTCTGGGAGCATCGTTTGACGGGGCGCTTTGCCATTGCCGACCCGAAAGTGGTGGTGACGCTGGTGGTGCTTGGCGTGTACGGGGCGTATTTGGCGGTTGTGCGGGCACCCGCGTGGCGAGGGGCGCGAGCGGCGCTTTTCTGCGTCTGCAATTTCGCGATTGTGCTGTTCAGTTACACGATCGTGAATCTTTATTTCACGGGCTTTCACCGCTACTTCTGATGGCCATTGATTCCATCGCCGAACGCAACGACGCCGCCGGGCGCGGGCGTGCGGCCATTGCGCTGATCGGCTGCAACCATCGCACCGCGCCGGTGGAATTGCGCGAACGCGTGGTTTTCACGCCGGAGCAGGCGGTGCGGGCGGCGAACGAGCTATGCCAGATGGGCGTGATTGAAGAAGCCGTGGTCGTCTCGACATGCAATCGGAGCGAACTATACGGCGTGACTTCGGAATCGAGCGAATCGGCGCCTTCGGTGATGATTTCCTACTTCACGGAGTTTCACAAACTTTCTCCCGACGAATTGACCGGACGAATGTACCGACACGCGGGGCCGGAGGCTGTCCGGCATCTTTTTCGCGTAGCGTGCGGAGTGGATTCGATGCTGCTCGGAGAAGCCGAAATTCTCGGGCAGGTCCGCGAGGCATATAACCGCGCGCTCGAAAATGGCTCGACGGGTCCGGTACTGAACCGATTGTTCCAGGGCGCACTTGAAGTTGGGAAGCGAGTGCGCGCGGAAACGGAAATTGGCGCGCGGCCCATGTCGGTGGCGCTGGCGGGCGTGAAGCTTGCAGAGCGCGTTTTCGGCGAGTTGAAAGGGCATAGCGCGCTGATTGTGGGTGCGGGCGCGGTGGCGGAGCAAGTGGTCGAGCATCTGCGGCTTCGGGGAATCGGGGAACTGCGGGTGGTGAACCGATCGTTGGCGCGCGCGCGGGAACTGGCGGAGCGCGTGGGCGGCCAGGCTGGGGAGTGGTCGAATTTTGAGAGGCTGCTTGAGCAGCCTGACATCATTGTCACATCCGTGTCGGGTGCGGAACCTGTGATGACACAGGCGCTGATTGAACGCGCGATGGAGGCGAGGTCCGGGCGGGCTATGTTCGTGATTGATTTGGGAGTGCCGCGGAACGTTGAGGCGGGAGCAGCGGAACTCTATAACGTCTATTTGTTCAACATCGACCATCTGGGCGAAATCGTGGAGCAGAACAAGAAAGCACGCGAGGCGGAACTGCCGCGCGTCGAGACCATCGTCGACGAGCACGTGACAAAATTTCTCGCCTGGCAGTCGAGCCTGGAAGCGGCGGGATTGCTCGATGCGTTTCGGACGCGCCTTGAGGCGGAGCGGCGGGCGCTGCTCGCGGCGCATTTTGCCAATACAGAGGGATTGTCAGAAACGGAGCGCGCGCGATTCGAGAAGCTTACAGAGGAGCTGATCAACCGGATCGTTCAGCTTCCCTCGGTACGATTGCGGGAGGCGCGCAAGCTGCGGCGGCAGCTCGAAGGGCTTGCGGCATTGCGGGAACTTTTTGGGCTCGACGCAAATGATGACGAAGGCAAGCCTTGAACCAACTGCGCATCGGGAGCCGCGGCAGCAAGCTGGCACTCTGGCAGGCGGAGCACATTCGGGAACGGCTTGCGCGCGAGTGCGGCGCGAGCGCTGAAATTATCGTCATCAAAACTTCGGGCGACAATTTTCAGTCCGCGCCCGTGGCGGAAATAGGCGGAAAGGGGATTTTTATCAAGGAGATCGAAGACGCTCTGCTCGACGGGCGCGTCGATATCGCGGTGCATAGTATGAAGGACGTACCGACAGCAACTCCGCGAGGGCTGTGTTTTCCTGCAATTACCAAACGCGAAGATCCGCGCGATTGCCTAGTTTCGCGGCGCGGTGAATCGCTTGGGAAATTACCGCACGGTGCGCGGGTGGGCACAAGCAGCCTGAGGCGCCAATCGCAGCTTCGATATTTTCGCAAGGATTTGCGAGTGACGGAAATGCGTGGGAACGTGGACACGCGGCTGCGGAAACTCGAAGCGGGGGAATTCGACGCGATCGTTGTTGCCAAAGCGGGACTCGACAGGCTCGGATTAAGCGATAAGATTGCGGAGGTGATTGCTCAAAAAACGATTCTCTCCGCCGTGGGGCAAGGCGCGCTGGCGATTGAAGCGCGCGAGAGCGACGAAGCGCTGCGCGGAATACTCGGCGCTTTTGACGATGGCAACACTCGTGCCGCGGTGACAGCCGAACGCGCGTTGTTGGCGCAACTCGAAGGCGGATGCCAGGTGCCGCTGGGCGCGTGGGGACGAATCGAAAACGGCGCGTTGCGGCTGGATGCGCGTGTGCTTGCGGCCGATGGGTCGGAGTGCATCGAGCGGCACGCCTCGGGTGCAGCCGCGAAGGCCGAAGAAATTGGGCGGGGTCTCGCGCGCGAATTGTTGGAAGCGGGCGCGGATCGAGTGCTGAGGTTGGCAGGAAGGAACGCCGGTGGAGTCTAAAGGGGCGTTGGCGGGGAAGCGGATCGTGATCACGCGCGCGCCGGGGCAGAATGAAGATCTGCGGGCGGAATTGTCGCGCGGCGCAGGCGCGGATGTGATTGAATTGCCATGCGTGGAATTCCGCGAACTCGAAGAGACGGGCGAACTCGACGGCGCGATTCGCGGGCTGGGCGATTTTGCATGGCTGCTTTTCACCAGCCAGAATGCTGCGAGATTTTTCGCGCGACGGGCGCGTGCGCTGGGATTCGAGTTCGCGAAACTGCCTGAACCGCGTCCGCGCATTGCCGCGATTGGCCCGGCCACGGCGGAAGCTGCCGCAGAGGAAGGATTCTCGGCAGATTTTGTTCCAGCGGCGGGGACGGGCCGGAGTTTTGCCGGGAATTTCAGGGACTGCGTGCGCAGCGTAGCGGGAATGGAAGTAAAGAATCCAGCGGTGGGATTTGTTCGTGGCACCGCTGGACTGAAAGTACTAGTGCCGCGAAGCGATTTGGCGGTGCGCGATCGGGGCGCCGCGGATTGGACGGAAGTGCTGCGCGAAGCCGGCGCCGAAGTGACCGCTGTCGCCGCGTATCGCACATGCATGCCGGAGTCGCTTGCTGGGCCGCAGTTGGAGCGTATCCGTCGCGAAAAAGTGGATTGTTTTATTTTTGCCAGTTCGTCCGCATTTGCAAATTTTGCAAAATCCGTCGGTGCGGCGGATCTTCGACGTTTTGCTTTGACCTCCGCATTTGCCGCGATCGGCCCGACGACAGCATCAGCGATTCGCGCCGCAGGAGTTCGCTGCGCGATTGAATCGGCGCAGCCAAACGCGAAATCGCTCATCGAAGCGATGGTTGAACATTTTCAAAATCCATCGCGCAGCGCCACGCACAAAGGAGCCGAGCACGCATGAGTTTTCCCACGCACCGGCCGCGCCGTTTGCGACGCAGCGAAGCGATTCGGAATTTCGTCCGCGAGACGCAGCCGTCGACGGCCGGGCTGGTTTACCCGATGTTCGTGTGCCCGGGAACGGGCGTGCGCGCGAATGTGATCTCGATGCCAGGTGTTGCCCAGCAGTCGGTGGATAAACTTCTTGAGGAAGTACGCGAAGTAGCGGACTTGGGCATTCCGGCGGTGATTCTTTTTGGTTTGCCCGAGCACAAGGACTCAAAGGGAAGCGAAGGTTACATCGCGTCGGGTGTGGTGCAGCGTGCGGTCGAGGCCATTCGCAAGACGCGGCCGGAGTTGCTTGTGGTCACGGACGTGTGCCTGTGCGAATACACGGACCACGGGCATTGCGGCGTGATGAAGGGCGAAGAAGTTCTAAATGATCCCACGGTGGAGTTGCTCGCGGAAATGGCGCTGTCGCACGCGCGCGCGGGTGCACAAATTGTCGCGCCTTCGGACATGATGGATGGGCGCGTCGCGGCGATTCGACAAAAACTCGATGCCGCGAATTTTGGCGACGTTGCGATTTTGTCGTATGCGGCGAAATATTGCTCTGGATTTTACGGGCCGTTTCGCGAAGCAGCGCAATCCGCTCCGCAATTCGGCGATCGCCGCAGCTATCAAATGGATCCGGCGAACGCGCGCGAGGCGCTGAAAGAAGTGGCGCTCGATTTGGAAGAGGGCGCGGACATGATCATGGTGAAGCCCGCGCTGCCGTATCTCGACGTCGTTCATCGCGTGCGGGAAGCGTTCGACGTGCCTGTCGCTGCGTACAACGTGAGCGGCGAATACGCGATGGTGAAGGCCGCCGCGCAAAACGGCTGGATTGACGAAAAGCGCGTGGTACTAGAAATTTTCACTTCGATTCAGCGCGCGGGCGCTTCGATCGTGCTCACCTACCATGCCAAGGATTTGGCGCGCTGGCTGAAGGCCTGCTGAAGCGTCGATGACTCCTGATTCTCGAATGCAAAACAAATCTTCGCGGACAATTGGGATTTTGGAGCGCGCCTTCAAATCGCTGGTTGGCGGCGTGAACAGCCCCGTGCGCGCATTCCAGTCGGTGGGCGGCGCGCCGCTGATTGTCGAGCGCGCTTCTGGCGCGCATCTGTGGGATGCGGACGGCCGCGAATATATCGATTTTATCGGCTCATGGGGCGCGCTGATTCTCGGCCACGCGAATCCGGCGATTGTCGCGGCGATTCAGGAGCAGGCAGCGCGCGGAACAAGTTACGGCATGACAACGGAACTGGAGGTCGAGCTGGCCGAACGCATCGAGCGCGCGATTCCCTCGATTGAAAAGATACGTTTCGTCAGTTCCGGCACCGAAGCGACGATGTCCGCCGTGCGACTGGCGCGCGGATTCACGAAGCGCGACTTTATTGTGAAATTCGAGGGCTGCTATCACGGGCACGCCGACAGTTTTCTCTCCGAAGCAGGCTCTGGCCTAGCCACGCTGGGGATTGCGTCGAGTCCCGGAGTGCCGGAGGCGCTCGCGGCGCTTACTCTGAATGCGCCGTATAACGATCTGGCCGCCGTCGAAAGGCTCTTTGCAACGCATCCGAATAAAATCGCCGCGGTGATCGTTGAGCCGGTGGCCGCGAATATGGGCGTCGTGCCGCCTGCGCCGGGATTTCTCGAAGGGCTGCGCGAAATCACGCGGCGCGCTGGCGCGCTGCTGATTTTCGACGAAGTGATCACCGGATTTCGTCTGTGCTACGGCGGCGCGCAGTCGATCTACAAGATCGAGCCGGATTTGACGACGCTCGGGAAAATTATTGGCGGCGGCTTGCCCGTCGCCGCGTATGGCGGCCGCGCCGAAATAATGGACCACGTCGCGCCGCTCGGCGCGGTGTATCAGGCGGGAACGCTTTCGGGGAATCCGCTGGCGATGCGCGCGGGAATCGAAGCGCTGAAGCAGCTCGAAGAATCCGGCTTTTACGATGCGCTGAGCAAGAAAGCGGAGCGATTTTTCGAGGGGCTTCGACGCATAATTCGCGAAGGGGAGATCGCTGCGCAAGTGAATTCCTGCGGCTCGCTGGCCACTTTGTTTTTCTCCGCGACGCCCGTGCGCAATTATGCCGACGCGAAACAATCAGATACGCGCCGCTTTGCCGCGTTTTTTCGCGCGATGCTCGAGCAGCGGCATTCTGCTCGCGCCATCGCAATTCGAGGCATTGTTCATTTCCGCTGCGCACACGGAAGCGGACCTCGACGTCACGCTCTCGGCGGTTTCCCGATGGTTCTACGAAACTCGCCGGGCATCCGCAGTCTAGCAGCCTGTTGAAAAAGTGCTTTTGGCTGCCATGTCCGCGGCTGCGAGGGAGCCACAAGCCCAAGGAAAATGCAGATTCCTCCTCGCGGTTGCTCGTCGGAATGACAACGAATAGAGTTTTTCAACAAACTGCTAAATTTCCCCCGAGCGGCGCATGAGCGGAGGTTCCGAATCTCGCTAGTGGAGCAGTTTGTCCACCGGCGGCTGCGCGAAATCATTCTTGTAGACGACTCCACCCTTCATTACAAATTTTACGTGCTCGAGCTGCTTGATGTCGTCAAGCGGATTGCCGGCAACGGCGATGATGTCGGCATACTTGTCGGGATCGATGCGCGCCAACGGTCTTCGACCAATAGCGTGTAACGAAATAGGGATTCGAGTATGCGGCTTTCTGCTCTGCGTTCGTGTCGGCATTGATTGGCAAATCCGAGGGGTGATACGGGTCCATGACTCTCGCCGCGTTGAGCGTTGCCGCCTGAATCGCCTGCAGCGGCGTCATGCCGTATTGCACCATGTATTCGAACTCGTTTGCCTGCGTGCCGTGCGGGAAAGGGCCCGCGTCAGTGCCGAAGGCGATCTTGATTCCCGCAGCGAGCGCTTTCTTGAAGCTGATCTCATGCACGCTGGCGCGGCTGACGGTCCCGTCTGATTCTTTCAGATCCGCCGCCTCGATCATCTTATAGACGTAGAGCGTCGGCACGAGCCAGATGCCTTTGGCTTTCATTTGCCGAATGTCATGATCGCTCAAGTCCAAGCCGTGCTCGATTGAGTCCACGCCTGCATCCACGCAATTGCGCAAACCCGGATCGCCATACGCATGGCACGCCACTCTGCGGCCCCAGCGATGCGCCTCGTCAACAGTCGCGCGCAGTTCATCGAGCGTGAACGTAGGCGCGCTTACCATTTGCCCCTCCGACGTGAATCGGAAGCTGCCCGTCCCGTAGACCTTGATGAAGTTCGCGCCGTACTTGATTTGTTCGCGGACGGCTTTGCGCGCCTCGTCCGGTCCGTCAACAATTTGCACGCCGGTCGGCACGGTGACTTCCGGCGAATAGCCCAGCAGCGGATAGCTGCCCGTCACGGACATGGCTCGCGTGGCCACCCACAGTCGCGGCCCCGGAATCAGCCCGCGATTGATGGCCATTTGCACGTCCACGTCGCTGAACATTGCGCCTTCCGTTTCGCAATCACGCATGGACGTGAAGCCTGCGTCGAGGTCCTTGCGGGCGTTCACCGTCGCTTCGATGGTGCGGTATTGCCATGATTCCTTGAGTAACTGCTGGTCGTAACGGCCATTGTCCTCGCCGGTCAGGAAGATGTGTTCATGGGCGTCAATCAGGCCGGGTAAAACGAAGGCATTGGATAAGTCGATGACGTTGGCGCCTGCAGGAATGGAGACCTCATCGGCTTTGGCGACGCGATCAATGTGATCGCCCTCGGTCACGACGACCATGTTGGTTGCAATTCGGCCAGTGTGCACATCGAGCAGTTTCCCCGCGCGAATGTATTCGCGATTGGGACGCTGGGCCGAAGCCGGAATGGGCAATAAGGCGAAGCAAACGGAAGACAACAGGACCAAGGCGCGGCGCATTTTTCCTCCTGCCGCGACGTATGGAAGATCAGGCGTGTCGCGGGCTCTTATGAGCGCGCCGATTCTAATCGAAATTGGGGCGATGAATAAGGGTAAAGAACGGGTAAGGAAACGGGGTTATGAAGGATGAATGGAGGTTTTTTTGGCTGCCATTCTGTTTTCTGTACAATTATACGATTTATGGTAGATTGCTGGCCGCAAGATTCTGATCATACATACGGCTGCTAGCATGGAAGTGATGTAGTTTGTGCATATTAGATTATGTGGCAGTGTAATTCGCGTTTTGGTATACCGAGTGCATCAGTTTAAACAGCGATTGGGGTGGAGTTGTCTTCCCGGAGTGTCCCTGTTCGGGTGGCTCGCTGGTTGTGAGTGACATTAAAATCTCTTGTGAGGTGGCCGGATGCGTTTCCATACTGCGCTTAAGCTGTTAGCGCTTACTTTTGTTTTTGCGTTCTTGTCCGCTGGCGTTGTGCGCGCGGATAACCAGTACGCGACGATTCGTGGTCAAGTGGTCGACCAGACCAAGGCGAGTATTCCCGGAGCCCAGGTGATCGCGACAAATACGGGCACGAACGAAGCCCGCACTGTGACCACACAGTCGGACGGCAGCTTTGAGTTCTTGAGCCTGCCGATCGGGACGTACAATCTGACGGTCACGAAAGACGGTTTCCAGAAGTATCAGGCGACCGGAATTATTTTGGTGATTAACCAGATTTACGTTTTGAACCCGACCCTGCAGGTCGGTTCGGCCTCGCAGACGATCTCGGTCGAGGCGGCCAAGACTCAGGTCGAAACGACCAGCATGCAACTGGGCACCACGGTCGAGGCGAAGACCATCGTCGACATGCCTCTGAACGGCCGGAACTGGGTGCAGTTGCAGCAAATGCAGCCCGGCGTGGTTGCATCCTCGGATCGGTTTGCTTCGAACTACGCGACGAACGGCAGCCAGAGCCAGCAGAACAGCTACCTGATTAACGGGACGGACTCGAATGACCTCCCGCTGAACACGCCGCTGATTCTTCCCAGCCCGGACGCCATTCAGGAATTCCGGATGATCACCAACACGATCAACCCGGAATACGGCCGCAACTCAGGCGCGATTCTCGACGCGGTAATCAAGTCCGGCACGAACCAGTTCCACGGCGATGCGTTTGAGTTCTATCGCGACACTTTCCTGAACACGCGCAACTTTTTCCAGAAGACGGCGCCTGTGTTTCACCAGAACCAATACGGCGGCACGATTGGCGGGCCAATCTGGAAAAACCATACGTTTGGTTTCTTCTCCTATCAGGGGACGAAGAACGCCGTTCCTCAGCTGGGCAACGTCACCACAGTATTTACGCCTGCGCAGCTTGCGGGAAACGTTCGGGGCGGGTGCGTTCGACACGGTTATGCCCACAACTGATGCGAACGGCAATCCCATTCCTCAGCCGGGTCAAACCGGTTTCGTGGATCCGCGGACGGTTTCGGCCATCCCAGAGTTCGGAGACCCGTGCCCGACGAGCGGCACCGCTTGTGCAGCTGGGACGCCTTACGGCAACCTCATTCATGTTGACCCCATCACAGGGGCAAGGACCGTTCTGCTGAGCAACGGGCTATTCGCCTCCGGCAACGTCCCGTCGCAGGATTTCAACGCCATTTCGACGAATCTGATTGCGAAGTACGTGCCGCTGCCGAACCAGGGAACGTCCGACTACACGTTCAATCCAGCGACCACGAACAACACGAAGCAGTATATTTTCCAGATCAATCAGAACCTCGGAGCAGCACGATACGCTGTGGTTTCTGGGCTTCTTGCAGCAGAACACCGCCTTGGACACGCTTCCGTTCACGGGTGCGAGCTTGCCGGGCTTTGGCGATACGAGCCTTACACATTCCAAGCAGTTCACGTTCGCCGAGAACCATATCTTCAGCGCCAATACGTTGAACGAGTTCCGCGTTGGCTATACACGGCTCAACTTCGACGCTGTGGAGCCGCAGAAGCCTGTCCTTCCGTCTTCCTTGGGATTCAATATTACCCCACAGAACCCAAAGGGCGCGGGCGCTCCGCTAATCGGCATCACAGGTTATTTCACGTTGGGCTTCAGCAATAACGGTCCGCAGCCCCGTATTGACCAGACAAGGCAAATCACCGACAATTTTTCGCATATTGCTGGGCGGCACACGCTTGAAGTTTGGGGTTGAATGGCGCGGATTCGCGGTTACAAACCCATTCTACTTCGACAATAACGGTGACCTACGGATTTGGCGGCAACGGGCGTTTTAGCACCGGGCTCCGGCCGCGACTTCCTTCTGGGCTTACCGGATAGCTATAGTCAGTCGAGCGGCGGCTTTATTGATGCCCGGGCGCGGGAGTACTACTTCTATGCTCAGGACGAATTTAAGCTCCGTCAGGATCTGACACTTACCTACGGTATGGGCTACCAGATCGATACACCGCTGAAAGACATCTTCAATGGCGGCCGGGCGATCAACTGCTACGTAGCCGGACAACAGTCTGCGATTTACCCAACCGCTCCAGTCGGTATGAACTTCCCAGGCGATCCGAACTGCAGCACGGCAGCCGGTTACTCACTCACTACAATGACTTTGGTCCGCGCGTTGGGTTTGCATGGGCTCCACAATCTGGGGAGGATTTCAGGCGACCAAGGCAATTTCTCGATCCGCGGCGGCTTCGGAATGTACTACAACCGATCCGAAGAGGAGTTGACGCTGCAAAACTTGCTCGCTGCTCGTTCCACTCTGTTTGACACGGAATCACCGACAAGGGTGGACTGCCCAGTTTTAGCGCACCGTTTAGCGACCAGCGGTGCAGTGAATCAGTCAGGCGCATCGATAACCTGTTCTCTTGCCTTCCGTTCGCACGCCGAGTCCTGCATCTATTGCCAACAAGTACCCGTTACACCGCCGCCAGCAAGGGCAGCGCGGTGGACTTTGCGCAGTTCTACGAACCATGTCGCTGAACCTGCTCGACCCACGAACCAGATCCCGATGGCGATGAACTACAACCTGACTGTTCAGCGCGAAATTCCGGGGCAGATCATCCTTTCGTCGGTTATGTGGGGTCGCAGGCGCGGCATCTTTCGGCCGTGCGCGGATCTCAACCCGTTGCATCCGGCTGGCCTGCGCAGCGATTCCGGCGTGCGTCCGTGCTTCCCGGTTTCCAATCCGGCATCAGAGACGCTGGACCCGACAACGGGCGCCATGTACAACGGGCAACGGTGGATGCCGGTTGAACCTGCTATACAGTAGGGCAGGATCCGTTTTACTACCCCACGCGGACCCGACCACCCATCGCGCGCCATGCAGTCACATGGAACTCAAACTACAACTCGCTCCAAACGAGTGCTAATAAGGCGCTGTCCTCACGGGTTGGATTTCCTCGTGTCTTACACCACTCGCACTCCTTGGACTTCGGATCGAGCTTTGAAAACTCGTCCTTCGGTCCGCGCGGAGTGAACCCATTCAATATCGAAGGCTGGATACGGCGACTCGGCGTTTGACGCTCGCCATAGATTGGTAATTGGTTATGACTACGTGATCCCGGGGGTTGAGCATCTGAGCGCGATGCACTGGGTGCCCAACCGGGTCGCAGATGGCTGGCATATAGCTGGGATCACGACACTTCAGACCGGATTCCCGATCTTCACAACGGACTCTGGCCTCACATCACTCACGTGCGACTTCGTTACTGCATTCGCCTGCTGGGATGCGCCGAACTTCACGGGTCCGCTGCAAATCAGCAACATCCGGTCGAGTTCGTTCAGCCTACACCTCGAATCCAAACGAGGTCGGCACGAACGGAGCGGCAAATCACGTACCACTTTAATCCCAATGCCTTCACTCAGGCTCCGATTGGAACCATCGGCACTGCGGGCCGGAGTTTCTTCCACGGCCCAGGGATCAACAACACGGACCTGGCGCTCATGAAGGACACAAGGGTTACCGAGAGCACGTCGCTCGAACTGCGCATGGATTTCTTCAATATATTTAACCATACGCAGTTTACTCAGAACACATCAACTGGCATACCGGAGATATCAACGATCCGAACTTCGGCAGAGCGTCCAGCGCGGCGAATGGCCGCCTGATGCAGCTGGCTGCGAAGTTCGTATTCTAACTCTCCGGCTTAACGCTGGATTTCGGGGTGCCTCGGTAAGACTACGAGGCACCCTTTTTTATTTGGCGCGGTCGCTCTAGGTGCAAAGTGTGGAAGTTGTGTTCCCTAAAGTCGCTAAGTATTTCCACTCTTTTGGTGCGGTAGCCCTTCCTTGAGGCCGTAAGTTACACAAAACACCAGTAGTACTATGCCTCTGGCCTGGTCATACCATTGCTCATAGGGCCGGTATCCGCTGAAATAGGCGTTCAGAGGAGACTAGGCGATGGTGCTGGCAATGGCAGCTTTATTGGTACAGCTTTCGGCATTTCCCGGCGTGTCGAACCCGCCACAGCCTCCTCCCTCCCCAAAGGCCAATACAGCCGTAGAGGCAGCCAAGAAGGCTCCAGACAGCACGAAAACCCTTCCCATGACGGCGGCGGCTGGCCGCCCTGACTGCACCGGTACCCAAGGCTGCAACGGGGGTCGTAGGCCCCAGCCCGGCGGTCCTGGACGTAAACGTAGCGGAAAGCTCGATGTCGAATGTCTACCTGCCCCCTCCCGCAGCTTTTCGCCCGAAGATAGAACCCGTGGAGCGCAACAATAGCCGCCTGTGGCTGGCGCTGAGCGCGACGGAGCACGGCTCTGCTGCGTTTGACGCGTGGTCCACCCGTAGAGCCATTTCACAAGGCCGAGCCGAAGCGGATCCGGTGATGCGGCCTTTTGCGCATTCGGCCGCAATTTACGGTGCCATCCAGGTCGTCCCGTTCGGGCTCGATTACGTCGCCCGCCGAATGCAGCACAGCACGGGGTGGGCGCGTCATGTGTGGTGGATGCCGCAGTCGATGGCAACCGCGGCCTACCTTTTTAGCGGCTCGTACAACGTGGCGCACACTCGCTAAGTCGATTCGTAGCTGCTCTCCGGTTCGCCGTTCACTTCCCTCATATGCTGAAGAGTGTCCACCGGTAAAACGCGCCGTGTGGATGCCCCTGCTGTTTAATGATTCGCCGTCAGGGAATTTCCGGAATCCTTCCAAATCGCCGGGGTAGAAACGGGAACGCGTTTGATGCGGGCGTCGTTACGATACACGACGTCGCGGGCCGTTTTGGCGTGGCGCAATTCCCGCCGTAACTCAGCGGCGAAGATCACTGGGTGGCCATCTCGCCCGCGGCAAACCGGCATCACGATCTGATGACGCGCTGCACGTCTTTGAAAGGCAACGGCCAGTTGATGGATGACGCCAGCCTTGAGGAATACGAGGTCCACAGGGTAGAGCAGGAATGAAGCGTTGGCGGGGATTTTACGCAGCCCGGCACGCAACGAGCTGATTTGTCCCGCTCGCCAGTTGCGGTTGATGACGATACGCGCAGCCTTGGGGACGCTGGGAAGCAATTGTGGCGATTTAAATCCGAGGACTACGATTGGGCGTTCCAGGCCGGCGCAGTTTTCTACGGCAATTTGCAAGGCTGTCCTACCGCCATGGTCCGCCGATGCGCTTCGAGCTTTCGGGCGCGGTGGTCTGCCGGCGGCGAGGAGGATAGGGAAGATTCTCGACCGTTTCATCGTGGGGCCATCGCGGACTATAAAGGACGCGGAAGGACATTTCCAGAACGATTCTTCGCTGATTCGTGCTTGAATGGAAGTGAAGTTGGTCTTAGAATCGGTTTCCGTTGTATACAAGTAGTATGCAAACGGCGTAGGCTAAAAGGACAAGGACAAGGCGTGTATCCGGCTGCGTTTCATTATCATCGTGCGCAATCGTTAAAGGAAGCGGTCGCAATCCTTTCGGAACTTGGCGATAACGCGAGGCCATTGGCCGGAGGCCAAAGCCTGATACCGCTGATGAAGCTTCGTTTGGCGCGTCCGTCTGCGTTGGTGGACCTGAATTTCATAGCGGGTATTTCCCATATCGAAAATAAAGATGGTGCGATTTATTTGGGTGCGCTTGCGCGCCACTCGCAGATCGCCGCTTCGGAAATCGTGAGTGCGATTTCCATATTGCACGACTGCGCCTCAGGAATCGCTGATGCGCAGGTTCGCAACCGCGGCACGATTGGCGGGTCGCTCGCAGAAGCGGATCCGAGCGGAGACTGGGGTCCAGTCTTGCTAGCGCTTTCGAGCGAAGTGCACTGCATCGGTGCGAAAGGGGAACGCGCGATTCCGCTTGCGGATTTCATAGTCGATGCGTACACGACGGTGATGGGAAGCGGGGAACTGGTGCGAGAAATTGTGGTAAAAGTTCCACCGAAGAATTCGGGCGGCGCGTATGTGGCGTTCAAACGGTGCGCTTCGGTGTATGCAAGCGCCAGCGCAGCGGCGCAATTGACGATGAGCAACAAGGATGCATGCGCGGACGCGCGTATCTGGCTTGGTTGCGTTGGATTGACTGCGATTCACGCGGAGCAAGCGGAAAGCGAACTGCGAGGCAAGAGCGTTACTTCGCAAACGATTGCGAGAGCGGCGGAAGCCGCCATGGTTGCGGCAGAACCGCAACCGGACATGCGCGGTTCTGTGGAGTACAAGCGTGTGCTGATTGGCGCGCTGGTGAAGCGCGCGATCGGAATGGCGCTTCGCCGCAGCCGCGGTGAGCGCGTGGAGGTGGGTCACGAGTACATCGGCAGAAGCTGAGCGCGTAGCGATTCAAGTGAAGGTCAATGGCAAGCTGCACGATTTGAAGGTCGAGCCGCGCCTGCTGCTCGTGGAATTATTGCGCGAAGAGTTGAATTTGACCGGTACGCACATCGGTTGCGACACGAGTTACTGCGGTGCGTGCACCGTTTTGATGAACGGAGTGAGCGTTAAATCATGCACGGTATTTGCCGTGCAGGCAGACCGAAGCGAACTCACCACCGTGGAAGGGCTCGCGCAGGGCGGGGAATTACATCCGATCCAGAAAGCATTCGCGGAGAATCACGGGTTACAGTGCGGGTTCTGCACGCCGGGATTGCTGATGTCCGCGGCCTACCTCTTTTCGAAAAATCGCCATCCTTCGGATCAGGAAATTCGCAAGGCCATCGCGGGGAATACGTGCCGCTGTACGGGATATCAGAACGTTCTTAAAGCCATCCGCGCGGCGGCAGGAATTCTGGATTCGGAAAAAGGAGCGAGCCGCAGTGCAGATTGAATTCGGCGGGGCTTTCGAAGTGAAGAAGAAGATTGATGAAGTCTATGAATTTTTGGCGGACCCGGATCGCTTTTGCCCTCTGCTTCCCGATTTTCAAAGCATGAAAAAAGAGGACGCGACACATTTTTCCGTGACCCTGCGCGTGGGGATTTCGCACATTAAGGGCAGCGCGATTGTGAAGACGGCGCTCGAGGAAGCTAGCCGTCCAAGCCACGCGCTGTATGTTGGGAAAGGGGAAGTGCCCGGCGGAACAGCCACAATCCGGGCGGAATTTGATCTTGAAAGTGTGCCGCAGGGGACAAAGGTGAATTGGAAAGGCCAATCGCAAATTGTGGGCCGGCTACCTTCGCTCGCCGGAGGGTTGCTCGAACCGCTGGCTCGAAAGAATGTGCAGCGCTTGATCGAAAGTTTACAAACAGCTTTGACGTAGCCGCAAGAATCCCGCGACCAAGATTGTATCGGGAGGAGAACAGGCAGTGAAGAAGAAGCCGTCCAAAAAAAAGCAGTCTGGTCCGCGCCGGAGCAAGAGTAGCGGGCAATCCGAACCGACGAACAAATGGGTAGGGAAGCCCATTCGCCGCATTGAAGAGACGCGGCTGGTTCAAGGGAACGGCATCTTCGTGGACGACAAGAAGCTGCAGGGAATGCTTTACATGAGGCTTGTTCGTTCACCGTATGCGCATGCGCGCATTGTGAAGGTGGATGTTTCGCAGGCGGATGCCGCTCCGGGGGTAGTCTGCACGCTGACCGGGAAAGAAGTAGCCGGGCTTGTGAAGCCGTTCATTGAGATTGCGCCCGGTGCGGGAGGGAAAATTCAAGACTTCCCGCTGGCGATTGAGAAGGTCCATTTTCAGGGTGAGCCTGTCGCTGCCGTGATCGCGGAATCGCGGTCCGCGGCCGAAGATGCGGCGGATTTGGTCGAGGTGGAGTACGACGGATTGCCAGCCGTCATCGATGCGGCGGACGCCTACGAAAATAAAACGCTGGTGCACGACGAAGCAGGTACAAACCGTATCTGGCATGACTTGTTCGAATACGGCGAGGTCGATAAAGCGTTTCGGAGCGCCGCGCACATCGTGGAAATCGACCAGTTGCATTTTCACCGATTCACCAGTGCTCCGCTGGAATGCAACGCGGTGATCGGCCAGTGGGAAATAAAAGAAGACCGCATCGAATTCTGGAGCAATAACTCATTTCCTGCTTTTGCCACGCAATTCCTTGCGCCGTCGCTCGGCGTGCGTATCGACCAGATTCGCGTGCAGAGCCACGACATCGGCGGCAGCTTCGGCATCAAGATTACAAATTATCCATACATGGCGCTGTGCGCGCTTGGGTCGCGGAAAGCGGGCGGCAGGCCGGTGAAATGGACCGAAACACGCTCGGAGCATTTGCAAGCAAGCGCCCACGGCAATGAGCGGACATTTTTCGATACGCGCGTGGCGCTGGATAAAAACGGCGTGATTCTGGCAATCGATTCGCGACACATTGATGATTGCGGCGCGTACCCGCGTTATGAGCCGCTCGGCTGCATCATCTGGGCGCAAGTGCTGCCCGGAGCTTACCGCCTGAAAAACATGCGGCTGGATTTTACGCAAGTGGTCACCAACAAATGTCCAGTGGGCCCGAATCGCGGTTATTCCCGGATGCAGCATTTGTGGTTCCTGGAACGAGTGATCGATATTTGCAGCCACGCGCTGGGAATTACCGGCGACCAAATGCGGCTGAGAAATTACATTGGGACGCACGAATTTCCGTACACGACACCAAACGGCTGCATTTATGATTCCGGCAACTACGCGAAAATGCTGGAAATCGCGAAAGAGCTGGTGGGCTGGGACGAATGGAAGAAGAAGCAGCGTGCCGCGCGTGCGGAAGGGCGCTGGCTGGGCGTTGGGATTGGGACCACTTTAGATTCCGGCACAAACAATTTCGGCCAGGCGCAGATTATCAATCCTAATGCGCCGTACTCAGGCCAGTCGAAGGCTGCCATCGCGAAGCTGGACATTTACGGCGAGGTAGTCGTTAATCTCGGCTCGGTTCCGCAAGGACAGGGGCACGAGACAGTCGCATCGCAGGTGGTTGCTGAAGTGCTGAATATTCCTCCGGGAATGGTAAACGTCCGCCCGGGCTTTGATACGGATCAAAACGCATACACGGGCCACACGGGAACTTATGCGAGCCAGTTTGCGGTGACGGGACTTTCGGCGATACATGGCGCGGCGGAAAAATTGAAATCCGAGCTGGCGCGACTGGCCGCCTTTGCTCTAAAAGCGCGCGGGAATGAATTAGAGTTTGGGGTTGGAGCGCAAGGCCCGGAAGTGCGAGTGAAAGGGACGAAAAAGTCGATCAATTATTGGGCGCTGTCGAATCTTGTGAACGTGAACAATGCCGGAATGCCGGATTCGCTGTCCGACGTCACGTTGAATTGCCGGTACGTTTATAAAGCTCCATTCAAGGTGCCGGATCTGAAACGAAAGTATGGCAATTTAACGCTGACTTATGCGGCGCAGCTGCATATTGCGGTGATCGAAGTGAACCGCGAGACTTTTCAACCCAAGATTCTCGCATACGCCGCGGTGGACGATTGCGGGCGGACGATCAACCCGATGATTGTCGAGGGACAGGTCCATGGCGCGACGGCGCACGGAATCGGAGCTGCACTGATGGAGAACTGCGCCTACGACGCGGAAGGGGTGATGCTCGCAAGCACGTTCAGTGATTACACGCCCATCACAGTGATGAACATGCCCGACCTCCTTTATGGGCATTTGGAAACGCCCTCGCCGTTTTCATATAACGGGGCGAAGGGTATGGGAGAGGGCGGTGCCGCGCCTCTGCATACCGTCTGTGCCGCATTGCAGGACGCGCTCTACTCGAGCGGGATCATCATCCGAGATTCGCACAACACGGGCGACAGCCTTTTCCGCGCGGTACAAGGCGCCGCAACGGGGCGGGCGGCTTCCGCGGTGCGCGTCGAACACCGGCGCGCCGCGGGTTAGCAGTCAGAATTTGCGCTCGCATTCGGGAAATTCTTTTTGTCCGTTATGTATTTCTCCGGCCGCGGAAACATCACGAGGACGACAGGTGAAACGTGTCTGCATCCTGGGTTGTGGAGCGATTGGCAGTCTGTACGCGGCCCATCTGGCGCGTGTGGCCGAGGTGTACGCCTTTGTCCGAAGACCCGAGCACGCGCGAGCCATCAATGAGCATGGCTTGCGCGTTTCGGGAACCCACGAATTCACGGCTCGGTTGCGAGCAACAGTAAACCCAACTGAGTTGCCCGAATGCGATTTAGGAATTGTCTGCAGCAAAGCGACGCAAACCACGGAGACCGTCGCTCCGGTCGCGGATCGTTTTCGGCGCGGCGCGGTTCTTTCGGCGCAGAACGGCCTGGGATGCGAAGAACTGATCGCCGATCTGACGAGAGGTTTCGTGCTGCGCGGGACGACATTCATGAGCGGAACGCGCCACAGCGATACGCACGTGCAGTACGAATTGGATACGCCGACGTGGCTTGGCCCGTTTGAACCGTCGAACGCGCCATTCGCAATTGCGAAGGAGACCGCGGATCTAATCGTCGCTTCGGGGCTGAAAGCGATTGCTCTGGAAGACGCGCGGGCCGCGCAGTGGTCCAAACTGATCTTCAACGCATCGGTCAATTCGGTGGCGGCGCTTACGGAGCTTCCTCACTGTCGGGCGTTTGCGGAGGAGGGCGAATTTGGCGACCTCGGCCACCTGCTACACGAGCTCATCGAGGAAGGGAAGCGCGTCGCGGCGGGACTCGGCGTTCGCCTTCATGACGATCCTTGGGAGATGAACAAGATCGGCGCGCAAACGGATCATGCTCCGTCGATGCTATATGACGTGCGTCACCATCTGCCGACAGAAGTGGATTTCCTTGGCGGAGCGATTGCCCGCGAAGCGCACCGCAAGGGCCTTAGCGCGCCATTGCATACGGCGCTTTATCGTTTGATCAAAGGGAAGGAAGCGTCCTGGAACTGGAAAGGGCAGCACGGGGAGAACTCTTAGCAGGTTGTTGAAAAGTGTTTTTCGTTAATCGTTCCTGCGACGCGAGAGGGCCACGGTCCACAAGAGCGCAAGGAAAATGCAGATTCCCTGCTTGCGGCAGGCAGGCTCGTCGCGGTTGCTCCTCGGAATGACGACGGGTAGGGTTTTTCGATAAGCTGTTAGGAAGAAACGTTCAGCCGTCTCAATTGGGGCAATTCTGGAGTGAGGCAATGGTGTACCCGTTAGACCAGGAAAAATGGCGGCGCGTGAGGAAGAAAATGGAGGCGGAGAACCTTGACGCTCTTGTGGTTCGCGCCCCGGACAATGTCCTCTATCTGACGAATTACTGGACAATGAAAGGCTACGACATCGCGATCTTTCCACGCGACGGCGACCCTACGCTTCTGGTGATTGAGCCACAATTCGAAGAGGCGAAACGCACGGCGTGGAACAAGGATGTGAGACCTTTCAAGTTTTACGATGCGAAAGACCCCCGCCCACCGACTTCGCGTTCTCTGGACCTCTGTTTGGAAGTGCTGCGCGAGAAAAAATTAACGGGGCGCGTGGGCGTGGAATTGTCGCAGCTCTCGCAAATCTGCGACCGCATGGTCGGCGAACCGACGCTCTACACAAAAGGCTATTTCGACGCGTTTCCCAGCGTTGTGGGTGAGGTCGCGGATGCGACGCCGTTTCTGACCGGGCTGCGAATGATCAAAACAGAGCAAGAAATCGAGCGCATGCGTCTTGCCAATGAGCTTGCGGCAATCGGAATGGAATTCGCGCGCGACGAAATCAAGCCGGGAATGAAGGAAAGCGAAGTGGCGGCAATGATTGAAGGGCACATTCACACCGTTGGGATTGGCTATAAAGGCAAAGTGGAAATGGCGCGCGCGTTTACGCTGGTTTGGTCTGGGAAGGGTATTGCGACGTTTACAGCCACGAGTTACCGCCCTGTGCAAGCAAACGAGCCTACGTTGGTGGAAATTTGGGTGTGCGCTGACGGCTATTGGACCGATCTCACGAAAAACCTTTGTCCAGGGAAACTGACTCCCGAATACAATCAACTGCTCGATCAGCTTCTAAGCGTGTTCAACGAAGCAAGCGAATATGCGCGTCCGGGCGCGAAGCTCGGCGAACTGGACGCCATGATCCGCCGGGGAATCGGCGCTGCGGGTTACGCGGGCCAGCCGTCACATCCGGTTGGGCACGGGGTGGGCGCGCGGGCACACGAACCTCCCTACGCGCACCAGGCTGCATCCGGGACAATGGAAGAAGGCATGGTGCTCGCCATTGAACCGGGCATCTATTGGCAGGGAGGCGGAGGCTTACGCCTCGAAGACAACTTTCTGATCACGCAGAATGGAAATGAAAAACTGTGCTCGTATCCCGACGATTTTCGGCGTTGAAAGCAGGGGGAGAAATTAATTTGCTGAAACCTGAACTTACGGAAGCGATTCTCGCGCAGGTTCGCGAAGAAGAAATCGTTGCGATGGCGTGCGACGTTGTGAATATTCCGAGTCCCACTGGCGAAGAGCTAGAGATGGGGAAATACATGCGCGCGGCGTTTGAAGCCGCGGGTCTTCAGACGACGTGGCAGGAGGTCGAGCCTGAGCGCGCCAATGTCGTTGGATTGTGGGAAGGTTCGGGGACGGGCAAAAGTCTGATGTTCAATGGACACATGGACACTTCGAACTCCGGACGAGAGAGTTTTCTTACTGGACTTGGCTATAAGGCGAAGGCCGTGATCCAGAAAGGCATGATCTACGGTCTAGGAATTTACAACATGAAGGGCGCACTGGTTTGCTACACGCAAGCGGTTAAGGCGCTGAAGCGAGCGGGAGTGAAAATCGACGGCAGCATTCTGATCGCGGCCGTTGCGGGAGAAATCGAGAAAACGCAATGGGGCGAAGAATTCGTTGGCAAAGAATATCGAGGATACGGCGTGGGCACGCATTATCTGGTCGGTCATGGCGTGGTGCCTGATATGTGCATCCTGGGCGAGCCGACGGATATGCAAATGGTCCTGGGGCACTACGGCACGATGTGGGTGCGATTGACGACGCACGGGCCGTATGTGCACACGGCGTTCACGAAGGGGCGCGAGCACACGACTTCCATTCGAAGGATGCAGGAGGTTCTCGCCGCCGTTCAGGAATGGATTCCCTCGTGGGAAACAAAAGCGCGGTACGCGGCCCAGCAGGGAATCGTGAACATTGGATGTATTCGCGGCGGATATCCGTGGCGCGCGAGCCGATCCCCCGAGCGAACGGACTTGTATATGGACATGCGCGTGCCGCCGACGATGGCTCTTCAGGAAGCACGCCGGACCGCGAAGCGGCTTTTTCTGGATTTGGCCAAGCGCTTTCCTGACTACGGCCTTGAATTCGAAATATACGTCTCCGTGCCAGGAGCGGAGATCGACGAGAATCATGAATTGGTTAAGACGATTGAAACAATGCACACGCGCGTGATGGGCGCGCCGCCCAAGCGAACGACCGTACATTGGGACTCGGATGCTTCGGTGATGACGAGATACGGAATCGAAACGCTGAACTACGGCCCTTCGAGCGGGGAACGCGACGCCGAAGGTGAAAAAGTCGCCATAGAAACCCTGACGAACGTTACAAAAATCTACGCCCTTGCCGCAGCGGAAATTTGCGACGCTTCCTGAGGAGCACCGTTCGTGCCACGTACAACACAAGAGCGACCATCCGTATCAGCTGCAGAGATCGAACGGCGTTACCGCAACATCCGCGAGAGCATGAAGGCGGAAGGCGTTGACGCGCTGATTGTTTGCGGGAACGAATACACGGGATTCGAAGGCGCGGTACGCTACGTGTCGAATTTCGAAATTGTCCACCGCTACGTGTACGTTTTAATTCCGCTCGAAGGCGATCCCATCCTCATTTTTCCGCGCGAAGCCCGTTGGATCGGGGATAAAACCAAACCATGGGTACGCGAACACGTCTGGGCAGATTTGCCAGGCCAATGGCTCCGTGAACACATCGAGGCAAAACATTGGAAGCGCGTGGGAGTGTACGGGGTGAATTACATCCTGACCGTGCGCGATTATCGCGCGCTGGAGCCGGGCGACTTCGAGCTCGTCCCATTTGATTTCGCGTTCGACATGGCGCGCGCCGTGAAAAGCGATGAGGAGTTGGCGTCGGTCCGCGACAGCATGGAGATTATTCTCGAGGGATTTTGGGCATTACTGGAGGCGTACCGTCCGGGGAAGACCGAAGCGGAGATTATGGCGCCGGCCGTAGAGCGTTTTTTTGCGCGCGGCGCGGGCCTGCGGATGATGAACATTATCCTGTCGGGATCGCACGGCGAAGCCGAAGCCCATTTCAAGGTTCCCGGTCATCGGATGGTCCAGGCCGATGATCTGCTTCTCTATTCGCTGGAGATCACGGGCGCGGACGGCTACTGGGTGGAATTTTCGCGGCCAATCATTTCTGGAAAAATCAGTGCGCGCACGGCGGCTATGAGTGAGGCCTATCCCGAAGCGCTGGAAGCCGCGCGCCGCAAAATGCGTGATGGAGAACTTGCGAGCGAAGTGCATCGCGCGTGCGCGGAAATCTTCGAGCGCCGCGGATTTAAGCTGGGGCATCTTTCCGGACATTCCATAGGCACGACGATGATTGAGCATCCGGCCATCGGCGCCGAAAGCCGGGTGGAGTTGAAGGAAGGCATGATTTTCAGTCTGCACCCGCAAGTAGTGGATGCGGATGGCCAGGTTTGCCTCTACACGCAGGACACATATCGGGTAGGCAAGACGGAAGGTGAAAATTTGGCTGATGTGCAGTGGCGATTTTTTAATGGAGATGAGCGACCAAGGTGATCCGTCAATGAAGATTTGCGTGGTGGGATGCGGTGCGATTGGGAGCCTGTTTGCCGCGCATCTGGCGCGGCTCGATAGCGTGGAAGTTTACGCCTACGACGTTGCCAAGGAGCATGTGGAGGCGATTCGCAAAAAGGGTTTGCGCATTTCGGGAGCGGCTGATTTCACGTCGCCCGTGAAAGCCACCACCGATGCGCGCGAGATTCCGACGTGCGATTACGGCATCGTCGCCACGAAAAGCACGCATACGCGCGCGGCCATTGCGCAGACCGCGAGCGTTTTCAATGAGAAAAGCGCCGTTTGCTCGGTCCAGAACGGGGTGGGCAACGAAGAGATCATTGCCGAGCGTGCACGCTTCGTTATTCGCGGAACAACGTTTCCCGCGGGCCATGTGATTGAACCGGGGCACGTGGGTTTCGACATCCAGGGTGATACGTGGATCGGTCCGTTTGAGCCGACGAGCACCCCGATGAGCCGCGTCCGCGAGCTTGCAGAAATGATCACGCGCGCGGGTATGAACGTGATCGCTCTCGAAGATGCGCGTGGAGCGCAATGGACCAAACTCATCTTCAACGCGTCAACGAATCCCGTGGGTGCGCTCACGCTGCTGCATCACGGAGCCGCTACGCGATTTGAACCCACCGGAAAACTTTTCGAGGATCTGATTCGCGAAGGCGAAACGGTCGCGCGGGCGCTGGGCGTCGAACTGCACGGGGACCCGCGAGCGATGGTGCAGAAAGGGGCCAACGCACCGGGAAAACACAAGGCCAGCATGCTGCAAGACATTCTCGCGCGCCGGCAAACGGAAGTGGATTTTATGAACGGCGCGATTGTCCAGTGGGGAGAGAAAAAAGGTATTCCCACACCGCTCAACAAGGCGATGTGGGCGTTGATCAAGGGTCTCGAACACTCATGGACCAATCCATAGACGGCACAAAACAAAAAGGGAGCAGATAATCGATGAGCGTACCGTTCCGCGTGGGAGTTTTGCAATTGAGCATGGAGCCCGTTGAAGAGACGGTGGCGATGGCGCAGGCATGTGAGCGTGCGGGCTTCGATACATTCTGGCTGGCCGAGGCTTACCCCTGGTGGCGGAAGCATTCCATGGAAGCGCGTTCTTCGACCGCTATCACTGCGGTTATCGCGCGCGCGACGAAAAAAATCGGCATTGGCTGGGGCATTATTTCGCCTTACACGCGCCATCCTGTGCAAATCGCGATGGAAGCGCGCGTGATGCAGGATCTTGCCGACGGACGCTTTCTGCTGGGCTTGGGCGCTTCGAAAATCTTCATGAAGGAAATTGGCGAAGGCGAGAAAGGGAAGGCAGCGAGTCCCGCGACGGTGATGAAGGAGAGCATCGACATCATCCGAGGTGCGCTGGGAGGCGCTGAGTTCAATTATGAGGGAAAGGCTTTCGCAGCGCAGATTCCGGCTTTGCGCAAGGATGCGCACGTTTCGCGATCGCCGGTGCCGATCTATATCGGCGCGACGGGGCCAGTGCTGCAGAAAATGGCAGGCGCGCATTCTGACGGATTGCTGACGGCGAGCATCACGACGCCGGGATTCGTCAAGTACGCGCGCGAGGCAATGCTCGAGGGCGCGCGGCAAGCCGGAAAAGATCCATCGAGCCTCGATCTGGGATCCGTCATCGTAGGCAGCGTCAACAAGGATCGCGCGAAGGGCAGGGAAGGTGCGCGAGAAATGGCGGCGATGTACCTGGCCAATAAAGTACAGAATATTCGTGGCTCCGCCGACGTTCTGCTGCAGAAGGCGGCCCTGACGTTCGAGGAAATCAAACCGATTGCGGATGCGATGGAGAAGGACGGCCGAAAGGCCGCGGGCCGCGCCGTTTCTGATGAAACACTAGAGAAGGTCTGCCCAATTGCCGGGACGCCCGACGATTGCATCCGGCGCATTGAGCAGTATCGCGACGCTGGATGCTCGCATATTCTGCTCGAGATTTGGGGAGAGGATCGCCTGGAACAGGCGCGTTTATTCGGCGAGGCGGTGCTGCCGCATTTTCACAAATAAGCAGAAGTGAAGCTCTGCGGAAGAATCAAGAACGGAAACGATTACTCAGCAGAAGCTGCCGAATGGATTTCCGGCGGTGCCGTCAGTGGCCCCCGATGGGGTTTCGGACAACGCCATACTCGCCTCCCCAGTGGTCGGTCATCTGGCTGCGAATTTCCCAAAGCTCAGGGAAGAAGCGTACGCGCATGCCTTCGTTTAAGAGATCGACGGACCGGCCTTTCAGCGATTTTGCTCCAAGTCCGATCGTGCGCATGATCAATTGCATGTGCACCACGCGGAACCTTTGGAATAGCTCGTCAAATTCCGCAAAGGCTTCGGCGACCACATAGGGGTCCGAGTGCGTGTATTCGGAGTTATAGATTTTTTCGATCGTCAGCCCATGCGCGTCGAGGTAATGCGTCTTAAACGATTGCCACAGCGGCGTGTGCATGCGCAGAAGGGTACGAAAGCCCGGCGACTCCTGCCCGCTGCCGTTTCCTAAACGCAGGCGAATCTCCTGATACTCCTTGGGCGACATGGTTTCGAGAAGGGCGAGCTGCTCGATCATCAGTCTCAACGCAATATGGACCCGCCGGAACAGCGTGATGATGCGATTGGTATCCTCGATTTGGATGTAGTCGTCGATGTCCAGCAGCGTGTAGCCGATGAGCTTCATCCACATTTCCTCGACCTGATGGACAATCTGGAATTGTAGTTCGTCGGGATTGCAGAACTCCTTGAAATTCTTTTGGCAGGAAAGCAGCGCCTTTGTGTTCAGGTAGAGCTCGTAGTCGAGCGTCCCCTCGCCATTCATGATTGAGTAAAAAAACTCTCGATCCATCGACTGTCACCTCCTGAAATTCGCGAAGGCATTTGAATACACTGACCCGAGAACATCTTATCGCACGAGAACCCTCGCGCCAGGGCGAATTGTTTTTGTCGGAGAGACAAGACGAAAAGTCCGTATCGTGCGGTCCAAATTCA
Organism: uncultured Acidobacteriota bacterium; assembly: GCA_963757905.1. GTDB lineage: Bacteria > Acidobacteriota > Terriglobia > Acidiferrales > UBA7541 > DAHUXN01. Next base: position 347,125 of record CAVWSV010000011.1, on the reverse strand, counting down.
GTGGATCGCTTTTCGTAGAAGGGAAAAGAGATACCCAGCCGCCGAATTCAGGCCTTGCAGATTCCGCTCACAATTTGCTGGAATTCAGAATCCGTAAGCAGGCCGCGCTTTTCAATGCCGCGACTTTTCACCGCTGCCAGCACGGCTGCGCGTCGCGCTTCGGGAATCTCGATACCGAGTTCTTTGCTCTTCAGCGTGATACTGTCCAGGCCGCTCTTTTTACCCAGGACGATTCGCCGATGGGCGTTCACAAGGTCAGCAGAAAAGGGCTCGATGGCCTCCGGAATATGGAACTGGCTCGCGACCGCTCCACTCTCGCGCACAAACAGGTTTTCGCCAACCACGGGCTTCCACGGCTCGAGCGCATAGCCAGCGGATTCGCGTACAAATTGCGAGACTTCGCGAATCTTCTCTAGCTTCAGTTCCACGGGCACGTGATATAGGCAGTGAAGCGCCATGGCGATTTCGCCCAAATCTGCATTACCCGCGCGTTCCCCCATGCCGTTAATTGTTCCCTGAATCCAGCTCGCGCCGGCACGAATTGCAGCGAGTGCGCAAGCTGTCGCCAGACCGAAATCATTGTGTCCGTGAAAGTGAACCGACACATCTTTCCCCAGCCATTCGCGAACCTTGCTCACCAGGAACTCCACGGCTTCTGGCCCGCAAGCTCCTATGGTATCCACAACTACTGCTTCCTCGGCTCCCGCCTCGCGGGCAGCCAGGTACAACGTTCGCAGAAAATCGAGGTCCGCGCGCGAACCATCCACGGGAAAGAAAGCTACGCGGATTCCATTCGTGTGTGCGAGCTGGACCGCTTCGGACGCGCGACGTACCGCTTCATTTCGCGCGATTCCATACGCACGCAGCTTAATGTCGCTCGAAGGAATCTCCAAAACCGACGCGCGCACGCCGAGCCGAATCAATTCTTCGATGTCGGCCTTAGCGCAGCGGGCGAATCCCCAAACTTCCGCCTTCAGATTCGCTTCCAAGATCATCCGGAAGGCTTCGGTATCATCGGGAGAAACGCGAGGGAATCCCGCTTCGATGCGCGAGATGCCCAGCTCGTCGAGTTTGCGGGCGATTTTGAGTTTCTGCTGCGGATCAAAAACGACACCGACGGTTTGCTCGCCGTCGCGTAGTGTTGTGTCGTAGAAGCGAATCGGATGCGAGGCGCGCAAAGGCGGGCGCACATTCGGCTGAGTGTTTAGCTCGCTGACCCAGACTCGCTTGTCAGCGGAATTGTTTGGCGCTTCGCTCATCGCGTCCTTGCTCCGCCGCCGGGCAGTTTTTCGCCGTACGCCTCTTGCCAGGAAATTACCGGATTGCGCAGGACTCCGATTCCTTCGATTTCGCATTCCATCACGTCGCCCGGCTTTAGGTACCATGCTTTTGGATCCCCACTGAATGCCGCGACGCCCGAGACCGTTCCCGTGGAGAGCACATCGCCCGCGCTATAACCCATGGCTGAGTAATGCGCGATAATTTCAGGAATCTTGACCGCCATTTTGCTCGAATGCGACCGCTGGCGTACTTCGCCGTTCACGCGAAGCTCCATGGCCAGATTATGCGAATCGGAAATCTCATCCGCCGTGACAATCCACGGGCCCAGCGGGCAGAAACTATCAATTCCTTTGCAAAAGCTGAATACGCCGGACTTCATTTCCCGCCGCTGGATATCGCGAGCCGTCACGTCGTTGAAAATTACGTAGCCGCCGATATAGTCTTGCGCCGTTTTCTGATCGAAATGCTTTCCTGCTTTTTTCAGCACAACGGCCAGCTCGAGTTCGTAATCCAGTTCTTCGGTAAGATGCTGGGGATAGACGACCGCCTCGTCCGTTCCAATGATCGCGTCAACATTTTGAAAGAAAACGATCCACGGCATTACCGGGTGCGAGAAGCCGGCTTTTTCCGCTTCCTCATGATGTTCGCGAAAATTGCCAGCCGTGTGAAAGAACTTCTTCGGCTGAATGGGCGCGCGAAGCTTAACCGAGTGGATGGCGAAAAAAAGAGATTCGCCCGAAGGGCCTTTGGTTTTGGGCCCCTTGTCTTGTACGTGCGCGAGAGCCTTCTTTGCCGTGTCGAGGCTGTGATCTCCCCCTTCGAAAAGTCTACGCATTTCCGGCGGTACGCGAGCATCCGCGAGACGATAGTAAGCGGGCTCCTTCTCGACATCCCGCATGTAAACGGCGCAAGCGAGATTTAGGTCAACTACATGATCGTCGGCGGTGACGGCGCCGATTCGCTGCTGGTTCGGTGCGGATTCAAATGTGACCAGTCGCATGGGTAAAGGGTCCTCTGTTTGCGTCGCGATACGCTTTTTCGCGGCGGTCGCTCATTTTAGCGGCAACGCTCCGACCTTGTCCATCAACGCCGTAATCGCCCCGGCCGGTCGTCAACACTTCTGAGTTAGAGGTGCCAAGCGGAGAACGCACAAGAAGCGGCGTAAAAACAAAAAGCCCGGCGACGGTATGAGCCGCGCCGGGTCTTTTCGCCAAGACAGTCTTACTTTGGATTTGGATGAGAATTCGGATTCGGGATGTCCGCTTTTGCCAGATCCGCAGCCGCTGCATTCGGGCTTTGATAGCGATTCAGATACGGCAGGGATGCCGTAATTTCAAACGGCATTTTTGCGCGCGCGGAGAGCAACTCCACGGGCTTGGGCTTCGCCAGAGCTACAGTGTCGTCCCAAGAATTCAGCAGGATTCGCGAACCCAAGGGCAGCGCGGCAATCTGGTTTACCGCCAGGGGCTTCAATTGCGGCGCTGCTTGCATCAGTTGGTCCGCCATAAGCACTTGATTACCCAGATTGGCGCTGATCAACGAAGACAACGGCTTCTGGTCCGCAGCGAGTTGCTTGAAGAAAAGGCCGGCGGTGCCGAGCTGATTTTTGTACGGCGAATTCTTCAGCAGCTCCATGGCTTTTTTCACTGCGGCTTGTTGGTCGCTCTCGGGGCTGCGGAACGACATACGCTTCATCGTATCAGCCGTGGAAACCATCGTCGTATCATTGAACGAATACGCGTCTGGCAACTGTGTGCCGATGACGATGCTGCCAAGCTGCTGCGCCAGGACTGTCGCCAGGGTTGGTTCATCGGGAAGGACGCCGAGCAGGCCTCGGCTGACCACAATTGTGTGCCCGATTGTGAAGGCCTCGAGGGTCGAAGTCAGCAGGACGCGGCAGTGGATCGCTGGTTCCACATCCAGATTGTTCGTCACCTCCAGGTTGTTCACCACCGTTTCCATCACTTTATCCACGGGACCGATAGGCGCCAGCAATCCATTCCGCTCCAGCCTGTCGATCACATTGGCCTCGCCTTCGCTCTCCCAGTCTTCCTCGCCGTCGTTCGAAGCATCCGCCTGATCTTGAATGGGCTTCGCGGATTCCACCGTGAGCTGGCTGAACTCCTGCTCAGGGTTCCTAACCTTTAAGTTGTAGCCCCACAATCGCGTTTGGGAGCGGAAACTCACACGCCCAACCGGAAAATCCCTCAGATCGGACTCTGCGCTGAAAATATACGAGGGAATCCATTGATTTGGCGCCACATTTGCTCGCCAGCTATCGAAGTGCAAGTTCCAGCCGAATGTGCTGGCGACAGGCATAAAGACGCCATTGAAGCGCACGATCGCGTAGTCCTGGTCTTCCACCCAAATGCGCCCCTCGAATCTTCCGTTGCCGGATTTCGGCCGCGGCGTCACGTCGAATACGAGGCATTTCACCGACCCGAGAAATTCCTGACGCACATAGTCGAATTTGTAATGTTGCTTGTCGAAATAAGTCTGATCGACGAAAACCATTTGCAGAAAGCCCGCAGGCGAATATGCACTGCCCACCATCGAAGTGAAGTCCTTTAGGGGATTCAGCTTGTGTTTCCAACCAGTATCTTGATGGGGAAGCATCGACTGATCGACCACGCCCTTGCTTAGCTCCGCCACGCCAAGAAAATAGTGGTCCTTCTGCGGGACGCTGCCCAGCTGAGGGTCCGGACGCATTTCCTGAATGTAGGTCTCCACGATGGGCCTGTAGTGGCGCAGGGTCGCGACTTCCTGATGCTCCCGCGCAATGATTCGGTCGACCACTCCAGCCAGCGTGTCTGGCCGAGCGGGTACCGGCTGAGTTTGCGCTGCCAATCCCCCCGCGAAGATCAACCCAAGAGACGCCGCAAGAACGCACCGCAATCCGCTAGCCATGAGTTCTCCTTCCTCCATTGACGATCGATGGCCTTGCTCCCCCCGGAGAAATAGCATACGTGTAGTAATTAGTACTAGAACCGGCGGCGAGGGCGAATGGTACCATTGTACCGTTTGCGAACTTGCTTGCCTTAAACGATACCCGCGCCGCCATCGAAGCTCTTCGCCGACGAATGCTCGGGTGTCGCGAATGCGTCGAAAACGCGGCCGTAGGGAAGCCGGAACTATGGGTGGTGATGTTCTGCGGTGGGAAGTGCAGGCAGGAACAATTGCGCGGCAGCACGGCCCATGGCGTCGTAGCCGGCGTCGTTCGGATGCAGATGGTCGCCGGAATCGTCCGCGGGCAAAAAGCGCTTCGGATGCGCAGGGTCACGCGTCACTTTATCGAAATCAATCACACCATCGAACGCGCCGCTAGTGCGGATCCAATGGTTTACGGCTTCGCGTTCCGCCTCGCCGTCCGGCGTCTCATAGAACGCGCCCACGAACGGCGTGAGCGTGCCGCCGAAGACGCGAATGCCGTGCGCATGCGCGCGTTCCGCGATTTGCCGAAGTGCGGCGATGATGTCTTCGGCGCTCACCACTTCTCCGGCGTACTCTCCGCCGCGTATGTGCGGCCATCCGATGTCGTTGATTCCTTCAAGCACGATCAAGCAGCGCACGCCATCCTGTGCGAGGACGTCGCGATCGAAGCGCGCGAGCGCGTTGGGGCCAGCCAGATCGTGCAAAAGCCGATTGCCGGAAATTCCTTCGTTGAGCACGGCCAAAGGCGCGGCGCGATGTTTGGCAAGCTGTTCCGCGAGAATGTCCGGCCAACGATGATTGGCGTCTCGCGTGGAGGCGGCGCCGTCCGTGATGGAATCGCCGAGGGTGACAACTGCGGCGGTGCGTTCGCTGGCGAGAACCTCAACGCCAGCAAGCCAATACCAAGACGCCACCGTCCTCGCTACGGGCATCTCAGCGCTTGCACTGAAATCGCCCAGGGCGGAGATGTACGTTGTTTGGTTGCCCAGTGGATGCCATGTCGCAGGACCAGTTGTAGCGGGAAGAAATACGCTGACTGCGACGCTGGCCAGCGCGGGCACTCTCAAATGCACAGGATCGCTTAGCGCTGTCGCGCCGGGCGGAATCGTGAACGATTTCTGGCCGCTAAACGTGAGTTCGCGATCCGTGCCGGGAAGAATCTCTGCGTCTTTTCCTGCGAGAGCGATATGCGAATCGCCGAGCGTCACCGCCGCGCTTCCGAAGGCGTTCGAAAATCGCACGCGTAGTTCCTTGCCGCCGATGCTCACGCGCGCGATCATGCGCACTGTCTGGTCGGTGAAGCTAGCGTCGGATGAATCCGGCTGGTCAACCGCCTCGGGCGGCATTTGCGGAGACGCGGCCCATGTGCCGACCCAGTGTTCAGCCGGCGTTTGCCTCTGCGCCGTGGCGAGCTTGGGAAGAAAGGCAAAAATCAGAAGGACCGTTGCGGCCCGAGATAAATTTTGCGCCGCGCGGGAAACAGAGTTCACGTTCCTCTCCGAGCGCCGCGAGTATACACCGCAAATCCGACGGTCAGACGACTTGCAACTATTGGGGATTTGGGCCTTGCGTCACCTGAACGAGATCGCTGGTGCGCAGCCATTTGGTGAAAGCAGCCTGGACATCCTGTGCGTTGAGTTTCATGTAGCGCGCGGCTGCGCGTTGCGGCTCGTCGAGAGGCAGCCCTATGAGAGAGCGCGAGAGCCAACCGCCGGCGATGCTGTCAACGTCGTCTTCCCCGAGCGGAATCTCGCGGAGGAGCAGTGCCTTGGCCTGGCGCAATTCTTCCGGCGTGACCGGGGAATTGCGCATGGCCGTAAGATCGCGGATGACGACGGTGCGCGCTTTCGAGACGTTCGGGGGATCGCAGGCGTACTGCACTTCGTAGGTGGAGCGCGTGCGGCCAACGTTGAAATTCGAAGCAACGAAATAGACGAGGCCGCCGTTTTCGCGGAGGTCGCGATAGAGACGCGTGGCGTAGAAGCCGCCGCCGAGAACGTGGTTACCCAATTCGAGGGCGTAGTAATCTGGATTGAAGCGATTGAGCGCGAGCGTCTCGCCCAGCGTGACCTGATCCTGCACTCGGCTCTTGTCGGGCACAACGGCTGTGGACGGCTTATTTGCCGGGACTTCGGGCAGATCGGTTTGCGGCTTAGGCCCAGTGGCCGTCCAGGAACCGAAATATTTCAGAATTTCCGCGTGCGCGTCTTCCGGGGATATGTTGCCGATGACGACAATGGTTGTGAGATCGGGACGATAGACGCGCTGGTAGTAACTCTTGATGTCGTCCAGATTGAGACCCGAGACGCTAGCAGGAGTGGCGTGGCGCAGCGCGGGGTCTTCGGCGGGAAAGAGCGCTTTATCGAGCGCTTGGCCGGCAAGGAAGCCGGGACTTTGCAATTCGCCCGCGACGGAGCGAGCCGCTTTAGTTTTTTCGATGGCGAAGGCCGCAGGCGGCAGCGCCGGATGCAGTTCGTTCTCGGCGAGAAGCTGGACCCCGGAGTCGAAATTCCGCGGGAGAACGGAGAGAGAAAAACTGGTGCCGGCCGATTCGTGTGCACCGATATCGTCGAGAGCCTTTTGGAACTGGATGCGATCGAGCGTGGTTGTGCCGTAAGAGAAGAGATCGCCGAGAACGCTGGCGACGCCTTCCTGGCCCTTGGGCTGCTCGAGGTCGGAATTGTTTTTGATGCGGCCATAAACGCTGACCGTGTTGCTGATGCTCTTCCTGCTCGGCAATCAAGCTGATGCCGTTGGGGAGAGTAAAGACAGTGGGATGCGCGGTCGAGGCCGGAATGCTGAGGCGGCTGACGGCGAGGGCGGCCCACTCCGGGCAGCGCGACGGGCTTAACTTCCGACGGGGCGAAGGATTCCTGGCCGCCGAAGGATTTTTGCGAAATGGGTTTACCGGACTCCTCGGGAGTGAGCACGGCAACGATGGAATTTTCCGACGCCAGATACTCGCGCGCGACGCGATTGACGTCGTCGACGGTGACTTTTTGCATGGCCGCAACATCGTCGTCGGGAGAATTCCGGTTCTCGACGGCCAGTGCGTTGGACCATTCGAAGGCCAGGCCTTCGATGGAATTACGGCGAAACTCAGCATCGGCGAGTTCGTGGCGTTTCTCGGCCTCGACCAGGTCTGCAGGGAGGCCGTTCTTGACGTAGTCAGCCAGGATTTGGCGCATCTGATTTACGAGCGCATTTCCGTCCCCGCCTTTCGGGTAGCCTGCCACGGCGAAGGCCAGACCGGCCTTGGGCAAACTCGCCAGCGAACTGAACTGCGCGAAAATGGCCTTGCCTTCGGGAACCAATGCGTACAGAGCGCTGCGCTGGCTGCTTAGCACATCGGACAAAACCTGCGCGGCGGCGTAATCGGGGCTGTCGCTGCCGGGCATGCGATAGGTGATAGCTGCAACACCGAAAGGGAAGTCGGTATTGAGGTTCATGGTGGTGGTCTTCACGGCGCCGAGAGAGACCGCCGGACGCTCGGGGAGCTTTTTCTCTGGGATGTCGCCGAAGAGTTTCTTGACTTCGGCAAGGACCGCGGGAGGATCCACGTTGCCGGTGATGACGTAGATGGCGTTATTCGGAGCGTACCAGGATTGATAAAACTTCCGGAGCATGTCCGCGGTGGTCTTGTCGAATGAAGGGCGCGTGCCGAGGGCGTCGTGGTCATAGACCGTGCCCTCGAACATGGTACCGAGAGCCTTCTCGTAGAAAACGTAAAACGGATTCGAAATGTCCGCGGCGACTTCCTGCTCGATGGCGCCGCGCTCCTTGTCCCACAGCGCCGCGGTGTCATCGATGCCGCTCATGCGCAGCGACTCGATGTGCAGGGCGACGTCGAGATCCTCGGCAGGGACCGTGAAAAAATACTGCGTCACGGTGAATTGCGTGTCCGCATCGAAATTGCCGCCCATGGCGGCGGTGATTTCCGCGAGCTGGTCGGCGGAAAGGCCGGGGTTGCCGCGGAACATCATGTGCTCTTCGGCATGGGCCATGCCTGGGAAGCCGGCGGGGGCTTCGTCGGAGCCAACCTTGTAATTCATAACCGCGGTGACGACGGGCGCGAGTTGGTCGCGCACAATGACCACCTGAAGGCCGTTGGAGAGCGTGGCGCGCAGGACGTTGGAGGATTCCGGGGCAGGCGCGGGCGTCTTACTTGCAGTCGCGCGAGAACCGAGCGCCGACGCCAGCACGAAAAGGATTCCCGATAGAACGAGGAGTCCCAGCGAACCCGTCATTCGTCTTGCGGACATTCGTTTCGAAGACATGCGCAACGATACCTCCCTATGATTTGCAATTCCGCCACCGAGGCGACCGAGTAGCACAGACGAAACGCGCGGGCAGCACGTTTGCTGGGAAAGGACTTAAATCTCTGAGCGACACTCGCACAGCGCTTGACTAGAGGAGTCACAGAAAATTTCTGTCTTTAAATTCCTTTCTTTCAAAAGCGTAACCGCCTTGTACCGTCGTGTCAACCTATACCCGCTCTCCTGACAGTCTGCGCCACACGCGTGCCCAGGCCTGAAGGCCGAGGCGGAAGCGTTCGGGGCGGTAGAACTCGTTTGGCGCGTGGATATTCTCATCGGCGGTGCTGAACGAGAAGAAGACAGTATCCACGCCGAGCACGTCGCGGAAAGTCGTGACAATCGGGACAGTGCCGCCCATGCCGACAATCTCGGGCGGCACACCGAAAACTTCGGTGAGCGTCTCGGCGGCCGCGCGCACTGCGGGACTATCGGGCGAGACGCGATAGGCCTGGGCACCTTCGTGCCCCTCCTCAATTGTGAGATTCACGCTGGGTGGGCAGCGCAGTTCCAGATGCCGCCGCACCTTGGCAAGCACGTCATCCGACCGCTGATTCGGGACAAGGCGGCAAGTGAGTTTCACGTGTGCCTCAGCTGGGCAGCACGGTTTTGCTGCCGGGCCCCTGATAGCCTCCGTAGAAACCGTTGACTTCGAGCGTCGGGCGATACCACTGTCGGGCCAACATGCCGTAGCCGGGCTCGCCGAATCCGGCAGGCGCGCCAATCTCGGCGAGATATTTGTGTTCATCGAACGTCAGCCGCTCGAGCGCCTTCGACAACGCCGGCTCGATTTCCTCAACATCGTCATAGAATCCTTCGACGGCAACACGGCCATCGTCATGCAGCGACGCGACGATCTCCGCGGCTGCGTGCAACGGGTTGGCCACACCACCACCATGACGGCCAGAGTGCAAGTCATGACGCGGACCTCGCACAGTGAAGGACAGAGTCGCCAACCCGCGGGAACTCACCGTGATGCTCGGCACCTCAGGACGCCACATGCCGCCGTCAGCCGACAGCACGACGTCGCATGCGAGCGCATCGCGCCGCGCGCGCACAAGGTCCGGAAGATCGACACTGCCGATCTCCTCCTCGGCCTCGAAGAGGAAACGGAGATTGACAGGCGGTTTCTCGCCGGACAGGAAGAATGCTTCGGCCGCTAAAATCGGTTGCAGCATCGACGCCTTATCGTCGCTGACTCCGCGGCCGTAGAGCCGCCCGTTCCGCTCGGTGAGGACGAATGGCGGTGAGTGCCACAATTCGAGTGGTTCGGCGGGCTGCACGTCCACGTGCCCGTAGATGAGAACAGTCGGGGCGCCGGACGCGCCGTTCCAGCGTCCGAAGATGGCGGGGTGGCGTGGCGTCTCCCATGTCTCGACCTCGATCGGACCCGCTCTGCGCAGCCGCGCCGCCACCCAATCGGCTGCCCGGCGCACATCGGCAGCATGAGCGGGGTCGGTGCTCACCGACGGAATGGCAACGAACTCGGCAAGCTCGCGGAGATATCGGCTTTCATTTTCGGCGAGCGTCTTCAGAACGGCGTTCATCTGATTATGTGGCTCACGCGCCGACGGCCAAGAGAGGATCGGTGTCGTTGATTGCCAACGACGTGACGATGAAGAGAACGACGCCATCAGCGGGGCTGACGGCCGTCTGAAGCACGCGCCCTTCGCAATTTTTTACGCACCCCAGGTTCTGTCCAGTCTTCACTGGCTCGCTCACGGCAACCGCCGGATACCAGAAACCCGCATGCTCGCTGCGCAGCCAGAGGAATCGTTCGAGCAGCGTGAAGGGCGCGGGCTCCGGCGCACCGCCGGGAATCATGTCGAGGTGGCGCATCAGCCGCTTGAGGCCGTTCGTGTGCGATGCGACGTCTTCGGGCGCCCAAATCCCCTGGCCGCCTGACTCAGCCAGGATGGACGGAATGCCGGCCCGCGACGCGGCGCAAAACGTCGAGCCGGGCGTCTCACTACACACGAGAAAATGAATCCCGAAGACCTTAGCCATTTCAAGCGACCTCTGGTCGACGCGGTCGTTGCCAGACCGGAAGAAAATCGTGAAGGGAACGAGCGCCTCAATTAAATCGCCACCGTGCAGGTCCACGTAGTAATCGGCCTGCGAAATGACGTTGCGAAACACCCAATCGGCAATCTGCTCGGAGGCAGTGCCGTGCGCATCGCCGGGGAACACGCGATTGAGATTCCGGCCATCGAGGGGGCAGACATAAATGGAGCGTGCTGTGAAGGCGGGCATGTTCATCACTGGCACGACGATGACTCGGCCGCGCAGGTTTTGCGGATCGAGGGAGCGGCCCAAGTCGAGCGCGGCCGCGATGCTCGCGTATTCGGCGGCGTGCACGCCGCCCGTCACAACGAGGGTTGGGCCGTCGACGTTCCTCTCCTCGCGACTTCCGTTGATGAGCCACATGGGAAGCCGGTAAGGTTGACCCTGCACCGAAAACTCGTTCACGCCGTAACGCTTCTCTCCGGCGTCCGGCGGAGAGCGCACCGACTTTCAGCACCTGATTCGACACGATCTGCCCTCCTTACCGGCCTCCGTCGATGGACAGCGTCTGGCCGGTGATCCAGCCGGCGTGCTCGCTCGCGAAGAACAAGACACCGTTGGCGATGTCCTGCGGCGAGCCGAGCCGCTTCAGTGCAATGTTCTCGACGAGCTTGCGTTGGCCTTCGCTGCCGTATGCCTCCCACTGTTTTTCGGTAGTGGGGTTGGAGCGGACGAAGCCGGGAGCCACGTTGTTGACGGTGATGCCCCACGGCCCAAGCTCGTGCGCAAGCTGCCGCGTCAGGCCGATTTGCCCCGCCTTTGCGGAGGCGTACGCCTGAATTCCGGTAAGGCTGATGCCAAGGCCTGCGCCGCTCGAGATATTCACGATGCGGCCGTAGCGTGCCGCCTTCATCGCCGGGGCGACCGCCTGGCTGCAGTAAAACGCGCCGTCGAGATTTACGGCGAAGATGGCCCGCCAGTCGGCGTCGGACACTTCTTCGAGCGGCCGGCCGACCTGGCCCATCACGCCGCCCGCGTCGTTCACCAGGATGTCGATGCGACCGCCGTGCCTTCGAACGTCTCGGCGGCCATGGCATGGACCGCCTCGACGATTCGCTCACGTCGAGGACGCGAACGTCGAGTGGCGTCCCTTGCTGCTTTCGCCAGCCGCGCCGTCTCGTCGAGCTCGGATTTCAGTACGTCGCAGGCGACCACGCTGCGCACCGAGGTTCGCGAAATTCAACGCGATGCGCGGCCGAAGCCATGCGCGGCTCCAGTCACGATTGCGGTTCGACCGTCAAAACGAATTTGCATAAGCGCGCCAACGTTCTGAATACTTGCCCTCGCAGTTTTAGCATAAAGAAGAACAAGCTAACCATCCAGTTGCGCCAAGTTATCCAGCGTCTGCGGGCGCGCACCGCTCTCGACCTCGCGCATGAGCGACACAAGGCGTTCCATGCGTGGAATGGCAATCGCGGACTGCCGAGCCAACTTCAAGAATCGGTGCGAACTGCGCGTCGCACTCGGTCTTGCGGTGGTGAATGACAATGTCACGCCAGATGCCGCTGTGTGTCTTCGCGGAGCGGCGGTTGAACGCTACCATTGCGTCGAAGGATACGTCGATCTCCGCGCCAGTTCCATTTGGACCGAAGGCCGCTGGATCGTAGCCGTTGAAACCCATCGCGCGTTACGCCCTTCAGCTGCGGCCACCGCCATCACTTCGCGCGCCAGCGCCGTGAGCACCGGTCGCGCATCGCGCGAGTCGAGCACGTCGACGATGCTGGCCGGAGTGAGAGCGCCGGCGAAGAGCAGAGCGCCGTAACCCATCTTGCCCCAGAGGTAGCCCCAGATGTTGTCGGTGTGATTGCGTCCGGCTCGAAGTGCGTGCAGCGCACGGTGTTCACGCGCAAGACGCTGTGTCCGGCGGCCGTCCAGCTCGCCGACCACGACTGCGCCTCGGCCGCCGAAGTGCACGACGCCCGGCTCGAGCATGTCGGCGCCGAAGTTTATAAAGGCGCCCATCGTGCGCGGCGCGGCCGACTGTCTCAGCGATCATCAGCTCGTTGAAGCCGTTCTGCAGCGACACGACGACGCCATCCTCGGCGAGATGCGGCGCGAGCTGTCGCGCGGCGACCTCCGTGTGCTGCGCCTTGACGCAAAGAAACGCCGTGTCCCAAACGCCGGCGACCTCGTCCGGCGTATACGCGGGCAGCGGCTGCGTAAAGGTCTCGATCGGCCCGGTGATGGCGAGACCTCGTTCGCGGATCGCCCGCACGTGAGCCTCGTTCGCGTCCACAACAGTTATGTCAAGACCGGCGCGACGCAGGTAGGCGGCGACAGTGCCGCCAATTGCCCCGGCGCCCCAGACGAGTATCCGCTCCGGGGCCGACCCGATTCCGTCCGGAGGTCAGCGCCCACGGACCCTCCAGCGCCTCGCGCGTCTCCTCGACGCCCGCGCTCCACACTCTCATCATCTGATCGTCGGGCTTCTGATACACGCCGCCGAAATTGCCGTCGCCCAAGTACGCGCGCACGCCGGCGGCGTCCATCATGCGCATGCGCGCAATATCGATCATCGCCTTCTGGCCATCCGGGAGTTTCACGCCTGCTATCCGCGTCCACGGGAAGTTCTCCATCCACGACGCGTGCGACGCAACGGAATCGATGGCTGCCACTGCGGCGGCGGTCCTCGGCGCGTTCCACCAGTTGTGCCACTTCACGGCGATGCCCGGGTGATCGTTCATCCACTCCTGCAGGATCGAACCGCCCGGAGTGTTGCCGCCGTGGCCGTTCACGAACAGGATGCGCGTGAACCCGGTGCCGGCGAGGCTTTCGAGGATGTCCGCGACGATACGCTGGTAGGTGTCGAGGCGAAGGCTGACGCTGCCTGGGTAAGCGCGGAAGTAGGGCGTGATGCCGTAGCTGAGAACCGGAAACACCGGCACGCCGAGCGGCTCTGCGGCCTCGCAGGCGACGCGCTCGGCCAGGATCGCGTCGACGGTTAGGCTCAGGTAGCCGTGCTGCTCGGTACTGCCGACCGGCACGACGGCGCGACCGTCGCGCTGCAGCCCTCGTTCCACCTGCATCCAGTTCATGTCGGCGATTTTCATTTGCGTTGTCCGGGAACTCTAAGCCACGCTGAACGTCTTCGTCAAGATTGTCGCAAACCGTCGAAGGTCGCGAGTAGGAGCGCGCGCGAAGAAAGTCACAACCGCGTGGTTCTGGTCTCCAGGCCGTGCGAAGATGGGCCCGTTTCCACTTGCCACAGCGCGAACGCGCACAGCACGGCGAGCACGGCAATCGCCGTGAACATCCACAGGCCCGCATGGTAGCCGGCTGCGTTGTTTGCGCTCGCCAGCCAGCGGTCGTTCGCCCAACCGATCAGCAAATTGATGATCACGAGCCCGAGCTGCTGCACGGTGTCCAACATGCCGTTGGCCAAGCCGAGGCGCGACTTGTCCACCACGTAGACGAGCGCCGGCCACATCACTGCCGGCACCAACGCAAACGCCACGCCCATCATGGCCATCGGGATCGCCGGAGGAATGTTCGTAAATCCCAGCATGGGGAACACCGGCACGATCAGAAGCGAGCCGAACATCATCAGCAGCGACCGATGAGCGTAGCGATCGACGAGCAGGCCGAAGATCGGCATCCCCACGAGCGAAAAGAACGGCTCCATGCCCACCAGCAGCGCCGCAGTTTGCGGCGAAACGTGTCGTGCCTCGATCAGGAATTTCTGTCCGAACGTCTCGAACGGAAAAATGCAGCCGTAGAAGGTGACGCATAGCGCGGCAATCAGCCAAAATGATTTGTTGAACTGAAAGACTTCGCGCAGCGGGATCTTCGTGGTTCGGGCCATATGTCCCAGAGTGAATCGCTGCTCGCCGCGGACATCGAGCATCCAGTAAAGCACGGCACCGAGCAGACAAAACCCGCCGAAACCGACGCCGAGCAGAAGAGGCCAGCGCCAATAGGTGTACGCGCGTGGCGCCCACGCAGGAGAAACCTGGGCGCTTAACGAACCGAGTCGTGCCGCCGATGCTCGCAGACCGAACGCCAGGCTCAGCCCGTCGTGCCAGAACCAACGAGCCACGCCGACGTTGGCAGCCAGTGCCAGTGCTTCGCCGCCCGAGCCTACGAGCAGGCGTCCGGTGGCCATGATGCCCAGCCGTGGGCTAAGCGCGGTGATGACCAGTCCGATGAAGATGAGCACGCCGAAAATCGAAAGCGATTTCCGCGTTCCCAGCCGATCGATCATCACGCCGCAGACAAGCATTGCGACAATGTTGGGAAGGCTGTAAACGGCCTGCAGCAGACCGATGTCGGTATTCGAGAAGTGGAGTTGGCGGCTGAGCAGCGGCGCAAGCGGCCCGATGTAATCGAATGCGTAGTAGCCGCCATAGCAGGCGATGGCGATCGCCGCGAGGATAATCCAGCGCCAGGCGCGCGACGGCGGCGGCTTCTCGATCACGCCCGCTTTCACTACAGCGTCAGACATTTGCAGAGATTCTCCGCGCGCGCCGGACCGGACGTTGCCGGTGGCGACTGAATAATCTAACAGAATGAGCGGCCCTGTTGATGGCGAAACGAGAAAACCGCAAAGATCGGAGGACGAAATTTCCCGCGTTGCGACTAAAGCGCGGTTGGCGATGGAGTTACGATTGGCAAGAGGAGCAGCCGGTGACTTGGGTCACAGCCTTATAGCCTGCGAGGGCGCAATCTGGGCGCGGCAGATGAATACACTGGTCGCGGGACGAAATCCTATCGGATTGGAAAGAGCGGCCGCCGGCGGGGATTGACGCATCAGCATGAGGTGCTCATATGATCTTTGCGAATAGAACAGAAGCGGGCCAAAAATTAGCGCACCGTTTGAGAAAATACGCGAATCGCAACGATGTGATTGTACTAGGAGCGCCACGCGGAGGTATTCCAGTCGCTTTCGAAGTAGCCATGAACCTCAAGGTACCGCTGGACGTCTTTGTGTTGCGCAAACTCGGTGTCCCAGGCCGCGAGGAGTTGGCGTTCGGAGCCATTGCGAGCGGAGGAGTTCGGATTCTTGACCCGGATATTGTTGAAGGACTGGGAATAACCGCGTTGCAGATCGAGCGAGTGACACAGGCAGAAAAACAAGAACTGGAACGCCGCGAACAGGCCTACCGGGGCGGGGAACCGCCGCTAGACGTAAGGGGAATGACCATCATTCTCGTCGATGACGGTATTGCCACTGGCTCCAGTATGCGGGCTGCCATTCGCGCGTTACGGCAAATGGAGCCTGCGCGAATAGTGACTTGCGGTCCCTGTAGCTCCGCCTTCTGCTTGTAGTCAACTTCAATTTGAGGTGGATGAACTTGTGTGCCTGGAGATGCCGGAGCGATTTTACGGAGTCGGACAATTCTACGATGACTTCTCGCAAGTATCGGATGAAGAGGTAAAAGAACTGCTCGATAGCGCTTCGCGGCAGCTCCATGAACCACGAAATCAGGATACGCAGACTGCAGCGAAAGGAACACGATATTGCACTACTGGCCGAGCGTTCCTCATCGCAGGCTTTAGCGAGCTGGCGAGAACCGAGGTGTGAAAATGGTTGCTAAACACGAACACGATGTTATCAACGCAATTCGCCAATCGGCGCATCCGCTTACGGGAGAGGACACCGATTTTGATCCTTTGCTTAAGATGATTGGTGACTCTCGTTTCGTTCTGCTCGGAGAAGCCACGCATGGAACGCATGAGTTCTATCGTCTGCGCGCGCAGATCACCAAGCGCTTGATCGCGGAAAAGGATTTCAATGCAGTCGCCGTCGAGGCAGACTGGCCGGACGCATATCGCGTGAACCAATATGTGCAGATTTGAGAGTGAAGACGAAGATGCGATCGATGCGCTCGCTGGTTTCCAGAGATTTCCTGCATGGATGTGGCGCAATGCCGACGTTCTCGATTTTGTCGGCTGGTTGCGCAATTACAATGAGCACCGGCATTCCAAGCGGGCTGGTTTCTATGGCCTGGACCTCTACAGCTTGCACGCCTCAATTCGAGCGGTGCTGGATTTCCTGGACAAAGTCGATCCTGAAGCGGCACGCCGCGCGCGGTATCGCTACGCCTGCTTCGAGAACTTTGGCGAAGACACTCAAGCCTATGGTTATGCCGCCAGCTTCGGACTGAGTAAGAGCTGTGAGAATGAAGTCGTTGGCCAATGGATGGAAATGCGCCGGCGCGCTGCGGATCTGGCTAATCGCGATGGCCGCGTCGCCCGAGACGCATTCTTCTTTGCGGAACAGAATGCCCGCCTGGTGAAGAATGCCGAGGAATATTACCGTTCGATGTTTCACGAACGAATCTCCTCCTGGAATCTCCGGGACAGTCATATGGCTGAGACGCTGGATGCATTGGCGCACCACCTCGGCGCCAAGGCCAAGATCGTCGTCTGGGCGCACAACTCTCATCTCGGCGATGCCCGCGCAACCGAGATGGGACAGCAGGGCGAACTGAATCTTGGGCAGCTCGTGCGCCAGCGGTACGGCAAAGAGGCGACACTAGTCGGATTCACAACCTACACCGGCACGGTGACGGCAGCCTCCGGGTGGGATGGTCCAGCCGAACGCAAGCATGTTCGGCCAGCGCTAACCGGAGAGTTACGAGGCGCTTTTCCACGAAACCGGAATTCGCAATTTTCTGCTTCCACTCGGCCAGAAGGAAAAAGCCGCCTCCCTCTTGCAGGAACCGCGCCTGGAGCGGGCCATTGGCGTCATCTATCTTCCCCGATCCGAGCGTGTCAGTCACTATTTCCACGCCCAGCTTCCGGACCAATTTGACGCCATTCTACATTTCGATGAGACTCGCGCCGTTGAGCCTCTCGAGCGAACCGCAGCTTGGGAGACTGGCGAGGTTCGCGAGACTTATCCTTCCATGCTGTAGAAGATCATGCGGACTTAATTTCGCACTTTGTGCGTCGCGTCGCGAAGGTAGAACAAAAGCTCGAAAAAAAGCGAAAGAACCCGTCACCCAACCGTGCGACTTCGATCGATTGCGCATTGGTGAGTTCGATGGCTATATGGTAGATGCGTCACGACTTCTACTCCCTGAAAAAGGCTACACTTTTTGATTAAGGAGCCTTATGAAGCGTATCGCAGTAGTTACCAGTGGCGGCGATGCTCCGGGAATCAACGCCGCAGTGCGAGCGGTCGTGCGAACGGCAATTGATAAGGGATGGCAACCCTTCGGCGTCCGCCATGGCTTTTCGGGCCTTGCCAGTGATGACTTCTGTCCTCTAGGCCTTCGAGACGTCGGCGGAATAATTCAACGTGGTGGCACAATGCTGGGCAGCAAGCGCTATCCTGAATTCAAAGCTGATGAGACACAACTCAAGGCCATGCAATTTCTTCACCAGCGAGATATCGACTCGCTGGTTGTTATTGGAGGCGATGGGTCGCAAGCCGCCGCTTTTGCACTCTCGCAGAAGGGGCTCCCCGTTGTGGGGATTGCCTCGACAATTGACAATGATCTCTGTGGTTCTGAGATAAGCATAGGAACGGACACAGCGCTGAACGTAGCTTTAGAAGCAATCGACCGCATCAAGGTCACGGCATCCTCGCACGAACGAGCGTTTCTGGTCGAAGTCATGGGCCGTAATTGCGGTTATCTCGCGCTCATCTCCGGCATCGCGGGAGGAGCCGAATGCATCGTTCTTCCCGAGATGCCGACCGCACCTGAGGCTGTGGCCTGCGAGTTGCGTGCTGCATATGAGCGCGGGAAAGCACATGCCATCGTGGTCGTTGCCGAAGGGGCATCCTACAACGCCGAAGCACTCACGCGCTATTTCACGGAGCACCGCGAGCGGCTTGGCTTCGAATTACGTGTCGTGAAGTTAGGGCACGTACAGCGGGGCGGCACGCCGGGCGTTTTCGACCGGCTGCTCGCCACTCGGATGGGCGCGGCCGCCACAGAATGCATCGCCCGCAATGAATTTGGTGTCCTTGTAGGGCTCGTCAACGGCGCGATTGCAACTACTGCTTTGGCGCAAATTGTTGGCAAGAGAAAGACACTTGACCCGCAGTTGTTGAGCCTGGCGAGCATCCTCGCCAAATAAGATAGTGTCATGTTCTTGTCCCGCTACACGCAAAGGGAGGGGCATTCGAAAGCGGCAAACAAACGACCTAACCACGGCAATCAAAGCCTCGACAGTGGCTTTATGAAATTGCACTTTGAGAACTCTGGTTCAGCGGCGACGTTCGGGTCAAGCATCGAGCGTGGACTCGTGGGTATGCAGGAACCAGCGATCGAGGACGATGTGACGTGAAAACCAGCGCGTCGTGAGGAGCATTCTTGCGAGGGACTGCATCCATCGCTGCGGAAGCCGGCGGCCGATTCGCGTGGACCAATCCGCCCGCGATTTTCCGAATCGCGACGCGAGCATGCCCCTATAACTCGCGAGACGGTCGCGCGTGTAGTGTCCATCAGCCGCAAGGATCGCGTTTGCTGCGAGCAATCCGGATTCAATTGCCGGGCGGATTCCCTCACCACTTTGCGAGTATGCCAACCCCGCGGCATCTCCGATCAGCAGGATTCCATCGTCGGCAACGTTCCGATTCGTTTCACGAAAAATGAGGTACGCATGGCCGAGCATGGAAGGGAGATCGAAAACGACCTTGCCGGTTTTTTTCAGGAAGCGCACGAATTCGGAGGTGTGGGCCGGCAGGGAATGCGGGTCGAGCCTGCCCAGGCCTATGTTGAGAAAATCTCCCTTGCGAAAGCACCAGCCATACCCCTTCATGTCTGGGCAAAAGTACAATTCCGGGATCTCCCCGCGGATTGCACAGGAATCGCGCTGCTGGGAATTCATTTCAAACTCGACTTCCTGGGCTGCGACAGCAACTTCCTGGCGGGCGTCGGCGCCGAGAAACCGCGCAACCGGGCAGAAATGTCCACCGGCCCCAACGACGACACGGGCCTGAATATTGCCGTTAACGATCCAGGTGTCGCCCGAACGTTCAAGGCTTTTCAACGGTGTTTCTGGAACCAAGCGTGCACCGCAGCGCCGGAGCAGGTAATTGTCAAATTCAAATCGCCGGATTCCATAACTGATCGTGCGCCGGTAGTCCGTTTCGACTTCCGCATCCCCCATGCGGCTTGTCCGGAAACCGGTGATGGATTGCAGCACGCGCCCGCGCGCATAGTCAGCCAAATCGATTTCGAGTTCCTGGACGACCGAGGGCGTGATCCAGCCACCGCACACTTTGTCGCGCGGAAAGGTGCGCTTGTCGAGGATGATTGCGTCGAGCCCCGCCTGATGCAATCTTCGCGCGCAAGAAGAGCCCGCTGGCCCAGCCCCCACAATCAGGACGCTGCACGAATCCATTGCGATTCCTTCTCCTCGCGCGAAGCTCCGCTATACAAGTATTCCCTGGTCCACGGAATTTGACGGCAGGCAGAACCGGCAAAAACGATCTGGAAGAGTTGCAACTGGCCGGTGCGAAAGCTCACGATCGACCCGGCAAGGTAGAGTCGCCAGGCGCGAACGAATTCGGGTCCGAACAATTCCGATACGCGATCAACCGAACGCTCATAGCGGGCTAGCCAATGCTCGAGCGTTTTCGCGTAATGAAGCCTCAGGTTTTCGACATCGAGGACGGCATAGTTGCGCTCCTCAAAAATGGACATCGCTTCCCGGAGCGCCGGAGCATAAGCGCCGGGGAAGATCCGTTTGCGGATCCAGGCGCTGAAAGGCTGCGGCCGGTTGCGCCCGATAAAATGAATTAGGCCGCGTCCGGAATCACCGATCGAGCGGTGTATCACTGCTCCAAACTCGGAATAGTGTTCGCGGCCAACGTGCTCCAGCATCCCAACGGATACAAATGCGTCAAATCGACCAGAAATGTTCCGGTAGTCGTCTTTGATGAACTCCACTCTACCGGTCAATCCTTCTTTTTTTGCCTGCGCGCGCGCATATTGAATTTGTTCGCTCGAGATGTTGAAGGCTTTCACCGTTGCGCCGTAATACTTTGCCATGTGTAACGCGAGGGCGCCCCAGCCGCAGCCGGCATCCACAACCGTTTCTCCAGGCTGGATCTGAAGTTTCCTGCAGACGTAGTCCATTTTGGCCAGTTGAGCCTCTTCGAGGGTGGCGGACAGATTTGGAAAGTACGCACAGGTATAAACCAGGCGCGAGTCGAGCCACAGCTTGTAAAAATCGGTATTCAAATCGTAATGATGGTGAATGTTCGAGGCCGATCCGTCCAGGGTGTTGTCTTGGATCCGGTTTAGCCAACTTGAAAGCAGGCGGTAATACCAGCTTCGCTTTCTGGGGTGCATGGCACGGAGGGCCAACTCCAAAACGTGGACGAGGTTTCCCTTTACTTCGACGCGCCCTTCCATATACGCATCCCCAAAACCGATCTCGGGGTCGAGCATCATCCTTGCGAGAGCCCATCGGTCCTGAATCAAGACGCTCTCGTTGTCAACAGCGTCCGCCGGCAGGAATTCCTCTTCTCCCTTAAACCCTAACCGAATAGGCGCGTCGCCAATCGAGCGATGGATTTTTTTCAAGAGCAGTTTGTCGAGGGAATTCGAAGTGAGAGGGGACGCCATGGCTGATTGCTCCTTTCCGGTCAGGTCCAGAAGTACGATTCATCACCAAAATAGTCAAGTCCGGAACTTTCACATTGCCAGACCCTTCAAAAAAACAAACCCTGAATCCAATAATGCCGCTGCCAGGCTTTTGTCTCAGTGACGAGCATCACCCCGTAAGGTGACTGATGATACCAAGGACCTTTCTATCGAGTCGACTGGTGAACACATCTGAAGGCGCTGAAAATTATGCTTCTCTCGGCCTGAAGAGCAGATGTTTCGCAACTTCGACCAGCAAGAGATACGTTGCCGTCGAGATCGCAAGGAAGGAGAAATAGGCCCCCGGAAGCTTTGTGAATCCTAGGAGGTTCGCGAGCGGGGAATAGGGAAGCAGGACACCGATAATGACGATCAGAACCGTGGTAACGGCGAGGGGGGTGCTCGGCCGGCTTTTCAACGGATTTCCCATGGTCCGAATGATAAAGAGCACAAGGGTTTGCGTGGCGAGCGACTCAACGAACCATCCGGTGTGGAATTCCCGCTGGCCTGCATGAAAAAAATGGAGCAACACATAGAACGTCAGAAAATCGTAGATCGAGCTGATAGGGCCAATCAAAATCATGAAATTGCGGATCAACTTCATATCCCATCGCCGAGGCCGCCGAATGTATTGCTCATCGACCTTGTCAGTCGGAATCGTGATCTGCGCTGTGTCGTAGAGAAAATTGTTCAATAGGATTTGCGTTGGAAGCATTGGGAGGAACGGCAGAAAAATCGACGCTCCGGCCATGCTGAACATGTTGCCAAAGTTGGAGCTGGTGCCCATCAGCAGGTACTTCATGACGTTGGCCGATGCCCGGCGGCCCTCGATGATGCCATTGTGTAAAATCCCGAGACCCGGTTCCAACAAGATGATGTCCGCCGCATCCCGAGCCACGTCCACGGCGGAAGCAACGGATATTCCAACGTCCGCGGCGTGGAGCGACGGCGCGTCATTGATGCCGTCTCCCATATAGCCAACGACATGGCTGCGCTGCTTGAGCGCATGGATGATTCGATGCTTTTGCATCGGCGACACTCGTGCGAAGACCGTGGTTTGTTCGGCCAGGTGCTGGAGTGCCGGGTCGGTCATCGTATCGAGTTCTTCGCCTAGGATGACGGCTGGGTTCATCAGTCCGACTTGCTCGCATACGTGGCGCGCGACCAGCTCGTTATCGCCGGTCAAAATTTTTACGTCCACACCGTCCCGCTTCATGGCCGCCAGAGACGCAGCCGCATCCGGACTGGGCGGGTCGGCAAATGAGAGATAGCCTGCCAAAACGAGCGAACGTTCGTCTGCGACACCAAACTCGGTTTGGCCGTCCACTTCGCGATAGGCCACTGCAAGAACGCGAAATCCCTGTTCGCTGAGATGATTGAAAGTCTGCCTCGAACGCTGCCGCGTGTCCGGGTCGACAGCGACTAACCGCCCCTCAACCTCGCAGGATTCACAAACATCGAGAATGCCTTCGGGAGCTCCCTTTGTGATAAGTAGCCGACGGGACGTATCTTTGTTTTCAAGAATGATGGAGAGGCGCCGGCGCTCAAAATCGAATGGGAGTTCATCGCACTTCGTGTAAAGGTCTGTCCCGGGCCGCCCCGTTTTTAGAATTGCTACATCGAGCGGACTTCGAATCCCGGTTTCAAATTTGCTGTTCAAGTACCCGAGTTCGAGGGGATGATCAGAACTTCGACCAAAGCAGTCCATCGAGGAAGCAAGGATCATCTGTCCGGTAGTCAGCGTGCCCGTCTTGTCGCTGCACAGGACATCAATAGTGCCGAAGTTCTGAATGGCGGAAAGATGTTTCACGACGACATGGTCCCGCGCCATGCGGATTGCGCCGCGCGCGAGCGTGACCGAACTGATCATCGGCAGAAACTCGGGTGTGAGACCGACCGCCAGCGCCACCGCGAACACGAAAGATTCGAACGCATCCTTGTGTGCCGCCACCCGCACGATCACAATGAAAAGTACCAGAAAGAACACGGCGCGCGTTATCAACATGCCGAAATGCTTCATGCTGCGCTCGAATTCCGTTTCTTCGGGCCTTGCAGCCAGCCGTGCCGCAATCTCTCCGAACTCGGTTTTGGATCCTGTCCGCAGGACTACCATCGTTCCTGTCCCGCTGACTACGGAAGTTCCAAGAAATACCATGTCGGGTGCGTCCGGCCCCTTGACTGTGTCGTTCTTTCTTCCCTGCGCCTCCTTCTCTGCGGGCAGGGACTCACCGGTCAATGCCGCCTGTTGGACGTAAAGGTCGCGCGACTCGATGAGTTGCCCATCGGCGGGAATCAGATCCCCTGCACAAATCCGCACCAGGTCTCCCGGAACGACCTCTCGTCGCTTAATTTCGCTCCATCTCCCGTCCCGGAGAACGGTGGCCGTAGGAGTGACTTTCTCGCGGAGATTGGAAATGGCGCGCTGGGAACGATAGGTCTGGACGAAATTGATCGAGACGCTCAGGAGCACGATTACCAGGATCAGAATGGCATCTGCAGCGTCCCCGAGGAGAAACGAAGCCAGGCTCGCAATCAGGAGGATGGAAACGAGCGGATTTAAGAACAGTCGAAGCAATTCAAGGACGGTCGCCGCATGCGCGGCGTGTGCGGGCTGATTCGGGCCGTATTGCGAGAGACGCGCGGCCGCCTCTTGCGAGGACAGTCCCTGTGACATATTCGGAGAGGTGGATAGTTTGTCGTCGCCAGCAATGGATGTCGCACTCATGTTTGTGCTCAAGATTTCGTAAATGATCGCGACGTGGCCGGTTCTGTTGTTCTGCTTTTAAGTGGGGATTCTAAGCCTGAATTGCGGCGTTGAACATGGGAATTCACACGCTTTGGGTTCTTGCGTGCTTCGAAAGAATGGCGGGGACGACGGGACTCGAACCCGCGACCTCTGCCGTGACAGGGCAGCGTTCTAGCCGGCTGAACTACGTCCCCGCAACCTACGTGGAGTACATCTAAAACGATTCAACACTGGTGGGCGATGTGCGATTTGAACGCACGACCTTCCCGGTGTAAGCGGGATGCTCTAACCGCTGAGCTAACCGCCCGTAACATGCTATCCGAAGCGAATGCGAGCGTCAACCGTGCTCGCTTGACCTTCCGTAACGCGGCAAGTAAACTGAGAAAGCAAATCAGGAGAAGCATGAATGTTGTTGTCGCGCGACTATGTCGGCTACATGTCCAAAGAAGTGGTAAAGCGTCTTGTCGGCCGCCAGATGATCGAGACCAAGTCCGCTGAACAACTGGCGGAGCGCGTCCGGCAAACGATGGCCGATGAACTCACGGTGGAGGATCGGTTGAACGAAGAAGTGCGCGACATTCTGGCTCAGCACAACGACGAAATGCGCAAAGTTGGCGCGTCCTATCAGGAAATGTACAAGAAAGTGAAAGGCGAGCTCGCGCGCCAGAGGAAGCTAATCCTCCGCTGATGCGACTCAGCCGCGAAAAAACGGTTCGTCTCTCTCACCGCATCATCGACTTTCTTGTCACCGTAGACGATTTGGATTTCGTCGAAGATCGCGACACCATCCGCCAGGAGATTGTCACCATTCTTCAGGAATTATTGAAGCAGGAAGAGCAGGTGGACACGGAAGTTCGCGCCAAGATTGCCTCGCAAAAGAAAGAAATCCTCGAAGGCAGCGAAGAGTGGGACATTTTGTACCGCCGCTATTATTCGGAATCGCTCAAGCGCATGGGCGTTGCCGACCTTGCTGAACACCGCCGCTGAGTGCCATACCAGTCAGCACCGGGCCCCTTTTAGCTTTCTGCCCTACAAAATAAAAAGGCGACCCTTGCGGATCGCCTTTTCTCGTGGTCGTTCGTTTCTAATCTTCTTACGGCCGGCGCTTCAGCACTGGCGCGTTATCGTCGCCCTGTCCTTGCTGTTGTTGCTGCGCCTTGGCCTGCTTCTGTTCGGCCTTGGTTTGTAGTGAAGGTCTTCCGTTGCCGTCACGCGCTTCCTGTATTTTCTCGCCCGACTCCATGCGAATGATTCGCTGCTTTACTTGGTCGAACTCGGACGTTGTCACGATGTACTCGGGCCGCGGCGGCAGAATAGTGGCAATTTCCTTCTGCGCTGCAACGATGCGGTCTGGTGTGGGCGGATGCGAGTCGAAAATCTTTGGAATCGTTCCGGGCTGCTTCTTTTCTTCGGCCTCTACTTTTTCGAAGAATGCCACAAACGCGTTGGGGTCGTACCCGGCCTTATACATGTACTGTAGTCCCAGGTAATCGGCCTCGCGCTCGGCGTCGCGAGTGAACTTGAGATAGGTCATCGGGATGGCAAAGTTCAAGCCTTCGTAAATCCCGTATCCGGCCATCGTTCCCGGCAGGGTCATGATCAACGGAATCGAGGCAAGCTGGATGATATTCGCCTTGGTGGCGTTGCGCGTCTGATGGCGCGCGCAGACGTGCGCGATTTCATGCGCCATCACTCCGGCAAGTTCCGCCTCTTCATCCGCATGCAAAATCACGCCCGTATTTACATAGAAAAATCCGCCCGGCAAGGCAAATGCGTTGATGTGCTCGTCGTCAATCACTTTGATTGTGAACGGCACCTGCGCGTCCGAATTTCGCACCAGGTTCTGTCCGACTTTGTTCACATATCCGACGATCACCGGATCGTTGACCAGCTTTGATACTTTTTCAACTTCCTGCGAAAGCTGTTTCCCGAGGGCAATTTCGCGCTGGATGGAATACATATCCGGACCATGTCCCACTTTGCGGTTCCCCACCGCATTGACGTCGGACTCGGTTCCCGGCTTTACCTTGTCAGGGTTTTGTTGAGCCAGCGCAGCGGGCGCCGACATTGCAATTACCAGGAGGAAGGTTGCCAGACTTACGGAGCTTCTCTTCATTTTCGTGCCCCCTTGGCCTATGCCGGAATTATACACCCATCCCGGTTCTTGCCGGCCGATTGTTACCGGTTAGCTGCTTCGATGCTCCTTTCCTGGAAAGAGTTTCTTGGCCGATCCGATTGTTTATTCCCCCTAGGGGTAAGCTCGAATCATCCGCGAATATGTGCTGTACGGTAGTGCGGAAACGTCCTTCTCGAGTTCTATTGACCCTGCCTGTCATTCTGTCTAAAGTGGTTCGTTCCCAGATTTCAGCATGCCCATAAAGAAAATACAGGTCGGTCAGGTATGGAAAAAAGAAGACTCCGGCGACTCCTACCTGGTAACGAAGGTTTATAACGAGGCTCTGGCCACGTTTGCCGTCCTGCGCAAAGCCGGCTCTGAGACCGATGCTCCTCTGCGGATCAAGGTCGGCCATGCTGGTGCGGCGCCAACTCTTCCAGGTTTCCGGTTCGCCCACGAATCCGAGGAGTTCTAAGAGCCGCTGCCCGTGAGCCCTCCGTGACAATCCCGCTTATCCGCAGAGCTGTCCAGCGGGGAATCGCGGTGCGCCGATTGTTACTCCTGGCGTTATTCCTGGTTCCCCTATCCGCCCTGGCGACGACGATCATCGCGGTGCGCACGTCGGAGTTCGTCATCATCGCCACAGACAGTAAAGCGACGTATCTGGGGTATCCCGGACCTCCAAGCGTGTGCAAAATTTCCAATTCTGGCACACTCTATTTCGCGGATGCAGGCCTGGATCATGACACGCATCGAAATTTCTATGTGAACGCAATTGTCGCCGGCAATTTCTCTTCGGAGGGAAAGTTCGACGATCAGGTTACACGGGTCGAGCGCGCGCTATCGCAAGCGCTCCTGACGGAGTTGGGCCGCATGCGCCTGGAAGACCCCGGGACATACGCATTCACCGTGCGCCCCGGCAAGGATGTGCTCAGCATCGTGATGGCGGAGTGGCAGGACGGCGCGCCTCATCTGGCCGCGCGAGGTTTTTCATGGACGGCGAATCCGGCTCCGGGAATTGCTATCAGCCGCGTCACATGCCCCGGAGACTGCGCCGACGGCAGGGAACTGGTTTCCTTGGGCGAGAAGAATGCCGCCGAAAAATTCATGCGCGATAACTCAGGTGAGAACTTTGATCTCCCATCGCTGGCAACGAAACTTGTCCAGCTTGAAATAGCCGATTCTCCCGGAGACGTCGGCCCGCCGATCAGCGAAATGCGCTTGGATAAGGACGGCGCGACCTGGATTTCAAACGATTCCGGATGCCCAGCCCGCTAGCTCCTGCTGCCCTTCATCTCCGCTTTCTTACACGGACCTCACCGGCAGTTTGATCACATCGTCGACTTGCATGATTTCGCGCACCAAAAATGGCTCCGCGTATTTCACGCCAATCATTCGCCCATAATATCGCGACGTCAAATTGACGCGGTTTTCCAGTTCGTCGAGTGGCAGGTGCACTTTTGATTTCCGTTCGCGTTTTGGCGGATTGAACTGTGACGCATAGGCCAAAATTGCCTGCCGCCTTTTTTCGAATTGCGCGGTGATGTCTACGGCGAACGTCGGTCTCACCGTTTCATCGTACGTCGTCGAATAAAGAATCTTAAATGGACGGAAGGCGTCTCCTGGGATTCGCAGCTGTTTCAGTCCCGCCAGAAAGCATCCCTCATATCCCAGCCGCGCGGCGTTGTAATGGTCCGGATGACGGCCTGCCCAGTAAGGCAGGATCACGGTATGCGGCTGCCATTCGCGAATTTTTGCCGCGACGGCCAGCTTGTAGCGCTCGTTCACTTCAAGGTGCGCATCGGGCAATCCTAAATTTGCGCGCATCTTCACGCCCATGATCCGTGCCGCTCGCGCTGCTTCGTGCAAACGCGTCTCCGGGTTTCCGCGCGTTCCCATCTCGCCGCGCGTCAAATCGAGCACGCCCGTCTTGTAACCTTTCTGCGCCATTTTGATCAACGTCCCGCCGCATGTCAGCTCCACGTCATCCGGATGCGCCGCAATCGCCAGTAAATCGAGTTTCATCACGCCTCCTGCATTCACCGTTCGCATCTGATTCTAACGTTTGCGCTTTCCCGCCGTCAAAACCTTGCTCGTAGACACGGCGCGAGGAAATTGCGAGCATGTTACTATCGAATTGCAGCTAAGAAGGAGTTGACCATTGGCAGGAGCACTTGCAGGCCGCGTCGCACTCGTAACGGGAGGCGCGAAACGCATTGGCCGTAGCATCGTGGAAAAACTTGCAGCCGAAGGCGCGGATGTAATAGTCAACTACGAGTCGTCGCAAACGGAAGCGGAATCGCTCGCTTCCGATGTGCGCAAGCTGGGACGTCGCGCACTGGCTATTCCTGCCAATGTGTCGAAAAAACAGGAAGTGCAGCGTATGTTTCTGACTATCGAACGCGAATTCTCCCGTCTCGACATTCTGGTCAACAACGCCGGAATGTTTTTCGCCGCGGATGTCGCCGACTTAGCCGAGGAGCAGTGGGACAACATCATGGAGACAAACCTGAAAGCGCAATTCCTGTGTGCGCAAGCTGCTGCTCCGCTTCTGAAACGCAGCGGCCGCGGGCGCATTGTCAACATTTCGTCGCTCGGCGGCATGCTGCCGTGGCCGAAGTTCACCGCCTATTGCGTTTCGAAGGCGGGAGTCATCATGCTGACGCGCTGCCTCGCGCGCGCCCTTGCGCCGGAGATTCTCGTGAATAGCGTCGCGCCCGGCACAATTCAGTTTCCCGGCGAGCCTCCTGACGAGGACTATGTTCACCGCGCTCCGTTGCACCGAACTGGCAAGGGCTCGGATATCGCCGATGCTGTTTTTTATTTCGTGACTTCCGATTTTGTGACGGGCCAGATCCTGGCGGTCGACGGTGGCCGCAGCCTCACGTAAATAAAAAGGCGGCACCAATTGCAACGGCGCCGCCGCGAAACCCAAACCTGCTGAGGTTTAGTAAGCCGCGAGTTTTTCCATTCCCGCGACAATCTTTTCCGTGTTGACCATCCACGCGTGCTCGAGCGGAGGCGCGAACGGTATCGCTGGGATGTCCGGACCCGTAATGCGCACAATCGGCCCATCCAGATCGTCAAACGCCTCTTCGGCGATAATTGCGGAAATTTCTCCGCCGATGCCGAGCGTCCTCTTGTCCTCGTGCACCACCAAGCACTTGCTTGTCTTCCTTACTGATTCAAGCACGGTGTCTTTGTCGAGCGGCGACAGTGTGCGCAAATCGATCACTTCCGCGTCCACGCCGTTTTTCGCCATTTGCTCCGCCGCTTCCAGGCAAAGGCCCGTCATGTAGCCGTACGTGACAATCGTCATGTCGCGGCCCTGGCGTCGGATTTCCGCCTTTCCAATCGGCACGGTGTAATCGCCGTCGGGAACATCGCCTTTTGCCGTGCGGTAAAGTTTCTTGTGTTCGAAATAGAGCACCGGGTTCGGATCGCGAATCGCCGCAAGCAGCAAGCCTTTCGCGTCATAAGCCGTCGATGGCATCACGACTTTCAGTCCTGGCTCGTGCACGAACCACGATGCGTTTTCCTGCGAGTGGTAAAGTCCGCCGCCCGTGCCGCCGCCGCAGCAAATGCGCACCGTCAGCGAACAGCCATATCCGCCAGCGCTGCGGTAACGAATCTTCGATGCCTGCTGGACCAGCGACTCCATCGCCGGCGTGATGAAATCCGCGAACTGAATTTCTGCAATCGGCCGCAGCCCGACCATCGACGCGCCAATCGCCGACGCGATGATGTTTCCTTCCGCGAGCGGCGTATCGAGCACGCGCTCCTCGCCGAATTTCTCGTAGAGTCCCGCGGTTGCCTTGAATACTCCACCCGAGAGGCCAATGTCTTCGCCCATCACAAACACGCGGTCGTCGCGCTCCATTTCCTGCGCCATCGCTTCCGTGATGGCTTCAATCATCGTTATGTTACGTGCCATATTTTCGCGATCCCCTTTTTTTTCTTGCGCCCGAGCGGCTTATTCTTGCGCCCAGATGTGATCCGCCAGTTCCGAGGCGTCCGGATACGGACTCTGCTCGGCAAACTCGACGGCTTCGTTGATTTCCTGCGTGATTTCTTTCGCGATGTTGGTCTTTGATTCGTCAGTGAGGAGCTTCTTGTCGCGGAGAACTCTCTCGAACAGCACCAGCGGGTCACGCTTCTTCCACGCTTCCACTTCTTCTTTCGTGCGGTACTTGGCCGGATCGATTTCCGAGTGGCCATACCATCGATATGTCTTGCATTCGAGGAACGTTGGACCTTCGCCCGCGCGCGCCCGTGCAATCGCCTTTGTCGAGGCATCGTAAACGGCCATTACGTCGTTGCCATCCACGGAAATGCCGGGGAATCCGTACGCCTTGGCGCGATCCGACAAGTCCTTGAGCGCCGTTTGCAACCGCAGCGGCACCGACTCGGCCCACAAATTATTTTGGCAAATGTAAAGGATCGGCAGCTTATGAACGCCGGCGAAATTCAACGCCTCGTGAAAGCCTCCGAGACTCGTCGCGCCGTCGCCAAAGAATGAAACCACCACCGTATCGCGCCGAAGTTTCTTCAGCCCGAACGCCACGCCTGTGCCCACCGCGAGTTGTCCCGCGATGCTGCTTGCCGGCGTGATTGTGTGAATCGGCGGATAGCCCATGTGCGCCGGGGTCGACTTACCACGGTCCGGGCTCGTCACCTTTCCGAAAAGCTGCGCGAAGCAAAGATTCAGCGGCGCTCCCTTGATGATGTTCGAAGTCCAATCGCGATGCGACGGAGCGATCCAGTCATCCTCGCGTAGGCTGTACGCCGCACCCACCTCCGTGGCTTCCTGGCCGACGCCCGAATAAAAATTCCCCGCGTATTTTCCCTGGCGGAACAGGATGCGCGCCTTCTCGTCGCACATCCGGCATTTCACCAGCATCTTGTAAAGCCCGAGCATCAGCTCGCGGCCATTCCCGCCCTTCCGCCCATTCTCGCTTTTTTCCGTTTCGAGTTCGGCCACAGCCCGGCCACTTTTCGATGCCATTTCTTCTCCCGTCAGCGATTTTTCCCTGGATTGCAAATTATCCACGTACTATAACACGATTCTTCGCGGTAAATTACGCCACTGATTATCTGACGCAAAATCTTTTCCGCGCGTTTCCTCGATAAAAACCGCACGGGCCGATCTTTTGACTCACTTGGCGCGTGCGCTTCCCGCGATTTCAATTCCCGCGTCCTCCGAAACACCCAGCGCGGCGGCGGCCCAATCAAGATTTTCGCGATGCTTGGCCATCCCAGCCAGCCAGCGGTCGCGCAGCAAACTCGCCAGCGGCATCGGCATCGGTGACGAACCCGCGGCTTGCAAAACCAAATTGATGTCCTTCAATCCAAGCGCCAGGCGAAAACCCGCCGGCTCGTAATTGTTTTCCGCGATGCGCTTGCCATACGCTTGATATACGGGGCAGGGAAATAGAGTCTGCGTCAGCATCTCGGCCGCGAGCTTGCGGTCAATTCCATTTTTCTCCGCCAGCGTGAATGCTTCGGCCATCGCTTCGATCGCTGCAGCCAGAAGAAAATTGCCGCACAATTTCACCACGTTCGCCGCGCCGGGATCTTCGCCAAAGTCAAACGTGGCGCGGCTGACCACGGCGAGAACCGGCGCGACGCGTTCTTTTGCGTCAGCCGGACCCGAGACGCAAATGGAAAGCTGGCGCGCGGCGGCGGCCTCGGGACGCCCAAAAACAGGCGCTGCGACGTACGCGACATTGTATTTTGCGTGTCGTTCCGCCAGCCGGCGCGCTGTTGCGGGAGCGATCGTGCTCATCGAAATGTGAACGCCTCCCGCGCCGAGGCGTTCGACAAATGAGTTTGCGCCCAAGCACACTTCGTCGAGCGCCTGATCGTCAGAGAGCATGGTAACGACAATGCCGCCGCGCGTTGCCACTTCCGCCGCGGAAGAAACAGATTGCGCACCAGCCGCGACCAGTCCAGAAGCTTTCGAAGCCGTGCGATTGAACACCTTCAGCGAATACCCTGCGCGGAGCAGATTTTCCGCTATGGGGAACCCCATGTTACCTAGCCCGATGAATCCGAGCGGCTGCTTCATGGCAAAAACGCCTCCGACGGGATGAGCGACGATTTGAAGCCGATCTCCATAACCGGATAGGCTAGCAGAATTTCTGTCTGTGAGCATTACCGCGTGAAGCGCGGAAGTTGTGTCGCAATCGAGAGGGTGCAGGAAGGCGTGACCACGGGGCTAAAAAAAACTGCAAAGGCCGCTCTGCTACGTCTGGGCCCAGCAGAGCTGCCTTTGCAGTCGAGAAAGCAAAAACTAAATACTACGCGCTACGACGAACGAGGAGCCCAAGTCCAATCAAGCCCGTGCCCAAAAGCAGCAGGGAAGTTGGTTCCGGTGTCGGACCGCCGATTCCGCCCCCGCCAGTCAAGGTAGCCGGGCTTCCTTCAAGTGCGAACCAAGCGCTTTTGCCATTAGCCAGTCCGCCTGTGAAGTTGACCGTTACCGTGTCGCAAAGGTATGTGCCGACGCAAGGGCCACCGAAGGTTATGTTCGGACCTTCGTAGCCAGTTGTTCCGAAGCAGTCCGCGCTGTTGTAATAGCAGGGACCGTCGCCGTCAAGATAACCGAGGCCCCCAAACGTGTTGTCTGTTGCGGTTAACGTGATCGAGTTCAAAGTCGCGCCGGAATTGTTGTCAATCCCAATCAGGGTATCCTCAACCCCGTCATAGGGATTGCCGTTTCCGGTGTTCGCCACGCTGAACGCCGTTCCTACGCCACCGCTCGCTGCCGTCACGTTGATAACGGCACCGCATCCCGTGGCAGTTCCTGCAGGTAACGCTCCGGCACATTCATCGGCCCGGACCGGACCCGCAACGATCAGAAGCACGAAGCAACTGAGAACTACATACAGAACCTTCTTAGCTATTTTGTTCATGTTTGGGTACACCCCCTACTCTGACTGGAGCATGTACAGTTCCATTCCGGAACGGCCCTAACTTACTGAAAAAATACGGCGCTATTCGCAATCTCACTCTGAATGTGAAGAGATTTCGCGCCGCAATCGCCGCGATTGTGCAAA
The DNA here is from genome assembly GCA_963757905.1 of uncultured Acidobacteriota bacterium. Classification (GTDB taxonomy): domain Bacteria; phylum Acidobacteriota; class Terriglobia; order Acidiferrales; family UBA7541; genus DAHUXN01. The sequence continues at coordinate 314,072 of CAVWSV010000011.1, read as the reverse complement.
ACTATGCCGTTTCCCGACGTCGGATTTTCGCTTGGGCGAAACAATCCCACTCGGTGCCGCGTCGGTACTGGAACTTGGTCCGTCGCTGTTTCTCACCTCGGCGGTCAAGAGTCTCAGGCAGCGCGTCATCGCCGAGGGAGTGGAAACGCGCACGCAGGTCGATTTTCTGCGGCGTCAGGGTTGCGGCGAACGACAATGTTTCTTCTTCAGCCGTCCCGCCGTCCCCGAGCGCTGCGCCGAACTCTTCAAGTCCGGCATCAGCCCAAAAGAAGCCGTCGTCCACTAGCCCCGTGAGCTCCGCCGTCCCGCGGTTTTTGAAGCGTGCGGATTGTGACGCAGTTGAATCGAGACGAAGGTACGCCGCGGATACGCGAAGAAAGCAGTTTTCTTAACTAGTTTTTTCTGATGGCCCGCCGAGCGCCCACTTCACGTCCGTGTTAAAATAGAATGGAGTCAGTACCAACGGGGGCGAAACGGTTTCGACGGAGACTGTCGCGGCCCGAAGGCATGCCGGGCGCCACCTGCCCGCAATCGGGTGGAACAATACAACTGCCAATACGCAGTTGGCTCTCGCAGCCTAATTAAAAACTAGGCAGCGCGTCTCCCCTCATACCGCCCACGCGTGAGGATCGAGGCGTCACAATGTGGGCTGGCTGGCGCGTTTCGGCCCGCAATGCGCCGGCGAGATCATCGGGCTAGTTGGCTGCGTTTCTTGCCCGCTCTAAGCGCGGCCGGCAAACACGCGGATGGCCGCAAGGCTAGGCCGCACGGGAACGGGCTAAGCATGTAGTCTTTCGGCTACAAGGTCTCTCGGACGGGGGTTCGACTCCCCCCGCCTCCAAAATTTCGCGCAGCGAAATTTTGTCCTGAGCGAGCCCGCATTTGTGCGCGGAGGATTCGCCAGAGCTTCTTTAAGATATTCGTTTTGCAATATCGTTCAACACCTTCTGTTCGCCATTCATGAGTGCAATCAAGCTCATCGTCAGGCTATGAATGTCTTGTTGCGTGGACTCTATAGCCTTCTTTTTTGCGGCTCCGCTCGCGGGGGAAGATATAGGTTCTATTTCTGGCACCCCCGAGAATTCGGGGATGGGGAGGGACGCTCCAAACACGGACTCCATGACAATGTTCTGCGTCCGCATGTCCGCAATCCAGTTTTCATATTCAGTATTCACTTCTTCCTTCCGACGAATGAAGTCATTCCACTCTTGCCGAGTCGGCACGTCGGGCAGCATGAGAAGAGAGTCGTGAAGGGCGCTAAACTTAGCAACGACTCTCCCTCCGCCGTTAAGGGAAACCGCGAGATCGTGCAACACGGCAATCTGCTTTTCTCGCAAGGCCTGTTGGCTCTGATAGCGTAATTGAACGGTTGTGATAAATAGAGTTGGGACAGCGCCCAAGAATACGCCAAGAATCAGAAGAAAAACCTGATGGGAGAAAACTTCCTTGTCGTTTGGCATGGCGTCGCCGAGTTTAGCACCTTTGGCGATCCCAGCACCTTTTTGGGGCTGCGACAGCCGGGTGCGGCCAACCCCCAGGCCCATGACGTCAGGTGCCATCGCCTGTTACGCAATTCTGAACTTAACGAGTCGTGGTATGCTTCCGGCATCTCCCATGAGAAATATCGCTTGGTGGCTCAACGTTGCGTCGCTAGTAAACGCATCGAGCGTTTTCATCTTGGTCTTGGTGACTACCTATTATGCGTATACGACAAACGGAATTTTGAAAGAATCAAAAAAGACGCGGGAGGCCGCCGACAAGCAGGCCGAGGCAGCTGAAAAGACTCTGGCCCACCTTCAGGCTCAGATCGAGGAGCAATCACAGACCGCCCTCGCCACTCTGCTCTGGAGTGTTAAAGAACTAAGAGGGGCAGCAGCTCAGTGGCAGACCCAGATCGGCCAACCCATGCCACGCACCCCGGATTTCACGGTGGACTTGCTTCCGCCTGAATGGGCGGCTTCATTGGAAAAGGCCAGAAGAATTTCGCCCGCGGTATTCGGGAACCTTCGAGACCTTCAACGATTAAGCAGGGAGGTTTCGCGTGCAATCAAACACTACTTTGCAAAGGAAGTGGGTCATCGGACACTTCCAGAGCAGACTCAAATTCAGGAAGGACCTCGAAACTCTGGACCATGTGTGCGTAACAGCTATTGGCGGGATCGCCCCCTTGCTGCCTCCCGGGTATATCAACGCTGCGCTTGACATCTGACACTCCGCAAAAAGGAATTCTGTTGCGCGAACAATCTCGCCCAAAGTGGTATTATCCCGTCGCCATGAACAAAATCCCTTGCCGTCTTCCTTTGACTTTTCTTTTCGCGCTCGCTTTTTCCCTAACCACCGCCTCGGCGCAAACCAACTCCGCGCCGGAGCGTTCGTCGCAGCATCCCATCGTCTTGCACGCCGCGCGTTTGCTCGATATCGAGTCGGGCAAAATCATTTCGCCCGGAGAAGTCCTCGTCCGCGGCGACAAAATTGCCGAAGTGGGCCAGTCCGTCACGCATCCCGCTGACGCGCAAACGATCGATCTCGGCGACACCACGTTAATCCCCGGCTTGATCGACGCGCACGTGCATCTGTTTCTGCACCCGGGCAACGAAGGGCTGCAGACCGTTGTTGAGTCCGCGCCTCAGCGCGCGATTCAGGCGACGCTCGCGGCGCGCGATGATTTGATGGCCGGCTTCACCGCCGAACGCGACATGGGCACGGAAGGCGCGGGCTCCGCGGACACGGCAGTGCGCAACGCTATCAACCGCGGCGAAATTCCCGGCCCGCGCATGCGCATGAGCGGAATGGCGATTTCCATTCTCGGCGGCCACGAAGACGCGGTCGGTTTCAATCCCGCGCAGCACGTGTTGGGCAACGCCGATTACGCCAACACCACCGATGAACTCATCGCGACGATTCGCGAGCAGCACAAGGAAGGCTCGGACTTCGTCAAGATTTACGAAACGGGCCGCGACTCTTTGCACGACGGCAAATTCTCCAGCCAATATCAGTACACGGAAGCGCAACTCAGCGCCGCCGTTCAGGAGGCGGCGCGCCTCGGCACCAAAGTCGGCGTGCACTGCAATGGCGAGCCCGGAGCGCTCTACGCCGCACAAGCCGGAGTCGAGTCCATTGACCACGCCACGCACCTCGACGACGAAACTATGCGGCTGATGCGCGAAAAAGATATTCCGGCGGTTCCCACGTTCGCCATCTTCGAATATTTCGCCGACCACGCGGAAAATCCCGCTGCCGCCAAGAGTGAGCACGCAATGTTCGACTACAAGGTGGCGGAGTTCAAAAAACAGCTCGCGGCGCACATCCCGTTCGCCGTAGGCTCGGACGTTGGCCCGTTTCCGCACGGCACGCAGGCGCGCGAACTCGTACTCATGGTGACGGTACGGCATGTCGCCATTGAAGGCCCTTCAGTCCGACATGCTCGAAGGCGCAAAGGTACTCATGTGGCAAGGAAAGATCGGCGAACTGAAGGCTGGATACTTCGCGGATATCGTTGCGGTGCCTGGCAATCCGCTCGACGACATCAGCGTCACGCAAAAAGTCTCCTTCGTAATGAAGGGCGGCGTTGTTTACAAACAATAATTCGCAACGCGGAGAGGCTTCAATTTTTGGGCGAATTTTTCGCATTTCTAATCGGTACACCAAATTATTAGAATTGCCCGTAACTTACACAAAACAAAGGGAAGCACCCAATTCTAATCGGTACAAAAGTGACATTTTGTTTGCTGGTTCAAACAAGTCTCAACAGCAATTGAAATTGCAAACATGACCGAAACAATTTCCAGCGAAATGATTGTCACGCCCGTCACGCTCGAAGGCAAATACGTCCAACTCGAACCGCTCTTGGCTGCGCATCACGCCGCGCTCACTGAAGTCGGTCTCGACGAAGATTTGTGGCGCTGGATTCCCGTGCCCGTCCGCACTCCCGAAGAAATGTCCGCCTACATCGAGGCGGCGCTCGCCGGGCAGGCGCGCGGCGTTTCGCTGCCGTTTACAATTGTCGAGAAATCTTCCGGCAAGCCTGTGGGTAGCACGCGCTACGCCAATATGGATCGCGTGCATCGCCGCGTCGAGATCGGTTGGACGTGGGTCGCAAAACCGTGGCAGCGCACGGCGGTGAATACCGAAGCCAAATATTTGTTGCTGCGCCATGCGTTCGAAACCCTGGGATGCATGCGCGTCGAGCTAAAAACCGATTCGCTCAACGAAAAATCGCGTGCCGCTATTTTGCGCATTGGCGCACGCCAGGAAGGAGTTTTCCGCAACCACATGATCACCGCCAGCGGCCGCATCCGCCACACGGTCTACTTCAGCATCGTCGATAACGAATGGTCCGCCGTAAAGACGCGGCTCGAACAACGCTTGAAGCTCATAACGAAAACTCATTTTTGTCGCGCGCCATTGGCGTGATTTGGAGGTATGATGCGCGCGGGATTCGTCAGCCGCGTGTTGTGTCGGAGTTGTTTTCCGAGATTATCGACCGAGATGACGATTGTCCTCAAGCGATTCGCGTGATTGCATTCACCGCGAAATTTTGTTTCATCGAAACAAGGAGACTATAAATGGCTCGATTGCATTATCGTTTTGCATCATTCTTCACCGTAATTTTCCTGCTGGCTGCGCCGGCCATGTTCGCGCAGTCCGGAACGATTCAACTGACCGTGGATGCGACCCAGGTGCCGCTCGGCATTGTGAAAACGCACATGGTCATGCCCGTCCACGCCGGGCCGCTGACGGTCTATTATCCCAAGTGGATTCCGGGCGAGCACGGTCCCGACGGGCCAATCTCCAATGTCACAGGATTGAAATTCTCCGCGAACGGCAAAGCGATTCCGTGGCAGCGCGATAATCTGGACGTGTTCACGTTTCATGTGAATGTGCCCGAGGGCGCGACGCGAATGGACGTGGATTTCGATTACATCGAACCGCAAGCCGGAGGATTTGCCACGGGCGCAGCATCTTCGACCGATAAGCTTGTCGTGATCAGTTGGAATCAGAATGTGCTGTATCCCGCGGGCGCGCCATCGAAGGAAATTATGTATGCGCCGAAACTCGTGCTGCCGAACGGATGGAAATTCGGCACGCCATTGCCGATCGCAAACCATGCCGGAGATGAAATCACATTCAAGCCCGTGGCGCTGAATCGGCTCGTTGATTCGCCGGTGAGCGCCGGAGAATATTACCGCGTGATCGACATCACGCCGCCGGGCGAGCCGATTCACCACGAAATGGATATCGCCGCGGACAGTGAAGCGGCGCTCAACATCAGTCCTGACGCGATCAAGAAAATGACGAACCTCGTCGCCGAGTCGGGGAAACTTTTCGGCGCGCGGCATTATCGCGATTATCACTTCTTGTTGACGCTCAGCGATCACGTTGCTCACTTTGGTCTGGAGCACCATGAATCCAACGACAGCCGCTTGCCGGAGCGCGCCTTGATTGGACCGAATGCAGAGATGATGCTCGGCGGCCTGCTCTCGCATGAATTCATGCATTCGTGGAACGGAAAATTCCGGCGGCCGGCCGATTTGAGCACGCCGGAGTTCGAGACGCCCATGCAGGATGACTTGCTGTGGGTCTATGAAGGACTCACGGATTATTTGGGACCCATGCTCGCGGCGCGCAGCGGTTTGTGGACGCCGGAGCAGTACCGCGAATATCTGGCGAGCATTGCTGCAGATCTCGGACCCGGAACCCCAGGCCGGACTTGGCGTGATTTGCAGGACACCGCAACAGGAATCCCCGGAGTGCGTGGTGGATTTGGCTGGGGAAACTGGAAACGCGGATCGGATTATTATCCCGAGGGCGACCTGCTTTGGCTAGATGTCGCGACCATCATTCATCAGCAAAGCCACGGCACAAAATCCATCGATGACTTTTGCCATCTATTCCACGGCGGCCCAAACAACGGGCCGGAGTTGAAGACATATACGTTCGACCAGGTCGTCGAGGCGCTGAACCAAATCGTGCCATACGATTGGGCGGGTTTTTTGCATGAGAAGCTCACGTCTCTTTCACCTGAGGCACCGACCGGCGGCATCGAGAACGGCGGATGGAAAGTCGAATTCAATGACAAACCGCCGATGCAAGGTCTCCGCGGCGGAAATCCGGGCGACGCATTTTCGATCGGCTTGCGGCTCGAAGGAGACGGAACCGTGGGCGATTCGATCGTTGGCGGTCCTGCATTCAAGGCAGGAATCACCGCTGGCATGAAAATCGCGGGCGTGAATGGCCGTGTGTTCACGCGGGAGTTGCTTGATGACGCGATCAAAGCCAGCAAGGGCAACTCAGAGCCCATCAGGCTTCTTGTCGTCAACGAGGATTACTACAAGACGGTAACCGTCGACTATCACGGTGGCGAGCGCTATCCACATCTCGTGCGCGTCGAAGGGAAACCTGATTATCTCGACGATCTCATCAAGCCTCGCGCGGGAGAACAGTAGTGTCCGTGCGCAGCTCGATCTGCAGTTAGACTCAGCCTCTTTCATCGTGCCGGGCGGCATCAGGCAGACACGCCTGTTGCCGCAGCCGGCGCGCATATCTTGCGCAAGGAACTCGCGGCAGGAATGCGTGTTGACACTTTTTGCGCGCGTTTCCATAATCGCGTCGGGGGGACATCCTCGCCTCATGAGTGATGCACAAAAAGCCCGGGAACGCGCGTTGGAAGAAGCCGTTTCACGCGCCGTGCGCGACAACTTGCCACCCCTTCAGCGGACGCTGGAGGACATGCAGCAGGCGTTCGCGGATTTGGTTTCGGCGTGTTCCTCGACTCGGCCAACGAACACTCTGCCGGCGATGCTTCGCGCGCAGTCTACGGCAGCGTCTCTTTCCGCCAGTCTGTCGGTTCTTTCGGCTTTCATCACAAATGCCATGCAGCGGCGTGATCGCGAGCTTTCCCGCGAAGAGGAATCCGAGGATGTGCGCGCGATTGGCGTAACCGCGGCGCAGCCAGAACCAGCACAAACAATCCCTGCGCCAGCAATCGTGACGCCGATGGCAGAAACGCAATCGCCCGCCGCCGACGTAGAAGAAGTGGAAGAAGAACCTTCAGCGCCGTCGGCTGATTCGCGCCAGTCTGCTATTGAAGACGTTCCAGCGCAGGAACCGACGGCAATCATTCCCGAACCCGAACCTGCCGCAGCACCTGAGCCCGAGCCCGTCGCGTTCGATGTCGCATCATTGCCAAAGGACGAGCAGGATTTGCACAAGCGCGCGAATCGCGTTGCCAAAGTTTCGATGCAAGACATCAAAATGTTGAAGCCTGAAGCCGTTCGCAAGGGTCTGGAGCATAAAGACATTTGCGTACGTCTGCGAAGCGAAATTGACAAGGCCCGAAAAGAATATGATCGCCGCTTTCAGAAGATTTTGGATCATCCGGTGGACTATTTTCATCACTGGATGGTCGAGATTCTGGCGGGCGGCGATCCGGAAGCCCTCGGAGAATATCCCTATCCCTCGCCGGTGCTGCGCCGCTAACTTATTTTTTGCAAGAAGGATCTCGGGTCCTGCACGCGCGCTTTGCGTTGCGCTGGCGCTTTTCCTATGTTTGGGCGCCGGAAGCTCCGTTGCGCAGACGAGCAAGTCGCAAACACGAAAAGCGCGCATAGCCGCGGCCCGCGTTGCCGCTGCACAGCGCGCGGCAAAACGAGCGGAGGCTGTGCAAGCGTCGCGGTTCGCTGCCGAAGCCAGGCAGCTCACAATTCTTTCGCGGGCGTTGAAAGAAGAGAAAAAACCCGGCGCGGCCTACCGAAGACTTGCGGCATTCGCGAAGCGGTATTCGAAAGAAGAGTTGGGCGCACGCGCGGCGCTGGCGCTTGGTTATTACGACTACAATCAAGCTCGCTACGCGGAAGCGCGGCGCTGGCTCGACGCCGCAAAGCCGGAAACGCTGCTCGCGGATTACGTTCTGTTCTGGAGCGCACAGGTGGATCGCAATTTGAGCAACCTGCCTACCGCACTCGACCAGTTGGAGAGTTTGCTTCACGATTATCCGCAGAGCGTGATGCGTGACCTTGCGCTTCAGGCGCTTGGGGAAGCTGCAATCGCCGCGAATCAGCCAAAGCGCGCGCTTGACGCGCTCGACGCTTTCGAGAACATTGACAAGCATCCGAAGCTGCTGTTTCTGCGCGCACAGGCTTACGAGCAGGCGGACGATAAAATCGCGGCGGCGGGTGATTACCTCGCCGTGTACGATCACTTTCCGCTGAGCTCTTCCGCGGCGGAGGCCGGTGAGAAAGCAAACTATTTTCAGGGCATGCTCGGCGAGGCGTTTCCGAAGCCAACCGTCGCCGCACAGATGGCGCGCGCGGAGATTTTGTTTGACGCGCATAATTGGCAGGACGCACAGAATGCTTACAGCCAGGCTCTGCCTCAACTTACAGGACCGGATCAGGAACTGGCGCAGGTTCGCATCGCCGATTGCGCGGTGCAGCTTGGCGGGAACGCCGCGACGCTGGCCGCGCTGCAATTGCAAACTCCAGAGGTTGACGCCGAGCGCCTTTATTATTTGTCGCAAGCCTATCGCTCCGTTCCTGATGAAACGAACATGCTCGCAACCGTATCCCAGGCGATTGCTCGCGTCCCGCAGAGCGATTGGACCGAGCGCACACTCTTTGCAACCGGCAATTATTATTGGGTGAACCTCGACCGTGACGCCGCCGCGAAATATTATCAGCAGGTTGTCGATCGTTTTCCGCAGAGCGCCGATGCCATCGATGCGCAGTGGCGCGTTCTGTGGGCTTCGTATATGGGCCATCGCGACGACGCTGCGAGCCTGCTTACAAAATTTCTGACCGACTATCCGAATTCTGTTTACACGCCCGACGCGCTTTACTGGTTGGGACGATTGGCGCAGGACGCTGGACAGGCTCCGGAAGCGCGCGCCTATTTTCAAAAATTACAGCAGCGCTATCCCAACAACTATTTTACGGTTCACGCGGCAATGCGTCTTCGCGAACTAAAACGCGGTCCCGCGGCTGCGCTGCCAATTCTCGACGCGATCGCTCCGCTGGCCCCAGGTCCTGAAGTTGGCGGCGCGGAATCTCCCCAGGCGCTTCCGTGGGTGCAGCGCAGCGTCGCGCTCGAGACGATCGCCTTCGACGATTCGGCGATGATCGAACTACGCGCCGCCTACGGCGCAACGCATTCGCCCCTGCTGGAGATGGCCATCGCGCGTGCGGCCACGAATGCCGAGCACTACGGCGGCGCAATCGTCGCGCTGCGCATTATTTATCCGGAGCTCGAGTCGCGGCGATTGGCGGACGTGCCACACGAGGTGTGGACGCTTTCGTTTCCCATGGCGTACGCACCGGCCATTCGTCGCGCGGCGCTCAGAGTTCGTGTTGATCCCCTGTTGGCTGTCGCACTAATCCGGCAGGAGTCGGCGTTTGAAAAGGACGCGCATTCCACCTCAAATGCATATGGGTTGATGCAGCTTTTGCCCAAGACGGCGCGGCCGCTCGCCCATAGGCTGCGCATGCGATATTCGGAGGAGCGGCTGCTTGACCCGCTTTACAATCTGCGATTGGGCACGGTGTATCTGTCCGATTTGCTGAAGAGTTTCCACAGTGCGGAAGCGGCGCTGGCGGCGTACAATGCGGGCGAGGACCGCGTGACGCTATGGCAGACGGGACAGACTTATACCGAGCTTCCTGAATTCGTCGAATCGATTCCGTTCACGCAGACGCGGCAATACGTGGAGATCATAATGCGCAACGCGACAATTTACCGTGAGCTTAGCCGAGGCAGACGATGAATCCCGTGGCAGCGGGACGCATTGCGAGCGACGCTCGGCTTTCGGAAAAGGCCGGCCAGTTCACCGAATCCGTGATCCGCGAAATGACGCGGCTGGCGCTGGCGCACAATGCCGTGAATTTGTCGCAGGGTTTTCCGGACTTCGGTGCTCCCGAGGAAATCAAAGCCGCGGCGCGCGACGCGATAACACGCGACATCAATCAATACGCGATTACATGGGGAGCAAAATCGCTGCGCAATGCGATTGCGGAGAAATTCGAGCGCACGCAAGGCATCACGATTGATCCGGAGCGCGAAATCACGGTTTGCTGCGGCTCGACGGAAGCGATGATGGCCGCGATGATGGCCATTATCAATCCGGGCGATGAAGTGGTGGTCTTTGAGCCGTTTTACGAAAATTATGGGCCGGACGCGATTTTGAGCGGAGCCTCGCCGCGTTTCGTGCGCCTGCGCGCGCCGGATTGGTCGTTCGACGCCGACGAATTGAAGCGGGCATTTTCGAGCAAAACGAAAGCCATCATTCTGAACACGCCGAATAATCCCACGGGCAAAGTTTTCTCGCGCGAAGAGATGGAAACGATTCGCGATCTGTGTGTGCGCCATAATGCATTTTTGATAACGGATGAGATTTATGAGCACATGCTCTACGACGGTGCCACGCATATTTCGGCGGCGACGATCGAAGGGTTGCGCGAGCGCACAATTACGATCAATGCGCTGTCGAAGACCTACAGCGTCACAGGTTGGCGCGTCGGCTGGGCGATTGCTCCGCCCGAAGTAAGCGCGGCAATTCGCAAGGTGCACGATTTTCTTACGGTCGGCGCGGCGGCACCGCTGCAAGAGGCGGGCGCGGTCGCGCTGCGGTTTCCGGATTCATATTACGAGCAATTGGCGGGCGATTATTTGCAGCGGCGAAATCGTCTGCTCGGAATCTTAAGCGACGCTGGCTTCAAGTGCTTCAAGCCGCGTGGCGCGTATTACATCATGACGGATATTTCCGCGTTTGGATTTGCGAATGACGTGGAGTTCGCGCGGTATCTTGTGAAAGAAATTGGCGTCGCCGCCGTGCCAGGTTCGAGCTTCTACCACAATCCCGCCGATGGCGCGCAGCAACTCCGCTTCACATTCTGCAAGAAAGAAGCCACGCTCGCCGAAGCGTCGCGCAGGCTTGCCAAACTACGCCGCAACTAAGCGGACCGCTGGTGTTCTGAATCTCATCCCCAGAAAAAGTGAACCGAACCTGAGTGATTTGCTTGCTGCGCCAAAAAACTGCCAGCGTGCAGAAACGCCGCGAAGAGTGAGGCGGGAAGCAAGTGGTTGCCCTGTGGTGGTTGCTTCCCGCCCTTAGTGGTGCGTTTGACTTTGTTGGACTAAGGAAACTGGAAAAAGGTTTTCTCGGGCGCGCGAAGAATCCACGAATATATTTCATGAGCTTCACGCAAGTGGATCGAAAGAATCCATGTAAGCGGGAATCGTCACGGGCCAATGCAATTGCTGCTGCACGGTGCCGCGAAACGCTTGCGCTGCCGGAGGGTCGCCGTGGACGAGATAAAGCTTTTTTGGCGGCGCGGTGAAACCGGAGAGCCAGCGAATCAGTTCGGTGCGATCGCCGTGCGCGGAGAATTGGCTGACTTCTGTAATTTCGGCGCGCACCGGAACTTCGTCGCCATAAATGCGCGCCAGTTTTGCGCCTTCGAGCAAAAATCGGCCAAGCGTTCCTTCGCCCTGGTAGCCCGCCAGAATAATGGCGTTGCGCGAGTCGGGCAAGCGCCGCACCAGATGATGCAGGATGCGCCCGCCCGTGCACATGCCGCTTGCGGAAAGAATAATGCACGGCGTGTTGATGTTGTTGATCGCTTTCGAATCCTCAACCGTTCGCGTCATGTGGACTTCATGCGTGTTCAATGGATCGTGATTGCCGGTTTGCTCCTCGCGCGCAAACTTCAAACTATGATCTTCCTTGTGGCGCACGTATAAATCCGTCACGTTAATGGCCATCGGGCTGTCGACGAACGTCGGTAACTTCGGAATCTGCTGGCGCTCTTCGAGCTGGCGCAAGATGTACATCAGCGTTTGCGTGCGGCCCACGGCGAACGCGGGAATTACAATCGCTCCGCCGCGCTTGGCTACGCGATTCACAATCGCGGCAATGGCGTCGTAAGGCGAATCTTTTGGATGGTCGCGGTCGCCATAGGTCGATTCGCACAAAATGTAGTCGGCCTTCGCAATCGGTTCGGGATCGTTCAAGATGGGTTGGTCGTAACGGCCCACGTCTCCGGAAAAGACTACAACGGCGGATTTCCCATTTTCCGTAATCGTGATTTGCAGCGACGACGACCCGAGAATATGTCCCGCGTCCGTCGGTTTCACCGTGAACTGCGGGCTGATGGTGAACGGGTCTTTGCGCGGAATTTCCTGAAAGCGCGTGAGCGCGGCCTGTGCGTCAGCGACAGTATAGAGCGGCAACGCGGGCTTGTGGCTCGAATAACCTTTCTTCGAGATGTATTGCGCGTCTTCTTCCTGCAAGTGCGCTGAATCCGGAAGGAGCAGTTCGCAGAGTTCGCGCGTCGCCGCGTTGGCGTAAATCGGCCCGCGAAAACCGTCGCGCACGATGCGCGGTAAGTATCCTGTGTGGTCAATGTGCGCGTGCGTCAGGACGATCCAGTCGATCGTCGAGGGCTCGATGGGCAGTTGATCCCAGTTGCGCTGCCTCAACGGTTTCGGGCCCTGAAAGAGCCCGCAATCAACCAGCAAGCGTTTCCCGCCCGCTTCTACCAGATATTTGGAACCGGTGACCGTTCCCACCGCGCCCAGAAAAGTGATTTTGGCCATAGGGCGCGTATTTTAACCGAAAGCAGTGCAGACTACGGAAATTTGTTGCGATTCTTCGAGGGAAATCGCTCGCTGGTAGCGTGCGCGCTTTTTTTGCACATTCCGCGCGGAATTGTTAGGCTGTCGGGCTGCAATATGCTTCTCCAGTGAGGGTGGTGAATGAAATTTCGGTGTTGTACGATGGCGCTCGGGGCTGTCGTTGCTTTTCTGTTCGTTTCATTTAGCGCGTACGCGCAGGGGTTGCCGTCGCAATCGTTGACACGCGGCACGTGGGAGATTGAGCCGTTTGTTGGCGGCGGAACGGGATTGTTGCACGCGTCTACGACGCAATTCATAATTGCGGGCGCGCGAGTGGGCAGAGTTTTGACGGGCGAGCATCTCCACGGATGGGCGCGCGGGAACTTTGAATTGGCCGCTGACTTCATGCCGTTATATCTGGTGATGCAGCCGGGCGGAACGGTATATGGCGCGAGCTTCAAGCCGGTGATTTTCAAATGGAATTTCACCAGCAACCATAAAATTGCGCCGTATGCTTTAATTGCCGGAGGTGTTCTCTTCACGTCGTCAAATGTTCCTGCGGGAAATACTTCGTATGTGAACTTCACGCCGCAGGGCGCGCTTGGTTTTCATGTCTTCACGCGCCCGAAACGTGCGTGGGATTTTGAAATTCAATTCGTGCACCACTCAAATGCCAGCCTGGGGACATTCAATCCGGGCCTGAATGCGAGCGTTCTGTTTACTATCGGATATAACTGGTTCAAATAAACGTCCGCCGGATTATTGGCTTCGGTGTGACGAGTTGAAATGGAGGCACCCGATGACGCTACACGCCACAGCTCGCACGTTTGGCCCTGCGACGATTGTTGAATGCTCTGGAAGGCTTGTGCTGGGCGAGGAGTCGGCGCAGTTGCGCGAAATGGTAAAAGGCGTGCTTGCCACTTCGAAAAGCGTTGTGCTTGACCTTAGCGGCGTTACGTACATCGATAGCAGCGGCCTCGGCACGCTGGTGGGGCTTTACTCAACGGCGCGAAGCGCTGGCGGCGACATAAAGCTGGCGCACCTCAGCACGCGCACGCGCGATATGCTGCAAATGACAAGGCTGCTGACGGTGTTCGATGTGTATGAGCGAGCGGAGGACGCCGCAGCCTCGTTCAAAACGAGTGCAGGATAGAGCAGACCTTCCGGCAGGTACCAAGTGCGAATTGCTGTTGTGATTCAAATTCAGCGTTCAGTGCCGCGACGCGCCGAAGGGTACGAAACTCTCAGCCTGTTTCGGGTCGCCTTTGCCCGAATAACGAGTCAAGAGGGGATATGGGAACGGCGGGGCTGGCTCCCGTCACTATTACACCTGATTTATTCCACGTCGTAAGAATCTCCTCGCGCAGGAACGTTTTTATAGTTTCTTCTAGTAATGCCCTTGCGCTCATGCACCTTTCTTATTCACGCGTATGGCTTCAAGGATAAGTGCCTTTAACGCTGATTCATGTAGCGCGTCGTCTTCATGGAAGTCGATAGCGCGAAGGGTTTTACTATCCAGTCTTGTGTTGAAGAGCTTCTTTGAATCCTTTATGAGAGCGCCTTTGATGAAGTTTAACCGCACCGCATTCTTGAGTGTATCTGCCATGCAGAGTATCCCGTCATGAGACCAGACTGGGACTCCTTCCGGCTTCGAGGGTTTTTTCCATTTTACCTCTTCGATGACTGCCGGGTCTGCATTCTTGATTAGGGCACGTAGTTGCGATAGCTTCTTGCCCCGCCAATCACCTGACTTCTTGATGATTGCATCTATCTCCTGAGAAGCCGTTTTATTTTTTGCCGATGAATTCATGCCTGCTCGAAATGAATAAGGTTGCCGTCGGGATCTTTGAAGTTGAACCACTTCGTGCCCGAGCCGGGACCGTGCAGGTCATCCCCTATTTTGCTGACTTCGACGCCCTTGCTTGAGAGTTCTCTGTGCGCTGCAGCAATGTCTGACGTGCCAAACCACAGCGCCATTTTGCCGACGTTCGCATTCTCGTGATAGGTCGTGAGAGTTATCGTAACGCCGCCTTCAGGAAGCGTGAGCGCGACCCACCAGCGATCATCGCTTTGGCGATAGTCCGACATGACTTTCAAGCCGAGCTTCTCCGAATAAAACTCCTTCGCCTTCGGCATATCGCTCACGACTATCGCTAGCATCATTAATTTGTTGATGATTTGCATGTTGTTTTTATTCACTTTCCAGCTCTTTTACTGAGTACAAAGTTCTGCGAGGGGCTTAATGCCCTATCCTTCCGGTGAACGCACCCGTACCAGCAGCAAGGACGGCGCATCCCTTCCTTAAGTTCCGAAACGACCCTCTCGACATGCTCTTTTCGCTTCTCTGGGGTTTTAACGGAGATAGTCCAACAAATCCATTCGTTGCGGGAAAGTGGCGTGATATCTTCCCATGCCAAGAGCGCTTTTGAGTCAGCCGCCAGAGCCTTCCGCAAATCAGCTGGTAACTTGTGCGCCGTGCCGTCTGAAATCGTTCTAGTCATAAGTTTGGTATACTAAATGTTGTATCCTCGATAAAGCCAGCCCATTTTTTACATGTAAAATTCTGTTTCTCGAAGTATCGCGTCGTCGCAGCCCAAAAATTTCCCTTCCATTCCTTTTCCCGCTTCGCGGCGGAGGGGGGGGGGAGGATCCGCAGAAAAAATACAAGAAAATTTTTGGGGTTGCCCGCGCGAGTCCGCGAGCGCGGCGAGGCGCGTTCAGTCAGGGTTCTGCTGGGAATGCGTTTGAACTTTTTGATACAGTGACCGCCAAAATTGATTTGAGGCCGAAAGAGGTTCCGACGCGCCGGAGGCGCGGGCATGGTGTGACGCCTCCGCAAGGAAGCGCCACGGTATTTTGTATTCCCCCGCAAGCATTCCCGCCGCCATGCGGCGGTTCTCTGCGCTTCGCGCAGTTGCGCCTGCGGCGCATTTTGGTGGAGCCGATGGGATTCGAACCCACGACCTCCTCGATGCCATCGAGGCGCGCTCCCAACTGCGCCACGGCCCCACCGTCGAGAAACGCTGTGCTAGCTTTTATAGCACTGCGCGGCGCACAGCGTCAAACCAACTGCTATGCGACGTTTCGCGAATCGGCTTCGTCTGGTTCTGGCGGCTGAGCGGCGGGTCGAATGTTTCTGGGGGGGGCTCCGGGCCAGGCTGTAACTGGGACTGGTTTTCTGCTAAAATAGGGGCAGAACGAAGGAACAGAATGGCCCGGCGCGGTGTCTAATGCTATACGCGCCTTCTTTGCAGCAGAAGCCGCCGGTAAGCCAGCCGTTGCAACGGCGAGCCGGCTAGGTCAGGCGCGGTAGGCCTGGATAGGTGGCAAGCGGAATGTCTGATTTAGCGCAGACGCTATCCTGGATACAAGACGAGACGCGGCTCGTGACGGAGCTGCAGTCTGGGTCGGATACTGCCTTCGACTGGGTCGTCACTTATTACCACGCCTCTGTGTACAACGTTATCTACGGAATTCTCTCTGACCGCAGCGATGCCGCCGATGTGACCCAGGAAGTTTTCCTTAAGGCGTTTCGCGGAATCCACGGGTTCCGGCGCGGCAGTTCGCTGAAGACGTGGCTCTATCGAATCGCCGTGCGCGAATCGCTCAATCACCGCCGCTGGTGGCACCGGCACTGCCGGAACGAAGTGTCGATCGACGTTCCCGCAGACGAACATCATGCCGCGACTGAAATTGAAGACGCCGAGGCGACGCCATTCGATCAGCTTGCGGCGCGCGAAACGCAGGCCGCAGTTCGACGCGCGCTCGCTGACTTGTCTGAGGCGTATCGCAGCGCCGTGATATTGCGGGATATTGAAGGGCTTTCCTACGAGGAAGTGGCCGAAGTGCTTGAAATCTCTGTGGCGACGGTGAAGACGCGGATTCTGCGCGGCCGCCGCGCATTGAAAAAGCTTCTCGGACCCCTACTGCACACTCCTCACGCGGGGGCGTACGTTTTACATGAAACGGCTTCGGAACACGCGATTTCGGCGGACCTTCCAAACGGCACAGCTTTAGAGCCTCGGCCTGTGGGTTCGTATGCAATGGCACTTGATCGAGGACGCGGAGGCTGGCAATGACCTGCCGCGAAATTGGACGTCATTTACCGGGCTATTTGGACGGAGCTGCTTCGTCGGAAAAACACGCTGGTGTTCGCGACCATCTAAATTCGTGCGCTGATTGCCGCACGGATCTGGAACGCTACCGCAGGCTGGCGCGAGTGCTTGCGGATTCGACCGCGATTGCTCCTCCGGCTGATTTGGCCACGCGCATTCGGGTGCAGGCGTCACGCATTCAAGTTCAGCGGGAGAATCCTCATCCGCTTCGCAGCCGGGCTTGGGTCTTTTTCGAAAATATTTTGCAGCCGCTGGCCGTGCCCGCGACGGGCGGGTTCCTGACTGCCGCGTTTGTTTTCATCTTTGTTGTTCAGAGTTTGTTTGTCGGAATTCCCGTCGGCAATATCCCCAATGATCTTCCGACGGATTTGATCCAGCCTGCGCGTTTGGAAAGCCTGGCGCCATTTCCCGTGCCGGGCATCGTGAGCAACAGCAATTATTCCAACGTAGGTGTGTTGCTGGTGGAAGCAACGCTGAATGCCGAGGGGCAAGTCGCGGGATACAGAATTCTTTCCGGTCCAAACGATCCTGAAGTTCGCCATCAGATTGACCAGGTCCTGATCTTCTCGCGGTTCCGGCCGGAGCTGAATTTCGGACGGCCTACAGCGGGAGGTCATGTCATGCTGGGCTTCAGCGAAATCCGCGTGCGCGGGTAGTCTGGGGTCTTGCAGCCTTTCTTGACTCAGTTCATCCAGCCCGATAAAGTGTGTTTTTCAGATCAGCGCCATACATAAGAGCAACGGTATCTCTGCGGTCGCGCATCCCACTCGCGGACGCTTGGGGTCAGTGAACTGAGAGCATGACGAATAATAGAAGATTTTCCGGCGGCCTTTCCCGGCCATTTTTTTTCACGGCCGCGCCACGTCTAGTTTTGTGTCTGGCGCTGTGCGCGATTGGGCTGATGATCGCTACAACGCCCGCGGCAGCCCAATCCGCGAGGGGCACGATTCGGGTGGAAACCAGCCCGCAATTATTTGCCACCATGTGTGCGCTCGACGCCGCCGGTTTCGACGCGAATTCCAACACCCTTGGCATTTATCCCGCGGACGCCGCGTTGCGCGCCCGCCTGTTGCAATTGAAAGGCCCCGCCACCGAGGCTATGCGGCAGTTCTACGCGAAGCACCAATTCACAAACTCCGACGAAACACTTTCCCCGTTTCTTTCGTTTGCGCTTGTGGTGGGGCCGCCGCCGCAATTCCGCTACATGGTCACGCACGAAGAGATACCTCCCGCCGTTTTGTCGATCGACGGCTTCGGCGACATTCTGGGTAACTTTTATACGGAAGCGCAGCTCGACCGCGAATGGGCCACGGTTGAACCGGAGGTGGATCGTGAAGTGGAGCGGCTTACCAGCCCGGTGCGGCAGATTGTGTTTCAAACCACGGCCTATCTTCGCGAGATACAAACGCCTAGCAACCGCACTTTCACGGTGCTGGTTGAACCGCTGGTCGGGGAGCGCGTCAATTTCCGCAACATTGGGAATCATTACTCGATCATCGTCGGCCCCGGACCCGTGTTGCCGCTGGACGACATCCGCCACGCAATGTTCCATTTTCTGCTGGACCCTTTGACGCTCAAATATCAACAGAGCATTTCGACGCGCCGCGCGCTGCTGGATATTGCGACGCGCGCGCCGCAGCTTCCGTCGTCGTTTCAAGATGATTTTGTGGGTCTATTCGACGAGTGCCTGGTCCGCGCCGTGATGCTCCGCGTCGACAAACTGCCCGCGGAACAGCTTGAAGCAGCGCTCGCCGCGAACGACAGGACTGGCTTCATTCTGGTGCGTCCCATTTATCAGCAGCTGATCGTGTTTGAGAAGTCCGAGCCGGCAATGTCTTTGTATTTCCCCACGCTCGTTCAGGGAATTAACGTGGCGGCGGAGCAGAAACGGCTGCAAAATTTCCAGTTTGCGTCCGCGTCGGAAAACGTTCAAGCCGGGGGCATTCAGGGAGAAAATGGCGGAGCCGGAGCGGAGACGCAGCTGGAGCAGGAGTTCACGCGCGGCGATCGCCAGATTGCGTTGCAGGATGGCGCGGGAGCGGCAGCCACTTTTCAGGGCATATTGAACGAGCATCCGAATGAACCCCGCGCGCTATATGGTTTGGCGCTGGCGTCCGTCTTGCAGGGCCAGGGCGAAAAGGCGGAGAATCTCTTCGAGCAGATTGTGAGCAGTCCGGCGTTGGGTTCGAATGCGGTAGCAATGCCAAGTCCAAATGTTTTGGCGTGGTCGCATGTTTATTTGGGGCGTATCCATGACTTGCAAGGGGACCGCGAGCCGGCCGTAAGGGAATATCGCGCGGCGCTTGGCGTAAATGGCGCACCCGAAGCGGCCCGCCTGGCAGCGCAACAGGGCATGGACAAGCCGTACAGGCCGGCGCCAACAGCGCTGAAGCAATAGCCGCTCGATTCAGTTTCCACTACCGGTCGAACCCATTCGGTTCCCGGAGGGAAGTAGCTTAAATCGGAGGAAGAAAGAAAATGACTCACCGAATGGGAATCACCGCTGTAACATTGGCGGCTTGGGCGTGCCTCGTGGCTGCGCCTCAATCCCGCGCGCAAAGCACAGGAACGCAGCAGCAAGGGACTCAAGAGCAAAAGCCGTCGCTGCAAAATCCGACGCCGCAAAAACCGGCGGCACCGGCAGCGCCGGCAGTGGATCCGAAGGAAGAAGCGGCCTACAAGGCATTTTTCGCGATGAGGCCCGCCGCGCAGGCAGACTATGACGCGCAAATCAAAGCTGGCGAAGACTTCGCGAAAAATTATGCGAAGAGCCGCTACCTCCCAGTAGTGTATTCGCGGCTGACGAACGCCTATTTTGAAACACACCAGATCGACAAGATGTACGGCGCCGGCGACAAGACTTTGCAGCTCAATCCAAATGATCTGAGTGTTTTAACGCTGGTAGGTTGGGTGATTCCTCGTGGAAATCCCACCGCTCCGGATTTTGCGACGCAGCTTGGCAAGGCCGAGCAATACGAAAAACATGCGCTTGAGTTGTTGGCCACTCTGACGAAGCCCGCGGAATTAACCGACGAGCAATTTACGAAGACCAAGGCCAGCGCCGTTGCTCAGGCCCACAGCGGCCTGGGTCTTGTGTATTTCCGCGAGGGCAAAAATGACGAATCAGCCGCAGAACTTGTAAAGGCCACTGACGGTAACGCGCAGCCGGATCCCACCGATTTGTTTGTGCTCGGCGTGGTGGATGAGCGGCTGAATAAGTTTGCCGATGCGGAGAAATCGTTCGAGGGCTGCGCCCAAATCACATCCCAACTCCAGGATCGATGCAAGCAAGGAGCAGCGGAATCAAAGGCCAAAGCTGGTAATCAACTCCAGCCGCCGAAGCCATAGACTTTTTCCCGGGGAACGAAATTTCGCCAATGACCGATGCGGAGCGGAGCGAACTGGAGACCAAACTCGGGCACCGATTTGAGCGCGTCGAATGGCTCGAACGGGCTCTGACGCACCGCTCTTACATCTTCAACTCCGATGCGCGAAGCAACGAGCGCCTCGAGTTTCTTGGTGATAGCGTTCTGGGCCTGGCGGTCAGCCGGGTTCTCGTGTCTCGTTTCCCGGCATGGGACGAAGGAAGTTTGTCAAAAGCCAGGGCGCGACTCGTCAGCGTGACAAGCGCGGAGAACGCCGCCAATCGGCTCGGGCTCGGAGAACATCTGCGCCTGGGACCGGGCGAAGAAAAAACCGGAGGCCGCCGAAAGCAGAACCTCCTTGCGGACGCCTACGAAGCGGTAGTCGGCGCGATTTTTCGCGATTCCGGATTCGACGCCGCCTCGGCTTTTGTTGAGCGTTCGCTGCTTGACGCTGCTTTGACAGTTGCCGAATTGCTTGCCGATCCCGATCATAAGTCCGCCCTGCAGGAATGGCTTCAGAGCCGTGGACTACAGACGGCCGAGTATCGCGTGGTGCGCGAAACGGGCCCCGAGCACAATAAGACGTTTCGCGTTAGGGTGCGAGCGGGCGGCCCAGCTTTGGCGGAGGCGGAAGGCCACACCAAGAAATCCGCCGAACAGGCTGCTGCGGACTTAGCCCTCCGCCTGCTCCGCGCGGAAGAGCCTACTCAAGCCGCGGAGGAACACGCGCAGGACAGTTCGAATGGCTGAAGAAGCCGAAACGCCGGCAACGTCGAATTCTTCCGAGGCTTCCACGCGGGATATCCGCGAAGAAGGGGCGCTGCACGATTATCTGGCGTCGCTGCTGGTCACAATTATCATCGCTGTTTTCGGCACCACTTTTGTCGTGCAGGCTTTCAAGATTCCTTCCCCGTCAATGGCGCCCACGCTGCTCGTGGGCGATCATCTGCTAGTGAACAAATTTATCTTCGGTGGCGGAAGCGCTTGGTACGATCGCATGTTGCCCTATCGACCGATTCGGCGCGGCGACGTGATCGTTTTCAAGTATCCGTACGAGGATCATCCTTATTACGTGAAGCGCGTGATTGGCCTTCCCGGCGACCACCTGCGCATTACGGACCAACGCGTGTACGTCAATGGTAAGTTGTTAGTCGAACCTTACGCGGTCCATGATCTTTCGAACGCTGATCCGAATATGTTCGATTTTCCACCAAGGGATATCCTGTTGATTGCGGAAGAAATTACTCCGGAATGGGCGGATAGTTTGCGTCATGATGTGCATCACGGGGAATTGATTATTCCTCCGGGAAATTATTTTGTCATGGGAGACAATCGCGATCACAGTTCCGACAGCCGCTACTGGGGATTTGTTCCGCGTGATGCCATTGCCGGCCGCCCCTTGATGATTTACTGGTCTATAGACTCGGCTAACGATGAATACCATTCCGCCAGTTTCGCCGGGACGTTAGCAAGCGTCGCCAGGACGCTGCTGTACCTGCCCACTGAAACACGCTGGGGTCGTATGTTTCACGAGGTGCACTAATGCCTCCCTTTGTTTCGACTACAGCTCCCGAACGTTCCGGCAGGGCTCCTACGCGCACGAGCGAACCGACGAGGTTTCCAGGATCGCCGCGGTTGCATCGTTGGTTGCGAATACTCCTGATGGTGGTTATTGCGTGCTTTGCACTGGACTGGGGCATTTCGCTGCTGCTCGAGTACGGTTGGCTTCATCACGCGCTTACACGGCGGCTGGAAGCAGCCTTCGGACGTCCCGTTGACGTAGGTCACTATGCTTTCAGCCTGCTCGAAGGTCCGCAACTGGAGGCCGAGCGTATTACGGTGGCCGAAGACCCGCGCTTCGGTAACGAATATTTCCTTCGTGCAGACGAGCTTGCCATCGGGCTGCGCTGGAGCGCGCTGCTGCGGGGGCGGGTCGAGTTCGGCCCCTTGTCCCTGACGGGCCCGAGTTTGAATCTGGTGCGGCTCGCGGACGGCGAGTGGAATCTCGAATCGTGGTTGCCGCGCCCGCGCGGAAATCTTCCGACCGTGCCCGCTCCGGGCCGCGCTTCACTTCATTTGCAGCGCATAGACCTCTCGAGCGGCCGCGTGAATTTCAAGGAGGGCGCAGGCAAGCTGCCGTTCGCGTTTGCCAATGTCGATGGCAGCGTCGAGCAGATCGCGCCGGGCGTTTGGCACATTGACCTACAGGCGCAACCGTTTCGAGCCGCAGTCGTGGTCCAGCAAGCGGGCATTCTTAGTTTGACCGGTCTTGTGGGTGGCACCTCCTCGCGCTTGCGTCCCGCGTCCTTCGAGCTGAATTGGGCCGATGCGTCGCTCTCCGACGTTCTGCGATTGCTTCGCGGGAATGACTACGGCGTGCGCGGTCTTTTCTCGCTTCAACTGACAGCGAATACCGTTGGATACGATTGGAATTTCTCCTCGCGCGCGCAGCTACGCCGCGTGCATCGCTGGGATTTGCCGCTGCGTCCAGACGATCCGGCCGCAGATCTGAATATCAAGGCGCGATGGGTGCCTTACGAATCCCGTTTCGAATTGACGCAAGCCGTCCTCGAAGCGCCTCGCTCCAACGTTCACGTCACAGGTGCGATCCATTGGAGTGCAACGCCCAATTCGATGCAGGTTGCGGTGAAGAATTCGAAACTCGGGATCACTTCGAGGGGCGTGGCGATGGCGGACCTATTGACGTGGTATCGGGCTTTCCATCGCGACGTGGCGGAACAGCTTGCTGTGAATGGCATCGCGGCGATGGACGTGAAGCTATCTGGTTGGCCGCCGCGCGTGCAGAAGGGGATTGTTACTTCCGACGGTGTCGAACTCGATGGCGGCAGCACGCCAGTCCCTATTCGCATGGGCCGCGCGTCCTTGGCGTTTTCGGGCGATTCCGTGTCGCTGGCTCCCGCGATTTTGTCGATCGGCGTCGATTCCGGCGAATTTCGCGTACGCGGCTCTGCTGAACGTCTTCCGCAATGGCATTCCGCATGGAAGCTCGACGGCGCGACGACACACGTGCGAACATTTTTCAGCGCGGCCAGCGCGCTGGGGTTCAGTTTGCCGCCTGGGTGGGTGATCGATGGACCGGCGCAGTTTCATCTGCAAAAAAAAGGCCCACGTGCGCTCACGCGCGCGGCTTCGCCCTCAATTGCGTCGATGTTCAGCCATCCGCAAGGAACGATCGCGCTGGCAGGTGTGACGATTCGTGCCCCGTTTCTTAATCACGAAATTACACATTTGTCGGGTGCGGTGAATCTGTCGAGTGATCACAATGTGAAGATTCAGCTAACTTCAGCCGACGCCTTCGGCGCGAGTTGGCACGGCACACTTGAACGCCAGACACCCGGTGGCGAATGGCAATTCGCGCTCTCCGCGAATGGGCTTGACGCCGCGAAAATGGACCGCTGGCTGAATCCGCAGCGCCGTATCAGTTTTCTCGATCGTCTGCTGCCATTTCTTGCGTCGAAGCCCGAACCGCAGCCCATTCCTGGCTGGCTACGCGGGCGCGGCTCGGTTTCCTTTGGCGAATTCGCCATCGCGCCATTTAGCCTGAGCCAATTCACCGCGGATGCCGTGGTCGACGGGCGCAAAGTCGGCCTTTCAAATGCGCAAGCGGAATTTTATGGAGGAAAACTGCTCGGCTCGATTGCGCTCAATTTGAGCGCCCAGCCAACGTACGATGTCACCGCAAAATTTCAAGGCGTGAACTTGGGATTGCTTTCAGCGCCCACTTTATCTCTGTCAGAGCTCTTCGCAGGCACTGCTTCTGGCAACTTGCAAATGTCGGCCACGGGAATCGGCCGTGCTGCGTTACTGCAATCGCTTGCTTGCCGCGGCGACGCGCAAATTCGCGACGCCAAGTACGAAGGAATCGACCTCGACGAATCCCTGCGTGCGGACGCGCGCAGGCCGGGGAGCACGCGCTTCCCCACGGCGTCGACCGATTTTTCGTGTGCCGACGGGCAAATTCGCTTCGCGAAGATGCATCTCAAAAGTCAGAACGCGTCATACGACGCCGCAGGCTATGTCGATTTCAAACGACAAATGAATTTCGAATTTCGCCCTCTCCCATCCGGGAACATTGGGGGCTTGGTAACGGCGAAAGACCCGCCCAAGGAAAATCGCGCCGGCACCTTCGCGTTGACGGGCGCACTGAAATCTCCGGCGCTAGTCCACATCGCGCGGCGCGCCTCGGGACACTAGGTGATCGTTGCGTGATAATCGTCGTGTGATAAACATAAGAGGAAATTCGTCAACCTGCGGGTGCTCGAATAAGCATTCAAAGGCAAATTGTGCACGCCACAGGACGAGCGCTGATTTGTACGCGTGCTTGCCCTGTGGTAGCGTCGCAAGCATGATGGCCGGGACGGTTTCGTTCCCACGAATTCCCCGATTAATCTTCATATCTCTTCTGAGCGTAATTGCGTCAGCATTCGCGGCGACGAGTACCAACGCGAACACACGCATCCATTTCACGCCGCATTTCACCGCGGGGCAAGTGCTTCATTACAGCGTGCAGATGCACGTCGACAGCGCCTCTCATTCCACTGGCCCTATCGTCGATCCGGAAGGGCCTACAAAGACTGGCGAATCCGTCAGCGTGGTTTTGCGTTTGGAAATTCTCAGTGTGTCAGGCACAGCGACTGCGCAGGGCCCGACGCACATTCGCGTCACTTACGAAAAGGCCGCCGCGACCAGCAGCAGCGATTCTTACGACGCGGACACGGCGGGAATCGCGGCGCAATTCAAAAAGCTCGAAGGGCAGTCCATCGAGTTCACTCTCGAACCCAGCGGCAAAATTATCGACGTCACCGGCCTCAAGGGACTGCAGGATGACCAATCCCGATCGGCAGTTGTGAACCAATGGCTCAGTCAATTGACGCTGGGAGCTTCGGTGCCGAAGAAGGGAATCGCCATCGGCGAGAAATGGTCGTCCGAGCAAGCCATCGAAAACGTACCGCTCGCTGGGCTCGCGTGGCATACGGAATCCACCTATGAGCGCGACGAGCCTTGCCCTGCCGTGCGTTCCGAACCAGCGGTGGGCGCCGTGGCGCACGCAGTAACGCCCTCTGCAATACCAGAACAGTGCGCCATCATTCTGACGCATTCCGAAATCACGGGTGCGCCGGCTGAGCGAGCCGCACGGCAGTCTGGGCCGCGAGTGTCCCAACAACCAGAGGAACAAACCGAGAACCAGCCGCTAAACAGGAGAGATCGTACGCCCGAGGTTTTGCGAAAAAACGGCTTGCGGACATTCGGCGAGTGGACCGGCTCAGGCGACGGCCTCACCGCTATCTCGCTTCGTACCGGGATGGTGGTCAGCGTTACGCAAACAGGTACAACGCACATGGACTTCACGATAATGACCGCCACGGCCCACAATCGCATGCGCTACGCCGGGGACACGAAAAGCCAGTCCCAAATCACCCTCCTCTCCCAATCCGTAATCCCGTGACGCCGCGCTCCTTATCCAACCTCTGCTGGGATCCCCGTGGGCCCTGCCGGGCCACTTCCTCAGGTGGCTGAGAAGCATCGGTGGTGGTGACTTGCAGCCAGGTGCGCTACATTGCCCGCTAGCGGCCTGGCGATGCCTTATAAACCAACTGTTGTATTATGTGTTACTTACACTGATACTCGACGCAGCGATGTTTGGCCCACGGATTGCCTTCTAGGAGTTTGCCTCGCCAGTTTAGCGAGGCAGCCCGGGTCACCTCAGCGGACAGGGCAGGCGACGACAAGGAGGCCGAAAATGCGTTATCTAAAGTACCTTGCTGTGCTTGGAATCTTCTTGTTTGCAGCGGGCTACTCCCAGGCTCAAGTATCCATAGGCATCGGGATTGGGCCGGTTTACGGCGGCTACGTGGCAGCGCCGGTATGTCCATACGGCTACTACGATTACTATCCGTATGATTGCGCTCCTTACGGCTACTGGGGCCCGCAGTATTTCTTGGGAGGTGAGTTCATCGGGGTGGGCCCGTGGTATCGCGGCCGCTTCGACCGTGACCGCTACTGGGGCGATCGCGACCGTTTCGAACACGAGCGCGGGTACTTTGACCGAGGGCGCGGGCGCGGCTACGACGATCGCGGCGGTTACAGAGGCTTTGGCGACCGCAGCCATGTCCGTGGTGGCCATGACTTTAATCGCGGCAACGGCTATGCTGGACGCGGCGGCTACATAGGACGTGGCAACAATGGCGACCGCGGACACAGTTTCGTCGGACGTGGCAACAATGACCATCGCGGGAATTTCCGTGGCTTCGCGGGCGGCAACGGACGCGGCGGAAACAGCTTCCACGGCTCAGCGGGACGCGGTTTTTCCGGCGACCACGGTGGTGGCGCGCGTGGCGGTCGCGGCGGAGGTCATGGTGGCGGGCACGGTGGAGGCCACGGACATCGCTAAATCGGCTCGTTACCTCTGAAAGACGCGAACGGCTGGCAGTGAACGCTGCCAGCCGTTTTTTTTTGCTCAACGTATTCGCAAGCCTCGCCTCCCATTAAGCTCCGTCTGGGCCCGCCTTTCGCGAACTGCGGCATGTGTGGTCTTTCCCGGTCTCTTCGCTGGCTTGTAAGCCTGAGATGCGTGTGTTACTTTCGCTGTTTATCTGTAAGCAAGCGGACAACGTATTGGCAAAGGGTTCGCCACTAAAACGACTGACCTCAGGGGCTAAAGCCCCCATTAAAAGAGGCGCTTTTCGGCACGGCTGAAGCCATGCCCTGACGAAAGCCATCTATGAGCGCCTGTTGTGCGGTGGGAGGGTGGATTTGATTCGGAGCTATGGCGGGCGGGCGCCGCAGATTGCCGCGTCGGCTTACGTTGACGAAGCGGCGGTGATTATTGGCGACGTGCAGATTGGCGAACACTCGAGTGTATGGCCGGGCGTGGTGATTCGCGGTGACGTTCATTACATACGCATCGGCGAGCGCACAAATGTGCAGGACGGCTCGGTGCTGCACGTGATGCGCGACGAGCATCCGCTGGTCCTCGGCGACAATGTGACGATTGGCCACGGCGTGATTCTGCATGGCTGCACGATTGAGTCGCGATGCTTGATTGGCATGGGCGCGATCATTTTGAATGGCGCGAAGATTGGCACGGGCTCGATTGTCGCGGCAGGAACGCTGGTGACGGAGGGCGCGGTGGTGCCGCCGGGGAGCTTGTTCATGGGGCATCCGGGGAAGTTACGGCGTGCATTGACGGCGGAGGATCAACGGTCGATCAACGATTATGCGCAGCGGTATGTGGAATATAAGGAGACGTACAGGAAAGAAGTGGCTAGTGACTAGTGGCTAGGAAAAATGAAATGCAAACATCGAGCAAAACCATGAACGGCGTCGAGAAGGTGACACATTACAAGCAATTGCAGATTTGGCAGAAGGCCATGACGCTCACGAAATTGGTTTACAAGCTGACGGATGGATTTCCGGACCGCGAGAGATTTGGGCTGACCTCACAGATGCGCCGAGCCGCCGTTTCGGTGCCGTCGAATATTGCTGAAGGACAAGCGCGGCATGGTACGCGTGAATTTTTGCAGTTTCTCTCTCATGCCAGTGGGTCGCTTGCGGAACTGGAAACGCAGATATTGTTAAGCGAAGAGCTTGGATTCTGCGAGCACGCTGATGTTGCGCAGGTCAACGATTGCATCGCGGAGTTACAGAAGATGCTGGCGGCGATTCGGCAGAAGCTGTCGGAGAAGGCGATGGTTGCTTCTGCTAGCCACTAGTCACTAGCCACTAGCCACTCGTATTGTACGATGCCAGAACAACGAAAATTCAGGGCCATCAAAGGAACGCGCGACATTCTGCCGCCGGATTCGGCGCTGTGGAACTGGTTCGAGAAGACGGCGCGGGGCGTGATGGAGTCGTACAACTTCGGAGAGATTCGCACGCCGATTTTCGAGGAGACGGAGCTGTTTGCGAGGTCGATTGGCGTGGAAACGGACGTTGTTAACAAAGAGATGTACACGTTCGCAGACCACGGGCTCTGGGGCCTAGAGCTTATCCGGAATCAAATCGGTTACGGGGAATGCCTCATGGCGAGGAAGCGCGTTATTTCGCATGCAAGCGCAGACTCTCGTTGCTCGGTAGCGTGAACTCGACTTCCGCGGGAGAAATGCCCGAAACGCCGAAAACAGTCAAGCGATTAAGCGGATTGATGTCGGGTTGATCAGCGCAGCTCGCCGATTCTGCCCGCAGGACCGGGTGTAAGCGCGCTGAATGCGTCCGACGCTGTCGATAATGCATTCCGCTCGCCTTTGAAGTTTGGGAATGTCGTTACGCTGAGGCCGGAGGCGACGGCATCCGTTGTGCGGGCGTACATCGAGCACGGGCTGCAGATGCGGCCGGGGGACCAGAAGCTCTACTACATTGGGCCGATGTTTCGGCGGGAGAGGCCGCAGAAGGGGCGCTACCGGCAGTTCTATCAGATTGGCGCGGAAGTGCTGGGCACGTCGGACGCGCCGGCGATTGACGCGGAGCTGATCGAGATGCTGACGGTGCTTCTCGAACGCTGCCAGATCGAGAAATACACGCTGCTGATAAATTCGATTGGATGCCCCGATACGCCAGAACGAAAGGGCTGCAGGCCGAAATATGTGGAGCTGCTACGCGCGAAATTGCGCGAGCCGGAAATTTTCAGCAAGCTTGGCGCGGACAGCCAGAGGCGCGTCGAGACGAATCCGCTGCGCGTGATGGACTCGAAGGTGCCGGAGGAGCAGGCGATCATCGAGAAGCTGCCAAAAATCTCGGAGCTTCTGTGTGCGGATTGCCGCGAGCATTACGAAAAGCTGAAAAAGGAATTGACGCTGCGCGAAGTGCCGTTCACGGAATCGCCGCGGCTGGTGCGCGGGCTCGACTATTACATGCGGACGACGTTTGAGATTACGAGCCCGATTCTGGGCGCGCAAAACGCGTTGTGCGGCGGCGGGCGCTACGACGGATTGGTCGAAATGCTCGGCGGGCCGAAGGGGATCAAGGGCATCGGGTTCGCGCTGGGCGAAGACCGTTTTATTGACGCGATTCAAGAAGCGAAAAAGATTCACGCGACACGCACAGTCGACGTTTTCATCGCTTGGATGGGCGAGCAGGCGTATCCGACGGCGGTGCGGCTGGCGCACGTGCTGCGAGGAGAGAAGCACACGGTCGAGCTGCCTCCCGAGGAGATGAAATTCCGCAAAGCGCTCGAACGCGCGGATAAAATGGGCGCGCGATACGTGTTGATCATCGGTGACGACGAAATCGCGTCTGATATGCTGAGCATCAAGCGCCTCGCGGACGGCAAGCAGGAGAAAATTTCAGAAGAGGCGCTGGTGGATTATTTTCGCGGCGCGCGGTAGCTGCTGCTGACCTCGCATTCCAGTGCAGATAGAAACGACGGGTTTGCGCCGACGGCGCACGAAGGGGGCGACATGATAACAGGAGCGAGCCGTGAGAAGGTGCGTGTTGTGGGACGGCCGGAACGCAGCGAGGCGGCGCCGTACTACTTCACTTATATTGATCAGGTCGAGGGCGACGATGTTTTGCGCGTGCTCGAAAGGCAACTCGAAGAGCTGCCGGCATTTTTCGCGACAATTTCAGAGGAGAAATCGCTGCACCGCTACGCGGCGGATAAATGGAGCATCCGGCAAGTGCTGAACCACCTCAACGACACCGAAAGACTTTTCGCATTTCGCGCGCTCTGGTTTGCCCGCGGCTTTGACACTGCTCTGCCGAGTTTCGATCAGAACGTGGCCGTCTCGGGCGCAGAAGCCGACGGGATTGGATGGTCCGAGCATGTCGAGGAGTTCCGGCGCGTGCGGCTCGCGACGCTTTCGCTTTTCAAGAATTTGCCGGCCGACGCGTGGATGCGAAGCGGAATCGCCAGCGAAAAGCCGTTTACGGTGCGCGCGCTGGCTTTTATCGCGGCGGGGCATTTAGCGCACCACGTCAGAATCTTGCGTGAACGATATTTATAGGAAGACGCGTTCGACATATCGCGCGTCTTTTTCTTTGAGTTAGCTTCCATTTGCAGAACGGCTTCTTTTCAATCCGAGAGCCGAAGGGGGATGCGAATTGTTCGATTCGTTGGGTGAGCTAAAGCGAACGGGATATTGCGGCGACTTACGCGTGGCGGATGCGGGGCGCAACGTCATTTTGATGGGCTGGGTGCACCGGCGGCGCGATTTGGGGCAACTGATTTTTCTGGATCTTCGCGACCGCGCGGGAATTTGCCAGGTGGTGTGCAATCGCGACCAGTATTCGGAGGCGCACGCGAAGGCGGACGAAGTGCGTCCGGAATACGTGGTGGCGGTGGAGGGGCGCGTGTTCCGGCGGCAGCGGCCGAATCCGGAGCTGGCGTCGGGCGACGTGGAAGTGATGGCGATGCGCGTTCACATTTTGAATAACGCGAAGACGCCGCCATTTCAAATCGAGGACGACACGAACGCGAACGAGGAAACGCGGCTGCGTTATCGGTATCTCGATTTGCGGCGCCGCAAACCGCATCGCAATATCGCGTTGCGGCATCGCGTTGTGTTCGAGATCCGCAAAGCGCTCGATGATTTGGGATTTTATGAAATCGAGACGCCGATGCTGACGCGCTCGACTCCTGAGGGCGCGCGCGATTATCTGGTGCCCAGCCGGATTCATCACGGGCAGTTCTACGCATTGCCGCAGTCGCCGCAGATCTTCAAGCAGATTTTGATGATCAGCGGCATGGACCGCTATTTCCAAATCGTGCGGTGCTTCCGCGACGAGGATTTGCGCGCCGACCGCCAGCCGGAATTCACGCAGCTCGACTTGGAAATGTCGTTTCCACGCCAACAGGATATTTTCGAGGTGATTGAGCGCGTGATGGAGCGCGCCATCGGCGTGATTGGCGCGCAGGTCCGCCGGCCGTTCCGCCACATGCAATATAAGGATGCGATACGGCGGTACGGCTCGGACAAGCCGGATTTGCGCTTCGGCATGGAATTGCAGGACGTGACGAAATTCTTCGAGCCGGCGCGCGAGACGTTTGGCTTCGAAGGGAATGTGTACGCGCTGGTTGCGCAAGGCGCGGCAGCGTGGTCGCGCAAACAGCTTGACGAATTGGCCGAGTTGGGGAAAAGCGCGGGAGCGAAAGCGATCTACACAATCAAGGTGACGCCGGAGGGAGTCACGTCGTCGCTCGACAAAACGCTGGGCGCGGAGGCGGTGACAAATTTGGCGAAGAGTCTGGGAGCGAAGCGCGGCGACTTGATCGTTGCGTTGGCGGCGAAAGAGCAGATTCCCGGCACGGATTCGGCCGCGCGGGTGGCGGGACAAGTGCGTTTGCGGCTTGCAGAACAGTTAGGTTTGGCTAACAAGGACCGGTGGGAATTTTTGTGGGTCACGGGCTTTCCGCTCTTCGAATGGAGCGAGACGGACAAGCAGTGGGTGAGCGCGCAGCATCCGTTCACGGGAATTGTCGAGGAGGACTTGGAGAAACTCGAGAGCGCGCCGGGCGAAGTGCGTTCGAAAGGCTACGACCTGGTGTTGAACGGCGTCGAGCTTGGCTCGGGCAGCATTCGAATTCACCGCCAGGACGTGCAGGCGCGCGTGTTCAAGGCGCTGGGGCTTTCGGACGAGACGGCGCGGCAACGATTCGGATTTTTCCTCGACGCGCTGACGTATGGCACCCCGCCGCATGGCGGAATCGCGTTGGGCATCGACAGAATGGTGGCGCTGTTCGCGGGCGAAAAATCCATTCGCGAAGTGATTGCGTTCCCGAAGACCACCGCGGCGCAGGATTTAATGGCCGAGTCGCCGAGCGAGGTCGACGCCGACCAGCTCGACCAATTGGGGATCGCGGTGAAGCCCAAAGAAAAACCCACAGCGAGCGGGGCATAAAGGCTGACAGGCTGATGTGGCGATTCGTTCTCTACTTGTCGACGTGGAATCATAACCCAGGCAATGAAATGGTGCGGTGGGAGTCGCCACAGTTTCACTTTTCTTCGGCCTAATCCTATTTGGCGAGAAGTACCACGTGTCCGCCGACGTCTTTGTCGCTGGTCTGATGCTGGTACTGATATTTGCGTTGCTGACAGTTTTTTTGGCGCCCTGCGAGTGGTGAACTACTGCCGCCGGGGACGGAAGGCCGATAAGCCCGTGCTTTAGGGAGCTAAGGCCCTTTAGGGGAAAGGACTTCGCCTGTAGGTGTTTTTGAAGGCCTAATAATGAGTCGGATACGGATACTGCCGGAGAGTGTCGCGAATAAAATTGCGGCGGGGGAGGTTGTCGAGCGGCCTGCGTCGGTGGTGAAGGAGCTGGTCGAGAATTCGCTGGACGCGGGCGCGAAGTCGGTGCGCGTGGAAGTGGAATCGGGCGGGAAGCGGTTGATTCGCGTGACCGATGATGGCACCGGGATGCCGCACGACGACGCGTTGCTCGCGTTTGAACGCCACGCAACATCGAAGCTGCGCACCGCCGACGATTTGCTCTCGATTGCGACGCTGGGGTTTCGCGGCGAGGCGCTGCCGTCGATTGCGGCGGTGTCGCGGCTGACGCTCGAAACGCGCGCCGCCGAAGAAGAGCAGGGAACGCGAATCGAATTCGCGGGCGGAAAATTAATCGGCGTCAAGCCCGCGGGAGCGCCCGTGGGGACGGCGATCAGCATCGCGGACCTTTTTTACTGCGTGCCCGCGCGGCGAAAATTCCTGAAATCCGAAACGACAGAGCTGGGCCACATCGCGTCGCTGGTGACGCATTACGCGCTGGCGCATCCCGACAAGCATTTTTTGCTAAAAACTCCCACGCAGGAAATTCTGAACGCGACGCCAGTCGAGACGATGGCGGAGCGGCTGTATCAAGTCTTCGGGCGGCAGGCAGCCGCGGAAATGGTCGAAATGCAGCCGGCGGAAGCGCCGATTCGCGCGGCCATCACCGAGCCGGAAATGGAGGCGGGCGACGAGACGTCGCGGATCCGCGTGTCGGGATTCGTTTCGCGGCCTGAAGTGCAGCGGACGAATCGCAACGGGATTTATATTTTCGTGAACCGGCGGCTGATTCGCGACCGGCTCGTGCTGCATGCGATCCACGAAGCGTATCGCAACATTTTGCCGGCAGGCGCGTTTGCGGCGGTGCTGCTGTTCATTGATTTGCCATGCGCGGAGGTCGACGTGAACGTGCATCCGGCGAAAGTCGAGGTGCGATTCCGGCATTCGCAGGTGGTGCACGATTTTGTGCGCGACGCGATTCGCATGGCGCTGGCGAATGCGAGGCCCGTGCCAATCTTTCCCGCGGGCGCGGCTTC
This sequence comes from uncultured Acidobacteriota bacterium, assembly GCA_963757905.1. Lineage (GTDB taxonomy): Bacteria > Acidobacteriota > Terriglobia > Acidiferrales > UBA7541 > DAHUXN01. The sequence continues at coordinate 280,728 of CAVWSV010000011.1, read as the reverse complement.
GGCAACTTCCGCGGCAGCAGCGGGCGCGGCTGCTTCGGGAAGCGCGGCGAGTTTCTCGCCGAGCGTCGCTGAAAATAATGCGGCGGGGATGGGGAATTTTGCAGGGCCGCCACGGGCAATTATTCCAAACGAAGTGATGTCGCGAGCGTCCGTCGACACGCTGCCCGGAGAGTTCGAATTGACGGGTGCGCCGGAGCGTCCGATTCCGCAGCGGCTGAATTTCGAAACCATGGAGGAAATTATTTTGCCGCGCGGTGTGGCGATTTCCGCGGACGCTTGCCGCGAGCCTGCGGTGAGCGAGTCGGAATCGGCGGGCGCGCTGCCGGGGCCAGAAAGCATTGGCGATTTGAAGCCGCTGGGGCAAATCAGCGCGAGCTACATTGTCGCGGTGAACGGGCAGGGGCTGTGGATCGTCGACCAGCACGTGGCGCACGAGCGCGTGCTGTTTGAAAAGCATCTGGCGGCGCGGCGCGCGGGAGAATTGGGCGGACAGCGATTGCTGATGCCGATTGTTGTGGAACTCGCGCCCCATCAAATGGTGATCTTCGAGCAGATCGAAGAAGAGTTGCGCGCGAATGGATTCGAGGCGGAGTTGATGGGGCCGCGGAGCGTGGCGATTGCGGCTGCTCCGGCGGGAATTGCGAGCGGGAACGCGGAGAAATTGCTCGCGGAAATTCTCGATGGCGTGGCGCGCGAGTCGCAGGCGATTTCGCTCGATTCGCTGCAATCGCGCATTGCGGCGTCCACGGCGTGCCAGGCGGCGATCAAAGTGAACATGCCGCTCGATCAAACGAAAATGGAATGGCTGCTCGCGGAGTTGGCCAAGACGGACTATCCGATGAGCTGTCCTCACGGGCGGCCCGTGGTGCTGCGGTATTCGGTGCGCGAGATCGAGCGGGCGTTCAAACGGATTTGAGCGAGCTATAGATGCCTTACTGGATAGAATACGCAGCGCTTGGAGCCGCTGGGCTGTTAGGCTGGTTTGGATGCTTGATTTATCTTTTTCGAATTAGGTCTTCGCAGATTGATCTTCTTCAAGAGGTCAACGATAAACTCCCTTATGTTATGAGATATGACGCCTATTCCATGAATCCGCTCACTCCGTTTCGGGTTTGGCGTCAACACAAGTTTCTTTTCCCAGAAGGTATAGGAACGCGTCACCGAATTAAACGCTACTGGGCTATGTGCGCCGCATCATTCCTGCTGGTTGCGACCGTGGTCAGTGTAATTCTGTTTGCCCATAGATAAGGCCGCTGATTAACGTGGAACGAAAGCTTGTGATTGCGATTGACGGGCCGGTGGGGTCGGGGAAGAGCACGGCGGCGCGGCGCGTCGCCGAACTTCTCGGCTATACGTACATCGACACGGGCGCAATGTACCGCGCAGTGGCGCTGAAGGCGCTGCGGCGGAAAATTCCGCTGGATGCGACCGATGAACTTGTGGCGCTGGCCGGTGCAACGCGAATCGATTTGCGCGCGCAGGACGGCGGGCAAAATGTGCTGCTCGATGGCGAGGACGTGACGAAGGAGATTCGCACGCCGGAGGTTTCGCAGGCGGCGTCGAAAATCGCGGTGATCGAAGGCGTCAGGCGCGTGCTGGTCGCCGAGCAGCGGCGCGCGGGAGCGAAGGGCGGCGTGGTGATGGAAGGACGCGACATCGGCAGCGTTGTTTTCCCCGACGCGGAGCTGAAGATTTTCCTCACGGCCTCGGATGAGACGCGCGCGCAACGGCGCTGGCGCGAGCATCAGCAGAAGGGCGATGCGATTGATCTGGCGCGGACGCTCGAGGAAATTCGCGAACGCGACCGTCGCGACGCCGGGCGCGAGCATTCGCCGCTAGTGAGGGCAGAGGGAGCCGTGCTGGTTGACAGCACGGCGATGGAAGCGGACGAGGTTGCCCGTCTCATTGCCATGCTCGCGCGGGAAACCACGGCGAACCAGACCGGCCAGACCTTCAGTTAGGCTGCCGCGAACGGAAGGGCCGCGGCGAACCAAGGCCAAAAGCCGCAGAACTTCAAAATGCGAAGCTCTGCGCTACAGAGGCAAAGCCGCGTCGAGCCGCCCAGCAAACCCTTAGAGAGGCCAAAAGCGCCTCACTGCCAAAAAGCAAGGCGCACAGGCTGAAGCTTGCCTGCGGTAGGCAGGCCTGTGCCACTAGGTTAGCTGGGGCTGATTCAGTTCGGGCTGGACATGGAGGAGAGGAACTCGGCGTTGTTTTTCGCCTTGGAGAGGCGGCCGAGCAAAAGTTCCATGGCTTCGACGGTCGAGAGCGGGCTCAAGACCTTGCGCAGAACCCAGATGCGATTTAGCTCGTCGGCGGGCAAAAGCAATTCGTCCTTACGCGTGCCGGAGCGATTGATATCAATCGTGGGAAACACGCGCTTGTCGACGAGGCGGCGGTCGAGATTGATTTCCATGTTGCCGGTGCCCTTGAATTCCTCGAAGATCACGTCGTCCATACGGCTGCCCGTGTCGATGAGGGCCGTGGCAATGATGGTGAGCGAGCCACCTTCTTCGATATTTCGCGCGGCGGCGAAGAAGCGGCGCGGGCGTTGCAAAGCGTTGGCGTCAATACCGCCGGAGAGAACCTTTCCCGATGGCGGCGTGACGGCGTTGTAAGCGCGGCCGAGACGCGTGAGCGAATCGAGCAACACAACCACGTCGCGCTTGTGCTCAACGAGGCGCTTGGCCTTTTCGAGGACCATTTCGGCGACTTGGATGTGGCGTTGGGGCGGCTCATCGAACGTGGAGCTGATGACTTCGCCCTTCACGGTGCGCTGCATGTCGGTGACTTCTTCGGGGCGCTCGTCGATGAGAAGAACGATGAGAGCGATCTCCGGATGGTTTGTGGTGATGGAATTGGCGAGCGACTGAAGCATCATGGTTTTGCCGGTGCGCGGCGGAGCGACAATCAGGCCGCGCTGGCCCTTGCCGATGGGGCAGAGCATGTCGAGAACGCGTCCGGTGAGATTTTCCTTGGTGGTCTCAAGGCGAATGCGCTCCTGCGGATAGAGTGGCGTCAAATTATCGAAGAAGATTTTGTTGCGCGCGACTTCAGGATCTTCGAAGTTGACCGCCTCGACTTTAATCAGCGCGAAGTAGCGTTCGCCATCTTTCGGCGGGCGGACCTGGCCGGAGACGGTGTCTCCCGTGCGCAGATCGAATTTGCGGATTTGCGACGGCGAGACGTAGATGTCGTCGGGGCCGGGCAGGTAATTGTATTCGGGCGCGCGGAGGAAGCCGAAGCCGTCGGGGAGGCATTCGAGAACGCCCTCGGAGAAAATCAGGCCGTTCTTTTCGGTTTGCGCGCGGAGGATTTGGAAGATCAACTCCTGTTTGCGCATGCCGCTGGCGCCGGGGATATTGAGTTCCTTGGCGATTTTCGCCAGGTCGGTGATGTTGCGGTCCTTCAATTCTGCAAGACTGATGCTCATCTGATATTTCCTTAAGTTGATTTATTCGATTTTTGCTTCTACGTCCAAATTTTTGACCTGAGGTTTCTCGGGCACGGGAGCACTCGGGATGTTCCTCGGGCAGGTGAACTTTCGAACCAGCCGGAATTCCCCCTCCGGCCTGAACCGTTATTGCGTCTTCGTGGGAAAACCGAAGGCCTAGTTGGTGAATTCGTTGTCCTGCGGCGCGCCGGCGTCAAATTCAGGCGCAACTTCGGGGACGGGCGTGGGGCTGGCCGTCAAGGGCCGCTCGAGCGCCAAGTACAACACTTCGTCCATGGTATCGACAAATTTTACGGACATCTGGGCCTGAACTTCAGGCGGAACGTCTGCCATATCCTTTTCATTGTCGCGCGGCAAAATCACCGTGCGCAAGCCGAGGCGGTGAGCAGCGAGCAGCTTCTCCTTTACGCCGCCGATGGGCAGCACTTTGCCGCGCAAAGTAATTTCACCCGTCATGGCCAAATCGCAGCGAACGGGAATGCGCGTGAGCGCGCTGGCAATCGATGTGCACAGCGTGATGCCGGCGGAGGGACCGTCTTTCGGGATGGCGCCTTCGGGCACGTGCACGTGAATGTCGAGATGACGATAAAAGTCCTTTGGCAAGCCGAAGAGATGGCTGCGCGAGCGGACGTAGCTCATGGCTGCTTGCGCCGATTCCTGCATGACGTCGCCGAGTTTTCCCGTAAGCGTCAGGCGGCCCTTGCCTTGCATGAGCGTGGCTTCAGTGCGGAGCACTTCGCCGCCGACTTCGGTCCAGGCCAAGCCGACCGCGAGGCCGATTTCATTCTTTTTCTCCGCGAGCATGTCGCGGTACTTGATGATGCCAAGATAGGAATTTACGTTGGCTGGCGTAACGTCGACGGTGGCGGATTTGCCTTCGGCGACCAGCTTGCGCGCGACCTTGCGCGAAATATTCGCGATTTCGCGCTCCAGATTTCGCACGCCGGCTTCATGCGTGTAGTGGCGAATCAAATGCAGCAGTCCCTCGTCCGTGAAAGTCAGGTTTTCCTCGGCAATTCCCGTGGCTTCGCGCTGCTTGCGGACCAGGAAGCGCTTGGCGATTTGCATTTTCTCCTGCTCGGTGTAGCCGGGAAGCCGGAGAACTTCCATGCGGTCCTGCAACGGCTGAGGAATCGTGTGCAAGACGTTTGCGGTGCAGACGAACATTACTTTCGAAAGATCGTATTCGACGTCCAGATAATGATCAGTGAAGGCGTGGTTGAGCTCGGGATCGAGAACTTCCATGAGCGCAGCCGAAGGATCGCCGCGGAAATCCATGGACATCTTGTCAACTTCGTCAAGGACGAACACGGGATTCACAGTGCCGGCCTTGCGCATCATCTGGATGATCTGGCCGGGCAGCGCGCCAATGTAAGTGCGGCGATGGCCGCGAATTTCGGCTTCGTCGCGCACGCCGCCCAGGGAAACACGCACGAATTTGCGGCCCGTAGCCTTGCCGATGGACATGGCGAGCGAAGTCTTGCCCACTCCCGGAGGGCCAACGAAGCAGAGAATCGAGCCCTTGGGATTCTTGACGAGCTGGCGAACGGCGAGGAATTCGAGGATGCGCTCCTTGATTTTTTCCAGGCCGTAATGATCTTCGTTGAGAATTTCCTCGGCGCGCTTAATGTCGCGAATTTCGCGCGAACGCTTCTTCCACGGCACGGCGAGCATCCAGTCGAGATAATTGCGCGAGACGGTGGATTCGGCGGACATCGGCGGCATCATTTCGAGCCGCTTCATCTCCTGCATGGCCTTTTCCTGCACTTCCTTGGGCATGCCGGAAATTTCGATTTTCTTCTTGAGCTGGTCGAGCTCGCCCGCTTCGCCCCGGCCGAGTTCCTTCTGAATAGCCTTCAATTTTTCGTTGAGGTAATACTCCTTCTGGGCGCGCTCCATCTGGCGCTTGACTCGCGTGTTGATGCTACGGTCGACGTTGAGCTTTTCGGTTTCGGCGTCGAGGATCTCACCGATGCGATTCAGCCGCTCCAGCGGATCGAAAATTTCGAGCAGTTCCTGTTTTTCTTCCACGGGAATCTGCAGATTCGCGGCGATGGCGTCGGAAAGTTTCGCGGCATCATCCACGCGGATCGCGGCGATCATGGTGTCGTAATTCAGCGATTGCGAGAGCTTCACGTATTGCTCGAAAAGGCCGGTAACGCGGCTGGCGGCTTGTTCGAGCTGCGGGTTTGGCTCGGTTTTGACGGGAATGACGCGAATCGTCGCGCGGAAGAAGCCTTCGTCGTTGGTGATCTGGACAATTTTGGCGCGTTCGGCGCCTTCGACGAGGACTTTGATGTTGCCGTCAGGCAGCTTGACGCTCTGAACAATATTGGCCAGCGTTCCCACTTGATAAATTTCCTCGGCGCGCGGGTCGTCGACGGAAGCATCGTGCTGCGTGGCGAGAAAAATCTTCTTTTCGCCGGCGAGAGCTTCTTCCAGAGCGCGCACGGAGGCTTCGCGGCCGACGATGAACGGCGTCATCATCTGCGGGAAGATCACCATTTCGCGCACCGGCATCATCGGCACGCGCTTCGTTTCCAGTTTTTCCCGGCTAAACATGGAATTCCTTGCTTCTCCCTAGAGGGTTAGCCCGCTTTTTCGAGCAAGCTCCAATTGATTTCCCGGCTCTTGACCATATCAGCGGTGACGATAAAATCGCGCATTTTGCGCTGTGAAGGGAGGTGATACATCAGGTCAAGCATCAGGTCTTCCAAAATCATTCGCAGGCCGCGCGCGCCGACTTTGCGCTGCAAGGCCAGCTCGGCGACGGTTTCCAGAGCGTCGTCGGTGAACTTCAAGCGGACATTCTCAAATTCAAAAAGCTTTTGGTATTGGCGAATGAGTGCGTTCTTCGGTTCCTGAAGAATGCGAATCAGCGCCGATTTATCGAGATCGCCCAACACGCCGAGAACCGGGAGGCGGCCGACGAATTCAGGAATCAAGCCATAACGAATCAAGTCGGTCGGCTGCGCCTGCTCGAGGACTTCGATGTTGCGGCGCGACGGCGTGGAAGGCGCAACGTCCGCGTGGAAGCCGAGCGACTTCTGCCCGATGCGCCGCTCGATGATTTTCTCCATGCCCACAAAGGCGCCACCGCAGATGAAAAGAATGTTCGTGGTGTCCACGGGCGTGAATTCCTGATGCGGATGCTTGCGCCCACCCTGCGGCGGAACATTCGCCGTGGTACCTTCCAGAATTTTCAGCAGCGCTTGCTGCACGCCTTCGCCGGAAACATCGCGGGTGATGGACGGATTCTCGTCCTTCTTCGAAATTTTGTCGATCTCGTCGATATAAATGATGCCTTGCTGCGCCTTTTGGACGTCGCCATCGGCGGCTTGCAGCAGTTTCAATATAATGTTTTCGACGTCTTCGCCAACGTAACCCGCTTCCGTGAGCGTCGTGGCGTCCACAATGGCGAAGGGAACTTCAAGCATGCGCGAAAGCGTTTGTGCCAGAAGCGTCTTGCCCGTGCCGGTGGGGCCGATCAGCAAAATATTGGATTTCGTGAGTTCGACGTCGCTCGGCGTGCGATTCAAGAAGATGCGTTTGTAATGATTGTAGACAGCGACCGCCAGTTTCTTTTTCGTCTTGTCCTGGCCAATCACGTAGCCGTCAAGAAAGGCCTTGATTTCGGGCGGACGGGGCAAACGGCGATTCGCCGGAGTGACCTGTTCGCGCTTTTCCTCGTCGAGGATCTGCTGGCATACGCTGACGCACTCGTTGCAAATGTAGGAGCGCGGATATTCCGAAGGCGAGCTGATGAGCTTCTCCACCTGCTCCTGAGTCTTGTGACAGAAGGAGCAGTGAAGGGCTTCGTCTGGGCTAAATCGCTTCACCGGAATGTTGGCCTCCAGTTCAAATCGTGTGTGCGGTGCAAATCGTAACCGCTATTGTACGCCACCGGTTGGGCGCCGCGCGCCTGTTCATCGGTTTAGCTACTAACCTTTTGGAACGGACTAGCGGTGCTTGGAGATGATTTCGTCAACGACCCCGTATTCCTTGGCCTGTTCCGCCGACATGATGAAATCGCGCTCGACGTCCCTTTCGATCTTCTCCACCGTCTGGCCGGTGTGATGGGCAATGAGCTTGTTCAATCCCGCGCGCGTCCGCAGGATTTCCTTGGCGTGAATATCAATGTCGGTAGCTTGGCCGGAAAGGCCGCTGAGCCACGGCTGGTGAATCAGGATGCGCGAATTCGGGAGCGAGTAGCGCTTCTTGGGAGTGCCCGCCATAAGCAGAACCGCGGCAATGGAGGCCGCCTGGCCCACGCAATAGGTGACGACGTCTGGCCGGACGAACTGCATAGTGTCGTAAATCGCCATCCCCGCAGTAATCACGCCGCCTGGCGAATTAATGTAAATCGAAATGTCCTTTTCCGGGTCTTCGGCAGCGAGGAACAGGAGTTGCGCGGTAACAAGGTTCGCGACGTGGTCGTCAATCGGCGTGCCGATGAAGATGATGTGGTCCTTCAGCAGGCGCGAGTAAATGTCATAGGCGCGTTCGCCGCGGTTGGTCTGTTCGACCACCATGGGAACGAGCGTTGTTGCGTACGGGGCCGGGATATCTCTCATCGGAGGTTGACCGGCGCGCACCAGAGTACGAAGCAGGTATTATTTTTCACGTTTAGCGATGGTTTGAATTCGAGCCGTGCGGTGAAGCGAGTCAATTGTTTTATCACTACGCAACTTCGATTTCATCCTATCGAGCGCCCCTTCCTTTGTCAAGCGCGCGCGAATCACTGCTGCGGATTCGCCACTACGTTCCGCGAGCCTGGCAAACTCCTTTTCGAGCTCTTCGTCGGAGACTTCGACGTTTTCGGCGGTGGCGATGCGATCGATCAGGATCTCCGCCTTCACATCGCGCTCCGCGCGCTCCCGCTGGCGCTGGCGCATGGCGACCCAATCCACGTTGACGGCGCGGGGATCCACTCCCTGAGCCGCGAGCGTGCGAACCATGCGTTCGAGACGCGCGTCCATTTGATGCTCGATCAACGCTTCGGGAACCGGAAAATCGTGGCGCTTGACGAGTTCGTCGAGAATTTTTTCGCGCCCCTGCGATTGCTGATGCTCTTCACGCGCGGCGGCGAGGCGTTCGCGAATTTTGCCGCGAAGCTCTTCGAGAGTTGTGGCGCCGGATGCTCCTTCGCCGATTTCCTTCACGAAATCGTCGTTTAGCTCCGGCAATTTCTTTTCCTTGATAGCTCTGACTTCCACCGCGTAGTTGTAGGTCTTGCCCTTGAGCTTCTCATCCGGATAATCGTCGGGATACTTCGTTTCGAAGCGGCGCGTCTCGCCGGGAGAAGCGCCACGCAGATTCTCGTTGAAGGCTTCCAGAGTTTCTTCGGCGCCAATGTGGCACTGGACATTGTCGGCGCGAATGGGATCGCCGCCGCCCGCGGGCGTGCCCATGATTTTCACCTGAACGAAATCGCCGTCCTTGGCGGCGCGCCCCTCGACGGGAACATAGGTCGCGGCGCGTTCGCGCATTTCTTCAAGCGTCTTATCGACTTCAGCGTCGCCTGCTTCCAGGTCTTCGACTTCGATTTCCAGATTTTTGTAATCGCCGAGCACGAATTCAGGCAGCACTTCGAACGTGGCGCGGAATTTCAGCGGCCCTGCTTCGGTGAAGTCCACTTTGTCGACTTCCGGGCGCGTGACGGGCGAGAGCTTTTTTTCCGTTAGCGCCTGCTCGAGAAATTCAGGAACCAGCGATTCGAGCACTTCGCCTTTGATTTCCGCGGCGAAGCGGCGGCGGATCAGCGTCACCGGCGCTTTGCCGGGACGAAAACCGGGGATGCGCGCCACGCGCGCCAGATCACGCGCGATTTTTTCCGTCGTTTTTTGAACGTTCTCGGCGGGAATCTCGAGTTCGATTTCGCGGCGGCAAGTTGCTTCAGTCATTTTGCGTTTCCAATTCTAATTTACGCATGGCGTTTCCAAATTTAGTTTACGCGCGAATTTTCGGGGCAATCTCGAATTCGATGCCTCGGCATAAATCACTTCAACCGTCCTGAATCTCCAATTCTAACTTGAGCGAATTTCGAATCCTGGAAATGTTACAGCAGGGCACTACTTTCACGCTGCCTGATGCCTCTTCGGGAATTTTCGCAGGAGCGGCAGGGAAAAGCGGCCAACCACCAACACCATTGCCAGTATAGAGGACGCGCATGCGAGCGTCAACCGCGCACGGGGATAGGAGACAGAAGCGGCCAAAGTTGCACCCCCCCTGTGCGCGGGATATGTTTTAGGACGGTGGAAAGCGAAGCCGAGATAGCGCCCGCACAGGCACAAACCCATACGGGCGCGACGGCTACGCGGGCGGATAGCCTAGAGTTTTTACGGCCCGGAAACAGCCCTGATTTTACTTCACATACTTCTCAGAGAGTTTTCCTGTCACTGTTCGAGCGAAAAGCGGCGACGCGCGATTATCCAGTACCAGCGCGTACTTTCCGCTCGCAGGAAGTTTTTTGTTAATCGTGCAATTCGTTGCTCGGCAAACGTATATTGGCTGGGGCTGGCTCTCGGCGTACAAGGCAAGCGTAATCTCCCCGCCCATGCCGCCAGTCGAAGTCACTTGACCTTCGATTTCGACATTGTTCATCACGTTCCGGTTTACAGTGAGAGGCCAATCCTTCAATTGTGTCGCTGGAATTTGTATGGAGCCGTCCAACACGTCATTGGTTACGGTATTTTCCGCAATCACGTCTGCAAATGTCTGCGGATTTCCGCTATTCAGATAAGATTTTGCCCAGTTAATCGGGACAGCAAAATTCAAATTCTGGCCCGACGTGACAGTCGCAACTGAAATTCCAACGACATTTCCGTAGCGGTCGAAAACTGCGCCACCGCTTGAGCCGGGGCTGATGGGGTTGCTCATCTGAATTATTCCATTTCTCAGGCCACTGACAATTCCTTCTGAAACGGTGTTTTGGAAGCCCAACGGCGAGCCGATGGCGATTACTTTTTGCCCTACTTTGAGGTTGTCAGAGTCTCCTATATGCAAGAATGCTTTCGGCGGCGATGCTAGTTTGAGCACAGCAACATCGTGATTTTGGTCGAATGCGACCACTCCAGCTACTTCGCCTTCCGTTCCGTCTCCGAATTTCGCCGTGGCTCTTGATGCTCCACGGATAACATGGTAATTCGTCAACACCGTTCCATCATTGGAAACCACGAATCCGCTACCTTGTTCCAGTCCGTGGCCCTCATCATCGAAAGTTTCGATCAAGGCCATGCTGCTATTTGCCGTTTGAAAAATGTCTTGGGCCGAGAGAACGCGCGGTCGCGGGACGGGCGCGACAGTTGTGCTAGCTTGGGATACGGAGGATTCTTGGGTCGTGGCACGCTGAGACGTAGGGGCCGAGGCGCGTGTCGCGGTAATTCGCCAAGCGAAGAATCCGGCAACAGCTATTGCTATTCCCAGTCCAATCCAGCCGAGTGTTTTCATTGGCGAGACAGTCTTGGGGCCGCTTACTCTCAGTGCGTGACCACACTTTAGACAGAACTCCGACCCGTCCGGTAGCTCGCTTTTACATTGCGTACAGAACATGAAGTCCTCCTCCATTCTGAAGCTAGCTTGTTAATGGGGTCACGCCGCGCGGCTTCTCGCTACGGCATAAACGCAAATGAGACTTGCCGCGACGCCGTCGCCTATTCCTACGAGCCGCCGTGTTCGATGAAACCCTTCAGATGCTTCGCGAATGCCTCTGACGTGCTCTGCGTGTTTGTGTTTCCGTACTTGCGCACATTATAGGCGAACACCACCGCACCGCTCGCCTCATCTACCACGCGAACGGAAGCTGTTGTAGCTGCCCCGTCATTCGCCGGGCCTAAGAAAATTGCGCGTGCGGTCGATCCTTTCTTAAAATCAATGGTGGATTCAACCTTGAATTGCGCCGTGGATTCCTTTTCAACTACTACAACCGGCACTTTTTTCTTGGTGATCGCTGCGGAAAGAGAATCCTCGAAACCCTGATTCGGAACGATGTAAACCCTTGCGCCCGCCGTCATGCGTGTCGGAGTGGCGCTGGCGGCATTTGCCGGGGCGGGTGCGGGTTTCGCATACTCTTGTGCCTGCAAGGGAACCGCAAGAGCAAGTAGCGCGAGTGAAAACAAAGTCTTTTTCATTGTATCTCCTTTGAGTGTTTTAGCTTTTCTTTCAACGTTTCACGATCTGTTTCACTGGACTGTGAGCGTTACATTCATCGAGTGCTGCAACTGATTCGAGCTTCCCGTGACGGAAACCGTATAGGTTCCCGGCGTCGTTCCCGGATTCGTTGGCCCCTTGCTCGCACTGCCACAAGCAACGATTGCCGACGCGACACAAATCAGCAACGCACTGAATGTGAATCCGAAAGCAAGTTTGCGCTGCGATCTCTTGGCCCAGATTGCGCCCGCAAGGAAAATAAAGAGCAAGCCGAGCCACGCAGAAAATATCGGCACGTTCGGAACGCGGCGCGGCAACATCGGAAAAACGGAAGATGGCGCGGTAGTCGAGATTGTCAGCGTGGAAGTCGTGCTGCCTGAGCCGGGTGTCACGCTCGCGGGCGAAAAGGCGCACGAAGTGAGCGATGGCAATCCAGAGCACGCAAGCGCGACGGCGTTGGTGAATGCGCCGAATTGTTGCCCGACAGAAATTGTGTAGGTTGCGGGCTGCCCAGTTTTCACACTTGCAGTTGATTGCGGCGTTGCGACACTAAAATCGCTTACCGTGATTTGCACCGTGCTAGTCGGAAACGACGTGGTCACTCCGCCGTTGCTGGCCGTGAGCGCCTCTGTGTCGTTTCCAACGGGGCACATTAAGCTGGCGTTTGCTGAGGACGCAGTTCCGCAACTGCCTGTCCAACTCAGAGTGACAGGGCAGCTATCTGGGTCAGTCGCCGATCCGCTTAGAGTCACGGTCGCGCCGGTTGCTCCCGTTGCATTCACGGTTTGACTCGCACTGGCGTTTACAACTGGCAACGCCGCTTTAACTGCGGCAAGAGCGTTCAGAAGCCCGAAACCCTCGATATTGTTCGGAGCGGCCTGAGCTATTCCCGGAAGCGGCACCGCCGTGCCCGTCAAGAAGTTGCGCAGATTCGCACGGGCCGTGGCTGGCTTGTTGACGCTAGAGCTAGACAACAAACACGGCGCGGCCTGTAAGGACAGTGCGGCAACTGCGGCGGCATGTGGCGCTGCCGCAGAAGTTCCAGCAAAGTAGCAGGGTGTTTCTCCGATGGCACAGCCGCTAGTTGCGGCACCGTTAGTTCCATTCATGCCGAATCCGCCCGCTCCGGTAACGGCCACGTCGTCTGTCGCAGTTACGTCTGGCTTCATTCGCGCCACTGCTTGTGGCGTAGCTTCTGTCGGCCCTTGACTGCTATATGGCTCAACCGAGCCGATGCAATTGCCTTGCGCAGTGCATTGTGTTTGATCTATTGCGCCGACGGAAACTACGCTCACGGGTGAGCCGCCCGCATCGCCTTCGGCTGGTACGCTGCCCGAAAGAGTGTTGAAGTTATGGTCGGGATTTGGCCCGTCGCCGAGGGCACCCGCTATGAACATGTCGAAGGTGCGTGGCGCGGCTGCGTTACTCACATTCTGGATTACTATCCCAACGGCGATGGAGGACGAGGCGCTTGGGTTTGTGTAGCTCAACGTTTCCATCGGAGGCTGAGTACCAGTCTGAGGATTCTTGCTGCTCGCAAGCGGTGCGCCGCTGATGGAGCACGGCGGCAGCGGCAATCGGTTTGTGCTCGAAAAGCCACTGCAACTCAGCGGAACCAAGAAGAGGTCGTAGTCGTTTGACGATGTGTTTGCTGGGTCATTCCATGTCAAGTAAACGCTGATTGTTCCGGATGGTGGAATGGTTGCTGGGTCAGCGATGATGGAGCCAAAGTTCTCGTTGTCCACAGTCGTCCCCGTTACAGCTTGGAACGTGTGGAGATCACCGGCTAGGCCGGTGATGGAAGTCCCGTCCCTCCCCGAATCCGCATATTGCCCTTCATAGTGGTCTTGCGCGAAATTGTCTACAGCCGTGAAGTATCCTCGAATTGGATTTGTATCTGTATTCAGTGCGGTCGCTGTATTCGTCGAAATGGGGTCGGTTCCATCATCGACGGGAAGGCTAGGAAAACCGATGTCATCGACAACGACATCCGTATTAGCCGCAAGATAATTCACTGCCTGCTCGAAAGACAATCCTGTGTTGCCGTTGGCAAAATAGAGTTGTGCTCCCGGCGCAAGATCATGCACGATTTCCAGCATCGCTGTCCCCTCGGCATTGACGCCTGCGGGACCGTCAGGCTGCGCGTGATCTTCTAGGTCTGGACTGGATGCAGGAAACGATTGGGCAATAATCCCCCCGGTTACCGAAACGAGCGTCCCGCTGGAATCACGGGTACCTGTCGCACCGGGCAAATCGCCAAGAGTGATTGGGCTGGGTGCTTGGGTTGCGGGGCCGCACGTGGTGCATCCAGTAGCGAAAATGCCGCCGATGCCGCCAGAAATGACGCCGACACGAATTCCAGTACCGTCAACTCCGAATTGGCTGCGCGCCGCTGCCGCTTGCAATATCGCGTCGCCCTGAGACTCGACCGAACCTGTGTTCGGGAGTCCGTAGTCTGGGAGCCGGATGTAGCGAACGAAAGAGAGTGCGCTCACTTGGTTAATCATCGTAATGGGAAGCAAGCCCTGCACCGTGGGAACCTTCGTGAGCACTTCGCCTTTGCTCTTGTCCGGCTTCGGCTCGCCAATGATTTGCACGGTCACGCCAGAGCTGCGCAGTTCATCGAGACTCTGCGAATCGATCGCGCTCATTTCGATATAAACCTGCACTTCACCATTTTTTGTAATGTGCATCTGGCCCGCGTGAATCGCGTCTTGTAGTGGCTTCGGAAGTGTTTCTTTTGAGAAACCCGCTGGCGGCCTGACGGCTTCGGCCACGGCTGGGCGCGTGGTTTCTTGCTTTACGTTCATGCTGAGCAAAACGAGCGGTGTGCTCAGTTTGGGATTCTTCTGTGGCCGAGACCCGGACGCGGTTGCTCCGAACACCGCAAAATGGCTCGCTGCACATGAGATTGTGAGAAACATCAAACAGGAAACGATTAACGGGCTAAGTGACATGGGCCGGAACATGGTCTTCATCTGAGTAGCAGCCTCCCCCCTCTGTGCTTGTGTGCGTGTATTCTCGTATGTGATTGTGAGGGTATCGCGCTGCGATATACCATTCTAGAAATGCCCGATGTTGTAACGGTAAGCTGTACGACCGTACAGGCGAGTATTCTGAGTACGATTAGTAACGTTGCTGGCAGTCTGTATTTAGCCGATACAAGAAGGCATGAAACGCACGATTCAGGTAAACGTGAAGATGACGCAAGAGGATTTCGATCTGCTAAAACGAGCCGCAGAGAAACGCTGGCGCGATGCAGTTATGACGAATTCCGGGATCGTGCTCGGTCTAGCGAAGATTGCGGCGAGACAAACCCTGGCGCGAAAACGTCGCTAAAGACTTATCTGTCAAACTCTGGATTCGCGAATTTTATTTGCCGCTTTTCCTTACGTGTCGCTAAGTCCAACTAGGCTCGCAAGCTTTTGCCATTGCCGTGGATGTGGTATTCGGTGCCCCGCGCGTATATCCGTCGCATATGGCTTCGAGACTCCGAGTGCTGACGCTATGGCCGAAGCCGTGAACGTCGCCAACTTCGGCTGAATCTTTTCGCAATAAACCTTTCTCGTCAACCATTTCGGCAAATCAGCGGGATTCCACGAAACTCTTCCGGCCATTTGCCGCCGCATCGTCTCAGCACGAAGGGCCTGAGCCTTTGGGCTGTGCGTTACTGTTCTCCCCAGTTCTGCAACTTTGAGAAAGGATTTCTTAGACTCGTTAACCGCACATGCCTTGCAGAAGGTGTTGCCGCGAGTGATCGGCGTACCGCAGATTCGACAAACAGCGGACGGATGTGGTGGCGGAACCGAACGAAGGCTCAAGTCCTCTCCGGTTCGGCTTCGCCGTTGCTGCGTCAATCGCGTAGCTGGGCCAGCCGCTAAAGCAGGTTTTTTCATGGTTGACCACAGCTTACGGCACACGCTCTCTGCTACGGGCGCGACGGCCCAAGCCCAAGTCTGCGCGGTTTCCGAAAGCCGCGTTGCAAATGAACCGACTAGCCGACAGTTGCCATTCGGCTGCTCAAAAAACCATTCTCGGCGCAGTGGCTCACGATTGATCCAATCGAACACGTAAGCGTCAACTCGCGGGCGAATTGGTTCCATTAAATCGGATGCCAAGCTATCGCGCGAGCGACTGTCGAAATGCAATACGCCCAGACCGGGATCGAGTCCAAGCGCAGCGGCAGCTAATCGGGCCTCGGATTCGAGTATCGCGTAAAGATAATTCAGGATCGCGTTCGGCGGATTCACAGCCAATCGGGGTGAACCTGTGAGCGGCGAAGCACGAAACCCGAATTTGAGCCAATGATCCGGTACGCGACGAAGATCGGACTTCGCGAACATGATCGGCAACTTGCGCCATGCGGCCCAATATGCTTTTGCTGCTTGGGACTCGAAAAACCGCAAGTCATCAATCGAATTCGCGGTTGCGAGTTTTTCGCGAGCATTGCTGATTTGAGCGGCGACATCGGTATCGTGAAACTTTTCGAGAATCAGCCGCGCTTGCGCCATAAGCTTCTGATCGAGCAATCCGCGTGCAATCTGCAAGCCTGTTTCCGAGCGATAAGCTAAAGCTTGCGCACGTCGCAATCGAGCATCGGAAGGGCGAACCGGGCCGGCTGTAGCGAGTACGGAGCCATTTCGTTCCAGCATCACGAAGCTCGCATCTTGATCGGCGAGCCAGCGAAGCGCGGAGAAAGTGACCGTGCCATCGTTGCCGATTACAACAAGCCGTCTAATGCCGTGCCCGATCCGTGCGAACCGGGCAGTTGTGCGGCGCGAGCCGATGCCGTCGTGGAGAATAAGATGGCCGCGATCCACACGGACATCGACGCCATAGCCGTACAGCGTTATCACTCCGTGTCTCGGCTCGACAGGGATGAAATTGCAGTGTTCGGAACCTTGCGGTACGGTGTGCGTAGCTGCCATTGGAGCTTAACGCCTCCATCGGTAGTTAGGGGCGCGTTCGGTGTTAGTAGCACCAGCGCGTCCCGCTTTTACTTAGAACACTATTTTAGCTCTTTCGTGCTGGCTGCTTCGAGGTCTTTTACTAATCGCGCGAGTTGTTTTTGTAGAGCACGCGCATCGTGGATTTTCTCGCATGGACAGAACAGAATCGAAAAAATCCGCAAGCTCTTCGCCAGTGAGCTTTTCCATTCCTGACGCGAATGACAAGCCGAACTGAAAAATGTCCTGATGATAGGTGCCGCCCTGAAACGGCTTGATCGCACCTTTCTTGAAAACAATAGTGCGCCAATCTCTTCGCTGTTCGCGCGATCCGATCCCACGCGCTCATATCGCCTTGCTCGTCCGCTTCCGCTGCGTTCTGTAGGGATTCGTGATGACGTTCCCAATGCAGCCATTCAGCAAATGTGCGTGATTCGGTCTCAGCCGACTGATCTTCTTGCCCCAGCTCTGTCATGTACGGAAAGCAGAGCGTGCTTGCGGGCAATGGCTTATAGCGGCTATCAATGTCCACGATTTCTTTATCGAACCGCTGAACCAGTTCGTCTCGCTTTGCGATAACCCGTTTAGCGATGCGCAACTTATCCTCGGATGTGATCTTACGTCCCAGACCACGTTCCTCGCTTTTCGCCTGCGCCAGAGTCATCGCGAGGGCCAGCGAGAATTCCTTGTATACATCTGCCATTTCAATAAAAGCAGGATGAAGTTTTGATTTCCAATCCAGCGTAGCCCTATGCATTTGCATACTCTACCAGCGATGCGGACACGAAACTTTATTTTGTGTCCTTAACAAAACTTATCCATTCCTTAATTCTGTCGCCGAACCAAGTTCAGGAGGGCGTTATGAAACACTCGAACAGGCGGCAGAACCGACAAGTCACCTCGCAAGAACCAATCACGTGCGCGGCAAAGGCTAAAGATTGCAGCCCCGCGAACGGCGAAAGCAGTTCTTCGCGAAGCCAAAGTCGTTTCAGGATACGTGGTCTGCGGTTACACACGTCATCTCAAAAATGCGGGCCGATCGCGTGTCTCTGCGGCAAGCTTCCCGCGAGTTCGACCTCGATCCCCGACTTGTGGCCCGGCTCGGCAAATCGGCTTTGCGCAAGCGCAGGAATGGACAGTACCTCGCCAGACGCAGCGACAAGCTTCTGCGAATTCTCGCTGTCCCTACTCCCGATGGTGTGCGCGAAGTTGCTACTCGCGATTCAAAAGAAGCAACTCAGCTTGGGAAGTATTGGGCCGCTGTCCAGAAATATCTTCAGACTGGGAATGAATCGGGCCTTAAGAAATTCCGTCGCAAGCGCATCACGGACGCCAGCGGCAAGAAAATCCCGCTAGTGCTGGACACCGCCGTGCTCGATCAGCTTGGTTCTGCCGGTGTGCTGAGTTTTGAATCGCTCTATGCAAAGACGGCGTGAATGGCCCGGAAGCTTC
This sequence comes from uncultured Acidobacteriota bacterium, assembly GCA_963757905.1. GTDB lineage: Bacteria > Acidobacteriota > Terriglobia > Acidiferrales > UBA7541 > DAHUXN01. The sequence continues at coordinate 262,728 of CAVWSV010000011.1, read as the reverse complement.
CAATTCGCGATCCGATTGCAGCGCATCAGCGCAAAGCCGTTGCTGCGCGTCGTTTGGGCGAAAAAGCGCAATGCGCGTGCGGGGAATCGCGACCGGAAGCGCTCATAGCGGGCAGTAGTCCAACAATTTGTGCTGCCTGTGGCCGAAAAAGACGCGGCAAGACCTCACTGGACAAACATCATGTTGCGAGTAGGGCGAACAGCCCGATTACGATTCCGGTTCCGGTGAACGATCATCGCGCACGCCTTAGCGTGGATCAATACGATTGGCCGAAACAAACACGCGAAAATCCAGACGGCAGTCCGATACTCGCAACCGCTGGCTTCGTTCGCGGGGATATTCGGACACAACTGTCCTACCTCATGGAAACGCTCCTGCTTTGGATTCCTGAAATGCTCGAAGCTCTGGACGCGACTCCTGACAGAAAAGCTCGGCCCGAAATGGTGGATCGGCTACGCCTCTGGAGAAATATGCGCCTAAAACGATGACGTGTATTAATTCCGGCGTCAACGTTCCTGTTTCGCTGCCGCTCGCCGTCCGCGTTTACCCTGACACAAGGCGAAAACGCGACGAGAGCCGAAGCAAGAAAATCATCCGCCGAGGCACTTGGCGCATATCCAGAGGCAATTGGTGGTCTTCGACACAGAAACGCGCACCGATCGCAACGCAGCGCCTGACGTTTGGCATGCTATCAGACTTCGTTGTCGCGTGGGCAGTGCCGCGAAGAGTGGCTCGTTCTACGCTGACGATTTACCGGCGAGCAGACGTAGCCGATGCTGAAGCAGTACGCTGCAACGCATAGCGCCGATGTCGCGGGCAACGCGGAGCTTCGCTTGCTCACGCTGCGCGAGTTTCTTGGACAAGCTGTATCGCGCCGCGTACAAAGCTCGCTGCTTGCTTGTCGGATTTAATCTACCCGTTCGACTTATCGCGCATTGCCGGGGACGTTGCGCCTGCTCGCGGTCGTTTCGCGGGCGGCTTTTCATTAGGATTGTGGTTTTACACAGATAAACTTGGGCGCAAGCGCAGACATCAAAATCGACCTCGAATTGGGATAAAGCAGATTGACAGCAAGCGCGCACTGAAAGGATTCACTGGGCAGAATAATCCCGATAAGATCAGACCTGATTCCCGACGGTTCCGCAACCGGCGCACCTGAAGAAGGCTATAAGTTTCGGGGGCATTTTGTCGATTTGCGCACGCTCGCGTTTGCGCTGACGGATCAGAGCTATTCTCTGGAATCAGCGTGTGAAGCATTCGGCATCGAACACGGAAAACAACGCGCCGCACGTCACGGTCGAAGTCACGGAAGAATACATTGATTACAACCGGCGCGACGTTCTGGCAACGTCAGAACTGGCCGTAAAACTTATAGAAGAATACGAAAAGCACGGCCTTTCACTTCAGATTACAAAAGCTTATTCGCCTGCTTCCATTGGCAAAGCATATCTGCGGGAAATGGGCATCGAACCGATTCTCAAACGACAGTCGGATTTTCCTCGAAAAAATCTTGGTTTTGCGCAATCAGCGTTCTTTGGCGGCAGAACCAGCGCACATATCCGCAAGGTTCCCGTACCTGTCGTTTACACCGATTTTCTTTCCATGTACCCGACGGTGAACAGCCGAATGCAGCTTTGGCGGTTTGTAATTGCTCGCGAAATCAAAGTTGTTGAGCACTGCGAGAAAGAAATCACCTGCTTTCTGGAAGAAATCAAAAACAATCCTGCCTGTCTGTTCGATCCTCAGACTTGGGAAGGCTTAACAGCCTTTGTGAAAGTCATTCCTGATGGCGATATTTTGCCAACTCGGAGCAAATACAACGCGGCAAGCAATGATTGGCAAGTCGGCCGTGAATTATCTTTACGCGGGAGAGCACGAAGCAAATAAAGCGTTATGGTTTTCTCTTCCCGATGTAGTTGCTTCCGTACTCCTCACCGGCAAACTTCCGAATATCGTAGATGCTTTTCGCATTGAGGCGCACGGCGTTCTCGACGGATTAAAGGCGACAAAACTACACGGAGCAATCGAAATTGACCCGCGAAAACAGGATTTTTTCAAGAGGGTAATCGAAGAAAGAAAGCGGCTTGGCTTGCAATCCGACATCGCCGAGGCTGCGAAAAAGAAACTCGATAAAGCATTAAAGGTTCTGGCGAACGCTACGAGCTATGGAATTTATGCCGAAATGAACCGGAAAGAATCAGATCACGTGATTAGTGTTAAATGTTACGGTATCGACGCACAGCCTTTTACATGCTCTATCGCGCACCCCGATGATACCGGCGAGTATTGTTTTCCGCCGATGGCTTCGCTGATAACCGGAGCGGCCCGTCTGATGCTTGCTTTGCTGGAGCATAGCGTTACTGAATTGGGCGGCACTTATGCAATGGAAGATACCGATTCTATGGCGATCGTTGCGACTGAGAACGGGGGATTGATTCCATGCCCCGGCGGTTCGCTTAGAACAAAAAACAATCGCGAAGCACTAAAAGCATTATCTTGGAAGCAGGTTCAGCAAATCGCGGATCGTTTCGCTGCTTTGAATCCGTACGCAAATGATGCAGTGCCGGGGTCAATCCTCAAAATCGAAGAGGATAATTTCGATCCCGTAACACATAAACAGCGTCAGCTTCACTGCCTCGCAATTTCTGCAAAGCGATATGCACTTTTTCTGTGCAATTCAAAGGGCGAGCCTGTTCTTCTTCGAGAAGGAATAAATAACCGTGCCGACAGGTGGTCAGAACATGGGCTAGGCCATCTTTTGAATCCGATGGACTTGGAAAATGAGGATCGCAACTGGATCGCGCAAACTTGGCTAAACATCATTCGCAAAGCACTTGGATTATCACCAAAAAGCTTAAATTTCGAGAATTGTCCCGCAGTAGGCCGAATCACCGTGAGCAGTCCTGCCCTCATGCTTCCGCTAAACAAATTAAATCAACGAAAGAACTATGCAAATCAAATTAAACCATTCAATTTTCTTTTATCGTGTCACGTGAAGCAGCTTGGCCATCCCATCGGCAGTGATCCAGAGCATTTTCATTTAATCGCGCCGTATGAATCGGATTCAAAACGATGGCTGAAAATAGATTGGATCGACCAATACACTGGCAAAAAATATGGCATTACGACGAATCATTATTATGGCGACCGGCGAAATGCCTGCATAAAAACGTACGGCGATATTTTGATTGAATATGAATTCCATCCAGAAACAAAAAATGCAGATGCCGACGGGAATCCATCTGGAAAACAAACTATCGGGCTTCTACAACGGCGTCGCGTTCAAATAGAACAAATCAAATACATCGGAAAGGAATCTAACGCTATTGAGGATGTCGAATCACGACTGGCTCATTGCGAAACTGATGTTTATACGCACTATTCCGATCCCCGGCGTGATGAATGGGAGACAAAAATACGGCCCGCTTTGGGAAAAGCACGATTAAGCATCATAGAAAAGGAAACGGGCCTCTCTCGACGAATGCTTATTTATGCGCGGACAGGGAAACGCAAGCCGCATCAAAAACATCGGGAACTGCTTGTTTCCACGCTCCGAAAATTAAGCCTTATCTGACTTGTGGCATCGTAGACGCGGCTTTATTGATTGCGGCTCTCGTCCGGGGATCACCTGAAAGCGGCCAGCGAACCTAAGACGCTTGCGATGGTGCTAAACACAACAGCACAGGCCGTCAGAATGGCGGCTTTGGCATTAAGCGCAGCAGCTTTGTCGCTCCACTCAAGAACTCCTGTTATCCAGTCGGAATTCTGGTCTGTCAACTCTACAGGTTCGTCTAATTGTGTCTTCCAGCCGGGATCGACCTTAATCTGAGCGGATTTGAACCAGTAAATACGCTGCGGCCAATCCGAAGCCGAGGCCCAAAATTGCGAATCCAATGGCCGCATAGTCCACGCCTCATCTCTCTTTTTGGCGAGATATTCTACCGCAATTCGGAAACGAGTGTCGCACGCGCACAGGGGGGGTGCAACTTTGGCCGCTTCTGTCTCCTATCCCGTCAACCGCGCACGGCCGTAAAGGATGGCGCCGTCAAAAGTATCCCACCCTCTCGTTGCGAGACCTTGAGAAGCCTGGGTGCTACTTATTCGCGGGTTTATCAGGCGGAAGGACGTTGCAGTTCTCAGTGCACTTGTAGGCCAGCATCTCGACTTCGGCGTTTTTGTGAGGGACCTTCGAGGTCGATTCAGGGCCGAGGACGAGCGACTGCGGGCCGTCGGCTGCATTGAAGGTGCACTGAAACTGCAAAGACTGAACGCCGCGTTGCTGGCAAGAATTTTTCTCGAGTGCGGAATCGAACATTTCGGGCTTCGAGTAAATTTGGTCAGCGATGCCCGAAGGCAACATGGCGACGACCATCGGCACAGGCGACTTGATTTTGATGCTGACTTGTTCGCCGTCGCGATCGGGTGCGTAGCCACCGTAAACCTTCAGAAACGGAGTGAGCTTGTATTTTTCCTTGATGGTGCGAATCCACTCAAACTCCGGCTGGACGCAATTTTCGACGCAATCCCAACGGTAATACTGAATATTGACGTCGCTGGGCGACACGAAATGGCGGTTGGCCGGGCCGTGGCCGGTTAATGCGGCGGCGATCCCGACGCCAATCGCACTCTGGGTTCTGCTTTGCGGTTCCAAGACCGCGCCGAGTCCGGCGAATACGGTGGAATCGGGGCTGTAACGCTCGTCGTGAATGACGAGGGTCATGGGCGTTGCCGGCAGATGGCAGACGTAGCGGGTTTCCACCACGTGCTGTTGCATGCACAGGGGCTGCACTTGGGGAATATTTTCAGGATGCTGCAACGCGTAAGTCCACGCGCCCGCGTCAGCCAAGAAAATCGTGACGGGCTTTTGCGCCTTGATGTCCACCTGAATGTTGCCGCCGTTCGGGCCCGGCTGGTACGTGTGGCCCGAATGATAATTGGCAGGGTCCAGGCGCACGGACTCGGTGTTGGCGGGAATCCAGTCGAATCGACGCTGCTGAGCGAACGCGGGTCCGGCCAAAGCGAGAGTGAGCAAGAGCGCAAGGAAGCTTGTCGTTTTCATGGTGGCGATAGTATTTCGACAGGAAGCGCGTTTTACAATGGAACGGAGGCGTATCCGGATTCGGGAAGTTACCTGTACGAATGGACAGCGGGGAGACCGGCTCTATTTTTGCTATGGCGGCGCGTGAATATCCGAGGGCAGATTTTGGAATAACGGACGTACAATTTGGGGCGACATCTCAAGGAGAAAAGCCCATGAACGTGCGGCTCGTAACGTTTTTTGGATTTGTTTTTGCCGTCGCGCTTTTGCCGCCGTCGCGTTTGAATCTCGGCGTCATTTCTGCCCGTCAGGCGCGAGTCGATGCGCAGAAGCCCGCCGCGCATTACGCCACACATTCTCACGCGCGCATTCTCCGTGCCAGTTCGCTTGCTTGGCAGCCTGAGAAGTCTTTGCCGCCCGGCGCCGAATCGGTTGTGCTCGAAGGCGATCCGTCGAAGCCCGGCCTGGTGATCCTCCGCCTCAAAATGCCCGATGGCTACCGCGTTCCTCCCGTCTGGCATCCTGCCGCAGACCGCTTCACAGTTCTTTCCGGGACCTATCATCTCGGCGTGGGCGCGAAATTCGACGGGAGCAAGACCGTCGCGCTTTCGCGCGGGCGATTTTGCATGGCTGAGTCCCGCTGCTCCGCACTACGGCTGGTGCACCGGCGAAACCGTGCTCGAAATCACCGGACTTGGTCCCTTCGTTACAAATCCTGTGAACTCCCACGAGGATTCCCGACGGAAGAAGTGATCGCTGAAAATTTGGTCTGTAGTGGGAATTGGCTATCACTATCACCGACCTTGGGATTTGTGGAGCGTCTTAATCATCAATTCCAAGGGGCAAGGAATTCTTTGGATTCGCGGTAGTCTCTGCTCCAATGCTCGTTGGGGAAGCCCCCGATGAGGGGGGCTTCCTGGGTTGATAATTTTATTGCCTTGGCTCGCGGATTCCTATGTAACGTCCTCACGTACCGCAGCGAGCCCGTGGCCCTGCTTATTTGCCCGCGCAAGCCGGACGAGTGTCGTGCCAGCCCAGATGAACGAATTGGTAGGCCTTGTCGGTCAAGTCGCTTGTCAACTGAGCCGAACTGGCATAAGGATACGGGTAACCAAGAGAAATCGTGGTGATGTTGCCTTGTCCCCAGCCAGAAAGATGGACTGAGCCAGAAAAGTGGTCCTGTCCGTCATTGTTGAGAGTGTAGGAGAGATAGAAGTTGACAGGCTGTCCGTTGGACTCGGCAAACGTGTTGCCGTCCGACTTTCCGAGATCGTTCAACCGGTCGATAATGTCGCCCTTGTGCCAGGTGCGTCCGCCTTCAGAGTCCTTGGCCGTGTACCCGTAGTTGTAGTTGACGACGACAATCAGATTGTTGTATCGGATCGGAGAGACAGAGGGATCACAAGGGGCGGGGGTCTGAGCCCGCTGCGCGTACCTTGGGTTCACCAAGCCCGCACAACTGGATAGAACCATGGTCAACGCTACTGCACCGATTGCAGACAACATTTTCCTCATCTGAATTTCCTCTCGCTCCTTGGATTTTGTTTCGAGATCTAAAACATCATATTGCGAATATCGACGGGAACGGTGCTGCCACTTGGGCCGGCGCAGTGGGGTCCAGCGAGTACGATAGTCAACTGGATCTGACCACGTTTTGCGGGATGCTTGTCGGTGTTCATCCAACGGTAGTATTTGTGTCCGAGGGGATTCTTTCAATAGAAACGGGGCGTGTCAGACTCTGGTGAGTAACCTGTACTAACGTACAGCTTCCGAAAAGAATGTGGAGCGAAATGCGGCCAAAGGCAGCCTTTTCTACATCTTATCGGTTAGGAGGTTTCGTGGGCGGGATAGCAGCCGAGGATGCGGACTTCGATTGCGCACTGGCGCAGTTCTTCGAGGGCGGCGACAGTTGCGGCGTTGTGCAGCGCGGCTTGCAAGTCCAGATAGAAGCGGTACTGCCAGGGACTGCCGGGAATCGGGCGGCTCTCGATCCGGAGCAGATTGATTTCGCGGCGGGCAAAGATGCCAAGCGCGCGATGAAGCGCTCCGGGCTGATGCGCCAGTTGGATCACGATGGAAAGCTTGTTCGCTCGCTCATTGGATTCCGGAGAAGCTGCCAGCAGCAGAAAGCGCGTGTAATTTTCGCTGTGGTCTTCGATATGTTCGAGCAAAATATTTCCGCCATAAATTTCCGCGGCGCGTCTGCCTGCGATGGCCGCGCGCGACGGATCGTTGGCGGCGACGACTTCGCTAACGCTTCCGGCCGTGTCGAGCGAAGCGACCCGCTGCAGTTGCGGGTGCCCGCGAAAGAAGCGTTCGCATTGCGCGAGGGCGACGGGATGCGATTCGACGGTCTCGAGCCGGTCAAGCGTGGCGTGCGGCGTTCCGATCAGATGAAGCGCGATCGGGTGAATGACTTCGCCGACGATATGGAGATGGCTGTCGAGGAGCAAATCGTAGGATCGGTGCACGGAGCCCGCGAGCGTGTTTTCGATGGGCGCCAGCGCGTAATCGGCAGCGCCTTCGCCGATAGCGCGGAAAAGCGCCTCGAACGAGGGCCGCGGCACCGCTTCGATATTTTCCCCGAGCAGGCGTACGGCGGCCTCTTCGCTGAAGGCGCCGCGCTCGCCTTGAAATGCCACGCGACGGATGTTCGCTGTGTTGGCCATTGATACTCACGTTTCATCATAGCGGAAAAATTAGACAAAATGTCGTCCGGCGTGTCCTGTACTTTGGCCTAGAATAACGAACCTACATTCTCTCTCACGCGGAGCAGAATATTTCGATTCACGCGTGATATCTGGCCAAGGCGCGATTGCAGAATTCGTTCGCGGTGTCGAGGAAGGGAATTGCATGCGGGGCTGCAGAGGAATACTCTTTGCACTTTAGGACTTCATCCGGGTAAGGAGGAACAGTGAGCACGGATTCCGCGGAGAACGAAACGAAATCGAGGCTGTCGAATTTGAAATTGACGCGCCGGAGCCTGCTGGGAGCTGTGCCGCTGACGACCGCCGGACTGTCGCTCGCGTCGTTGGCAGGAGTGTCGCTCGCGGACGCGCAGCAAGAAAAACCGAAAGTAGGGCGCGTGGCGCACAAAGAGCCGCCCCTCGAAAACTTCAAATACGACCTGGATGCCTCGACGGGATTCAGCGGCGAAGGCGGGACGGCGAAAGAAGTGACGGTTGCGGAGTTCCCAGTGTCGCAAAGCATCGCCGGCGTCTCCATGGTGCTGAAGCCCGGAGCGATTCGCGAGCTGCACTGGCACGCGATTGCGGCGGAGTGGGCGTACGTGATCGAAGGGAATGTGCGCACCACGGTTCTGAACCCGAAAGGCGAGGCGGCGCAGGATGATTTTGGTCCCGGTGACATTTGGTATTTTCCGAAGGGACATCCGCACTCGATTCAAAACCTTGGGCCGGGCGACACGCATTTTATTCTGGTATTTGATGACGGGCATTTCTCGGAATTTGGAACGTTCAGCATCACGGACTGGTTTTCGCAAGTTTCGCCGGAGGTTTTGTCGCGCAATAGCGGGTTGTCACTGCAGACGATTGCAGGCTTGCCGAAAGGCGAAGTTTACATCACGCCAGGTAAAGTGCCGCCGCGAGAGCAAGCGCCGTTTCGCAATGGCGACCCTGTCATGAGCCAGAGCGCGCATAAATTCCGTCTGCTCGAGCGCGATCCGCAAAAATGGCCCGGCGGCGAAGAGCGCGTCGTTGATTCGCGGGATTTCCCGATGTCGCAGACGGTGGTGGGCGCGATCATGGATCTCGATCCGGGGTCTTTGCGCGAAATGCATTGGCATCCCAATGCCGATGAATGGCAGTATTACATCAAGGGACGCGCGCGCGTGGGGATTTTTGGCGCGCATGGGCGGTCGAAAGTCGAGGAATTTGCGCCCGGGCAAGTTGCGTTCGTCAAGCAGGGATTCGGGCATTACATCGAGCAAGTCGGCGATGAGCCGACGCGCATCCTGATTACGTTCCCCGCCGCCGAGTATCAGGAAATTTCGCTTTCGACGTGGCTCTCGAACAATCCGCCCCAATTGATCGAAGACAATTTCGGGATCAGCGCGGAAGACGTGGCGCGCATGCCGAAATCGAAGCTGGCGATTTACGGGCCGCATCCGCAATAGCGAGTGTTTTCGCCAAGGGATAATTTGAGCTATCGCCCATATGCGACGAGGCGCGCCATTGTGAAGCATCGCAGTTGCTCCGCAACGTTATTCATCTTGCGTCTCTGCGCCGCGCTGGCCTTCGCGCTCACGTTTCCTGCAACCCATGAGTTTCCGGTATGATAGGACGGAGTGATTAACAGAGGCTCTACTTTTGAAGGAGCGCTGCATCCGATAGCGGCATCTAACAAGTCAATGGCCAGCAAATCCATTCCGATGCGCCCGCCAGGATTCTTCCGTTCCTCGATTGAAGCCAGCGCGCGGCAGGCGTACAAGCACGTTCGCGTGGATCCCGACGCTTATTTGCGGCACGTGCAGCGCTCGCACATGCTTCCGATAGAGAAATGGGAAGACGTGTTTTACCTCGGGCCGGAAATTCTGAAGCCGCACGCGGATAGCGTGATCCGTTCGTCGGTGAAGGCCGCTGCCCTCGAAGGAATGGGGCTGGGGCTCGGTGGATGGATGACCGTGGTGCCGGATTTGGGAATCCTGTCCGCAATTACCATGCGATTGCTGCAGAAGCTGAGTCTGATTTACGGATTCGAGTACGCCACTGACGAGGACGCTGTCGAATTGTGGATGGCTGCGGCGAGCGCGGCCGGTTTAGACCTGGGCAAGGATTTCATCGAGAAGCAAGCCATCGAGCGATTGGTGCCGCGCATCATGGACGTCGTTGCCGCGAAGATGAGCGCCGAAATTGCGGAGAAATGGACCGCGAGGCTCATTCCGCTCTTAAGCGCTGGCGCTGGAGGGGCTCTGAATTATTATTTCGTTCGCGCTTGGGGTCGCCGCGCGCAAAAGCATTTTGAGGCGCGGCATCGGCTGGTTCGCGCGCAGAAATTCTCGCCACGGCTGACGGCGGGGCCGATCACGCCCTTGCCTCCGTTGACGCAGTAAAGGCAACGCGGCAATTCGCGCGTTGTTTTTTTCGTAGGAGAATTTTCCGCAGGAAGACTTCCGCAGCCAAACTTCCGTTGAGAACTATTTTGGTGCAGCGGCTTTGGGGATTTTCGTCGCCTGCCACGCCACCACCTGCCAGCGGCCGTTGCGCCGGACGAAAGTACCTGTGTTGCGATACGAATCGGTTTCAACGCGGAGGCCTTTGGCGTTTTTGGTTTCCGTGCGAGCGACCAGGCGGAAAGCCACGATGGCGGCGTCGCCGAAGTCGTGAACTGTGACGTCCGCTGCCGAGTAGGTTGTCTTTTTATCCGGCGTCGGCTTCATGCTCCCAACATTCTTCATGATCTCGGGCTTGGTGCGGACGACGCCGTTCGAGCCGGTATAAATCACATCGCCCGCGAAGAAGTGGTCGAAACCAGCGCGATTGCCGGTGGCTCGCGTCATCGAGAAACTGATTCAGCATGACCGTGAACTGACGCGTGGTCGTGGATCGCGTTGCCCGCTGCGCGCGAACTGCCGGGACCAGTAACAGCACCATCATTACCGCTAACTTTGCGATTCTCATTGCGACTCCCCGAGTTTCCTTCATGCGCACATTTCCCGATGTGCAGATGGGTGAACGAATTTGCTGGTGCGGAAGGAGGGATTTGAACCCCCACGGCCTCTCGGCCACAGGATCCTAAGTCCTGCGCGTCTGCCAGTTCCGCCACTTCCGCACGGAAGCCGCAGTATAGCATTCAGTTGGGCTACCGTTTAACGCAGCCGACAAAGCAGATTCCCCGCCTGCGGCAGGCAGGCTCGTAGCAATGCTCCTCCCTTCGCCAAGAGGCTCAGGGCAGGCGGAATGACAACGAAAAAAATTGCCGCATCGCCTGTCTTCGGCGGGGAAACCCGTCTACGGCTCGCTCTGTTAGCGTTGCGCTCAGGGGTCGCGGGACGACGTAAGAAGCTCAGAACGGCTCGCCGGGCAGCGGCGGCAGCACTGGCGTTACTTTGCCCCAGCCATCGGTTTGCGCGGTCTTCATGTCATTCACCAGTTGCGCGGGCAAATCCGCCTTCAGGTGCGGACGGCCAGGCTGATTGCCAAGGACCCAGGCGACTCCGGCAACGGTCCTCGACACGACCTGAATTTCTTTGTAGTCGATTTTTTCCGGTGTGTCCGTGGGGCGGTGATAGTCCACGTGCAGCCCGACGGTGAAAAATGCGATGGGAATGCCCATCTTCGCAAAGTTGTAATGATCGCTGCGATAGAAGATGCGCTGGCCGTTCGGTTTCGGGCCCAGGTTGTCGTGTGTAGCGTCGGGAGCGGTCGCGTCGTAGAAATGATTCAGCTTTAGCTTTTCAAAATTGCTGTTGACCGACTCGATGGTCTTTTCCAAGTCGTCGCTGCTGATATTTGGGCCGACGACGAGCACTTCGCCGGGATTCACAAGAAAGTGAGTGGGATTGGGATCGACGGAATTCGGCGATTTGGTGCGGCCGATCATGTCCATGTTGAGGTCGGCAACGACTTTGGTGAGGTCGATGGGCGGGAATTCGTTGAAGTAGCGCGAGCCCCACAGGCCTTTTTCCTCGCCACCATTCCACAAGAAGATGATGCTGCGCTTGGGACGAATGCCCTTGGCCGCGCCTTCGGCATATTCGCGGGCGATGGCAAGCAGGCCCGTGGAACCCGAGCCATCGTCGTCGGCGCCGTTGTTGACATCGTGGCCGTTGGGCAGCGGCGCGCTCAGGCCGATGTGGTCAAGGTGGGCGCTGATGACAACGTATTCGTTCTTCAATACGGGGTCGCTGCCTTCGAGAATTCCGGCAACGTTTTCGCCGTGGCCCTCTTCGCTGCGAATGGCGGCGTGGAGAGTGAGTTTCTTGTCCGCCTTCAGCGCAAAGGAATCATGTGGCGCGTTCGTACCGGCGGCATAGAAAGCCTCCGGCGCATTTAATTTCTCGCCCTGAAATATCGCGTTCGTCATTTCCACGCCGGCGAGAATCGAAGGAGCGCTGGGACAGGCGGGCTGCTCCTGAAATTTCGTGACTTGGAAATTGGGGCCGTTGAGGGAGGGCCCGCGGCCGTTGGGATTGGCCATGAACGCGAGCTGCTGAAAATCCGCAATCCGCACGACTCCCTCAGCGCCATTCTTCGCCGCGTATTCTTCCGGAGTCAGATAGTCGGTGCAATCTTCGCCGAGAGGGTTCGGTCCCGGAGGGCCTCGCCGGGCGGCTGCCGCTGCTTGTTGTGCGGCAAGCGCCGGGGGTAAGCCGGCAACGACAATGATCTTCCCGTGAACGTCGAGGCCCTGGTAAGGATTCGTGTTGGATCTGTTGATCACGTAGCCGTTGCCGGCGAAGATCAAATTGCCGCTCACGTCAAATGATTTAGCGGGAGGCAAGCCGCGAAATCCACCGACGACAGGCACGGTCCAATCCTTGCCGTACTCGAAATCAGCAGTGCGCAATTCCGCAGGCTCACCGGGGCGAGCAAACGGCGCGGGTCCAGTCAGCGATGCCTTGGATTCTTTCGCCACCACCTCGCGAGTGACCAGAGCAAACGGCATGAAGTACGGCTGCAGCGGGCCGTTCGTGCCGGTGGTGCTACCTCCCGGTTTCAGACCCCATTCAGCCAAGTGACTCGCGACGTAGAGCGCGGCGGTGTCGTAGCCGCGCGAGGGGAGGTTACGTCCTTCGAGCTGATCGGAGGCGAGAAAATAATCGTAAATCTTCATTTCGTTCTCGGTGATCGAGTCGGCGTTGCCATATTTGGCGATCGCGCGCGACTTCGCCGCTTTGCGTGCGGATTCGCGCGGGGGCTTGGTCGCTCCGGTGGTGAAGAGCACGGCGAGCGAAAGAATAGCGAGCAGGCAAGAGCTAACAGTAATTCGGCGCATAGGTCCTCGAAGCATCTGGGTTAGAAGCCGCGGTATCTTACCCCGGATTCAAAAATACCGCATGCGCTTCGCAAGAATTCTCACTTGGCTATGCTCTGCCGCCCCAAAAGGCGGCCAAAGCCATCAAAAGCGGATGGAAGGATTACAATCGATCTCGACGGCCGTTTTTGGCGAAACGGTGATAGAGAGGCTTCGTGTGCTTTCTCGCGTGAAAGCATGGTAGAAGAGGTATCGTGCGACTCCGCGGTTGTTTCAAAATTCTGTTTCTTTACGACGTGGCCGAGGCTTTGGACGGGCAGAAGCTGCAAGAGCTTCTCGGTCCGGGCGCTGGCGCGGTAAAACCCGGTTTTGCGCGGCGCACGCCGGAGTACGTTCACTTCAGCCATCCGCCGATTATCGAGCCGGCCGAGGCTGTCACGTTGGAAACCGGCGAACGCCTCGATGTGCTCGATAAAATATTACACGTTCGCCGTGGTAGTGGCGCAGTTTGATGTGCCATTCGATTGCGATTGGAACGAGCTGCTGGCGCATACGTCGCGATGGATGGACGCGGGGGACGTGGCAGCGAAAGCGCGCGCGATAGTGCAACTCCACATGGAGCGAATCGCCGCGGCCGTGATACGCCCGAACCAGGATTGGTTGCAGGAAACGTATCTGGTGGTCAGCTTGCAGGAAATCGCCGAATCCGGCGGCGAGCGACCGACGGGCGCGGAATTGATATCCGAGAACGGAGCAAAGCATTGCGCAGTTGCTGCGCGGGGAGACGAATCCGCTGGCCCCCGGAGAAACGGAGGTTGTACTGCGATCCTGGCTCTCTTATTTCCCGCAGGACTTGGTCGTCGCGAGTTCGTCGGCGGCTCTGGTATACGGGGAACCGGAAGACGCAGCCGCGACAACGCAAATTCTGGAGTACGGAAAGATGCAACTGCTGGAATTTCGCTACTACGACGGATTGATGAGCCAACTGCTCTCGGATGTTTATGCGGTGTTGGAACGGAAGCGCAATGTGCTGTTTTCGCGGTGGACTTTGCCGCGCGACGCGGAACGAGTGAACCGGATCCGGCTGGATGTCATGGAACTGACGGAGCGCATCGACAATGCGCTGAAATTCGTGAGCGATGTCTACTACGCGCGGGTCTACCGGATGGCGGCGAGCCGTATGGGAGTGGCGGAATATCGCGATCTGGTCGATGAGAAGGTTCGAGCAGTAGGAGAGCTTTACGATTTCATGGTGCAGCAATTCAACGAGGTGCGTTCGTTCGTGCTGGAGGTTGTGGTGGGAATCATTATACTGATGGATGTGGTCTTTTGGTTTTCAAGATGATTCGTCGCGTTGAGCATGGAGCAGGAGCGCGCGTTGCGGCGCGGAGACTTGTCGTGCTAGCACCGCGCCAATTTCGCAAAGGGCGGGCGAATATGACGATAAAACTTTTCATCGTGGGCGTTATTTGTGCCGCAACTTTGGGTGTTCTCGGCATGTGCGCGCAGGCGCAAACCGTTCGTCCCGTGCAAACGTTCGAGACTGCCGCGGGGCCGGTGAAGATCACGCCTATTTATCACGCGAGCCTGATGATTGAAGCGGGTGGCCACGTGATTTATCTCGATCCCGCGAAGCCCGCGAATTTCGATGGCCTGCCGCATGCCGATCTGATTCTGATTACGGATATCCACGGCGATCACATGGATCCAAATTCGATTGCCGCCGTCAGCAAACCCGGGACGCAAATTTTTGCGCCGCCCGCTGTTGTTGCCACGGTCACGAGCGCAAGTCCCATTTCCAACGGAGAAAGCAAGAACTGGAACGGCTGGACCATCGACGCGATTCCCATGTACAACATCAAACACGGTCCGGCGCCGGGCAAGCTCTATCATCCGAAAGGGCGCGGCAACGGCTACGTGCTCACCTACGGTGGCAAGCGCTTCTATTTTTCCGGCGATACGGAAGGCATTCCGGAAATGCGCGCGCTCAAGAACATCGACGTCGCGTTCATTTGCATGAATCTGCCGTATACGATGACGCCGGATGAGGCCGCGGACGCCGTGAAAGCGTTCCATCCAAAAATCGCCATTCCCTATCATTACCGCGGCTCGGACATCGGCATCTTCAAGAAGGATTTGGAAGGCACGGGCATCGAAGTGCGCCTGCTCGACTGGTACCCGAAAGCGCCTTAGATCCCATCAATTCAGTCGAAGTAAATTTCCAATGCATCTTATGGAAATGCGCGCGGTTGTGTTAGCTGCGGGACGGAGGAGTCCGCGCTTCAATCCAGAGGCTGTCGGCAACGCGTGTGAGGATGGGAAGGGCATTCGCGGCTCGGCGGCCAGCCGCAGAGGTGCGAACGAGCAATCTCCCCGCAGGCGAAAGAAGATCAAGATCCGTGAGTTGTGGATTTTGAGAGAAGAAGCCGTCCGTATAAATTGCGATTTTCGAGAAGCCGGCTTGCGCCAATGCATGGCGAATGTTTGCATGGGTCCAGTAGCGCATTTCAAAAGTGCCTGATTTTGCCTCGCGGAAGCCGCGCCTGAGTTGCTGCGTGATGCTGAGCATGCCGAACGCGTTGGGAAGTTGAATCCGGCAGACTCCGCCCGGCTGCAATACGCGCGAAATCTCCTGAAAAATCCTCCGCACCTTCGACTTGTCAAGATGCTGCAGTACGCTATAGGAGAAAACAAAATCAACGCTGCGTGATGGAAATGGCAGATGTTCCGCGTCGCAGCAGATGAAATTCGCGCGCGCGCCAAGCTGTCGGGAAACACGTGCGGCGGCGGCTAGCGCGTCAACGTGCACGTCCGTGCCAACTGGGGCGAAGCCTGCGCGCGCAGCGGCGATGCTCCAACGGCCCCAACTGCACCCGATATCGACGAGAAGCTTGCCGTCGCCGCGGCCGAATGGCCAATCTGGAATCGGATAGCGTGGAAGCCTGCCGCGCGCCGGCCAGTAGAGGTTTCCATTCGTGTTCACGATCCAGTCGTTCACGAACGGATCGATTGGTTCGCCCCGCGTTGCAACGTATGCGCCGTCGTCGGGATGTGGACACGGTCCCATGTTGAGAGGAATGGGTTCGCGACGGGGACTTTCCGCGAAAATCGGAATGCCATTTTCGAAAGGGAACTGATGAGCGCGTTCGCAGATGAGGACGTCGCTTTCGACGTGGAGTTTGGTCTGGTCGTGCGGGCACGCAAGAAGTTTTAGGAGGGCGTCGTTAAATGAAGAAGACATGTGAGGCTCCGGTTCAGTCTACGCGGTGGCGTGAAATTTGCGAAGACGAACGGCGGAGAGTAGGAGCGTCCGTGCACGTAATTCATTGGCCACGAGAGGCGTATGATTTCGTAGTTCGCTTATCCGAACGCATTATACTTGCAGATGGAATATTCCACAGGCGTCCTCAAAGGTCAGGCGTACTGGTGTTCCGGACCGTAAAAAATGTTAGACAATAGCCTACTTCCCGGAGCGCCTTCCGTTGTGGCATCGCCTCAAGCGCCGATGCCGACTCCGAGCATCATCTCGGCCATGCTGCGAGCGTCGCGGCGAGCCAGCGATTTGATTTTTTCGCCAGGCCGGCCCCCGCAAGTGGAAGCAAACGGTCAGCTGATTGCCGTAAAGATCCCCACGGTGGATATTTTGAGCGCCGAGGACACCGCACGTATTGCCGGTGACTTGATCGGCGGCAATAAGCGGGCGGTCGAGAAACTGCGCGAGGAAGGCTCGTGCGATATTTCGTATAGCCTGCCGAAATTATCGCGCTTTCGCGTAAATATTTTCACCCAACGCGGGAGCTGCGCCATCGTGATGCGCGTGATTCCGAGCAACGTGCCCACTTTCGAGGACCTGCATCTGCCGCCGCAACTTCACGACCTCACGAAGCTGCGGAATGGAATCGTGCTGGTGACGGGTCCGACGGGTTCCGGCAAGTCTTCCACGCTGGCGGCGATTCTGGACGAAGTCAATGAGGAACAAGCGATTCACATCCTGACGATCGAAGACCCCATCGAATTTCTGCACTCGCACAAGAAGGCGACCATCCATCAGCGCGAGTTGCACAGCGACACGCCATCTTTTGCTCTCGCTCTGCGCGCTGCGTTGCGCCAGGCACCGAAAATGATTCTGGTGGGCGAAATGCGGGACCGTGAGACGATTGAAATCGCCCTCGAAGCCGCCGAGACGGGACACTTGGTTTTTTCCACGCTGCACACCGTTGATGCGTCCAAAACCATTGAGCGCATCGTCGGCGTTTTCCCGTTGAGCGACCAGCACGTGATCCGCGCGCGTTTTTCGAAAACGTTCCGCTACATTGTTTCGCAGCGGCTGGTGCCGCGCCGCGACGGTGAAGGGCGTGCCGCCGTCATCGAGATACTGAAGTCGACCATGCGCACCCGCGAGTATGTGGAGCGCGGCGAGGGCGAAGGGAAGACGCTGATCGACGCGATGCGCGACGGCTCGACGGAAGGAATGCAGACCTTTGATGGAGAACTCGAGAGGTTCGTCCGCGCCGGAACGATCGACGTTGAAACCGCGATCACCTATTCCACGAACGCAGGGAATCTCCGGTTGCTGCTCGCAGATCTGTTGGAGGATTCCGCCAACGCTGCTTCCAAGAAAGCTACTCGTACCCCCGATGCGAAGACCACGCTCGACGGCATCGAAATCGAACGGTAGGCAATCAGTCGAGTTGTTTGCCCTTGGTTTCTGGCAGCGCCAGCGTCAGCAGGGCGGCGACAAATAAGCGCCTCCCAGCATGAAGAACGAATGCCCGAGCCGAAACGAACGGCCAGCGCTCCCACGGCGACTGGTGCGACGGCGGAAATGCCGCGTCCGACATTGTAGTTAAACCCATTGCGGTCGCGCGAATCTCCGTGGGGAACATTCCGATGCAATGGCACCGAAGCCGGAAAAAAATCCGATGCCAAAAACCCACCGAACGGCCCGAGAACCAGAAGCCACAGCGGACTGTGCACGAATCCATAAATCGGTGCGAGAATCGCGGCGACAATAAGATAAGCGAAGTAGGTCCGACGCCGGCCGAATGCGTCCGCTGCAAAGCCGAACAGCACATATCCCAGCCATTGTCCGACGCCGATTACGACGAGCCATGAATAGGTTTTTACCAGGCTTAACCCGCGTCCGCCTTGCGAAACGGGCAGCGACAAATAGGCGGGAATCCACGTGAACAGTCCCCAATATCCCAGCATGCTGAACGTATTCATCGCCGTCGCCAGCAGACCGTTCCAGCGAATATCTTTTCGCCACAAGACGCGCAGCGGAACACGCGGCGCGCCGCAGACCGTTTCGCGCCGCTTCCAGATTTCCGGCTCGGGCACGCGACGCTGAATCCATAGGGCCACCAGGGCCGGCAGCACGCCCACGAAAAACACGCCGCGCCATCCACAGTGCGGCAAAATCGCCAAAGCCACGAGCGCCGCGAGTATTTCCCCGATTGCCCACGTGGATTGCATCAGGCCCAGCGCTTTTCCGCGATGCTGCGCCGGCCAGGTTTCCGCGACCAGCGCCGCGCCCGCAGTCCATTCGCCGCCCATGCCAAGACCCAGAATGACGCGGAAAATCGCTAGCACTACGACCGTGCTCGCGAAAATCCGCACGCCGCGGTCGCCACTGAATAAATCACGATGGAAGTGGAAAGCGAGCGTGTCCGCCCAATGCGATCCGCGACAAAGCCGAAAATCACGCCGCCAACCGCCGAAGCAATCAGCGTCAGCGACCCCAGTAGCCCGCCCGTTTCCTGGCTGATACCGAGGTCCTTCGTATCAGAGACGCGAGGACCATCGAGTAGAGCGCTACGTCGAAAGAGTCGAGCATCCAGCCGAGGCTTCCCGCCGCCAGGGCGTTGCGTTCGGCGGACGTCATTTCGCGCGGCCATTCCAGCCCGAGTATTCTTCGCGTGGGCCGTGCTTCGGCTATAAGATCGGCGGACAGGCGGCATTCTCCTGAAGAACAAGATGCCGGCGAGCGAATGTCGCGTTCGGCGCGCGCGATTCTACCCAATCGCGGCGCGTATTCCAATTTATCTTGCTGAGGGTTGAGTCGTCTGATAGCCTGCCGGCAATCGTTTCACGGGAGAAATGGAGACATGCCCCATTGCTCGAAGTGCGGCACCTCGGTTGAATCAAACGCGGCATTCTGCCCCAATTGTGGCGCGCCGCAGTCCGTGACGCCGACGCCGCCGACAGGAGTTCCTATGTCACCAACCGAAACGGGACTTTCAGAGAATGTAGCCGGGCTGCTGTGTTACGTCCTCGGCTGGATCACGGGTTTGATTTTCCTGCTGATTGATAAACGCCCGTTCGTGCGCTTCCACGCCGCGCAATCGCTCGTCACGTTCGGAGCGTTAAATATCCTCAGCATCATAATCGGAATGCTGTTTGGGATGGGCATGATGTTCGGCGGGTCGTTCGGCTGGACTGGATTCGGTCTGGGTATATTGCTTCTAAGAATAGTTCAACTTGTGTCGTTGGTTGCATGGATCGTGGGCATGATCAAAGCGTACCAGCACGAACGCTTCCGCTTCCCGATCGCTGCGGACATCGCGGATCAAATTGCCGGGAAATAGCTGCTGGCCCACCTACCGAAGGTGAAATTTGTGCAGTACCGGCAGAAGAAATTCGAGTGCAATGCTCTCGCCGACGCTATCCAGTAGATCGTAGTTCCCGGTACGAAAACCATCTTTAGCGCTATAGCGCGACGGATACCACGCCAGCGTTGAAAACGCGCCCGCGTAAGGTGCCACCAGCGCCGGAACCGAGAAAACCCGGTGTCCGTCTGCTCCTGCGCGCGCCGTGATTGCGGACTTCAATGCATGGCCAACTCGCGGCCAAATGCCTTTACACTCGCAAGGATAATATTTCGTATCCACGCGAAGAGCTTCCGCGAGCGCAAATTCGGTCGTGCCGCCCACCGCCGTGGAACCTACATCCGATGCAAATCGGTTGCCGTATGCGCCCCAGCCTTGATGCCATTCCGGCGGCACATCATCCGCTTGGCTGATGGCGGAGCCAAATGCGAGTTCCGTCATTTTGATCGGGCCGTACGTGTGTAAGGCATAGTTGTGAAGCCGCTGATGAAACGACGGGCGCACATAGCCCGGGGCAGAATTAGCATTTTGTGTTTGATTCGCGAAGAACGAGGTAGGCGGTGGGAACGAATCTGCGGTTAATGGCGTGAACAATACGGATGCCGTCGAAGATGCAGCGCGAGGCACAAATAGTGTGAACATTCGCGCGCCGTTTCTCTTTTGATTCTGCTGCGCCGATGCGATGGACGCGCCGATCGGTAGAGCGACAACCACGCAGAAGACGCGCGCGATGCGCCCGCTTTGAACGTTCAACATTCTCCATTTCCTTGCCCGAAGATGATTTCTGACTGCGACTGTTCCTTGCACGAAATGCTCATAAGTCCAAGAGAGCTGGATGTCATCATGCCTTGCATAGTCACACTCACGGAGCAAAATCGTTTTCGCGCTGGAGAATACGCTCGCGCAGCCTCCGTTGACAACCCGGAACACGTCCGATACGCTCAAGAGCTTTACCGCGAGAGATTTTTGTGCAGTACGCCTGACAATCGTACGGCGCAACGGCATTAGGCACAGCTTAGATATAACTTAGATATAACAAGGGGCAGGGAATCAAATGGCCGACCGCAAACTACCGACGCGCTCCGAAGATTTCTCCGAGTGGTACAACCAGGTCGTCCTGCGCGCGGAAATGGCCGATTACGCTCCCGTGCGCGGCTGCATGATCGTGCGCCCGTACGGCTGGGCGCTGTGGGAGAACATCACCTACCAGCTCGACCGGCGCTTCAAGGCTACAGGCCACTTGAACGCGGCGTTTCCGCTGCTGATTCCGCGCAGTTTCATCGACAAGGAAAAACATCACGTCGCGGGATTCTCTCCCGAACTCGCAGTGGTGACGATTGGCGGCGGAGAAGAATTGGAAGAGCCGCTCGTCATCCGGCCCACCTCGGAAACCATCATCGGCCACGCCTACGCGAAATGGATCCAGTCGTATCGCGATTTGCCTGTGCTGATCAATCAATGGAACAGCGTGGTGCGCTGGGAGTTGCGCACAAAGCTTTTCTTGCGCACGCTAGAATTTTTCTGGCAGGAAGGCCACACCGCGCACGCCACGCTCGAAGAAGCCGAAGCCGAGACCCGCCAGATGCTCGACATTTACACCGATTTTGCCGTGCGCGAAGCGGCGGTCCCCGTAATTCCCGGAAGAAAATCCGACGCCGAGCGTTTTGCCGGCGCTGACCGCACTTATTCCATCGAGGCGATGATGGGCGACGGCAAGGCGCTGCAGTCGGGCACGTCGCACAATCTCGGCCAGAATTTCGCGAAGGCATTCGACATCAAATATCTCGACAAGGGCGGCGTGCATCAATTCTGCTGGACCACTTCGTGGGGTCTTTCCACGCGCTTTGTCGGCGCGATCGTCATGGTCCACGGAGACGACCAAGGGCTGATTTTGCCGCCGCGCCTCGCACCTTACCAGGTAGTCATCGTGCCGATTTTCAAAAGCGACGAAGAGAAGCGTACAGTCTTCGAGGCCGCGCAGAAGATCCGCGCTGAGATGATCGCCGCCGATATTCGCGTCAAAATGGACGAGCGTGAGGGCATGAGCCCCGGCTTCAAATTCAATGATTGGGAGATGCGCGGGGTGCCACTGCGCGTCGAGCTTGGCCCGAAAGATGTGGCATCCGGCAACGTTGTGCTCTCGCGGCGCGACCGTCCGGGCCGCGAAGGCAAGGTTTCGGTTTCGCAGCAGGGGATTGCAGGCGTAGTCGAGAAGCTGCTTGTCGAGATTCAAGACGCTCTCTTCCAGCGCGCGCTCGACTTTCGCAATTCGAACACAGCCGAGCCGAAAGACTATGGCGAGTTCAAAGTCGCCGTGGAGAAAGGCTTCGCGCTGTCCCATTGGTGCGGCACCGCAGACTGCGAAGCGAAGATCAAAGAAGAGACCAAAGCCACCATGCGCTGCATTCCTCTCGAACAGCCAGCAGGCCCCGGTAAGTGCATTTTTTGCGGCCAGCCCGCTGCCGAGCAGGCCATATTTGCCAAGGCCTACTAGGCCAGCCCACGGGACAGTTAACCACTCTGAAACGCGCCGGGAAGCACCTTCTCGACGACCGATAACCACAATGCTAGCCTTCTCGCTAGGGTGATCCACCAGAATATCTTTGGACGGGCGGAGGAGTAATGTTTCGCGGACTACGCAAGGCTGAATACGGCGGAGCCAGAATCAAGCTCTTCCTCGTCATTATCATTCTCGTTTCTGGTATATTCTGCGCCATCAAAATGGTCCCGCCTTACTTTGCGAACTACCAGTTGGAGGACTCGATGCGGCAGATGGCAGCCTACGCTTCCGTCACCCGCAGGCAAGATGATCAGATCCGGGACGATGTCGAAAAAAAGGCGAAGGAACTTGGTATTCCGGCTGACAGTAAAGACATCGAAGTCACGTCGGAATCTGGCAATGTTCAAATTTCAGTCGACTACTCGGTTCCGATAGACCTTGCCGTTTATCAATTTCAGCTGCATTTTCATCCCCAAGTAAACAACGCTTCCATTTAGAATGGCAACATACTAGGTAAGGGCTCCGGGAAAGCTTTCGGGAGCGCTGCCGCCAATGTCTGCTCAGCAGGCGGCGCGGCTGCGTCCCAGCCACCGATCGTTAATCCCGGGCAGGAGTGGAGGCAGGATTGCGCGTTCGACTTGCCCGCGGCTTTTGGACTTCCCGCCTGGGCCTGGCATTGCTGGGAACGGTGCTGTGCTTGATTCTTGTCACTGCCGGCATCTTTACATTCTATTGGGTTCGTTTCAGCCGGCTGATTGACGCGCGGCTCACCGGGCAGGTCTTCGGCCATACGTCCCACATTTTTTCCGCGCCTGAGCGCATCTTCACCGGCGAGGAAATGACGCCCGCCAATCTGGCCGGATACCTTGTCAACAACGGCTATTCCGAGGCGGATATCGCCGGCGAAGCAGGCCGCTTCAAGGTGGGGAAATCTTCTATCGAAATTGATCCTTCCGATGACTCCTATTTCGAAGGCCAGAACGCTCTGCGAGTGAACTTCGCCGACGGAAAAGTCAAAACGATTCGTATCGTTTCAGACAACGCTTCGGTGAGCTCGGCGCAAATTGAGCCCGAGCTTCTTACAAATCTTTTCGACGACTCGCGCGAGAAGCGCCGTGTGGTGCGATTCGTGGACTTGCCTCCGATTCTGGTACATGCGGTCATGGCCGCGGAGGACAAACGCTTTTTCGAGCATGGCGGCTTCGACGTGATCCGCATTGCCGGCGCGGCATTGGCAGACGTGCGGCGTGGGGAGAAAGCCCAGGGCGCCAGCACCATCGACATGCAGGTCGCGCGAAGTTTTTTCTTTTCGACGCGGCGGGAATGGCGCCGGAAAGTAGCGGAGACAATAGTGGCGCTCGAGCTCGACCACCGTTTTACCAAAGAGCGCATTTTCGAACTTTATGCAAATGAGGTTTATCTTGGCAATCGCGGCAGCTTCGCAATTCGCGGTTTCGGCGAAGCGGCGCAGGCGTATTTTGGCAAGGACGTCAGGGAACTCGACCTTGCTCAATGCGCATTTTTGGGCGGCATCATTCGCTCGCCAAATCGTTATTCGGCGGCCGAGCATCATCCGGCCCGCGCCGTTGAGGCGAAAAATCGCGTTCTGAAGCAGATGGTCGAGGATGGATACATCACCGAGGCCCAAGCGCACGCCGCAAGGGAAGAGACGCTGAAATTCGTTGGTGGTGGGGTGACCAGCCGTGCGGCTCCGTATTTTGTCGATATGGTCCGTGATTCGCTCCTCGACCAGTTTTCGCAGAGCGATCTCACCACCCAAAGCTATCGCATTTTCACCACCCTTGATCCGGCGCTCCAGACCGCTGCCGACGAGGCAGTCGACACCGGCATGAAGATCATCGACGGCGAACTCGCGCGGCGGTATGCGCTGGCCCGCCGTAAAGGCATGGCCGTGGTCAAACCCCAAGTCGCTCTTGTGGCCATGGACCCGAAAACCGGCGCGATACTTGCGCTCGTCGGCGGCCGGAACTACGGCGAAAGCCAGCTCAACCACGCCCTCGCGCGGCGGCAACCCGGTTCATCTTTCAAGCCGTTTGTATACGCCGCGGCATTCGATAATTCTGTGGCCGGATTGCAGCCCATCGTGACGCCGGAAACGACCGTAGTGGACGAGCCCACCACGTTCAGTTTCGACGGCAAAGACTACACTCCTAACAATGACGAGGGACAGTTTTACGGCACCGTCACCGCGCGCGACGCCCTCACGCATTCGCTGAATGTCGCGACAGTGAAATTCGCCGAACTGGTCGGTTACGACCGTGTAAAAGCTGTGGCGCGCCAACTCGGCTTGGATCCGGATATTCAAGCGACGCCCGCGATGGCCCTTGGCTCCTACGTGATGACGCCGATGGAGGTCGCCGCCGGCTACACAATTTTTGCCAATGATGGCGTTCGTGTGGAAACGCGTTTCCTCAACAAAGTGGTGGACGCCGACGGACAAGCGATTGAGCAATCGACGCCGCAGGCCCACGCAGTACTCGATCCCCGCGTCGCTTATCTCGTCACCAACGTGCTCGAAGACGTGATCAATCACGGGACCGGCTATACCGTCCGCGCCCGAGGCTTCACCGCGCCCGCCGCCGGCAAAACAGGAACCTCGCATGATGGTTGGTTCGCGGGCTACACGTCGAATCTCCTCTGCGTCGTTTGGGTCGGATATGACGACGACCGTGACCTCGGCCTTGCAGGCACAAATTCCGCCGCGCCCATTTGGGAGGAGTTCATGAAGCGCGCGCAGGCATTGCCCGCGTATCACGACATGCAGGACTTTCCCGTGCCGCAGGGAATCGTCACCGCCACGGTTGATCCCGAATCGGGTTACCTGGCAACGCCAAATTGCCCTACAACGAAGACAGAGGTGTTCATTGCGGGCACGGAACCCACTCAATTCTGCCCCCTTCATAGCGGACAGAAACTTTCCGACATTCCTCCTGTCGCCTGGCTGTCGCATTTGTTTGGCAAGCCGTCCACTCCCCAACCGCCTGCCGCTGGCCAGCCCGCTACAGGTACCAAGAACTTAAGTCCAAACGCCGCGCCTTCCGGAAACCTGCCTCCACAGATCCCACCGGCCGCTTCCCCGGAACCCGAAAAGAAAAAAGGGCTGTTCGATAAGATTTTTGGTATCTTTGGGGACAACACGAAGAAGCCACCACCCAAGCCGAAGCCGCCGCAAGGATAGCGGCACGGTATTGGGCGAGGAGGGGTGCCATGAAGCGAACGATCCTGCCAACCCTTTTTCTAATTTTGATTTTCCCGTTCACTTCGTGCGCGCAACAAACCGAAGTGGCGCAGGTGCGCCAGGTTTCCACGGCACCGCCCACTGTCCAGTCGGCAATGACTCCGTTGCAACTAGGAGAACTGCGCGCCGACATTTTGATGGCGCGGAAAATGTATCCTGAGGCCATCCGGGCATACAAACAGCTCACGAAGCAGGAACCAAAAGACGCCGTCGTGCTCAATAAGCTCGGCGTGCCGCTCGAAATTTTGAACCAATATGGCCCTGCCGAGCATTATTTCAAGAAGGCAGTCAAGGCCGACAAGACCTATGCGAGCGCCTACAATAACGTGGGCACCGTCGAATACGCTAAGCATCATTATAAGAACGCCATCAAGTGGTATCAGAAAACATTGAAGCTGCGCACGGACATGGCCCCGGTTTACTGCAATCTCGGGTACGCTTATTTCGACAACAAACAGTATCCCGATGCTATGGCCGCTTTTCAGCAAGCCATTCAAATCGACCCGCTGATTTTCCAGGAGAAGGGCGAGGGCGGTTCCGTCGTGCGGCAAACTGGCGTCACCGACCCCGGCTTGTTCTATTTCTTCGTCGCTCGGACGTATGCTCAACTCGGAAATGCCGAGCGCGCCGCGCACTATTTGAAAATAGCGCGCGACGATGGTTATCAGAAATTCGTGTCCGCAAAATCCGATCCCGCCTTTGCCAAAGTCATCAAGGACCCGCTTGTCATCGCGGTCTTTGCTCCCGTGCCGGAGCTTGCGGATAAGCACCGGTAATCATATTTATATTTGTCATTCCGCGCATTTTGCGTCCCGACGGCTTTGTGTCGGGACGAGAAATCTACTTTCGTCTTTCGTCGCATGTGGCACCTCGAGAGTTTTGTAGCGGCAGCCTCTTTCCTTACTTGCGCCCTCAGCATGTGCGGACCTTCGGCGCGCATCTTTTCGCTGCGTCTACCACACTCCTTGCTATAATGTCTGTTTACATGCTGAATCGGGTAGAGGCGCTCTTTTCCTGCCGTGCCGTCGTGCGCACAGTCTTCTTCGCGGCATGCGCCATCGTTGCCTTTGTCCTGTCGCCATTTCTTCCTGCGCCTCCAGTTTTCGCCGCGCCGCCGTCTGCTGCGTCAAATATCTACGAATTGCAAATCGATGGCGAAATCGAGCCCATTCTCGCTGAATATATCGTCAACGGAATCAATGCGGCCAACACACAGCACGCCAGCCTGATCCTAATCACCATCGACACGCCCGGCGGCCTCGATTCGTCCATGCGCGAAATCATTGCCGCCATTCTTCATTCCTCCGTTCCCGTCGTGACGTACGTGACTCCCTCCGGCTCGCGCGCCGCCTCCGCGGGATTTTTCATTTTGATTTCTGCCGACGTGGCCGCCATGTCCCCGGGCACGGACACCGGCGCGGCTTCTCCTCTGCTCGAATTTGCCGGCAGTCCGGTGAAAGTCGACGACACGCTCGAACGCAAAATCATGAACGAAGCCACGGCGTACCTGCGCAGCTATGCCGCGCGCCGCGGACGCAACGTCACACTGGCCGTCACCGCGGTCACCGACGCAAAGGCCTTCAGCGAAAAAGAAGCCCTCGACGGCCACCTCATCGACATTGTTGCGCCAAACACAGAAGCTCTTCTTGCGCAGCTCAACGGTCGCACCATCACTCGTCTTGACGGCTCGACGCAGAAACTGAATCTCGCGCAGCCCGTCGTCGAAGCTCATGAAATGACCGGCCGCGAGAAATTCCTCGACCGCATCGTCCAGCCCGACGCATTTTTCATTCTGCTCATCGTCGGCGTGCTCGGACTTTACGTCGAGTTTACCCATCCGGGAATGTTCGCTCCGGGCGTGATCGGCGGAATCGCTCTGGTGCTGGCGCTCTTTGCCATGCACATGCTTCCCGTGAATTTTACGGGGCTTGTGCTGATCCTGCTCGCCATGATTATGTTTGTGCTGGAGGCAAAATTCCCCACTCACGGAGTATTAGGCGTCGGCGGCGCAATCGCCATGGTCCTCGGCGCGCTGATGTTGGTCCATTCGCCCATCACGCCCGGCGGCGTGCATCCGGGAATCGCATTGGCGGTTACTGTTCCCGTCGCCCTCATCGTGGTTTTCCTGATGCGCCTCGTGCTGCGCTCCTTCAGATGGAAACGAACCACCGGCACGGACGAATTGTTGGGCGCCGTCGGCGAAATAATGGAACCGGTCCCATCGGCCGGCGCAAATGGCATGGTATTGATTCACGGTGAATTGTGGCGTGCCGCCGCCAGCGAGCCCATTTCCAAGGGCACGCACGTTCGCGTGAACCGTGTGCAAGGGCTTACCCTGTTGGTCGAGCCGGTAAGAGTGGAAACCGCGTCTCGCTGAATATTTTCTGAACAGGCTCCGAAAGATTTGAAACTCTGGAGGACACGATGAATGTTTTCATGCTGGGCATAGCGATTGCCGTTTTCATTTTCCTGATCTGGATTTTCAATTGCATCTACGTCCTCAAGGAGTGGGAGCGCGGCGTCGTCCTGCGCCTTGGCCGCATGATGCCCATTGCAAAAGGGCCCGGCTTGTGCCTGGTTTTCTATCCCATCGACAAGCTCATTCGCGTTTCGTTGCGCATCGAGACTCTCGACGTGCCGCCGCAGGACGTCATCACCAAGGACAACGTCTCGGCGAAAGTAAACGCCGTCTGCTATTTCCGCGTCGTTGATTCGAATCTCGCCATTTCGCAGATACAAAACTATCTCTACGCCACGTCGCAGCTCGCGCAGACCAATTTGCGCAGCGTCGTCGGCCAATTCGAACTCGACGACGTTCTCTCCGAGCGCGAAAAGGTAAACGCCAAGTTACAAACAATCCTTGACCAGGATACCGAGCCATGGGGTATTAAGGTTACGAAGGTTGAGGTTAAGCAGGTCGATATTCCGGAGAATATGCAGCGCGCCATCGCGCGGCAGGCGGAAGCCGAACGCGAACGTCGGGCAAAAATTATTAACGCCGATGGCGAATTGCAGGCTTCAACGAAACTGGCTCAGGCCGCCGAGGCGTTGCAGCGCCAGCCCGTGTCGGTGCAGCTCCGGTACTTGCAGACGTTGCAGGAAATCGGCAGCGAGAAAAATACGACCGTGATTTTTCCGGTCCCGATGGACCTGATCAGCCAGTGGATCAAGCCAGGTCCCAGCAAATAATTTCGGAGGCACAGCGGAATATGGCAGGTGGTCATTCAAAGCGCGGCGACCGGGTTCTCGAGAGCCGTCATCTGATTGGTTTGTTTCTTGGCGTGGTGCTGCTATGCTGCGTTTTTTTCACGCTCGGCTATGTGATGGGAAAGACGCAGTACGGCAACTCGCCCGTTCAAGCCGCATCGCTTGATAAACCGCCGCAACCGGCTCCGCGTGTGTCGCAGACTCCCGCACAGCCGCAAAGTTCTCCTGAATGGGATTTCTATGCGAAGAAAACGACCGCGGATGTACCGCTGAGGCCTGCTCGCCGTGGCGAGCCTGCTTCGGCGCAACCCCAGCCCATGGAGTCAGCTTCCGCTCGTCCTTCTTCGCCTGCGCCTTCAGCGCCAATCCGGCATCGAGCAGCGCCATCGGTCAGCCGTCCGGCTTCTGCAACGCCTGCGCGTTTTCGTGCGCCACGCATGTCCAAAAACGCGGTAGTGCTTCAGGTCGGCGCACTCAAAAGCGAAAGCGATGCCCTGGCGATGGCCGACGTGCTGCAGCAAAAAGGGTTCCCGGCATTTGTGATGAATCCAACGACCGATGGTTTTTATCGAGTGCAGGTCGGCCCCTTCCATAGCCAGGCTGTCGGCGACCAGGCCAAGCAATCGCTCCAGCGCGAGGGATTCAAGGCCATTTACCGCCGCTGAATGCACGCCGAATGAAAATGAAGACCGAATGAATTTGTCGCGGCCCATTCGTTTGCTTCTCGCGGTTGGGTCAGGCCTCGCGCTCTCTTTCTCCTTTCCCAATTATAATTTGCCGCTGCTGGCGTGGATCTCCGTGGCGTTGTTGATGCTTGCTTCGCTTGGTGCGCGCACACGTGATGCCGCGCTCTATGGCTTCATCAACGGAGCACTGTTTTATCCGCTCAGCGTCCCGTGGATCGACACGGTGATGCAGCAATACGGAAACGTCAGTCTTCTGGCGTCGGCGGGGATTTTGGCGCTCGTGACACTGGCTGGCGCGCTTTTCCCGGTCGCGTTCGCCATCCTGATTTCGCGCGCAGGGAAGCGCAATCTCGGTGTCGCGTGCGCGGTCTCGCCGTTTTTGTGGGTCGCGCTGGAATTTGCACGCGCGCATTTGCCCATCATAGGCTTTCCGTGGAACTTGATCGGCTACGCAGCGTCCGGCAACTTGGCGTTCGTGCAGCTCACGAGCGTCACCGGAATTTTCGGCCTCTCGCTACTCGTGGTTGGTTTCAACGCGCTCGTTGTCTGGGCGATTGCGGCCCCTTCCGCAAAGAGCCGCCGCACGATCCTTGCGGTGATGGTCATCCTCATCGCGATCGCGAAATTCGGCCCGCTTCTTGTCCCACGCAGCACGTCAGATCACGTTGCGCATCTCGTCCAAACGAATTTTCCTCAATCGGAAAGCTATCCCGCCAACTGGATGGACCTCCATGCCGCGGACATGCAGCAGCTTGAATCGATCAGCATCGACGCCGCAAAAAAATCGCCTGGCGTGATCATCTGGCCTGAGGTGCCTGCGCCGTTCAGTTTGCAGGACCCGAAATTCGCTGCCGTCGCGGACAAAATCGCCAAAGACTCCGGGAGCGATTTTCTCGTGGGCGTTGTCGATTGGAAATTGGGACCGGATCGCCAGTGGCTCGCCTCCAATAGCGCCGTACTGCTCGACCCGGCCGGGCAGCGCGAATTCACGTATGATAAAATGCATCTGGTTCCGTTCGGCGAATACGTGCCGCTGCGCCGCTGGCTCACTTTCGCAAAAAGTTTGACGGCAGGCATTTCCGATTTCACGCCGGGTCACACGTACGGCGTGGGAAGCTTGCCTGCCGGGGCAGGCCTGCCCGGGGGTCGGTTCAGCGTTTTTATTTGCTACGAATCGATTTTCTCCGCGCAGATCCGGCATTTTGCGGCGAACGGCGCGGATCTGCTGGTGAACATCTCGAACGACGGCTGGTTCGGCCGTTCGTCCGCCGCGGCCCAGCACCTGATGATGGCGCGCGTTCGCGCCGTCGAAAATCGCCGCTGGCTGCTTCGCGACACGAACACGGGTTTTACGGTGGACGTCGATCCGTACGGCAGAATCGTCGCGCATCTCGCTCCATTCACGCGCGCGGAACTCGACGCGCCTTACGGTTTTCGGTCGGATGTTACGCCGTACACGCGCTTCGGCGACTGGCTCGCCTGGCTCTGCGTGCTCGCGACGCTGGCGCTGTTGGTTGCAGCTTTGACGCGTCGCCACGTCGCACGTTGACGCCGACTTTTTCGTTTGTAGCGCGGCCGTACGCCGCCGCCTTTGCCTTCTGGTTGTAGGGTCGGGCGCGACCCCGGGGTTTGTAGGGGCGGCTTTATGCCGCCCCAATTTCTGCGGTGTCATTCTGAGCGGATGCGACCCGCATCCAGCGAACCTGCCTGCCGCAGGCAGGGAATCTGCTTTTTCTGTTTGCAGCTCAGGATTGATTTACAAATTCATTTAAGGAAGGGGATTGTGAGTAATCTCATCGAAGATCTTCAGACTCGCTTTGACGAATTAAAAAAGCGCATCGACCTCGTGCGGAGCTATCTTTGACGTCGCAACCAACCGCGAGCGACTGAAAGCCCTCGAAGCAAAGGCCAGCGATCCCGCCTTCTGGCAGGACCAGGAGAAAGCCCAGGGCATCCTGCAGCAGCGCAAACACGCGGAAGGCAACATCGCCGCGGACGAAAAACTTACGCGCGCCGTCAGCGACATCGAAACCTATTTCCACATGGCCCACGAGGAATCAGACGCCGCCCAGCGCGAATCCGTGTTGAAAGACATCAGCGCCGAGCTCGACATCATCGACAAATATATCGCCGAACTCGAAACCCAGACTCTGCTCTCCGGCGAAAACGACGCCCTCAGCGCCATCATGACCATCAAGCCCGGCGCGGGCGGCACCGAATCGCAGGACTGGGCCGAGATGCTCATGCGCATGTATCTGCGCTGGACGGAAAGCAAAAACCTCCGCGCAACGGTCATCGATTCCACTCCCGGCGAAGAGGCCGGCTTGAAATCCGTCACCCTGCGCATC
The DNA here is from genome assembly GCA_963757905.1 of uncultured Acidobacteriota bacterium. GTDB lineage: Bacteria > Acidobacteriota > Terriglobia > Acidiferrales > UBA7541 > DAHUXN01. The sequence goes on along the minus strand of CAVWSV010000011.1, from coordinate 231,147 downwards.
GAAGGCGAAAATGCTTTTGGTCTGCTGCAAGGCGAGACGGGCGTGCATCGCCTTGTGCGCATTTCGCCCTTCGATCAGGCTGCGCGCCGCCACACGTCGTTCGCGTCAGTCTTCGTCATCCCGGAAATTGACGACCGCATCGACATTGTCATCAAGCCAGACGAGCTTCGCATCGACACATTTCGCGCCGGCGGCCACGGCGGCCAGAACGTCAACAAAGTCGAATCCGCCGTGCGCATCACGCATCTTCCGTCGGGCATCGTTGTTCAATGCCAGAACGAGCGCAGCCAGCACAAGAATCGCGAAATCGCGATGAAAGTCCTGAAGTCGCAGCTTTACGAGCGCGAAATCGACAAGCGCCGCGAAGTGACGCGCAAGCTCGACGAATCCAAGCCCGAAATCAGTTTCGGCAGCCAGATTCGCTCCTACGTTTTGCAGCCCTATCAACTGGTGAAAGACCACCGCACCAAAGTAGAGCAGGGAGACGTGGACCGCGTCCTCAACGGCGACCTCGACAAATTCATCCGCGCCTACCTACTCTCCCGCCGCAGCGGCAGCGACGGCACAAGCGCCGCCAAGAACTAAGTCACATCGTCTCCATGCGCAGGCCTGCAGCCTCTGCTCTTCTGTAGGTCCCGACTTGTCCTGAGCGCAGTCGACGGGTCGGATTTATCGGGCCGTCGGCACTCGTAGTTTTTGCGGGTGCCCCATCCTGAGTGTTTTCGGCGAAGGGTGGGGATTTTGCCTTTGCTTAGTAGGGCCCGACTAGGCTCGCCCTGAGGAACGAAGGGTCGGGCCGCGCTGCGCGAATGCGCGGCGGTTCCCATCGCGCCGCGAAGAACTAGCGGTCCAAGAAGTTGCAATTCCTTGCATTTCTGCCTTATTTCCGGGAAAGAATGACCAAGTTCATAGTCCGTGGAAACTTGGCTCACGGCGCGTTTAACGCCATTCAGCACGCCAATAAGCCGTTTCCGTGCAAGACGTTGACACAGCCCTAGCCCCATGCTACGGTTTTTGTTTATATTTCCCGCTGCATCAGGCGCTTGGGCCACTAATGTGCCTGCCAAATAGCCGAAGGAGAATGTTTTGACACGCGCAGAAGAGAAAATCCTGTTCACTTCCGAATCCGTCACCGAAGGCCATCCCGACAAAATCGCCGACCAGATTTCCGACGCCATCCTTGACGCCGTCATGAAAGACGACCCCATGGGCCGCGTCGCCTGCGAAACGCTCGTGACCACGGGCCTCGTCGTCATCGCCGGCGAAATCACCACCAAGACTTATGTCGATTTTGCAGGCGTCGCCCGTGACGTAATTCGCGACGTCGGCTACACGCGCGCCAAATACGGCTTCGACGCCGACACTTGCGGCGTCATCTCTACCATTAAGAAACAATCCGGCGACATCGCCATGGGCGTCGACACCGGCGGCGCGGGCGATCAGGGCTTGATGTTCGGCTTCGCCTGCGACGAGACGGAAGAGCTGATGCCCATGCCCATCCAACTTGCGCACCGCTTGTGCCAGCGCCTCGCCGAAGTTCGCAAAGCCGGAGTCGTCGATTTCCTCCGCCCCGATGGCAAGTCCCAAGTCTCCGTCGAATACATCAATGGCCGTCCCGCCCGAGTCGATTGCGTCGTCATCTCCACCCAGCACAGCGACTCCGTCTCGAATAAAGATCTTCACGAAGCCATTTGGAACAACGTTATCCTTCCCGTCGTTCCCGCGAAAATGATGGACAAAGACACGCGCGTCCACATCAACCCCACCGGTCGCTTCGTTGTCGGCGGGCCGATGGGCGACGCCGGCCTCACGGGACGCAAAATTATTGTCGACACGTACGGCGGCTACGGTCGTCACGGTGGCGGCGCTCTTTCCGGCAAGGATCCGACCAAGGTTGACCGCTCCGCGTGTTACATGGCGCGTTACATCGCCAAGAATCTCGTCGCTGCTGGCGTTGCGCGTAAGCTCGAAGTGCAGCTCGCGTACGCCATCGGCGTCGCCGAGCCTGTTTCCGTGATGGTCGATACATTCGGCACGGGCACCATTCCCGACGCGCAAATCACCGCGCTTGTTCGCAGTATTTTCAAACTGACGCCGCGCGGCATCATCGAGACGCTGAATCTCCGCCGCCCGATTTATCGCGAGACCGCCTCGTACGGCCATTTCGGCCGCACAGGTCCCGGTTTCACCTGGGAGCTAACCGATCGCGCGGACGAAATTCGCAAAGAAGCGGGTTTGCCTGCGGCGGTCATGGCTTCGCGCTCCTAGCTTTGCGGTCGTCGCTGTCGCGTTTGCATTTGCTCTTGTGGGTGCCCCATTCTAAGCGTTTTTGGCGAAGGGTGGGGATTTCGCCTTTGCCTTTGTAGGGCCCGACTTGTCCTGAGCGCAGTCGAAGGGTCGGATTTATCGGGCCGCCGGCGCACGGCGCCGAAATCTTTTCGTTGTCATCCTGAGCCGCTATGCGGCAGGGATCTGCATTTCGCACTTACAGGAGACGCTCTGTGGAAACTGCATCCAAAATGTCGAGCGACGTGAAAGACCTTGCCCTGTCTGAGAAGGGCCGCCGCAAAATCGAATGGGCGAATCAGCAGATGCCCGTGCTCCAGCTGATTCGCAAGCGTTTCATCAAGGAAAAGCCGCTCAAGGGCATTCGCATGTCGGCGTGTCTGCACGTCACCAGCGAAACGGCCAACCTCGCCGATCACGCTTCGTGACGGCGGCGCCGACGTGGTCCTTTGCGCCTCGAATCCGCTTTCGACGCAGGACGAAGTCGCTGCCTGCCTCGCCAAGGATTACGCCATCCCGACGTTCGCCATCAAGGGCGAAGACAACGCCACCTACTACGCGCATATCAACGCCGCCATCGAGCATCACCCGCAAATCACTCTCGACGACGGCGCCGACCTCGTCACCATGCTGCTCACCAAGCATCCCGAACTCGTCCCGAACGTCATCGGCGGCACCGAAGAAACCACCACCGGCGTGATTCGCCTTCGCGCCATGGCCAAGGACGGCACGCTTGCCTATCCCATCATTGCCGTCAACGACGCGCTCACCAAGCACCTCTTCGACAATCGCTACGGCACGGGCCAGTCCACGCTCGACGGAATCATTCGCGCCACGAATTTGCTTCTCGCCGGCATGAACATCGTCGTCGCTGGTTATGGCTGGTGCGGCCGTGGCGTCGCCATGCGCGCCAAGGGCATGGGCGCCAACGTCATCATCACCGAAATCAATCCCACGAAGGCCATCGAAGCCATCATGGACGGCTTCCGCGTCATGCCCATGCACGAAGCCGCCAAGATCGGCGAAATTTTCGTCACCGTCACGGGCAACAAATCCGTGCTCGCCGCCGACCACTTCGAAAAAATGCGCGACGGCGCCGTCATGTGCAATTCCGGCCATTTCAACGTCGAAATCGACATTCCCGCGCTCGAGCGATTGGCCAGCTCGCACCGCGAAGTCCGTCCGTTCGTCGAGGAATACACCATGCGCGACGGCCGCAAGTTGCACCTCCTCGGCGAGGGCCGCCTCATCAATCTCGCCGCCGCCGAGGGCCATCCCGCCGTCGTCATGGACATGAGCTTCGCCAATCAAGCGCTCTCCGTTGAGCACCTGATCAAGAACGCCAGCAAACTCAAAAAGCAGGTCTACCCCGTCCCCGAGGAAATCGACACGCAAATCGCCCGCCTCAAACTCGAGTCCCTCGGCACTCAAGTCGACAAACTAACCCCCGAGCAGGAGCAATACCTCGCCTCCTGGTCCGAAGGCACCTAGTTCTTTTTGGAGTGCGGCGGCTCGACGCCGCTTTGCGATCGGCCGCCGGCCAATTCCAGGCGTCGCCTCGCCCGGTACATCCTCGGTTGAGGTTCGTCGTTCAATATCTGTCATCCTGAGGAGCGTCGTCTGCGACGAAGGATCTCGCCGCGGGATTTGCCTGGCGCCTCAGGTTTGCGTGGCACAGGCTTCAGCCTGTGTGCTTTTGCCTTTGTAGGGGCGGGGTTCACCCCGCCCGCGCTTCGCCGTTCGTTTGGAGTGCGGCGGCTCGACACGCCGCTTTGCCTGTGCTTCCTACTTCAACCCGCAAGTAATTACCGATTCGGTATATGGCCTTGCACATCGCGATACTTCCACAATCTAAGTCAACCGCCTAAGTCCTTTACAAAGAATACAGAATAAAGCAGGAAGGGCGGAGCAGGTTGGCATCCCGCGTGCCCCTTGTTACGCGCAGGAATCCGGCCAAAAAGGAGAGATTTACGCTAAAGATTGCGCCAATCCGCTTCGTAATCGGGTTGTTGAGCCTCTTGGTTATCGGCGTTTTTCTCGCTCCGCGTCCTGCCTCCGCGAGTGGCATGGCGCTCACCCTAGATAGCATCGGGCCGTTCACGGTTGTCGCAGGCAACTCCATCACTTTGAACTTTACTCTTACCAACAATTCCGGGGAGGATGTGATCGTGGGCGGCGCGGGCCTCTTCATCGGTCTTCCCGGGGGTCTATCTGACGAGATTGTTAATTTCACTCTTCCGGTGAGCTTCTCGGGCGGCAAGATGCTCGCTTCGGGCTCTTCAGTCGACGTTCCAGTCATATTTCTAACCAGCGCGGCAACCAGCACCGGCCCTATCTTCCGTGTTAACCCATTGAGTTTTGGTTTCGGTGGCTGTCCTGTGGACTTACCGTTCTGCAACGGTCCCACCTCCATCCAGAGCAACTCCGTTGATTTCACAATAACTGTTAATAGCCCAGCGCCCACGCCGGAGCCATCTTCATTGCTCCTGCTCGGCACTGGCCTGCTTGGCCTCGGCGCTTCATTTCGTCGCCGCTTAGCGAAATCCTAACTCTGTTTGTGCAATCATGGCGGGCGGCCCAGACCAGGATAAGCCTTTCGGGGTGCCCCTCGATAAGAACGAAGGCACGTAGGACACAAAATATTCCCCCACAAGGCCGTCCAGAGTAGTTGATACCGTGTGCTACCTCGGCGCGTCTTCAGGCCCGCCCCGCGCAGGCGGATTCTCTTTCGGCTTTAGCCGCTGAGGTTCGTTGTTCGATGATTTGTCATCCTGAGGCCCGTCGCTTTTACGGGCCGAAGGATCCCGCCGTGGGATTTGCTTTTCGCGTCCGCTTTACGTGGCACAGGCTTCAGCCTGTGTGCTTTTGCCTTGCGTTTTGTGGAGTGCGGCGGTTCGAGGCCGCTTTGCCTTTCTTGTTTGTCTTTGTAGGGGCCGACTACGGTCGGCCCGCGTCTGGCGCATGTCAGGCGTTTCGGCGGGTCCCAGACTAGTGTTAAGCCTTTCACCGTGCCCCATGCCCGGTTTGTGAGCGTGGGGCTTTTCATTCAGAGCCGGCTCGCCCGTCCTACCTTGCGCTAATGTCGGTACAGAAGCGTCTTCGCGAAAAGCCGCAAATCCACAGTCGCTCGCTCTTGCATATTCCGAACCGTGTACTACTATATTCCCGTGCGTTCGGAACCAAATTGCGAGCGTTGGGAAGAAATGAGGGAAATGCCGGCGACACCCTCTCTCGCGTCCCAGGGATTTTCTAATCGCCAATGCCGGAATTAGAAATTGCCCTAATCCGTTGAAAACAAAGGCCGGAGTGCGTTTCTAATCGCCAATTTTTGTGTGTTTTTTTATTCTGAGTTGGCAGGAAATTCTTGTCTTCTGCTGGCTCACGGAGGACGGAAGCGTCCGAAGACTAAATGCGAGGCTTGGCCAATTCGGCGATTGAGAAAGCGCTGGCGCGCGGCGCCACGTACGCCGACGCGCGCGTGATGGACATTCGCCATCGCGATGTGTCCACGAAAAACGGCCAGGTTGGCCGCGCCGCCGAAGCCGAATCCCTCGGTATCGGCCTTCGCGTGATCGCGCACGGCGCGTGGGGATTTGCGGCGACGGATCGCCTGAGCCGACAAGGCATCGAAGCCTGCGCCGCCGAAGCCGTCGCCATTGCAAAAGCCTCCGCGATGGCCAAACGCCACGACGTTGTTCTTGCGCCGGAGCAATCTTACGTCGATACGTGGCAGAATCCCTTCATCAAAGATCCCTTTCGCATTCCCATCGAAACGCAAATCGCCGTGCTCCTTCGCGCCGACGCCGAAATGCGCAAGGTGAAAGGCGTCACGCTCGCCGAAGGCTCCATGTCATTCCGGAAAATAGACCAGCTTTTTGTTTCGAGCATCGGTTCCGTGATTCATCAGGTGAAAATGCAATCCGGCGCGGGAATTGTCACCACCAGTTTCGCCGGCGAGGAAATTCAGAAGCGCTCGTATCCGAATAGTTTCGGCGGACAGCACATGCTGCGCGGCTACGAATTAATCGAAGAGCTCGATCTGGTTGGACATGCGCCGCGCGTTGCCGAGGAATGCGTCGCGTTGCACAGCGCCGCTCCGTGCCCCGAAGGGCAACGCACAATTATTCTCGATAGCTCGCAACTCGGTTTGCAGATCCACGAATCCATCGGCCATCCCATCGAACTCGACCGCGTCCTCGGCATGGAAGCGAATTTCGCGGGCATGAGTTTCCTCACGCTCGATAAATTGAATTCGCTGCGCTATGGCTCGGACATTGTGAATGTGGTCGCTGACGCGCGGCTCGCTCACGGCCCTGGTCTCGGGACGTTTGGCTATGATGACGAAGGCGTTCCCGCGCAATGCACGCCCATCATCACCGATGGACTTTTCACGGGCTACTTGACGAATCGCGAAACGGCCGCCGCGATTGGGCAATCGCGCTCGAATGGCACCATGCGCACCGAAGGCTGGAACCGTTTGCCGATTATCCGCATGACGAATATCAGCATTTTGCCGGGTGACCGCAAATTCGACGACCTGATCGCGAGCACCGACGACGGAATTTACATGGAGACGAATCGCTCATGGTCCATCGACGATCGCCGCTACCATTTCCAGTTCTCGACGGAGATTGGTTGGGAGATCAAGAACGGAAAACGCGGACGCATGATCAAGACGCCCAGCTACAGCGGAATCACCACGGAATTCTGGAATAGTTGCGATGCGATTTGCTCGCGCGATTATTGGACGCTCTGGGGCACGCCGAATTGCGGCAAAGGTCAGCCGATGCAGACGATGGGCACGGGCCACGGAGCGTCTCCTGCGCGTTTCCGCAACGTGAAAGTGGGAATCGCTCTCTCAAAATAATGGCCAGGCAATCGAAAACGCGAACAGGGAAGCGCTCCTCGGTGAAAACTCCGCGTCGCGGGCACGCGGTCGCCATGGAGCATCGTCTCGGCGCTGCCGAATTGCGGCGCATCGCGGAAAGGATTTTCAAGCTGAGCGAAGCGGACGAAACAGAAGTCGATATCAGCGCCGTCACGAGCGCGCTTACGCGCTTTGCCAATAACACAATTCATCAGAATGTCGCTGAGCAGGGCCTGACGATTTCCGTGCGCGCGGTGGTCGATGGCCGCACGGCGCGCGCTTCCACGAACAAGATTGACGACGAGTCGCTGCGCCGCGTCACTGCTGTTGCGCTCGATTTGGCGGGCGTCCAGCCACGCAATCGTGAATTATTGCCCATGCTCGGGCCACAGAAACTCACGAAGGTCAACCGCTTCGTTGAGCAGACAGCGGCAGCCACGCCGGCCGATCGCGCCCGCGCCGTCACATCCGTTTGCCACATGGCTGATAAGAACAAGCAGACGACGGCGGGCATTTTCTCGACGGGTCTTGCGGAAATCGCGCTGGCGAATTCGCGCGGCCTTTTCGAATATTACGACGACACGCGCGCCGAATTCTCGGTGACAATTCTCGAAAAGGACTCCTCCGGCTGGGCCAAGTCCACTTCTTCGCGCATCCATGACATCGACCCCGAAGCGCTAGCGCGGCGGGCGAGCGAGAAGGCGGCCGGCTCGCGCGCCCCGCGCGAAATTCCGGCGGGACGTTACATCACGATACTCGAGCCTGCGGCGGTTCTCGATCTTGTTGGATTTTTGTTTTACGACTTTGCAGCCACGTGCGTGGCAGATCAGCGTTCTTGCTTCACGGGCCGCATGGGCAAGAAACTGTTCGGCGAGAATATTTCCATCTGGGATGACGTCTATCATCCTCTGCAGCTTGGCCCGCCCTTTGACGGCGAAGGCGTGCCGCGAAAAAAAGTTACGCTTGTCGAGCGCGGCGCGCCAGTGAATTTGGTCTACTCGCGCGCCAGCGCCAAAAAGGCAAACGCGAAACCGACCGGCCACGGATTCTCGTTGCCGAGTGAAGACGGCGAGGCGCCGTTCAATTTGGTTTTCGCGGGCGGCAGCGCTTCCACGGAAGAAATGATTCGTTCGACCGAGCGCGGCTTGCTCATCACGCGGCTGTGGTATATCCGCGAGGTCGATCCGTACCAGAAAATCCTGACGGGCATGACGCGCGACGGAACATTCCTGGTGGAAAATGGGCGCGTCACGGGCGCCGTGCGAAATTTCCGTTTCAATCAAAGCATCATCGAAATGCTCTCGAACGTCGAGATGCTCGGCCCCGCCGTGCGCGCGTCCGGCGAAGAGTCATTCGATATGGTTGTGCCCGCCATGAAAGTCCGCGATTTCCACTTCAGCGAAGTCACAAAATTCTAGCTGTCGAAATTGCAAAACTCAGGGCTTGGTGAATTGCAGGCTGGCGATTGTGCGCGAGATTACGTTCTGCTGAATTTGCACCAGGTCCGTGTTGGCGGACGTCACTCCGAAAATCGTGAAGAAATTGTCTCCGCGACTGAGCAGCATTACAGTACCGCTCCACTGCTGCTGGTTTGCCATTCCTTGAAATTGATATTCTACCGCGTGCAGCCCCGCAACGATGGTTTGCCGCGCGGCCAGCGGACGGTAATCGTCGAACATATTCGATAATCGCTCATTGGTCGACGCGACGTGCGTCTGCAAGGTGCCGTTCGATGGTTCGAGTCCAATGATGAGATACGTTGTCTGGTCAGAGGTGCCCATCGCCACCACTGCGCCGGGCAACGCGGCGCGCGCGCCTGCGATCACGTCCCAATCGGGCGGTTTGTAAATACGAAAGCCATACGTATCGTTGATGTAGAAATTTCCCTGAACTTCTTCGTGCACTGGAATTGGCGCAAGCGTTTCCGGAATCGGCGGCGCGGCTGCGCCAGCAGTTGCCGTCGATGACGTAGCAGGCTGCGGATTTGTTGGCTGTGGAGCCTGTTGCGGCGCGGCCGCTTTGGCTTCTTCGGATTTGGCGTCCTGGGTTTGTTTCGCGGGTTCGTCGTGCTTGGCCGCGACGGCATTTTCATTCTTTGACGCGCTCGCCTGCGACGATGCGGAATCCGCGGGCTTTGCCTTCTCAGGCGCGGTCAATTTTGCGGCTTTCTTCTCGGCCGCTTTAGGTTTCGATACGGTGATGGACGCGATTGCATCTCGGTCGACCAACGCGAAACCGTAGCTGGTCTTCACGCGAAATGAATTTCCCTGGTAGCCCACAATCACGCCAACAACCGTCGAGCCGTCTTTCAGGTGAAATTCATCGGCGCGCGCGGCGACGCTAAAAAGCAGAACGAGCGCGAAAATCAGGGTGGCGCGTTTCATTGAATTGAGTATGGCAACGTGCCCGGTGGAGGGCAAGAGGGTCAGGAACGGGGAAGTGTCGCTTCGGTCAGGTTGGCCCAAGGTTCAGGTCGAAATTAAATGTGGATCAATTGCGTGGTGAGGACGACTCGGGAGAGTCGTAAAGACAATGGAGCCGTCCTCGCTGCTTTTGCAGTCGCGCGATAAGAATAACAGAAATTCACGGGGTAGGCGAATATAAAGCGAACATATTAGAACATGGCCAACAGGAAGCGTTTACGCGTAGAGCGAGATGCCCAGCCAGAGGGCGAACGAGAGGACGCCGGCAACCAGGAGGAGGGTGCGCACGCTTTTCTTGCGCACGGCGGCGATAATGACGCCGAGACCGCAGAGCAGAAACGCCGATTCCCCCCAGAACGCGCCGGAGCCGAGGCCGGACTGCAACTCGCCAACCGTGTGCTGATACAGTACGGAACCCATGGAGGTGGTGCCGTAAAGCGTGGCGGCGAGGAGACCGGCGAGGGCGAGTCCGCCGATCCAGTGCGGCACTGCGGGGCCGCGTTTGACATCGCGCCAATCCCACCAGGTCTGTCCGATAACCAGCGCGACGATTAACACGACAAAAAGCGCCATCAGTTCCGCCTCGAGCGATTCGAAAATGCATGGGCAATTCGACGGCCACGGGGCAAAGTACTAGAGAAATTCGTATCACCTTTTGTATGAAAGGCTTAAGGGCACAACCTGAAAGCGTGCGTCGGATGCCTATTCGAAAGTTTTCACATTTGAGCACACAGTTTGTCCTTTTGGGGACGGCGGATGGCAAAGTACGCACGCTCGGCGATGCGGCAGGACGTCCGCGGTAGAGGATTCTGTTACGATACCGCTGATATGAAGCGGCCGTGGGTGATTGGACATCGCGGAGCCTCGGGACACGCGCCCGAAAACACGCTGGCGTCGTTTCGGCGGGCCGTCGAGCTTGGGGCGGCGTTCATCGAGACGGATTTGAGGCTGTCGCACGACGCGCGATTTGTTGCGATTCACGATGCCACGCTGGATCGCACGACGAACGGGCGCGGGTTGGTGCGCGATTTCACGCTGGCGCAATTGCGCGAACTGGACGCGGGTTCGTGGTTTGCGCCGGAATTCGCACGCGAGCGCATTCCGACAATCGAAGAGATTTTCGCGTTTGCGCGCGAAACGGACGTAGTGTTTTATCTGGAAATAAAACACGAAGGCACGTGGGGAATTCACCATGCGATGGCGGAGGCTCTGCGTGCGGCGAAAGAAGCGGCGCATTGCGTGGTGATTTCGTTTGACGCGCGAACGCTGGAAAATTTGCGGCGGCTGGATGCGACGCTGATGATGGGGCTTCTTTTCGAGACCCAAATGCCGAATGCCATTGAGAAAGCGCAAAGTATCGGAGCGCGTCAAATTTTGCCGCGCGCGGATTTGGTTACGCGCGAACTGGTCGAGGAAGCGCATCGCGCGGACATGCAAGTCGCTACGTGGACGGTGAATGAAATTGCGCAAATGCGAGCGCTGATTGCCACGGGCGTGAATGGGATTATGACGAATTATCCGGATCGCCTGTGCGCGGCGATTGAACAGATTTCGGCGCAGAAGTAGAAGCTCATTCGCACGGCCAACGGCGAAGGCCTGCACAAAAACCACCGACTAAGCGTTTAGGGATAAGAAAAGCTGTGCGAATTGATGCAACGTCAATTCTTCGGCGCGGGAAGTGTCCGTGAGCGCGGCGGCGGCGAGAGCTTTTGCGACTGCGTCATGCGCGTAAGTGCCGCGCAGATTATTGCGGAGAGTTTTGCGTTTGTGCGCGAAGCAAAGCTTGCAGGAATTTCAGAAACGCGGGCTCGTCGTGAATGCCGAGCGTGGCGCGTTCGCCGGGTAAATGCATTTCGATCAGCGCCGAAGTGACTTTCGGCGGAGGTTGGAATGCGCCGGGAGGGATGCGGAAGACGAGTTCGGGGCGCGCATAGAATTGGCAGAGCGTTGACAAGTAGCCGTAGTCGCGGCTGCGCGGACGCGCGGCGATGCGTTGGGCGACTTCGAGTTGCGTCACGATGTGGATCGAATCGATGAGGTCGGCGAAACGGAACAGATGCGTGAGAATTGGCGACGTGATGTAGTAAGGCAAATTGCCGTAGACGCGGAAACGATTACTGGAAGCAGACGCGTCAACAGGCTCGCCAGTTTTAAGACGGGCCTCAGAGGCTAAAGCCCCCCTCCCTATCGTGCTTTTCGGCACGGCTGAAAGCCGTGCCCTTACGCAAATCAGTTCGCTGCGAAGGCATTGCGTGCAGCGGATTATCGCGGTAGGGCTGCTGATGAGGGCGGCGAGGTCGAGGGAGAGAATGTCGGCGTGGACGACTTCGACGTTGGGCCAGCCTGCCGTCGCGGCAAACTCGACCGCTTTGGCGGGCTGGCCCGTTTCGACAGGCAAGTTCGCCGCAGCATGCGAGTGTGCGGCGCGTTCGCGAAGAGGGGCGGCGAGAGCGGCGTCGGTCTCGATGGCGATGACGCGGCGGGCGCGCGTCGCGAGAAGCTCCGTCATTTCGCCGTGGCCCGCGCCGATTTCGAGCCAGATGGCGTCGCGCTCGACGGGAAGCGTCTCGGCGATGCGCGTGCGCCAGGAAATATCCGAGAGAAAATGCTGGCCGAGCTTTTGGCGCGACATGACGATGGAAGTCTAGCAGTTTTTGGCCTGTGACGATGTCCCGAAGTGCTGGCTCAATTTTGGTTTTGAACGCAGATTGAACAATCGTCTGATAATGTTGCTAGTTGCGGTTCCACCGATAACATTTGTTTGGATCACGATGCTGCGGCAATGACCCTGTGCGACCACGCGGTTGACATCGCCGAAACTTGTGGCGCCGACTTCCCCAGCTAGCGCGATACAGCGAATTTGGCGTTGGGCCTCCACACGGTTTCCACGAACTGTGCTAAGTCCTTCAGAAAGTAAACCACGCTGTGGTCGGGGCCGACGGCTGTTTTCATAGCGACCAGTGTCCCAATGCTGGTATCCGAGGTCAAGGCCGAACTGTACGGAGCTGTTAGCGATGGAAATCAGTGGGCCTTATCCAGTTGCGAGGATCAATAGATGCCTTTCTAGCGTGAACCGGACAATCTTCTTCTGGTACGTCACAAGGGTTCGAGTAAGCTGGCGATCGGTGGGTTTGACGAGCGAACGGCGAAGTTCATTAAGGAACAGCTAGCGTTTGTCGCACATTCGGTTGGGCCAGAGCGCGTCTTGAGACGCCGCCCCGATGCGTAACATTCTAAGAGCGTCGCCGCGTAGTCTCTGGGCAGTGGTTACAGGCGGGGACGTATGGCTCTGCCGGTCCGACGAGTTTGAAGGGTCATGCTGAATGCGATTTCCTGAAGCTCCAGAAACAGAGGCGATGGAGTACGCCTCGGCCCTTCTGGCCTCCTCGGCCTGCCGAACGGTCCGTGCTATGGTTCGCGCCGGTTCTTACTCATATGGCGATGTGCTTATCGCGATTCGGTTCCGAGTGATTTATTTGATGACATGTACCATGTGTTGAATTCCGTCTATTGCGACGTCTATGCAACTGAGGAAGCCGGACAAGCGGGATACGCTCAGCTGTTGCTGACGGCCAGCACCAGAGTAGCGATCTACGACGGTCAATGCCCAATTGACGAATGGCTACAAGGTTTGGCTCGACAATAATTCAGTCCGTGTATAATTCGTGCGGGGGAAAATGAAGATTCTGTTTGTATCACCGGAAGGGCTGCCGTTCTCGAAGACTGGCGGGTTGGCGGATGTGGTGGAGGCGCTGCCGCGTTCGCTGGTGGCGATGGGGCATCAAGTGGTGGTGCTGCTGCCGCGGTATCGAGGGAACCAGGCGGCGCGGACGATTATTTCGAGCCTGAGCGTGCCGCTTGGGCAGAAGGTGCGCTTTCCGGCGATTGTCGAGGCCGGGACATTTGAAGGCGTGCGCTACTGCTTCGTGGATGATCCGCAATATTTCGACCGCGAAAAACTCTATGGCGACCAGATCGGCGATTACTCGGACAATCCGCAGCGCTTCGGCGAACTGAGCCGCGCGGCGATTGAATTCGCGAAACAAGTGTGGATGCCGGACGTGATTCACTGCCACGACTGGCAGACGCGCGCTGGTTCCCGTGTATTTGCGGACGCTCTACGCGCAGGATCCGGTGATGGCGCCGCTGCCTGTGGTTTTCACGGTGCATAATCTGGGTTATCCGGGAATTTTTCCGCGCGTGGCGCTGGTGCTGACGGGCTTGCCGGAGGACTTGTTTCACGTCGAGATGTTGGAATACTACGGCAAAGTGAACTTCCTGAAAGGCGGGCTGATTTTTGCGGACTATATCAGCACGGTGAGCCGGAAATACGCGCAGGAAATTCAAACGCCGGAATACGGCTGCGGGCTGGAGGGCGTGATCCGTTCGCGCGGCGACCGACTGGTGGGGATTTTGAACGGCGTCGATTACACGGCGTGGAATCCGGAGACGGATACGAATATCGCGGCGACGTATTCGTCGAAGGTGATGGACGGGAAGCGGCTGTGCAAGAAAGATCTGCTGGCGGCGTTTCAACTGCCTTCGGACAACATGGAACGTCCGCTGATCGGAATTGTTTCGCGCTTCGTGGATCAGAAGGGATTCGATTTGATCGCGGAGGTCGCGGCAGAGTTGATGAAGGAAGATTTGGCGCTAGCAGTACTAGGAAACGGAGAGGCGAAATACGAAAAACTGTTCCAGGAACTTGCGAAAAAGTATCCGAAGCGAGTGGGCGTGAAAGTGGCTTACGATAATGTGGTCGCGCATAAAATTGAAGCCGGCGCGGATATGTTTTTGATGCCTTCGCGCTACGAGCCTTGCGGACTGAACCAGATTTACAGCTTGCGATATGGGACCGTTCCCGTGGTTCGCGCGACGGGCGGGCTGGACGATACCGTGGAAGCATTTGACGCGAAAGCTGGCAAGGGAACGGGATTCAAATTCGAGGCGTATGATGGCAAGGCGTTGATGCAATGCGTGCGTGCGGCGCTCGCCGCGTTTCGCGATTTGGCGCAGTGGCGGTCGATTCAGGCGAATGGGATGGCCAAGGATTTTTCGTGGAAGGCTTCGGCAGGGGAGTATGTGAAGCTGTACGAGAAGGCGAAGCAGGGCAGAGTCCAACGAGTGGCTGCATCATCTAATGTTTAGCCGGCAAGTAGCAGCGGGGAATGCATGGCGGATAATTCGAAGCGGGCAGGCGCACGAACAGATGCCCGCGCAAAAATCGGGGGATAAATGTCTGGAAATAATATTGCAGCGGTAAGTGATGCGAACTTTCAGGCGGAAGTGATTGAGGCCAGCAAGACTCAGCCGGTGATGGTGGACTTCTGGGCGGAGTGGTGCGGGCCGTGCAGGGCGCTGTCGCCGACGGTGGATGCGATTGCCACGGAGAGGGCGGGAAAACTCAAGGTAGTGAAGATGAACGTGGACGAGAATATGAACACGCCCGGCAAATTCAATATTCGAGGGATTCCGTCACTGCTGATTTTCAAGGGCGGGCAGGTGGCCGATCAGATTGTCGGTGCGATGCCCAAGGAACAGATCGACAAGGTGCTCCTGCGGCACCTGTCGTAAGTTGCGAGCGCTTCCAGCGTCATTTGTAGCGCCACAGTGAATCCTGCGACACAAGCGATTCGCGCCACACCGAGCGGCGAGGAGCCGCGCCAGCGGTGCGCGTGGGCGAAGAGCGAAATTTCCATTCCGTATCACGATGAAGAATGGGGTGTGCCCGTTCACGACGACAGGAAGCTTTTTGAGATGTTGATTCTCGAGGGAGCGCAGGCGGGGCTGAGTTGGGAAACGGTGCTGCGCAAACGCGCGCGGTATCGCGAGGTGTTCGACAATTTCGAGGCGGCGAGGATCGCGCGTTATGACCAGCGGCGCGTGCGGAAACTGCTTGCAGATCCGGGAATCATACGCAACCGGTTGAAGATTGCGGCGACGATTCAAAATGCGAAGGTTTTTCTGGCCGTTCAGAAGGAATTCGGCAGCTTTGACGCGTATTTGTGGCGATTCGTCAAGGGACGTCCGCTGAAGAATGCGCGACGCGGCCGCCGAGTGCCGGCGCGGACGCGAGAATCGGATGCGTTGAGCAAGGACCTGCAGAAACGCGGATTCAAATTCGTGGGCACGACGATTTGCTATGCGATGATGCAAGCGGTGGGGATGGTGAACGATCACAGCATGGATTGTTTCCGGCACGGCGAAATCGGCTAGAAGTCATCTCATAACTAAAAGCTCCGGCCCCCTGAAATGCTATTTATGAGACACAGCGCACGCGGATTCGGACCGAGACACTGTTGAATGGATGGCTTGTTTTCGCGGCGGGGCGAGCGTAGGATTGTAGATTCTGCACGGGCTGCAAATTCCTCCCAGAATGCTTTCCGAAATGGAATGGAGAGGGCAGAGTGCGGCCCGGCAATTTGAAAGGCGAGAGACGAGCGGATGAAAGCGATAGCAGTGGTTGGCGCGCAATGGGGCGATGAAGGCAAAGGGAAGGTGGTTGATTTCCTGGCCGGGTCGTTCGACTACAGCGCGCGCTACGGCGGCGGACACAACGCCGGGCACACGGTCATCATCGGCGAAAATCGCTACGTGCTGCAATTGATTCCGTGCGGGATTTTGCGGCCGAGCAAGAAAGCAATTATTGGATCGGGAGTGGTGGTGGATCCGGCGGCGCTGGTCGCGGAACTGGATAGCTTGAGCAAAGGCGGCATCGATGTGCAAGGGCGGCTTTTTTTGAGCAATCGAGCGCACTTGATTTTTCCTTTTCATCGCGAACTCGAAAAAGCTTCGGAGGCTGCGCGCGGGCCGCATCGCATCGGGACGACTTCGCGAGGGATTGGACCTGCTTACGAAGATAAAATGGCGCGGCGCGGATTGCGCGTGTGCGATTTGATGGCCACGGAGCGATTCGAGCGGAAACTCGAGCGCGATATTGAAGACAAGGATGCGTTCAGCCGCGCGGCGTATGGGCAGCCATTGGATACAGCGGGGATTTTCGAGATGTACCGCGAACTTGCCGAGAAAATTCGCGGATTGGTGACGGATACTTCGTCGCTGGTGAACCGCGCGCTCGCCGATGGCAAATCGATTTTGTTCGAGGGAGCGCAAGGGACGATGCTCGACATCGACCACGGAACGTATCCATACGTGACGTCGTCGAGCGCAATCGCGGGCGGCGCGTGCACGGGACTGGGCGTGGCTCCGACGAAAGTGACTGGCGTGATTGGCGTGACGAAGGCGTACACGACGCGCGTGGGCGGTGGTCCGTTTCCGACCGAGATGCCGGACCTGGACGCAAAAGCCGTGCGCGATCGCGGAAACGAATATGGAGCAGTGACGGGGCGTCCGCGACGATGCGGCTGGCTCGATTTGGTGATGTTGCGCTACGCCGCTCAAGTCAACGGAATCGATTCGCTGGTGGTGACGAAGCTCGACGTGTTCGATACGCAGGCGGAAATTCAGGTGTGCGTGGGCTATCGTTACAAAGGCTCGAAACTTGAGGAGATGCCCGCAGAGGTGGAAGTCCTCGCGGAAGTGACGCCCGAATACAAAACGCTGCCAGGCTGGCAGAAACCTACTGACCACGTCCGCGAAGCGCGCGATTTGCCCGAAGCGGCGCGCGATTACATGAAATTTATTTCGGATTCGCTGGGGGTTGAGATCGGCATGATCTCGACGGGTCCCGAGCGCGATTCCACGATTATTCCCCCCGGAACGAAACTCGCTTCGTGGTTGTGAGCCGGCATGTTGTCCTATGAGGACGCAAGGCTGAAGGTTATTGAAATCACAGCGGGTCTGCGTCGAATTCCTGCACGCGAAAAACTAAAACTCCAACAGTCGCTAGGGCGGATCCTGGCGGAAGAAATTGTCGCGGACCGCGATTGTCCGCCCTTTGACCGCGCGACACGCGACGGCTTCGCTGTTCGCGCGACGGATTGCCGTGAAGCAGGCGCGCAATTGCGAGTGATTGGCGAAATCCACGCAGGCGGCGAGTTCGCGAAGACAGTAAGCGCGGGCGAATGCGTGCACATCATGACAGGCGCAGCGGCGCCGCGAGGTGCGGATGCCGTGGTGATGATCGAGCACACGCGAACGGGCGTGCGAGAAAATGAAGTGATGATCGAGCACGTGGCAGAGGCGGGAATGAATATTGTGCCGCGCGGCTCGGAATCTCGCGCGGGTGACATTTTGCTGCGTGCGAAAACGCGAATTGGTTACGCGGAAATTGCGATTGCGGCGCAAGTGGGCCGAGCGGAATTGGAAGTCTATCGCAAACCGCGCATCGCGATTCTGTCGACGGGCGATGAGCTTGTGGCAGTTGATGCGCAGCCGGGGCCCTTTGAGATTCGCAACAGCAATGGAGCGTCACTCGCGGCGCAGGCAGAGCTTGCGGGCGCTGAAGCAGTGCCGCTCGGAAAAGCGCCGGATCGCGAGGGCGAGCTTCAGAAGATGATTGAACGCGGATTGAAAGAGGATGCGTTGGTGTTGAGCGGCGGCGTGTCGATGGGGAAGTATGATTTGGTTGAGAAAGTGTTGCGCGAGTTGGGCGCGGAATTTTCCTTTGACGCGGTGGCGATTCGGCCGGGGCGTCCGGCGGTGTTTGGAATTTGCCGGGGCAAGCCCGTGTTTGGATTGCCGGGCAATCCCGTGTCGACGATGGTGACGTTTGAGCTGCTCGCGGTTCCGGTGGTCGATATTCTGAGCGGCGGCGAAGCGCGACCGTTGCCTTTGCTGAAGGCAAAATTATCGAAAGCGGTTGAGCAGAAGGCGGCGCTGACGCATTTCTTGCCGGCGATGCTGGGCTGGGCGAATGGAGAAGCAACAGTAAGCGAGCTGCCGTGGCAAGGTTCGGGAGATATTGCGACTTTGGCGCGCGGGAATTGCTTTCTGGTAGTGCATCAATCGAAATTAAAACTCACGCCGGGCGAATGGGTGGACGTTTTGCCACGACGCGGGCTATTGTAGAGACAAGATGAAACGGGCGCTTTCACATTACGATCCCGAGGGGCGCGTTCGCATGGTGGACGTGACGGCGAAGTCCGTGACCGAACGGACGGCCGTCGCGCGAGGATTTGTGAAAATCGGCAAGGCGGCGCTCGCGAAAGTTCGGCGGATGAAAACACCGAAAGGCAATCCATTGGAGATTGCGCGAATTGCGGGAATCGCGGCGGCGAAGCGGACGGCGGAGCTGATTCCTCTTTGTCATCCGCTGCTTTTGACGCACATAGATGTTGCGACCGAGCTATGTCAGAATGGAGTTGAAATTGTGTCGCGCGTGACGGCGACAGGGCCTACGGGCGTGGAAATGGAGGCTCTGACGGCAACGGCCGTGGCGGCGCTGACTCTTTACGATATGTGCAAGGCGCTGGATCGAGGCATGGAGATTTCAGGAATTTATCTGGTGGAAAAGGCGGGAGGACGGAGCGGCCATTACGTTCGCGGACGCTCCGGCCGCGCGCGGCGATGAAAGACGTTAAAGTCCTCGTGGTTGACGATAATCCGCTGGTGCTGGACCTGATCGTGAAGGGTCTGGAGCCGCATTGCGACGTACACACGGCCGCGGACGGCACGGATGCGCTGCTGAAAATCGTGGAGGAGCCGACGGATCTGGTGCTGTGTGATTACCGCATGCCGGGTCTCGATGGGCGGCAACTCTTCGAGAAATTGCGGGCGCGATTTGCGTCGAAGCCAATTCCATTTATTTTCCTGGCGAGCCGCAGCGACATCGAGGAGAAGCTGCGTCCAATGGTCGATGGCGTGGAAGAATTCATCGCGAAGCCATTTTTCGTTCACGAGCTGGTGCGGCGGTCGAAGAAAGTGATTGACCGTTTGCAACTCGAGAAATTGCAAAAGGCTTCCGTGCGGCCAGGCGTGATTCAGGGGCGGCTGGAAGAAATGAGCATGCTCGATCTGATGCAATCCATCGAGATGGGGCAGAAAACGTGCAAGCTGACGGTGCGCCATGGCGGAAATACGTGTTTGATTTATTTTGCAGGCGGGCAATGCCAAGATGCGAAGTCGGACAAGCTCGAAGGCGAATCCGCGGTTTACGAAACAGTACGCTGGGCCGCCGGCGAATTCGAGATTGATTTCAATGCCGCGCCTACGCGCACGACGATTGAGCGCTCAACCACAGGGCTGCTGATGGAGGCGCTGCGGCTGATCGACGAAAGCCAGCAGGCAGTTCCCGAAGGCCAACCGAATACGGCGAAGACTTAGGGCGGCGGCCCGATTCAATTCAAATCGAAGATGCGCGTTTCCATTATTACAATCAGCGATTCGGTTTCCGCGGGGCATCGCGAGGACGGTTCGGGCAAGGCTCTCGCGCAGAGATGCCGCGAGCTTGGCTGGGAAGTGATTTCGGCTTCGATTGTGCCGGACGAGGAAGCGCTGATTCGCACGCAGTTTTTGGCGCTGGCCGATGCGGGCAAACTGGATTTGATTTTGACGACCGGCGGAACAGGGTTGGGACCTCGAGATGTGACGCCGGAAGCGACTGCGTCGGTGGCGAATCGGCTGGTGCCGGGACTCGGGGAGCGGATGCGGCAAGTCGGCGTGGCGAAAAATCCGAATGCGGCCCTGTCGCGCGCTGTGGCTGCGATTCGCGGCACAACGCTGATTGTGAATTTGCCGGGCAGTCCGCGCGGAGCCGTCGAGTCGCTTGACGCGATTGCGGAATTGCTGCCGCACGCGGTTTCTGTGCTCCACGGCGCGCGGCACGATTGATTGCGAGCGCGCGAACTGCGAACTTGAGCGATGGACCCGAACTCATCCGAAAAAGATCGCGGCAACGCCGTCAAGCAAATTGCGCTTGCCTTTCAAACTCCGTTTACGCTGGTGGTTCCTGCGTTTGTGGCGGGAGGAATCGGCTACCTGCTGGATCGCTGGCTGCACACAAAATTCATACTGATGATTGTTTTGGGTTTTATCGGTTTCGGCATTGGGTTGTGGAACGTCTTGAAGAGTGCGAACGCAGCAGAAAAGAAAGATGGCGAGTGACGCGGATTACGCGGCGATAGAACGGCGGCTCGAGGTCTTTATCGTGGCATTGGGCGTCGCGATGGCCGTCGGCGCGGGAATTCGCTGGGGGATTCGCTCTGCGGAAGCCGTCGCGATCGGCACAGCTCTCTGCTGGGTGAATTTTCGGTGGCTGCGGCAGGGGGCGGGAGCCTTGATACGACTGGGAATGGCGCAGGCAGGGCGCGCAAGTGGTGCATGTGCCGCGTATGGTGCACGCAAAATTCTTCGGGCGGCTCGTGTTGCTGCTCGTAGTTGCGTATGTTATTCTCGCTTGGTTGCGGTTGCCCGTAATTGCGTTTCTGTGCGGTCTGGTCGCGGTGGTGCCGGCCATTTTGGTGGAACTTGGTATACGAGGTGAACGCGCGGCGACCATCGATGGAACACATCCGTGATTCCGATGCGTGAAATAAAACCCAGCGGTGTACTTGTCTTAGGAGATTCATGGGCGAAGAGCAGGTCTTGGGCGTAACAAAACTTGTTAACTGGCTATTGGCCAAGCCAGCTCTGGCGATTTTTGGACTGTTACACCTGCAGCCAGCAAACCCGCAATATCCCATTCCGAATTTTTTTGCGATGGAGCTGGTCGTTTTCCTGTTCGCCATCGTTTTCTTCTTTGTGGCTGCGGGCGCGGATGTCGGTGGAACGTCCTGGCGCGACGCAACAATGCTTGGAATTCTTCCTAACGAATCCGATGGGCGTGGGCGTGAAGGATTTGCTGCGACGATATCGTGGGGCATGGGTCGGACCGACACATCGCGCTGATCGGCTCGATTGGAATGTTCATACTGTTTTGCAATCTGGCGGCACTCGTACCTGGGTTTATGTCGCCCACGGCGGAGAAGACGGTCCCGCTGGGCTGCGCGGTGGTCGTGTTTCTCTATTACAACTATTTCGGACTGAAACATCATGGGCCGGTCGGATATGGGAAAACGCTGATGGGTCCGGTGAAGCTGCTGTCGCCGCTGATCGTGCTGGTTGAAACGGTCAGCCATTTTGCGCGCTTGCTTTCGCTCACCGTCCGGCTTTGGGCGAACATGATGGTGGGGGAATTGATTTACGTGGCGTTCCTTGGGCTGACGATTGGGCTTTTTGATTTTTTGAGCCATGCAAGCCGCGCGGGCTACGTTTCGGCCGTGGTTCCCGTGGGAATTCCGCTCGCGCTTATCGCGTTTCACATTTTCGAAGCGATTTTGCAGGCGTTTATTTTCACGATTTTGGCGATTGTTTATCTGGGACTTGCCGTGGCGGAAGAGCACTAGACATTTAGAGGGAATCATTTACAGGCAATCATTTTGCAGAGGATGTTTGGATTTATTCGGAATCATGCGCTGCCAGTGTGAGCCCGGCTGCTCGGTGTCCGGGAACCACCTCCTGACGGCCAATTCATAAAGAGGAGAAGAAATGACAAGAAAAGCGATGTGGTTTTTGGTGGCGCTGTTGATGGCCATGATCGTGGCGCCAGTGGCGTTGGCGCAGACCGCGGGCACAGCGGCGCGCGGGAATCGACTGGGTGGACGTGGCCGCCGCGATCGGTCTTGGCATCGCGGCTGCGGGTTGCGGAATGGGACAAGGAAAGGCGACCGCTTCGGCTTGCGAGGGAACGGCGCGCAATCCGGGAGCGAGCGGTCCGATCCGCATCGCGTTCATCATCGGCGTGGCGCTGATTGAGTCGCTGACGCTGTACGCGCTGGTTATTGTGCTGATTAAGTAGTTCAGACTTATCCCGACGCAACAACCGATTTTCCGGCCCGGAGGCTCATGCAAAGTGAGCCTTCGGGCCTTTTGCTTTTGTGGATGCGTTTATTGCGGAGGGAAGCGATTCGAGTTGCTAGCGTAACGAGCGCGCGGAGGCGATGGCGAGTTCCATAATGCGGCTGGGCAGAATGCCAAGATAAATGGTGGCGGTGGCGGTGATGAGCAGGACGACGAACATTGGCGCGTGCATGGGCGTCGGAGCCCACTCTTTGTTCGGTTCGTGGAAGTACATCGCAACAACAACCTTCAAATAATAGTACGCGCCAATGACGCTGTTGATGGCCGCGATGACGACGAGCCAGATAATTCGCTGGTCGAGCGCTGAGTGAAATGCGTAGAGCTTGGCGAGGAAGCCGCCCGTTGCAGGCAGGCCCAGCAGCGAAAACAGGAAAAGCGCGAAGCAGGCCGCGATCCAGGGATGTTTGGTGCCGAGGCCCGCGTAATCTTCGATATTGAGGCGCTGCTCGTTCGTGCCGCCCACGTGCGCGACGATGAGGAACGCGCCGAGCGTCATGGCGGCGTACGCGGCGAGATAGAAAAGCACGGCGGCGACGCCGATTTCGCTGGCAGCCGCGAACGCGACCAGAATGTAGCCCGCGTGCGCAATTGAAGAGTAGGCGAGCAGGCGCTTGACGTTGGTCTGCACCAGCGCCGCGAAATTGCCGATGCACATGGTCAGGACCGCGGAGACCCAAATCGCCCAGAACCAAATGTGGGAGGCGTTGCCGAACGCGGAATAGAAAATGCGCAGCATCACAGCGAAGGCCGCGGCTTTGGGCCCGCAGGCGAGAATCGCGGTGACGGGCGTGGGTGCGCCTTCGTAGACGTCTGGCGTGTAAATCTGAAACGGCGCGGCGACCACTTTGAAGCCGAGGCCGACAAAAATCAGGCCGAGTCCGAGGATCAGCAACGCACCTGCGCCATGACTGGCGATGGCTTGATTGATAACGTCAAATCGCGTACTGCGCGTGGCTCCGTAGGTGAGCGCGATGCCGTAGAGAAAAAACGCGGTGGCGAAAGAACCGAGGAGAAAGTACTTGAGCGAGGATTCATTGGATTTGAGCACCGTGCGGCGAAAGCCGACGAGAATGTAGGTGGAAATGGAGCTCATTTCGAGACCCACAAAGGCAGTGATCAGTTCAGTCGCTCCGGCGAGAATTCCCATGCCCGCGGTCGCGAAAAGAATCAGCGCGTAATATTCGCCGCGCTGGATGTTTTCGCGGTCGAGATAATCGAACGAGCCAAGGATGGCGAGCGCGGATACTCCGATGACGATGGCGTGGACGAATAGGCTGAACATGTCCACGCGAAACAGGCCGGAATAGGCGGAGCCTTGATTCAAGGCGGCCCAGCGCAGCGATGCGAGCGCGACCAGCGTGCCCACAAACGCCAGCCAGCCCATCGAGCGTTTGCGCCCGGCCGGCACGAACGGGTCGATGAGCATCACGAGCATGCCGAAGGCGCAGAGAACAAGTTCAGGCGCGATCCGGTAGAGATCCTGGAGCGGAGGAAACATTACGGCTGAGCCTGCCTTTCAAGTGTGACGCTGCGCAGCGCGAGTTCATGCTGCGTTGGCTGCTTGGGGGCGGGCGCGACGTGCTGTACGCGCGCGTTGTAGCTGGCACCGGCGCTGACCTGTCGGAGCAGTGCGTTGGTCGTGGCGTCCATGCGATGGGTGAAGAGCGGTGAAGCCACGCCCATGAACACAATCACGATCGACGCGGTGATCAAGATCAATCGTTCGCGCGGAGTAGCGTCGGGCAGGTTCTGGTTTTTCTCGACGGTGACTTTCTCGAGTGCAACGCGCTGGTAGGCCCAGAGCAAATAAACGGCGGAGAGAATCGCGCCGGTCGCGGCCCAGATGGCCCAAGCCGCGTGATGTTCGAAAGTGCCGATCAGAATCATGAACTCGCCGATGAAGCCGTTGAGCAACGGCAGGGCGAGAGACGAGAGGCACGCAAACAGAAAGAACGCGCAAAGGACCGGCATAGGCTTCGCCAGGCCGCCCAACTCGCTGAACTCGTAGGTGTGGCGGCGGTCGTAAATCATTCCGCAGACGAGGAAGAGCATGCCGGTGGAGACGCCGTGATTCAGCATCTGGTAGATGGCGCCTTCCATGGCGGTCGGATTGAACACAAAAATGCCGAGAACCACGAATCCCAAGTGGCTGACGGATGTGTATGCGACAAGGCGCTTCAAATTCGTCTGGACCATGGCGACCAGCGCGGCGTAAATGATGCCTATGATGGCGAGCGTGGCGATGATGGGCGCGGCGCGATGAGATGCTTCCGGGAAGAGCGGCAAGCAGAAGCGCAACATGCCGTAGGTGCCCATTTTCAGCAGGACGCCGGCGAGGATGACGGAGCCGGCCGTCGGCGCTTCCGTGTGCGCGTCCGGCAACCATGTGTGCAGCGGGAAGACAGGAACTTTGATGGCGAACGCCAGAATGAAGGCGAGGAAGAGAAGGAGTTCGGAATGCCAGGACAGGGAAATCTGACCATCGCGGAGCATGCTCACGATCGTCGGTAAATCAAAAGTCGGGTTTCCAGCAACGCCGCTGAGGTGGAAAAGCCAAAGAATGCCGACGAGCATCAGAATCGAGCCGAGCATCGTGTACAAAATGAATTTCAGCGCCGCGTACACTTTGCGGCCATGGCCCCAGATTCCGATGAGGAAGTACATGGGAATAAGCATCACTTCCCAGAAAACGAAGAAGAGAAACAAATCGAGCGCGCAGAAGACGCCAACCATGCCCATTTCGAGGACGAGGAGCATGGCGAAGAATTCCTTGACGTGCTCGTGAATGCTGTTCCATGAGCAGAGAACGGCAAGCGGCGTAAGGAACGTGGTGAGCAGAATAAGGAACAGGCTGATGCCGTCAACGCCCATGTGGTAGTGAATGTGGAGGTTGGGAATCCAGGCGTAAAATTCCTCGAATTGATAGCCGCCGTCGGCAAGATTAAAGCCGCGCAACAGGAACAGCGACATGATGAATTCGATGACGGACGTGAAGAGCGTGAAGCGGCGTATCCAAACATGATCGTCGCCGCTGAGCAAGAGTAGCGTGAAAGTCCCCATGAGAGGGAAGAACGTGAGGACCGTCAGCAAATAGTTGTGGCCGGCCACGCTAGCGCACCATCCAGACGAAGAATACGGTCACCGCAACGGCCCCGATGACGACCCAGGCAGCGTAACTGCGCGTATTGCCGCTTTGTATGCGACGCAAGCCGCTGCCGCTTTCGCGCGACAGGAATGCCAGGCCGTTCACCGTGCCATCGATCAAGCCGACGTCGATCACTTTCCAGAGAACATTGCGCGAGAGCCAGACGATCGGGCCGATGATGACCGCGCCGTAAAGTTCGTCGACGTAGTACTTGTTCAAGAGGAGCTTGTAAACAGGTCCGAAAGCATTCGCGAGCTTGTTGGGAAGCGCGGGCTTCCGAATATACAAATACCAGGCGATCAGGAAGCCAATGAAAGCGATACCGACCGCGACGGCTGCCATGGTGAGCTCGAGCGAATGCGGCGGTTCAGTCCAGGACGGATGCATTCTGGCCGCGAGCGCCGTGGAAGAGGCGAACACGGGATCGAGGAAGCCTTTGAAATAATCCTTGCCGCCCCAATAAGTCGGAAGGACGAACCAGCCGCCAATAACGGAGAGAATCGCGAGAATCACGAGCGGCGCCAGCATCACCTTGGGCGATTCGTGCACGTGGACGTGATGCTCGTCGTAACGCGGCTTGCCGTAGAACGTCAGGAAAATCAGCCGGAACATGTAGCAAGCTGTCAGGAGAGCCGCAGAAATGCCCACTACGTAAAGGACCATGTTGGCATTTGGGCCGGCGTATGCGTCGAAGAGGATTTCGTCCTTGCTGAAGAAGCCGGCGAAAAGCGGCGCGCCGGAAATGGCCAGTGTGGCGACGAGCATGGTCCCGAAGGTCCAGGGAATTTTTTTGCGCAGGCCGCCCATGTGCTGCATGTCCTGCTGGCCGCCCATGGCGTGAATCACGCTGCCCGCGGCGAGGAAGAGAAGCGCCTTGAAGAAGGCGTGAGTCATCAGGTGGAAAATTCCCGCGGCGTATGCGCCGACTCCGCAGGCCAGGAACATGTAGCCAAGCTGCGAAATGGTGGAATACGCGAGGACTTTCTTGATGTCGTTCTGCGCCAAGCCGATCGTGGCGGCGTAAAGCGCGGTGGCGCCGCCGATGATGGCTACCGCGAGCATCGCGGCAGGCGCATGGCTGAAGAGCACGTTCATGCGTGCGACCATGTAAACGCCTGCGGTGACCATTGTCGCGGCGTGAATCAACGCGCTGACAGGCGTGGGGCCTTCCATGGCGTCCGGCAGCCAGACGTACAGCGGAAGCTGCGCGGATTTTCCAACCGCGCCGGCGAGCAGCAGCAAGCAAATCGAAGTGAGCACGCCCCATTGGTGCATGCCTTCGACAGGCATGTTGGCAGCGGTGGCGAACATGGTTTTGTAATCAATCGAGCCGAAGGTCCAGAAAGCCATCAAAATTCCGATGGTGAAGCCGAAATCGCCGATGCGCGTGGTGATGAATGCTTTCTTGCCGGCGTCGGCGGCCGATTTTTTCTGGAAGAAAAAGCTGATGAGCAGGTAGCTGCACAGGCCCACGCCCTCCCAGCCGACGAACATAAGGACGAGGTTTGCGGCCATCACCAGCGTGAGCATGAAAAACATGAAGAGGTTCATTTCGGCGAAGAAGCGGTAATAGCCTTCCTCGTGCGCCATGTAGCCCACGGAATAAATGTGGATGAGCATGCCGACGAACGTGACGACGCCGAGCATGACGATGGTGAGCTGGTCGACTTGCAGCGCGAAATCAACGCGGAAATTGCCTGCGGTCATCCAGGTGAAATAGTTGCCGATCCACGGAATTTGCGCTGCACTGAGGCTGAAAAATTCGCGTACCAGTTCGCAATACGAGAGAAACGCGAGCACCACGAAGCCGACGCTCGAGATGTTGACGTATTTCTGCGGCCAATGGCGGCCGGCGAGGAGCGTCAGCATCGAGCCTGCGAGCGGCAGGGCCAGGATGATCCAGAGATGATTGAGTATGAACATTCGTCTTAACTGGAACTAGAATTTCATCAAATTCACGTCTTCGACGTTGAGCGACTTACGGTTGCGCGCAATCACCATGACGATCGCCAATCCTACGGCGGCTTCGGCAGCAGCGACGACAATGACGAAGAAAACGAAAATCAAGCCGTCGAGCTGGTTGAATTCGCGGCTGAAGGCCACGAATGCGAGGTTCACCGCATTGAGCATCAGCTCGATGGCCATGAAGATCGTGATGATGTTGCGCTTGAAGACAAATCCGACGACGCCCAGGCCGAAGAGCACGGCGCTCAATATCAGATAATAAGATATGGGAACCATGGCTAAGACTCCCTCTTGGCGAGCACAAGCGCGCCCAGAACGGCGATGAGAATTAGGATCGAAGTCAGCTCAAAAGGCAGCACATACTCGGTGAACAGTTTCATGGAAAGCTGTTGCGTGGAGACCGGCACGGGCGCGCCGAAAGTGCCGCCCGCCGCCGCGCCCGCCCTGCCGCCAAACTCACGGAAGAGCGAATACGCCATTTCGAGCAAGAAAAATATTCCCAGCGGCAGGCCGACCCACTTGGCGAGGCGACTGACGTTCGTGCGCACTTCTTCTCCAGCATTGAGCAGCATGATGACGAAGACGAAGAGCACCATGATGGCGCCGGCGTAGACGAGAATCTGAATGGCGGCGATGAAGGCCGCGCCGAGCAGCAAATAGAGGATGGCGAGCGAAATCATCACTAGAACGAGCGCCAGCGCGCTGTGCACGGGTTCACGCGCGAGAATCAGAGCGAGCGCGCCCACGATCGCCATAACGCCACAGGCAATGAACACGAGCATCGCGATGTTCATCAGCGCAACCTCAGCACGACGACAAGGCTGGTGACGACGAGATTGATCAACGACAACGGCAGCAGGAATTTCCAGCCGAAGGACATCAGCTGGTCATAGCGGAAACGAGGCAGCGTGCCGCGCGCCCAAACGTAAAAGAACAAAAGGAAGAAAACCTTTGCCGTGAACCAGAACGGGCCCTGAATCACGGGCATTACTCCGGGCAGCGTGCAGAGATAGCCCACGCCGAGGCAGACGATTCCGAGTACAGGAAAGACGACCTTGGCGCTTAATTGCACGCCGCGCAGCCCACCAACGATGAGGCCGATTCCGGCAATGATCAGGCCTGCAGCAGGAAGATAAAGCTGCCAGCGCCATGCGCCCGTCTCCGGAAAAGGAGAGAGCCAGCCGCCGAGGAAAAGCAGCGTTGCAAGGCAGGAGACGGTGATCATGTTCGCGTATTCGGCCATGAAGAACATGGCGAACTTGAAGCTCGAATATTCGGTGTGGAAGCCGGCAACTAGTTCCGTTTCGGCTTCGGGCAAGTCGAAGGGCACGCGGTTGGTTTCCGCGATCGCGGCGGTGAGATAGCAAATGAAGCCGAGGATCTGCGGGAAGATGAGCCACTTCGGCAAAAAATGAAACCAGTGGCCGGACTGGCCGCCGACAATGTCGTAAAAATCGAAGGAGCCGGCGATGAGCAAAACGCCGACAACGGAAAGCGTGAGCGAGACTTCGTAACTGATCATTTGCGCGGAGCTGCGCAGGCCGCCCATCAGAGGATATTTGCTGTTCGATGACCATCCAGCGAGCACGACGGCGTAAATACCGATGGAGCTGATGGCGAAGAGCAGAATCAGCGCGACGTTACTGTGAGAAATGACGAGTTGTGTCGGCTGGCCGAGGATGGAGATTGTCGCTGGGCCAATGGGAATCAGCGCCAGAGTGGTCAGCGCGAGGGCCAGCGCCAGAAACGGCGCGAGGACGTAAGAGAGCTTGTCCGCGGCAGGCGGCACGATGTCTTCCTTGAAAAGGAACTTGATGCCGTCGGCGAGCGGCTGCAACAGGCCGTGTGGGCCGACCCAATACGGGCCCCAGCGCGACTGAATGCGAGCGACGACCTTTCGCTCGAACCATGTGAGGTAGGCGAGCGCCGTCATCACGACAAATAGCGCGATGGCGATTTTAATTAACGATACCACCAGGACTGGGTGGTGGGTGACGAAATCCACGGTCTTTCCTTGGACTCTTTGGTTGAATTGAGCTTCGAACAGTAACGCCCCAGGGTTCCGCTTGTAAACAAATCGTCCTGCGAAGAGAAGACCAAATCCGCTGCCACATCGTAAGAACCGTCCGCCGCGGCCGGCGCGGATGTGGCTTGCTCCGTGCCTCCTGTGAGCAGCCCGGCGATGGAAACATCGTAACCGCGCACGTTCTGGCGAATTTCTTCGAGAACTGCTTCTGGCGTGCGGTGCTTCATCGGCGCGCCCAGGCCGAGCTGCGCAAGCTGGTGAATCAGAATGCGCAGCAAATCGAAATCGCTGCGCGGGCCTTGCGCATCCACGGCGCGGCGCACCATCTGGACTTCGCCAGCCGTGTTCGTGAGCGTGCCGTCTTTTTCATAAGTGGACGCGGCGGGCAAAATCACGTCAGCGCGCTGCGCCGTTTCCGTCATGAACATATCCTGCACGACAAGCAGATCGAGGCCGGCAATTTTATCCGGCGCTTTCACGCCGAAGGTCTTCAGTGGATTGGCGCCGACGACGTACAGCGCCTTGAGCTTTCCTTCGAGCGCCGCCTGCATGATTTGACGTGCATTCATTCCCGGCTTCGCGGGGATTTCCTTGCCCCAGAGCTTGCTCCAGCGGCTGCGCTCGTTTGCGTCGGAGAGAGGCGCGTAGCCGGGCAGGCGGTCCGGGAACACGCCCATGTCAGCGGCGCCGCGTGAATTGGAGTAATCGCCGAGAGCCATGTAACGCGTCTGACCAGAAAGTCCGCCGCCGAATTTCACGAGATTGCGCACGGCCGCGCCGCGGACATTGGCGCCGAATAAAATGACGACGTCTTTTTCGTTGGCGAGCGATTCCTTGAGCTTGGCAAGTTCTCCAGTGATTTTGCCGTCGAGATCGCCGCTGCCAGTTGCGAGCCAGCTTACGGCGCGCCCCTCTGCTCCGGCGGGCACTTCGACGAACTGCGCGGCTTGGCGCTGAAGCTTCAGCGGGCCGCCGTGAATGATGTACAAATGCGCGGCATGGTGGCGAACGGCGGAGCGAATCTGCCAGGCGACGAGCGGATTCTGCTGCGTCGCGTCATTGGCGATCAGAACGATGGCGCTTGCGCTGTCGATTTGCGCCATGGTCGCCATGGAGTCTTTGGCCTTCGAGGCCGAGCGTGGTTGCCAAGCCCGCATAATCGGCGGTGCGGTGATGGTCAATGTTGTTTGTGCCCAGCGTCGCGCGCGCGAAACGGTTCAGCAGGTAATTTTCTTCGTTGGTGGTGTGGTTCGAGCCAATCACGCCCATGGCAGCTGCGCCGTGTGCGTCATGCACCTGTTTCAGGCGCCGGACGATTTCCTCGATGGCGTCTTCCCAACTTGCGGGCTGCAGCGTACCGCCTTTGCGCACAAGCGGCTGGCGAATGCGTTCGGCATTCGTGGTGAAGTCGTAGCCGAACCGGCCCTTGGCGCACAAAAATTCGTTGTTGATCCCGGAATGGTCGCGATTGTTGGCGCGAAGAATCTCGTTGTTGCGAATCGAGAGTGTGGTCTTGCAGCCGTTCGAGCAATGCGCGCACGCCGTGCCGAAATATTTCATTTCCCACGGGCGCGTTTGATAGCGATACGTGCCGCTGGTGAGCGCGCCGACGGGGCAAATGTCGATGCACATGCCGCATTCTTCGCACGCGAGCTGGCCGGATTCGTTGGGAATGATTACGGAAGTGACGCCGCGTGCGCCGACGCCGAGAGCTTTTACGTCCATGCCCTCATCGCAAACGCGGACGCAGCGGAAGCACAAAATGCAGCGCGGAGCGTCGTAATAAACGATGGGCGACCACTTTTCCTCGGGGTAATGCAGCTTCTCCTCGATGAAACGGCTGTGATCGATGCCGTAGGTGAACGTCATGTCCTGCAGTTCGCACTCGCCGCCCTTGTCGCAAACGGGGCAGTCGAGCGGATGATTGGTCAGGACGAATTCGAGCATGTCCTTGCGCGCTTTGTGGACCGCGGGCGTATCAGCGTGAACGACCATGCCGTCTTCCGCGACCAGCGTGCACGCGGTGGCCAGCTTACGCTGCTTCTCGACTTCGACCAGGCACATGCGGCACGCGGCCTGCAGCGCGAGTCCCGGGTAATAGCAAAAGGACGGGATTTCGATGCCAGCCTGCTTCGCCGCTTCAATGACGAGCGTGCCAGCGGGCACGGACAGCTTCTGGCCGTTGAGTGTGAAGCTGATCAGTTTTGTTTCCGTTTCCGCCATAATTCCTTTGCGATATTTCTTACCAGTTTCTCCTACGAGCCTAGCGCACCGCTGCCAGCACGTCCGCTGGCTTGTGCAAACATTTTCCGCGCAGGTGATCTTCGAATTCGTTGCGCCATTTGCGCACGATACTCATTGTCGGAAGCGCAGCGGCATCGCCCAGCGCGCAGAGAGTATTCCCAAGTATGTTTTGCGACACGTCGTCGATGAGCGGAATATCCTCCTGCCGTCCGCCGCCTTCGTGGAAGCGATCGAGCAATTTGCGCAGCCACGCAGTGCCTTCGCGGCAGGGAATGCACCAGCCGCAGGATTCGTGCGCGTAGAAATGTGCGATGCGGCGCGCAACGTCAACCATGCAGGTGTCTTCGTCCATCACGACCAAGCCGCCAGAGCCCAGCATCGAGCCGATTTTCGCGACGGAATCATAATCCATCGGCACATCGCATTCAGAGGCGTTGAGCAGCGGACAGGAAGTGCCGCCAGGGAGCACAGCTTTCAGTTTCTTGCCGTTCGCGACGCCGCCGGCGACTTCGTTGATGATTCGATTCAGATTGAAGCCAAGCGGCAGTTCGTAAATCCCCGGGCGATTGACGTGACCCGAAATCGAATAGAGACGCGTGCCGCCATTCTTGGGCACGCCGAGGCTTGCATACCAGTCGCCGCCCTTGCGAATGATGAGCGGCACGGTGCTCAGTGTTTCCACGTTATTGACGACGGTCGGACATTGATACAGTCCGGCCACGGCGGGGAAGGGAGGCTTGATGCGCGGATAGCCGCGTTTGCCTTCGAGTGAATCGAGGAGCGCCGTCTCTTCGCCGCATTCGTACGCGCCCGCGCCTGTGTGCGTGCAAAGCTCAAAATCGAATCCGGTGCCGAGAATATTTTTGCCGAGATAGCCGGCTTTGTAGGCTTCCTCAATCGCAACGTCGAGAATGTCCAAAATGTAGCGATACTCGCCGCGGACGTAGATGTATCCCTGATGCGAGCCGATGGCTTTTCCGGCGATTACCGCGCCTTCGATCAGCGCATGCGGGTCCATTTCCATCAGCGGACGATCTTTGCTTGTGCCGGGCTCGCTTTCGTCGGCATTAGCGACAACATATTTTGGTTTGGGAGAATTCTTGGGAACGAACGACCATTTCATTCCGGTGGGAAAACCTGCGCCGCCGCGTCCGCGCAGATTCGACCTTTTCACTTCGTCGATGATCTGGTCGGCGGTCATTTCCTTAAGCGCTTTTTCGAGCGCCTGATAGCCCTCAAGGTCGCGATAGACCTTCAGCGTGCGCGAATCGCGGACCCCGAACCGCTGGCTAATCACGCGATTTTCGCCCGCCGCAGGCTCGTGGAGCGAACCGGAGATGACGGCCACGGGAGCGGCCCTTTTTCCGCCGGCGAATTGATCGAGAATCGCATCCACTTTTTCAGGCGTCAGATTCTCGTAGAAATCATAATTGACCTGCATCGCGGGCGCGCCCGAACATGCGCCGATGCATTCCACTTCTTCGAGAGAGAAAATACCATTCGGGGTCGTCTGGCGATTGCCGATGCCAAGGCGCTTTTCGACGTGCGCCATGATTTCGAAGCCGCCGCGAAGCTGGCAAGAGATATTGGTGCAGACCTGAACGTGATTTTTCCCGGCGGGCTTGCGGCGCAGCATCGAGTAGTAGGCCAGCGTCTCGGTGACTTCGGTCATGTTGAGTTCGAGGCGGCGCGCGATTTCGTCGAGGACTTCGTCGCTCAAGTGGCCGTATTCATCCTGCGCGTACATCATCATGGGGATCAGCGCGGAGCGCTTGACGGGATAGCGGCCGACAAGCTGGTTAAATTTGGCGTCAAGCTGGGCAGGAACTTGCATCAGCGATCCACTTCTCCCAGAACAATGTCGATTGTGCCGATGCTGGCGACCACGTCGGCGATCAGCTTGCCGATCACCAGGTGCGGCAGGGCTTGAAGGTTGACGAACGATGGCGCGCGCATTTTCACGCGATAGGGACGGTTCGAACCATCGCTGACCACGAAAAAGCCAACCTCGCCGCGCGGCGATTCGATCGCCTGATAGACTTCACCCGGCGGCGGCGTGATGCCTTCGGTCCAAATCTTGAAGTGATAAATCAGGCCCTCGATGGAGGTCTTCATTTCCTCGCGCGAAGGAGGCACCAAGCCGCGAACTTCCGCGCGGAAGGGCCCTTGCGGCGGGATTTTTTTAATGGCCTGCTTGCAAATCTTCGCGCTTTCTTTTATTTCCGCGACGCGCACTTGATACCGGGCATAAACGTCGCCCGCAGTTTGCGTTTGGACTTTGAAATCAAATTCGTCGTAGCTGGAGTACGGAAAATACTTGCGGACGTCGTAATCGCTGCCGCTGCCGCGAAGAGAAGGGCCCGAGACGGCCATGGCGATGGCGTCGTCGAGCTTCAGCACGCCGACTCCCTGCGTACGCAGCTTCCAAATCGGATTTTCCGTCAGCAAATCTTCGTATTCGGCAACGTGTCCGGGAAGCGTGTCCAGGAATTGTGAAATCCATTCAAGGTAACCGGGCGGCGGTTCGAGTGCCAATCCGCCAATGCGGAAATAGCTGGTCATCATGCGCTGGCCGGAGATGGCTTCGAGAATTTTTAGAATTTCCTCGCGCTCGCGGAAGCAATAAAGGAAAACGCTCATCGCGCCCAGGTCGATGGCATGCGTGCCGAGCCAAACCAGGTGCGAAGAAATGCGCGTTAGCTCCGTCAGCAGCACGCGAATGTATTGCGCGCGCTTGGGCACTTCGATGTCCGCGAGCTTTTCAACCGCAAGGCAGTAGCCGAGGTTGTTGGACAGATTCGCCAGATAATCAATGCGATCGGTCAGCGGTATGCACTGGGAATACGTCAGATTCTCGCAGTTTTTCTCGATGCCCGTATGCAAATAGCCGATGACGGGCTCGGCTTTGAGGACGACTTCGCCGTCGAGCTCGAGTATCACGCGCAACACGCCATGCGTGGACGGGTGCTGCGGGCCCATGTTGAGGACCATGGTCTTGTTTTCAGTTTTGGCCGCGGCAGCGGGCGTCCCGACGGTGGTGGACATCAGCGATAGCCCTCCACGGGGTAGTCCTTACGGTGCGGGTGGCCTTCCCAGTCGTCCGGCATCAGGATGCGCGTCAAATTTGGATGACCTTCGAAGCGCACGCCCATCAAATCCCAAATTTCGCGCTCGTGCCAGTTGGCTGTGGGCCACACGGGAATCACAGTGGGAATCACCGGATCTTTCGAGGTGACTTTCACCTTGATGCGCAAACGTTCGCGATGACTCAGGCTGGTGAGGTGATAATTGACCTCGAAGCGCGGCTCGATGGGGAAGCGATCGACGGCGCTGATGTCCGAGAGGAAAGCGAAATCCAAATCGGGATCGGATTTGAGGAATTCGCATGCGCTGATCAAGCGGTTGCGCGGCAAAACGACAGTATTCTCGCCGCGAAAAGAAATTACCTCCGTGATCCCTTGCGGATCACGTTCTTTCAGTTTGCGGACTGCCAGCGCCTCGTTTTGTTGCTCGGATGCCACTCTTTATGAGTCCGATTCCGGCGGCTTAAGCCTGCCTGCCGTGGCAGGCTACTTCCATTCCAGCGCGCCCTTTTTCCACAGATAAATGTAGCCCACCACCAGGATAGCAATGTACAGCAGCATCTCGACAAAACCGAACATATTCAGCTTCTTGAAAACGATGGCCCAGGGATAGAGGAAAATAGCTTCGATATCGAACAATATGAAAATCATCGCCACCATGTAAAAATGCACGGAATAAGGCTCGCGCGCATCGCCCGTGGGACGAATGCCGCACTCGTAAGGCTGGTCCTTCGCGCGGACCTTCAGGTGGCGGCCAACCAGGGAAGAGGCAATAATAAGAACGGCCGCGAGTCCCGCGGCGAGCAGGAACATCAGCAGCAAGGGTGCATAACTATCGAGGTAGCTTCCGTTCATTTTCAGTGCGCTGCTATAATAGCGGGGCAGGCACGTTCTGGTCAAATGTGTACATAGACTTTTTTTGATTTTGTTTTCGACGACGGACGCGACCGCCGAGGGAGCTTTTTGCGATGAGTTTGGGGTTTAACTCAGACGTGCACGTAGGCGGCGAGGTTTGCCACGTTCAAACAGAGGACCATGGGCAACCGGATTGCCTGATCGAGACGCTGGTTTATCACCGCGGACGAATTTTTCACCGGCGGACATCCAATTACTCAGATTTAGTGGCAGCGCCGGGAATTTCAGAAGAGGCGTTGCGCGAGCGCGTGGAAGCTCAACATCGCGCCGTGATGGATGCGGTACGCGACGGCGTCATTCCGGTTCCGACGGCCGCGGAGGGAAGGGTTCGCGCATCCGGCGGTGGAATTCAACTGCGGCTGCGCAATGCGACTTCGTGGCTGGCGGCAGGCAAGGCCACCCTCAACGTGCAAGTTTTGCGGCGCGGCGGCAGCGAGCCGGTCGCAAGCGCGAATGTTGAGGCGAGCTTTAC
Source organism: uncultured Acidobacteriota bacterium (assembly GCA_963757905.1). GTDB lineage: Bacteria > Acidobacteriota > Terriglobia > Acidiferrales > UBA7541 > DAHUXN01. The sequence goes on along the minus strand of CAVWSV010000011.1, from coordinate 194,923 downwards.
GGGAGTGAAAGATGAGGCGCGCTTTTCCGCCACGACCGGAGATGATGGCGTGGCGGAGTTGCGTTTTGCGATGCCGCCGCTGGGAGCCAACGGCTCTGAGTTGGTGATTCGAGCTGAGTCGGAAGCGGGGAACGACGAAGTGCGTTACGCGCTGCGCTCCAAGGCGAAACCAACGCCGCCGGAAACTAAGTCCTGAACAACATTCTGAACATCACCCTGAACATCACGATGCAAGTGACGATTCAAGTTGTAATTAATGGCGAGTCGCGCGAAGTTCCCGAGGGCATGAACGTCACGGCGCTTCTCGCGCATCTGGGAATAACGGCGGAGCGCGTCGCAATTGAGCGCAACCGCGATATCCTGCCGCGCGCAAATTGGCAGGGAACTCTCGTTCAGCCGGGCGATTCCTACGAGATTGTTCACTTCGTCGGCGGGGGCTAGTTTCGCTTTTCCATGGCCAAAGTACTTCTGTTTCGCAAATCCTCCCTTTTTTATTGTACCGAACGCTTGATCTCGCCAAGGTCCTCAGGGGTTGAAACCCCTGAAAAAAAACGACGCCTTATGTCGCAGCTAAAGAGCCTGTGTGAGAATTCGTGTTTTACGTAACGGCACGGCTTTAGCCGTGCCGTAACCGACGCAAAATCAGTGCGGCTTTAGTCGCTGAGGTACGGATTTTGTAGTTGCCGCACAGACTCTAAAGCTGCGACCCCCTAAAAGTTTCTTCCTTTTGCTCAGGAAGTGACGGACATAAAATGTTGCTGTAGGGCTAAATTCCTTCCAGCAGATGGCCGAGCTTTTTCTTTTTGGTGAGCAGGTAACTGCGCGCGCGTCGCGTCGTTGGCGGCTGGCAGGGAACACGTTCGGCGACGCGAATGCCTCCGGCTTCCAGTTGCGCGACTTTATCCGGATTATTCGAGAGTAATCGCACCGCGCGGACTCCGAGAAGCCTTCAGCGCCTGCGCGCAGAAACGGTAATCGCGATGGTCAGCCTCGAATCCCAGCTTGCGATTGGCTTCGACCGTGTCCATACCGCGATCCTGCAATTCGTAAGCCTTTAGTTTATTCATCAGGCCGATTCCGCGTCCCTCCTGCGGCAAATAGAGAACGATTCCGCAGCGCGCGCGCGACGTACGTTCGAGAGCCATTTCGAGTTGCGCGCGACAATCGCATCGCTCGGAGTGAAACACGTCCCCGGTGAGGCATTGCGAATGAATGCGGACGAGCGGCGCTTCTCCTCGCCGAATCTTGCCATGCACCAGCGCGACGGCGCTCTCCGCGGCGCTGGCGCCTTCAACGCCGAGAATCGTGAATTTCCCGTATCGCGTTGGCAACTCCGCGCGCGCCACGATGCGCGCCTTGCCCGATTTTTTCTTGCGAGCCATCAGCTAGCCTTTGTTAGGATGCGAAACACATCATTATAACAGTACTGCTTGCTGCCTCAGAAATGTCCGGAATTCGGATATCAAATCAAGGCGGAGGTGACGGCGGAGACTAATTCGGGGATTTCGATGCGGATTTGCGTGCCGTTGCCTTCGCGGCTGTGGATGTCCATGCGAAACTGATCGCCGTAGAGCAGGCGCAAACGTTCGCGCACATTGCTGATGCCGATTCCATTGTTGTAAATCCTGGCGAGGCGGTCGGATGAAATTCCCATGCCATTGTCGTCAATGTCGATGGTCAGCCGGCCGTCGACTGTGCGCGTGCGCAGACGGATTTCACCGCCTTCGAGCTTTGGCGCAAGTCCGTGGCGAATCGCATTCTCGATAATCGGCTGCAGCAACATGCTCGGGACAAAAGTATCGAGCGTGCTCTCGTCAACTTCCTTGAAGAATTGCAATTTGTCGCGGCCGAAGCGCGCGACTTCGATGTCGAGATAATCGTCGATGAAATCGAGCTCGTCGCGGAGCGGCACGAACGTCTCATGCTTGCGCAACAGCCGCCGCAGAATATTCGACAGCTTGATGACGACGATGCGCGCCATATCCGGATCGTAGCGAACGAGCGACGAAACGGTGTTCAGCGTATTAAAAAGAAAATGCGGATTGATTTGGCTGGAGAGCGCGTCCATGCGCGCTTTGAGCAGGAGTTGCTGATTTTGCTCCAGGTTCATCTCGATGCGCGTGTTGTTCCAGATTTTGATGGGCATCGCGACGCACATCAGCGTGGCCAAAATGATCAGCGGGAGCCATCGCCAGTCGGGATATGCAAGCGTGTAGAGCCATTTGCCGTGAACGGCATAAGCGAGTGCATAGCGGCCTAGTTCAAGCAGAGCGCATGCGCCCAGGGGCAGCATGGCCCAGTTCACCTGGCCGTGGCGCGCCAACCGCCAAAGGGATTTCGGGATATTGAGAAAAAGGAACGGGCCAAAATGCCAGACGTCCTCTTTGTTGGGCATGCCCTGACGGATGACACCGGCGAGCAGGCCGACGAGCGCCGCGAGGGGAGTGGCGATCCATTCGTGGTTGCCGAATGCGGGCAGACTGAGCATCGAGCCGCCGAGGAGCCCGACCATTCTTCCGCCGAGCAATCCCAGCAAAAATGCGCCGGGAAGCGTGAGGTCAAAAAAATGGTAACCAACGAGTCGAAGGACGACTCCGATCGCCAGCGGTGGCGTCAGAAAAAGCAGTAAAAGAACCTTTTGATCCGAATCGCGGATTTCATTGAAGAGCACGCGGCGAAACCTCACAAAGCGCACAAGCAGAGCGGCCAGCGAAGCCGAGAAGCCGACCTGCAAAACGAGCGTAAAGAGCAGTTCTTTTTGGGTGCCGAGGGGTTCCATGGGGCTTGCGTTCAAGTTAGCCAATCCGCGCGGGGAAGTAAAGCCCGCAACGATTTTCGGTGGTGGGACAGTTTGAATTTTCTTGATCGTGACACAAAGAGCCAAAATTCAAACTGACCCAATATCCGATTCTCTGATGCAACGACGCCGGGATGAGCTGTCATTTTAATTTGTGGGATTTGTCCACGCCGATGGAAAACGTCATCAGCGCCTTGGCGACCAGCTTGTTATGATCGTCCACCACGTCGCATTCGACTACCGCGAGGTACTTTCCCAGTCGGATGACCCGCGCCTCGGCGAAAATCGTTCCGCGCGAGACGGGCTCCAGAAAATTGATTTTCATCTCCACGGTAGCCGTGCGCGAACCTGGCGGCAGGGACAAATACGTGGCGAGACCGCCCGCTGTGTCCGCGATGGACGCGAGCACGCCGCCGTGCACGACGCCGTGAATCTGCTTGTGCTTGGCCCGGACTTTCATTTTCAGGACCGCGCGCCCCGGCCCCGCGCCATCGAACCGGAATCCGAATTGCCGAGCCGTGTTGCTGAAATGGAAGCGGCGCCCAAGCGCGGTGATGGTGAGAGGCTTTACGATTTCTTTCGGTGGAGTTTTTTTCGCGCGCCGCATGTCAGCCTGCCGTCACTCCGCCGTCAAGCGGAATCGCGACGCCGGTCATCCATGTGGATTCATCCGAGGCGAGATAGAGCGCGAGATTCGCCACGTCCTCTGGGCGGCCCAATCGGCCAATGGGAATTTGCGATTCTCGCAAACGGCGGTACGCGGCGGGATCCGGTGTGCGGGACATCGCTCCAAGTGCCATCTCCGTTTCCACCATCGCTGGACAAATGCAATTCACGCGGATATTTTCGTGCGCGTGGTCGAGCGCCATGGCTTTAGTGAGAAGCGTGACTCCGCCTTTCGAAGCACAGTACGCGGCGCGCTGTTTGATGGCCACGAGGCCGAGATACGAGCCGATGTTGATTATCGAGCCGCCGCCCGCTCGCCGAAGAACAGGAATGCCCGCGCGCGACATTAGAAACGTGCCGTTAAGATTCACCGAGATAACGCGATTCCAGTCGTCGTCGGATGTTTCCTCGACCGAGCCGACGTGAACCGCGCCCGCATTGTTGATGATGACATGCAGTCTCCCAAAGCGCTCTTCCACCGCGCGCACGGCTCGCTCGACGGAAACTTTGTCCGTGACGTCGCACTCGACGGCCAGCGCTTCGCCGCCAGCGGCAATAATTTCGCGTGCCACCGCTTCGACCTTGTCGCGACGACGCGCCGCGAGCGCCACTTTTGCGCCTTCGCTAGCAAACAGAAGGGCGCATGCGCGGCCGATGCCGGTGCCGCCGCCGGTAATGATGGCCACCTTTCCGAAAACTCGCTGCATCGAAGAGTTGCCCCGACACGTCTAAACAAAGACGAGAGTTTGCGAATCTAGCATTGCGCGTCTGGGATTCGCAAGCGGCGGTTGACATTTCGAGGCTCTGATGAAAATCGGGATCACATGCTATCCGACGTATGGCGGCTCGGGAGTGGTTGCGACCGAACTGGGCATGGAACTGGCCGCGCGCGGACACGAAATTCATTTCATCAGCTACGCCATGCCGACGCGCCTGAATCCCGCGAACGATCGCATCTATTTCCATGAGGTGGAGACGACAACCTATCCGCTGTTCGATCATCCGCCGTACACGCTGGCGCTGGCGGTGAAAATGGCCGAAGTCGCCGAGTCCGCGCCGCTGGATTTGCTCCACGTTCATTACGCGATTCCGCATTCGGTGAGTGCGCTCTTGGCGCGCGAGATGTCCGCGCCGCGCCGTTTACCATTTATCACCACGTTGCACGGCACGGACATTACACTGGTCGGCAATGACCGCAGTTATCTGCCGATAACGCGATTTTCGATCGAGCAGAGCGACGGCGTCACGGCAATTTCGGAGTACCTCCGCGACCGCACGGTGCAGGAGTTCGATATCCGCCGGCCGATTGAAGTGATTCGGAATTTCGTGAACTGCGATCTTTATTGCCGCTCCGAAGATCGAAGCCTCCGCAACGAGTGGGCGACGAATGGCGAGCCGGTTCTGATGCATCTCTCGAATTTCCGTCCCGTGAAGCGCGTCACCGACGTAATCGAGATTTTCGCTCTCGTGCGCGAGAAAATGCCTGCGAAGCTCGTTCTGATCGGCGACGGCCCGGACCACGGCGCCGCCGAACATCTTGTGCGCCAGAAAAACCTGGGGCGCGACATTTTCTTTCTCGGCAAGCAAGCGCGCATCCAGGATTTTCTGGGAGTGGCGGATCTTTTCCTGCTTCCTTCGGACTTGGAATCGTTTGGCTTGGCGGCGCTGGAAGCGATGGCTTGCGAAGTGCCGGTGGTGGCGACGAACGTCGGCGGCGTGCCGGAAGTGGTGACACACGGTGTCGACGGTTTCCTAGTTGAGCCGCGTGACGTTGCCGGCGCGGCCAAATATGCCATTGAGATTCTGTCGCGCGCGGATCGCGGCCGCGAAATGGGGAAGCAGGCGCGCATCAACGCACGGAAGAAATTCTGCTCGAACGACGTGATTCCGCTCTATGAAGCGTATTACCAGCGCGTACTCGAAGCGTCTTCCGCCGCAGCCCGCGCGTAAATTGTTTGCCAGAATCTTCTGTCTTGATGCCGCGAATCCGGCAGGAGGTCGCCCGCCGGGGCGGTTCTATGGGTTTTTACTGTAGTGAGGAAACAGGGCGAAGTGAATCGATGACGCAGTTGATGTCGGCCTGAGAGATCAGACCTGCCTGAGCGGATTTGGATGTGAAGAGCAGCCGCATTTGCTGGTCATGCGAATCGAAAAGACGCACGATAACAGTGTGATCGCGCCCAGGATCTCCGAATTGCAGTCCGCGATTGTTTCCGGCCTCGAAGGTATAAATTGTTTTCGCTCCCTCGGACCCGAAGGAGAGCTTCCACTGCAGTAGAGTGCTGACGCGAACGGCCCGGTCCCTTGACATGAACGGCGAAATGGCCGCGGGCGAAGCGCCATAGACTTCTGAGTAGAGCGCATAGTTATCAGGGAAAAGATTCGTCCCAAAAACAGTCTGGTATTGCCGATAGGTCTGCGGATTGCCGGTGCGTATGCTGTCTACAATATTTTTCTCGCCTTCGGGATTGAAAAACACCAGCACAGGGCCAGATTTGAAATCGATTTGCGAACGATCGTTTTGCGCGTCCTGCTTGGCGATGCCCTTCCACGGCGCGCCGAACTGAAATCCGTAGAACGAGAGGTCTTTCTCTTGAATCGGCGACGCGACAGCGGAGGGCAGTGGTTGAGGAACGTCCCTAAGGAAAGGCGATGAGGCGGCCCAGTGGTGCGCTTCAAAGTAGATCAGCGTTTGCAGGCCGAAAAGCAGCACATAACAACCAATGACCAGGGTGACTAGCGCCAGTATGACGGTGGCGCGCGCGGATTCCTTTTTCTCAGGCATGGCGTCGAGATGCGAATCTAACAGGCTCGACGCCAGAGTGCAAACTCCCAGAAAATGCGGTGGTGGGTCAGTTCGAATTTTCTTGATCGTGACACAAAGACTCAAAATTCAAACCGACCCAACACCGAAAATGCTTCGGCTACAGAGCAGCTGGTCGAAAATTAGCTGTCGTGGTGGCCGTTCCCGTTGCCGTTTCCATTCCCGCCCTGAGCCGCTTCGTCGCCATCCTTATAGAGATACCTAATGGAATGTTTGTAAACGAGCAGGTTCGGGCTGCCGAAGCGAGTGAGCTTGATGCAATCCTGGTCATACCACTCGACGATGCCGCGAAGCACTTCTCCATCGTTCAAGACAACAGCAACAGGCGTGTGCGCCTGCATTTGCTTGACGTAGTAGAAGTTTTCGGCGTGCGTTTGATCCGGCGGAGCCGGTTTCTTACGCGGTGCAGGACCCTGAGGCTCGTGCGTTCCGCGTGGGGGGTATTGTTCCTTCACTTCTGTGAGCGTGGGACGAAATAGCTTGCGGTTCACGATTATGGCTCCTTGCGTTTTACTGCGCTGCTTATTTGACTGCACAGACCCAGCTTGGGTTTCCTAATAAATTAAAAAATATTTTGGCGGCTCGGCCCGATGACGTGCTCAGCGGTTTCCTAGGGTCACGGCTAAAGCATCCAGTCCAAGTTGCCGGCCCACATTGCGTCGCAACCGGCTCTGAAAACGATCCAGGCCTTCCGTGGCCCGCGCGACCCATTTGTCTGTAATGTCGCCTGCCAGTCGCTCAAGCTCATCTCGCAAATCTGGGTTCCGGGGCACGAAATTCTTCGGGCTATGGGACAACTCGAGCAGAATCTGCCAGGAGACTATAGAACAGCGGAAGGAGATTTTCAAACGATTCTGACTCGTTTTTGGCGAGGCGCGCCGTCGCCGCAAAGATTGCGCGGTAAGATTTGCCCGCTGCCGCGTCCGCAATCAGGTGCAGAACATCCCGGCGAACCCGCGTGGATTCGGCCAAGTCCAGTGCCAACGCCGCGCCGGGGCAGCCGTCGCCAAGCTGCGCCGCGAGTTTGCGTTCAGGCGCTTTCCAGTCCGTGCGCTCCTTGAGAAAACCTTGGATTTCCTCGGAAGGCACGGGAGCGAACCAGAAAGTGAGGCAGCGCGAACGAATAGTGGGCAGCAGGGAATCGACGCGCGGCGCCAGCAGAATAAGCGTGGCGCTCTCGGGAGGCTCTTCGAGAATCTTGAGGAACACGTCGGCGTCCGTCCAGCGCATCGTATCGGCGCCGTCGAGAATGAAAACCCGACGCCGGCCCTGTGGCCGGAAATACGCGGCGCGCTGCACGGCGCGGAGCTGGCCCATGCGAATCATCGGCCGCGCCACGGGATTTTTCCGGCGGACAGGATCCGGGACGATGGTCCACACATCGGGATGAGTTTCCAGGATCAGCGGCATGCGCTCGACGGTTGCTGCGTCGGGATTTTCTCCGCGCTCTCCGAGCCCTTGCTCGATCAACGCAGCCCGATCGGCCAATCGCGCGATTTTCACGCACGTGGCGCACTCGTCGCAAAAGTCGTCCCGAAGCCTTTCGCAATTTGCCGCCTGCGCGAACATTCGCGCAAGCGTGTATTTGCCGACGCCGCGGGGACCGACAAAGAGCAAAGCGCTTGGTATGTGTTCGCGGCCGAGCATGGCGCGCAGCGTGGAGACAATTCGTTCGTTACCGAGAAAGTCGCTGAAACCCATCAGGATTTGCCGGAGCGCCGCAAATTTCGCAAAACGCGGCTATCAACAACCTCCATCACCTTACGATGAATCACTTCTGGCGCAAGCATCTCGCGTTCCTTCCGGTTCATGCAGTTCACCGCGCTCCAATTCAGGCGCTTAGCCAGCCGGTCATAGACGTTCGCGGCGGCTTTCAAATGCGCGAGATTTGCTTCCTGCAAGTCGTGCCGGCGGCGTGTGTAGCCTCGCGCGTTCTTTTTGCCGACCATGGCCTGGGCTTTTGCAGCGGGCAGGCGCAAATAAATCACAATATCTTCGCGCGGCAAGCCGTAGACGCCGTATTCCAACTGTTCGAGCCAGCGCAAAAATTCCGCCAATTGCCGCCGGGGCACGCGCGCACCCTGATGCGCCAGGTTCGAGCCGATGTAACGATCCGCAAGAATCATTTTGCCTTGCACGAGATTTTCTTCAAGCTGTACCTTGTTTTCCAGCCTGTCGCCCGCATAGAGCAGCGCGGAAAAATGCGCGTCCACTTCCGGCAAGTTGCCGAATTCGCCGTTGAGATAACGGGCAACCATGTGACCGAAGAAGCCGCCATAGTGCGGAAAGCTGATGGTGGCGTGCGCGACGCCCCGGCTGCGCAGTGCGCGCGAGAGCATTTCGAGCTGCGTGCGCTTGCCGGAGCCGTCGATTCCTTCGAGCGCGATGAATTTCCCACGGGCGGGCATCAGAGTGGCGGACAGTCTAACATATTCGACAACTTGGACTCTTTCGAAGATCGTCGCGAAAAAGTATGCGGATTGGGCGTGCTAGAATGCCTTATGCCTCGCGCAGCGACAATCGCGTCCAACGTCGAACAGATCCGCGAACGCATCGCGCGCGCGGCGGCCCGCGCGGATCGCCGGCCGGAGGAAGTTGTCCTGGTGGCCGCTGCAAAAACGGTTTCCGCGGAAGCGATTCGTGCCGCGTACGATGCCGGCGTGCGCGCGTTCGGTGAAAATCGCGTCCAGGAATGGGAGGAGAAGCAGCCGCAGCTCGCGGACCTGCAGGCAAGCTGGCACTTGATCGGGCATTTGCAGAGCAACAAAGCGCGTCGAGCTACGCGCCTGTTTGACTGGATTGATTCCGTCGACGACGCAGCGCTGGCGCTGAAACTTGACGACGCAGCCGGTGAAACAAACGAATGGTTGGCGGTGATGATCGAAGTACAGCTTGACCCCGCCGAAAAGAAATCCGGCGTTGCGCAACCTGAGCTCCCAGCGCTCGCGGATGCGATTGTGCAGATGCCGCATCTGCAGCTCCGGGGATTGATGACCATCCCGCCATTCTGTGAAGATCCGCGGGACGCGCGTCCCTATTTTCGGCGGTTGCGGCGGTTGCGCGACGATCTCGAAAAACAATTTGACCGCTCGTTTCCTGAGCTATCGATGGGCATGAGCCATGATTTTGAAGTTGCTATCGAAGAGGGCGCAACGCAAGTGCGCCTTGGCACCGCAATTTTCGGGGAACGCGCCAAGGAATGATCGAAGTGACCGAGCGCGGCGGCGCTATTGTTTTGTCGGTACGCATTGTCCCGCGAGCCAGATGCAATTCGATTGACGGTGAATTTCAGGGCGCATTGAAGGCACACGTTACCGCGCCGCCCGTTGACGGCCGCGCCAACGACGCGCTGCGCCGCATTCTGGCGGACCGTTTGAATGTGCCCGTCTCGGCTGTTAAGATTCTGTCCGGCGAGAAGAGCCGAATGAAGCGCGTGGAAGTGCGCGGCGTCACGCTGGCACAAATTCAGGCGCTCGCATAGAGCGCCGCGTCACTCAAAGAAAAGAGAGCCCATGCCCGACCTCAAAGCAATTCAAGCTGAACTTCGCACACAAAAACTCGATGGCTGGCTGTTTTACGACCATCATCATCGCGATCCGATTGCGGCGCGCGTCCTCGGACTCGGATCGAACGGAATGACGACGCGCCGATGGTTCTATTTCGTGCCATCGCGCGGCACGCCGAGCAAGCTGGTTCACCGCATCGAAGCAAAGCAGCTCGACAGTCTTCCCGGCCGCAAAATCGAATATTCGGGATGGGAGGAGCTGCACAAAGGGTTGGGCAAGATTCTAAAAGGCTCGAAAGCCATCGCGATGCAGTATTCGCCGCAGAATAATATTCCTTATATTGGATTGGTCGACGCGGGAACGATCGAACTGGTGCGGAAACTCGGCGCGAAAGTTGCCAGCTCCGCCGACCTGGTGCAGAAGTTCGAAGCGGCCTGGACGCCCGAACAATTCGAGTCGCACAAACTGGCCGGGCGGATCGTGGACCGCGTGACGCAAGAGGCCTTCGCGCGCGCGGGATCGTTTGTGCGCGAGAATAAATCCCTGACGGAATTCGAGTTGTCGCAGTGGATGGCTGCGCAGTTCCGCGCGAATTCGGTCGTCGCCGACGCGGCGCCCAATGTTTCCGTCGGCGCCCACGCCGGGGATCCCCATTACGAACCCAGGGCGGTTGGGAGTTTTCCGATCCGCAAGGGCGATTTGATGCTGCTCGACGTCTGGGGCAAACTTGACCGTCCCGGCAGCGTTTTTTATGACATCACGTGGATGGGATACCTCGGCGAATCAGTGCCCGCGAAATTTGCGAAGATTTTCCATATTGTGCGGCAGGCGCGTGATGCGGCCATCGAATTCGTAAAGCAATCCGTTTCCTCGGGGCGCGCCACGTACGGATGGGAAGTGGATCGGGTCGCGCGCGAGGTGATTCGCAAAGCCGGTTACGGCAAATTTTTCACCCACCGCACGGGCCACAGCATCGGGCAGGACGTTCACGGCAATGGCGCGAACATGGACGGCCTCGAAACGCGCGACGACCGCCGCATCGTGCCGCATACGTGCTTCTCGATTGAGCCGGGAATTTATTTGCCGGAGTTTGGTGTGCGCACGGAAGTGAATATGTATGTCGGCGACGGCGAAGCCAGCGTCACTGGCCCCATGCAAGAGGAAATCATTCCGATACTCGAATAAATTTCCTGGGCCGTCGCGAGCTTGGAGCCTGCCGCAGTATCGCCAAAATGTCCGAGACGAATATCACTTCTGATTCAGACGCCGTGTCTCCCGCAGGCTATGCCGCAATCGCTGCGGCGTGGATCGTCCCTGGACTTGGCCATTTCTTGCTGAAACGACAGGGACGCGCCGCCGTTATTTTCTTGTGCGTTGGCGGTTTGGCTGCGGCGGGTTATGCCATGCGCGGGCAGGTCTACTCGATGCGTGGCGGGGACATGTTCGGATTCATGGGCCATCTCGCCGAGATAGGCGGGGGGATTTTCTATTTTTTGGCGCGCTTTCTTGAGCCTCATGGTGCCGACACGGCGCGCGTCGCAGGAGTTTACGGCACGCGCTTCCTGGCGATGGCCGGTCTGCTGAATTTTCTGTGCGTGCTGGACGTGTGGGGAATCGCGCGCGAGAAAAAAAGCTGAAGCCAGCGAGGGGGCTGTTTATTTAGGATTGTTCGCAGCGAATTTATGGGCCATTTCCTTGCAATGCTTCTGTGCGCCGGACTGATTTCGGTGGCCTTTGCGTCACTCTCGCAACCCACGGCTGGAAAGCGTTTCAGCCGCGCCCTGCTTTACTTCGTCCTCTTCGTGGTAATTCCCGTGGCCATCGGTTGGCTGATGTATCCCTTCTCGCGGTAAATTCCGTTCGCGTTCAAGCCCGCATAAAATCAAACGAGTCGATGATTGCTAGCGTGCGGCCGCTTGTGTACTATAGGTGGCCCATGCCCGATTTCTCCTCGATCCTTGGCGCCACCATTTCCCATTACACAGTCGTTGATAAACTCGGCGGCGGTGGCATGGGAGTCGTTTATAAAGCCAAGGACACGCGCCTTGGCCGGAATGTCGCGCTGAAATTTCTGCCTGACGACATTTCGCACGATCCCCAGGCGATCGAGAGGTTCCGGCGTGAAGCGCGCGCCGCCTCAGCGCTGAATCATCCGAATATCTGCACGATTTACGACATTGGAGAGTTCGAAGGCCGTCCGTTTATCGCCATGGAGCTGCTCGAGGGCCAGACGCTCAAGCATCGGCTCGTCGGGAAACCCATGGAGATCTCGGAACTTCTGGACATTGGCATTCAGATCGCCAGCGGTCTCGATGCGGCGCACGCTAAGGGCATCGTCCACCGCGACATCAAGCCCGCGAATATCTTTCTTGTCGAGCGCGCCCAGGCGAAAATTCTCGACTTTGGCTTAGCGAAGCTCGCGGCGCTTCGACAAGCCGCCGAGGCTGTTGGCGCCACGTCCATGCACACGCAGACTCACCTGCTCCGGGAAGAGCACCTCACCAGTCCCGGCAGCTCGATTGGGACGGTCGCCTATATGTCACCCGAACAGGCGCGCGGCGAAGATATGGACGCCCGCTCGGATCTGTTCTCGCTCGGTATCGTGCTCTACGAAATGGCCACCGGGTCGGTTCCATTCTCCGGCTCAACCACAGCGGTCATCTTCGACGGCATCCTGCATTCCGAACCGGCGCCCGCCAGGGAACTCAATCCGCGCCTGCCTGCGGCGTTTGAAGGCATTCTCAGCAAGGCGCTCGAGAAGGACGCCGATCTTCGCTGCCAGTCGGCGGCCGAACTCCGCGCCGACTTGAAGCGCCTCAAGCGGGACATCGAATCCAGTCCCCGGCCCGCTGCGGAAAAGAATGTTTCGGGTTCTGGAACGCACGCGGCTGCCGCGCGGCAAAAATCAGTTGCCGTGCTTTACTTCGAAAACCAGAGTGGCGCGAAAGAGGACGAATATTTCCGCGACGGGATTACCGAAGACATCGTCACGGAGCTTTCCAAGATCGCGCAGCTCGAAATCTTTCCGCGTTCGGAAATGCTGGCGTTCCGGGACAAACCGGTGACGGCGCAACAAGTAACCCAGAAACTTGGCGCGGCCTATGTACTCGAAGGCTCGATCCGCCGCGCTGGCAACCGCGTGCGCATCACCGCGCAACTGGTGGAAGCCTCCGCGCGGCATTCCATTTGGGCGGAACGCTACGACCGGCAGCTGGAGGATGTCTTCGCCATTCAGGAAGAAATCGCGCGCAGCATCGCCCAGGCTCTGCGCATCACTCTGACGCCGCAGGAAGAAAAAACCATCGCCCGAAAGCCGACGGAAAACCCGCAGGCGTACGATTTTTACCTTCGCGGCAGAAGCTACACCCGTCGCGAAAATATGGACTATGCCTTGCAGATGTTCGAGCAGGCCATCCAGCTCGATCCGAATTTTGCCCTGGCGCATGCGGGCATCGCGCACCTCTGCGGACTGATCTACGAAATCCGCGAGCAGAGCGACAAATGGATTGAGCGCGGACTGGCTGCCTGCGACCGCGCCACGGCGCTTGCCCCCGACCTGCCCGAAGTGCTCGTCGCTCATGCGCGCCTTTTTTACGCGCAGAAAAAATACGCGGAAGCCGCCATGCTCGCCCAGCGCGCCATCGAGCGCAAGCCTGACTGTGAAGGTTCGTGGAACATTCTTGGACGGGCCTATTTCGCCTCCACCCGTTTTGAAGAGGCCGCGGCCCTCACGGAGCGCGCCATCGAAAACAATGGCGACGACTACAATACATACATTCCGTATGACCAGTCCCTCCAGCGCTTGGGACGTCATGCGGAAGCCGCGCACGTCCGTGATCGCATGGCCATGGTTCTCCGGCAGCAACTCGAGCGCGTGCCCGAAGACGTACGCGCTCGCATTTTGCTGGCCACCAACCTGGCGTACGAAGGACAGGACCCCGATGAGGCTATCCGCCACCTGCAGACGGCCGTCGCCCTTCGCCCCGGCGATCCCAATACCCTTTACAATGCCGCCTGTACCTACGGCGTCCTTGGGAGAAAGGCGGAGGCCCTTGAGACACTCAAGAAGGCCTTTGCCTCCGGTTATGGCAACATGAGTTGGGCGGCCAACGATTCTGATCTCTCGTGTTTGCACGACGACCCTCAATTCCGGAAGCTCGTCGGTCTTCCCGCAGCCTAACAATCCCTCGTCATCACGCGCTGTTCGGCAATCCTCGCAGGCCAAATCAGTACACCGCCGCCGCACCTCCTCGTTTGACGCTCGCACGCGTCAATGCTAAATTCAAATCACGCAGCCGAGGTAGCTCAGTTGGTAGAGCAGCCGATTCGTAATCGGCAGGTCGACGGTTCAAGTCCGCCCCTCGGCTCCAATCTTTTTGAAATCAACACTGCGTCCGTCGACGGAGGCTTCTTACCCCGGAGACGCGGAAACGCGCTCGGCGATGTGTTTCCCCTTCAGCCGAAAGGTTTGAACCAGGAAACCTGACGCTAAAATGTGCAGTCCTTTGCGTGTTCCGCAAGAGTAGAATGCGCTGGAACGCGCTCAAGGGGACACCGGCAGGGCCTTACCCGGGGTAATGCGTGTATGAAAGCCGTCCACATGCTAAAGCAAAATCGAACGCTACGGCGGTTCTCCGCCTATCTTTTTCGTCGCGTTCCTGTCCAGCAATGGCCCGCGACATTTGCGCGACTTCACGGGCTGAATGTGCCTCGCCTCGGCAAGCAGCCCCAGGGCTCCCGAATTCGGCCGCCCACGAGTAGCGCCATGATTTTTAGCTTCCTGGACCAGACCAGGCATGTTGAAGGCGCGGTCGTCGAATGCGGCGTCTATCGCGGGTCCACTCTGGTGACGATGGCTCTCTATCTAAAGCAGAAGGGAATCGCAAAGAAGGTATTTGGCTTCGATTCCTTTGAGGGCTTCGGCGAAGAAGTCCAAACGGACATGCAGTTGGGCGGCGTTTCGAGCCCGGTTAAAAAAGTAGGCGGATTCGGAGACACAAGCTACCAACAGGTCTCCGATGCCATCGCCCGTTTTGGGCTTTCCTCCGAGGTCACTTTGGTGCCGGGCTTCTTCAAAGATTCTCTCTCCCGCCTTTCCTCTTTCCCGAACGTCTCTTTTTTGCACCTCGATTGCGATCTCTACGATTCCTATAAGGAATGCCTGGCCTTTTTCTATCCTCGTTTGTCGCCCGGCGCGATCGTCCTCTTCGACGAGTACCACGACCCCAAGTGGCCCGGCGCGAAAAAAGCCGTCGACGAATTCCTTCACGGAAAACCAGAGACCATTGCCCTTGCCGAAGTCGACGGTTACCGCAAAGCTTACTTCGCAAGAGGATGAAAGTTCTGATAGCCTCGTTGCTGGGCTGAAGCCCGTCCGGTGTATGTATGTGCTTTTCCGGGAGGTCAACACGGAAATCCCCGATAAACAGAAGTCCGTGCGAAGCGTTCTTATTTGCCATCACGACGAACCATTGAACCGATTCGGCCTGGCGAGATGGCTCGCGTCCTTTACCGAGTTAGCCGCTATCGTGGTTGTACGAGAGCCTCGCGCTCGTTTCTTAAGACGTGTCCGTCGTGAAATCCGACGAGTGGGGATCGTGCGCTTCTTCGACGTATTTGCCTTCCGCATCTACTACCGGATAGCGCTCGCTCGATCGGACAAGGTTTGGACAAACGCAAGGCTGAACGATCTGCTCAGAAGGTACGACGACGTCCCTGCTTCCTGCCGTGTCCTAATCACTCCGAATCCAAATAGCGATGAGGTTTTGAAACTGCTGAAAGAGCTTCAACCGCACCTCGTCCTGGCACGATGCAAGAACATCCTGAAGGAAAGGGTGTTCAGAATCGCGTCAATCGGCACGTTCGTGATGCATCCGGGCGTGTGCCCAGAGTACCGGAATGCGCACGGCTGCTTCTGGGCACTCGCCCATGGGGATCTGAACAAGGTAGGGATGACGTTACTGCGAGTTGATGCAGGCGTGGACACGGGCCCGGTGTACGGCTACTACCACTGCCCTTTTGATGAATTGCGGGAGTCACACGTGGTGATTCAGAATCGCGTGGTGTTCGACAACTTGGACTCGTTGCGCGCTAAGTTTGAAGAGATTGTGAGCGGTAAGGCTCCGACGATTGACATTTCGGGTCGAAGATCGCGGGCCTGGGGCCAGCCTTGGCTCACGAGCTACGTGTATTGGAAACGAGCGGCCCGCCGGAGGGTTTGAGTGAATACGCGTGCAGTCACACTCCTTTTTCATGATGTGGTGCCGGCAGGACGCTGGGAATTAAGTGGCTTCCATGGTGCCGATGCCGACCTGTACAAATTGGATTGCGCCGAGTTCCATCGACATTTGCAGGCGATCAATCGGAGCCTCCGCAGCCGACTGACCATCGCGCCTGAATTGCTTGACGGGCCGCTAGAGGGCACTCCCACCCTACTCACCTTTGACGATGGGGGCGTGAGCGCGGTGCTCTACGTCGCGGATATGCTCGATGAGTTTGGGTGGAAAGCGCACTTCTTGGTCACGGCCGGCCAGATAGGCAAGCCCGGGTTCCTTAATCGTGGCCAGATACAAGAACTGCGACGGCGCGGCCACGTGATTGGTAGTCACTCCTTCTCACACCCGATACGTATGGCTCATTGCCCGACTACGGAACTCAATGATGAATGGCAACGAAGTGTCTTTTTGTTCCGGCTGAAATCCTTCGCGAGCCAATACAAGTGGCCTCCGTGCCTGGCGGGTACTATTCACGTCGGGTTGCGCATGCTGCCGCGAGAGCCGGAATCAAGCTTCTGTTCAACTCGGAACCTGTGACCAGGTTCCACAAAGTAGATGGTTGCCTGGTCTTGGGACGCTTTGGCGCGAAACGCTCCACCTCTCCAGATTGGACGGCAGCCATTGTTGCGGGCCACAGGCAGGTACTGGTGCAGGACTACCTTTTCTGGAACGCCAAGAAGCTGGCCAAAGCCCTATTGGGACAAGTGTGGCTGAGGGCAAGAGTAGTCCTCTTGGCACGCCGTGCACGGGCTACTTCGCCGATATCTGAGAAAGATTCGCAAAAGTGAACTTCACTGCCACTCATTCCCGGAAGGCCTGTACGAGGTCACCGTGAATACGACAAAGTCTTTCACCCAGCAATGCCCAATCGTAATGTTTAACGACCAAATCTCGAGCGGCTTGTATCAGCCGGGAGCGCGTCTGGGCGTGAATTGATAACTTGATGGATGGCAGCTACCATCTCGGCGGGGCTGTCGGGCGGTGGCCCATGCTCGCCTTCTGACCGTGGGGCTTGCTCTGGCAACTGATTTCTTCACGCGTAAGACAAGTCAAGCAAATACGCTTCCTTCCATGTTGCCTTTTTGAGCAACTAGACTGACAGGTCAGTCTAGTATAAGCCCTTTTCCAACCGCCCCCTGAAATCACCGATTACCCAATGTTTATCGCGGTTCGGGTGTGTAAAACGCCTCTCATTTCGCATCGGCACTAATTGCGAGTAGCGGCTTTCCGCGCGGCTTTATCCCATCGCAGTAAATACAGGGCCAGCAGGATGACGCAGCCGGCGACGGGAACCCACAGCCCCGCGCGCAAGTTGCCGAACTTGTTTGAAACGTAGCCGACGAGCCACGGCAGCGTCGCGCCACCGAGGCCGCCCAGCGCGAACATTGCGCCGACGAAGCGCGAAGCCGATCCTTCGAAGCGCCGCGACAGTTCCGCAATGGTGATCGGGAAAAACCGCAGCCAGTCCGAGTCCGGCGAGCCCCACTCCCGCAGTCAGCGCCGGCAGGTTCCTCGAAATCAGCACGGCGCACGTGCCCAGAGTCGCGAGCACAAGCCCCGCGCGAGCCAGCGGAATTTCCCGGACGCGGCGCAAAAGAAGCGGCGCCAACGCGCGTCCCAGCAACAGGCCGCCCCAGAAAAAAGATGGCACCACCACCCAACCGATTCCCGCGCCCGTATGAATGCGGCGTCCAAACGTGGCGACCCAGCCGCTGACGGCACCCTCCGTGCCCACATACAAAAAGAACAACAGACCCAGAATCGCAAGCACGCGCGCTTGAACGCGCGGCCCCTTTGGCGTCGCGTCGGTTTGAGCAATATCGCGCCGCTCGACAATCGTGGCCAGCGGGCTGGCAAACATCAGCGAAAACAGAAAAACTCCGCCACCCAGCAACAAGATCATGGCGGGCAGTTTGTGAATTTTTACGAACCACGTCGCGATGAACGGAAAAGACACTGCGCCGACGCACCACGCCAGATTCAATGTGTTGAGCGCGGCCGCGCGGCGATGCGGGCTCGACTCGGCAACGAGTAGGTTGGTCGTCGGGATGGTCAAACCCAGACCGAGTCCGAATAAAGTGACGGAAACCAATCCGACAATCCATGTGACGAAGCCGAGCGCGGCGACGCCGAGCCCCATCAACCCGAAGCCGGCGATCAGCGAGGGGCGGAATCCGCGGCGCGTGAGGATCACACTGGAAAGCAGCACACCCGCCATCGAGCCGGCGAATTGCGCGGTGAAGAGCAGGCCCGCGTGCATGTCGTCAAGCTGCCAGCGCGCCGTGAGGAAGGGAAGCACCGGGCCGAGAAGCGTGGTGACCATTCCCGTAGCCACAAACCCTCCATAAAGAAGGCCGACAGATGTGCGGGAAGATTCTTCGCGCGTGGATGTTTGGAATGCGGACATTTTAATCGCAGCGGGAAGGTGCTGCGTGCGCCTCACCGGAAGTTTCGCGGGAGCGCGCGGCGTTTTGCAATGGTGGAATTAGCGGCGTAGACGACCCGTGGATTCGCGCATGATGAGTTCCGGCTCGACGTCAATAGTTTTGGCATAACGAATCTTTTTCGGATTCGCGATTCTTTGTAGCAGGGTTTCCACCGCAATCTGGCCCATTTTCCGAAGCGGCCGGCGAACCGTGGTCAAACTGGGATTCGGCGACAGGAAAGCGGAAACGCGCGATTCCGAAATTTTCTTGCGCAACATGCGCGCAGTTTCCCACAAGCGAACGCGCATAGCAAGCGGCGAAGACATGCGGTGTCACTCCTGAGTGCCAAAGTTCATCATTATTTACAGGAGGAATGTGTCATGCCAACCGAAAAGGTCAAAAAGTGCGCGCATCCAAACTGTAGCTGCGATTCTGGATCCGAAAAATATTGCAGCGCGCAGTGCGAAGCGATGGAAAAGACGCCGGACATCGATTGCCGCTGCGGACATCCGGGCTGCAAGGGCCGCGCGCACTAGCACCGGCCCAGAGCCTTGCGCGCGAAATGTATAGGCTCTCCGCAGGGCACTTCAGGTGCTCAAAAGCGCCGCGTTGAGTCGCCTTCCGAGGGAATGCGAAATCGTTGCCAAAAGCAGAAGGCCCGCCTTGCGACGGGCCTTCGGGGAGAAAAGCCCCAGGGCCAATGCGCGGATGGCCAAGAAACCCTTCTACAAGGGGCAGTCTAAGAGACGTGGATAAATGAAGTCAAGCACTAAGGGAGTCAAAACAAAGGAATGTAAGGTGTTATTACTTCCAATGCCGCCTCAAAAACCCGGCGTGCAAGCCCGGAGCGTCAATATAAATCCTTTGCCCTTATAGGCTTACTGGAAAGCCCCAATTGGATGATCTCGAGGTCCTCAGGCCTGTCGAACACCTGTCCAGGCCATCTCCGTTTAATCAACAGTCGTAGGCCCGCGAAAAGCACGCCCCCGAGCAGCGCAAATCCGCATATCTCGCCCGCGCCGACAATCGTCCCGACGATCATGGTCTCCATGGATGGTTGCTTTGCGCGATGAAAGATGGGTGCATCCCAGATTACAGCCATCCCCGAATGGACTTGCGCCAGCAGCGCGTCCGCCGAGGATTTTGACGGCGCGCCAAACAGCAACGCGACGGTTGTTCCGTCACGCTTGGCATAAAGCTCTGGAGCGTGTGCCGGGCTCACACCGGAAATATTCAGGGTCTGGGACAGCTTCGCGAGCCGCGAGGAAGCGATCTGAGGAGTGGGATAGTCGGCAATCAGCAGCGTCGCATTACGATCCTGCAGACGATAATGCGCCAACTCCGCTTCCGCGCCCATCGAGAACCCCAGCCAGTCGCCACTCGCCAGCGGCAAAAAATGCTGCAATGCGATGGGGCCCAGAATGTAATGGTCCGAGCGCGGCACAAAATCGTCGGTGGGAAGACGTTGTGGGAGAGCTGGATAGGCTCCAAATTGCGCATGGCCTCCCGCGCGAGCGATCAGCATCTCAATTTCACCACGGAATCGGTCGACACGCGCGCTGTCGAATTCCAATACCAGGTTGCCGGTCAGCGCCAGCGCTCGATCGTCAGACATGCTGGAATGCTTCGTGAAATTTGCCTGCGGCATATCCGGCGTGCGCAAAAACGAATAGGCGCCATAAGCTCCGGATGGGTCATTGAATGAGTACGCAGTCGCGGCCAGCGATTGATTTCCGTGCGTGTAGGTCCGCCGTTCTGCACTTTTCAGGCCGTATTCCTTCAGCATCGCAGCTTCTGTGGCGGCAATCGGAGGTTTCGACTCCGTTGAATTCCAGTTCGAAAGCGATGCCGGCAGGATTCTTTGCGCAGATGCGCGGGGAACCGCGAGCAGCCCCAGCACGAAACAAAATAGGAAAAGGCGGCGTATCGTTCTCAGGTCCATAATTCTTAGGTTCATTATACAACGGAAAGGTTATCTCTGCTCGCGCGCTGTAGTCGTCGTTGAGGCAGTCTGGCGGTCGCTGACAAGTGTCCGCTTACGCCGGTCGTAATTAAGGCTATTCAAGCTCGACAAGTAAGTTTCAACGCCGCGGAAAAGTCCTTGCGCGATGCGCTGACGCTGCGCGCTCTTTTCGAGCATGCGTTCGTCCGTGGGATTGCTGAGAAATGAAATTTCCGCCAGCACCGATGGCATGTCCGCGCCAATCAGAACTACGAATGGAGCTTTTTTAACGCCCCGGTTCCGTTCAGCGGTGCTGACCTGGCGAAGCTGCGTCGTCAATGAATTCTGAATATCGGTGGCGAGCTCCTGTGATTCCTCGATCTTGTCGTTTCGCGCAATCTTCTTGATCAGATCCTGGAGTTCATGGATCGACGCATCCGACAACGCGTTTTCGCGAGACGCCGTTTCCAGCGCCTCGGGCGACGACGTGAAATTCAAATAATAAGTTTCAATTCCGCGCGCGGCCTCGTCATGGCTGGAATTCGCATGAATCGAAATGAATAAATCCGCATCGGCCTGATTGGCAATGGCCGTGCGTTCTTCGAGCGGTACAAACACATCCGTTTTGCGCGTGTAGATTACCTGCGCGCCGGGCAATTTTTGTTGAATCAGCTTGCCCAGCCGCAACGCCACATCGAGGCAAACATTTTTTTCCAGCACGCCGTGTGGGCCGATGGTTCCGGTATCGTGACCCCCGTGTCCCGGGTCGATCACGATGCGGCTGATTTTCAGGCCAAGCGTGCGCGTCAAAGAGCGGCTTCCGTTGCGTGTGGGCCGATCAGCCGCTAAAGGAACATAAGGCAATGCCCGGTCGCGGTGAATCGTACGCTCTGGAGCAATGCTTCCAGGATTCGGACCACTCGACTCTTGGGTAGCCGACGACACTTCCACTTTTTCCGCCGAGGCAGTCGAACGATCGGCGCTCGGAGCTGGCCGGTCGCCCGCAAGCCTTCCGGGGCCTGCTACCGCGGGCGCTGAATTCTTCGCGCTCGCGTTCATCACCGCACCGTGCACATCGATCACCAGGCGATACGGATTCGGCAATAGAAACGCGGAATATCCTTCGATGCTTCGTACGTCGAGCACCAACCGCACAACTCCACTTTTGTTCTGCGCCACGCGCACACTTCTGAGGAAGCCGTTCGGGACCGCAAGTTCTTTGTCGGTCAGTGAATGTCCCAGATGCGCCTGGTAAAGATCGAAATAAATCCGATCTGGATTCTTGATTCGTGCAGACTGGTATTTCACCGCGCCATTCAAATCCACTACAACGCGCGTGTAGTCGTCGGCATTCCACGTGCGAATCGCCGTCACGCTCGATGGCTCGCCGTTCTTGGGCGCGTCCACAATTTCGTTTGATTTTGCGTCCCCGTTATCGCCGGTATCGGTCGAGGTCTCTTCCGCGCGCACTGCCTTCGGCGCAGGAGCATCTCCCACGATACGGCGTTCCTGATTCGCTTTCGTGGAATCCGCGGCGCGAGCGCTATCCTCCGCCGGTTTTGCGGGCATGGACGCGAGTTCCTTCAATTCTTTTCGCGCATCCGCGGCTTGTTCGGAATGCGGGAATCGCTGGAGGTACTGCGTGAATGCATTTTTCGCTTCGGTCTTGTCTCCGAGATCGTCTTTTTGGATTTCGCCGATTTGGAAAAGCGCGTCCGAGCGGAATTTGCTGGTGGGATATTGTGAAAGCAAAAATTTATAGGTGACGACGGAAGATTGGTAATATTCCTGATCGAAATCATCACCCATGTCGCGATAAAGTTGCGCGACAGCTTGCAATGCCAGCGTTGTTTCCGGCGCGGAAGCCGTCAACAGGTAAACTCTGCGGTAAGCGGCGACAACTTTTTTGTATTCAGCAAGCGTACGGCTGTCCGCCGGCTCGGCTTCTAGCGACTTCCGCAATTGCTGCGCCTTGGCGTATTGCGTTTTTGCCTGCGCGTGCAATGACGACTGCGCTCGCGCGCTCGGCGCGGAAACCAGAAAAAACAATAGCGCCACCGAAGCCGCACAAACGGCTACGAGCCACCTAGAAAAAGTTTTCACCGGGAGTCGCCCGCTTCGATTCATTCGTTGGTGAATAAAGGCCGGCCGCTGCGATCCGTCACTTCGCGAATCGGGAAATGCCGCTGGAATTCGCCTGTCGGCGAGTGTCCTGAGCCGGACTGGAAATAGGTATGGGTCACTTTTCTGACGTAGGCGCGGGTTTCGGGATACGCCGGAACTCCGCCGAAACGCGCCACAGCTTGCTCGCCCGCGTTGTATGCCGCGAGCGATTCCTTCAGGTTGCCGTGATAGCGGTCCAGCAGCTCCCGCAAATACCGCGTACCGCCCTCAATGTTCTGGGCGGGATCGAACACGTTGCCTACACCGAAACGTTCTGCCGTGGATGGAATCAACTGCATCAATCCGTAGGCTCCCTTGGGCGAAACTGCGTTCGGGTTCCATGCGGATTCGTTCTGAATTACGGCCTGGACCAGCGCCGGATCCACGTGGTTCCGCTCGGCTGCGGCGTTGACCACCGAGGCAAGCTTCACAGGCGCCCCGGCCTGAATATTGGCCGAGCCGTGCCGGACCGTCTTCGTTCGCGGGCTCGCGTTCACGTAGATAACTTTACCGCTCCTATCGACATAGGATGCAATTTGAGCCGGTGTGGGCTGCACAAAACACAGGCCCGCCGAGGCGAAAACCGCCCAGGCAAGAGTTCGAGATGCGACACGTCCAAGGGAAAGGCTGAGCATTTATGTTTCCTCACAAACGGCACACCCGCCGCCGGATAAGGGACTCCCGGCAACGTTTCTAGCGCTTGTAAGGAATTATAACATCCGCTCGACGAGTGGATAGACTTGCGCGATGGCAGTTTCGATACCAGCAACATCCTTGCCTCCGGCTTCGGCCAGGTCTGGCCGGCCGCCTCCGGAGCCCCCCACGAACTTGGCTAGTTCCTGCACCATCTTCCCGGCATGGAGGCGGTTCGTCAAGTCTTTAGTAACGGCCGTAATGAGAGACACCTTACCGTCCCCGCCATCGCGGGCAGGCTCCCCGGCGGCCAAAAAGACCACCCCGGAGCCCATTTTCTGGCGCAGGCCGTCGGCTAGCTGCCGGAGGGCTTCGCGGTCGAATCCGGGGACCCGGGCGGCCACCACCTGGATGCCTTTTACGGTTCGGGCGCCTTCGAGGAGAGAATCGGCCATGGAAACGGCGGACTTGCGCTTCAGCCCTTCGAGCTGCTTTTCGAGCTGCTTGGTGGTTTGGGTGAGCTTTTCGACGGCTTCGACCACGCGGTCTTCGCCGATGTTCAACATGCCCGCGAGCGTCCGAAGAGTGCCGAGGGCTTGCTGATACTGTGCCAGCGCGGCGTCTCCGGTCAGCGCTTCGATGCGGCGGACGCCGGCGGCGACGGATTGCTCGAGCGAAATCTTGAAGACGCCGATTTCGCCGGTGCGCGCGACGTGCGTGCCGCCGCAGAGCTCCTTGCTGTAGAAGCCGCGCGGATATGCGGCGTCGTCGATCGTGACCACGCGGACGTTTTGCTCCGGATATTTGTCGCCGAAGAAAGCCAGGGCGCCGGAAGCGAGCGCGTCGTCGATATTCATGATGTCCGTGTGCAAGGGCAGATCGCGCAGGATTTCTTCGTTCACCTGCTGCTCGATTTCCTGCAATTCCTCCGGCGCGAGCTGCGCGAAATGGCTGAAGTCGAATCGCAAATGATCGGGCGCGTTGAGCGAGCCGGCTTGCTTGACGTGCGTGCCCAGAATATTTCGCAGCGCCGCGTTCATCAGATGCGTGCCGGTGTGATTGCGCATGATGCGCGCGCGGCGCGCGGCGTCGGCGACAGTGGCGACGCGATCGCCGACAACTAAATCTTCCTTCGCGACGATTCGATGCGCGATCAATCCCGCGACGGGATAATACGCGCCGCGCACTTCGGCGACTTGCAACGACATGTCGTTGTCGTAGAGTCCGCCGGTGTCCGCCATTTGTCCGCCCGACTCGGAATAAATGGTGGTGCGGTCGAGCACGACTTCCGCCTTCTTCGCCGGCTTTGAGTTCTTTCACCTGGCCGCTCTTCGTGACGATGGCTTCGATGTGGCAGTCGCTGCGTCGTGGTGCCGAAATAAAAATCCGGCTCGGTCGTGAAAGTGTCGGCGAGTTTTCTGTAGACAGGGCTCGCCGCTTCTTTGTGCGCGCCCTTCCAACTCGCCTTCGAGCGGATCTGCTGCTCTTCCATCGCGCGGTCAAAGCCAACCCAGTCGACTTTCACTCCATGATCGAGAGCGAGGTCTTCAATGAAGTCTCGCGGTAATCCATATGTGTCGTAAAGACGAAAAGCCGCCAACCCATCTAACAGGGGCTCCTTTCTAGCCTTCTGTCGAATGAAACGCACAGCATCTTGCGCGCGTTCGCCCCAGATCTCCTTTGCGCCATCGAGAAGTTCATCATCACCAGCTCGGGCAAGATTTTTTTCGGCGACCAATCTCTCGAAGGTTGCGGTGCCCACTTCGACGGTGCGAGCGAATCGGTTCTCTTCCTCATACAGGATGCGCCCTATGCGATCGGCGTGCTCTTCGAGTTCGGGATAGGCGTCGTTCATTTGAGCTCGGACAGTCTCCGACACAAGCGCCAGCGATAGATGACTTCGGGCAACCTTCGACACAAGCGGGTCCGACAGAGCTGACCCCTGCAAATGGCGGACGTGGATAAGTGCTCTGCGGATGATTTTGCGGAGTACGTAACCTCTCCCTTCGTTCGAGGGAATGAGTCCGTCCGCGATCAAGAAGGTCGCAGCGCGAGTGTGGTCTGCGACGATTCGGACCGACGGCATACGGCCGCCAAGCGCCTCGGATGTCTCTCCGTCTGTTTTGAAGTAAAGGTAGGGCTGTTTCAACTCGTGCTCTACGTCGATTCCAGCGAGGTCAGCCACCCTCTCAATAAGGGGAGTAAACAAATCGGTGTCGAAGTTGCTGATTTTGTTTTGGAGGACGGCGGCGACGCGCTCGAGGCCCATGCCGGTGTCGACGGAAGGCTTGGGCAGGGGATTGAATTTGCCGCTGGCGTCACGATTGAATTGCATGAAAACCAAATTCCAAATTTCGACGTAACGGCCGCAATCGCACGGGAATTTGCAATCCGTCGTGCTCCTTGATCGGACGCGTCCGGTCCCATGTCGTAGAAAATTTCGCTGCACGGGCCGCACGGGCCGGTGTCGCCCATGGCCCAGAAATTTTCCTTGAGGCCGGGAATTTCGATTACGCGATCTTTCGGCGCGCCGGTCTGAATCCAGAGCTTTGCGGCATCGTGGTCAGGCGCGAGTTTTTCACCGGGATTGATTTCGGCGCCGCCGAAGACCGTGAAATATAATTTCTCCACGGGGATGCCGAACCCGCTACGCCTGCGGCTTCGGCGCGGCGAGCCTCATCTGCTGCCGGCGACGTGATGAGTTCCCACGCGTAAGCGATGGCGTCTTTCTTGAAATAATCGCCGAAGGAAAAATTGCCCAGCATCTCGAAAAAAGTGTGATGGCGATTGGTGAAGCCGACGTTTTCGAGGTCGTTGTGCTTGCCGCCGGCGCGGACGCATTTCTGGCAGGTGGTGGCGCGATTGTAATCGCGATGTTCGAGGCCGAGAAAAACGTCCTTGAATTGATTCATTCCCGCGTTGGTGAAAAGCAGCGTGGGGTCGTTCGTGGGGACGAGCGAAGAGCTGCGCACGATTTTGTGCCCGCGTTCCTCGAAAAACTTCAGGAACGTCGCCCTGACTTTATTTCCCGGCCACTTCAGTTCGTCCAATGTGCCCTCGGCGGTTTCGTTTGATGTAGAAGATGATTCTAACCTCTTTTTGCTGTTCGGATATGAACAGTTCGCAGAAAAAAATCGCGAAAAACTCGATTAGAAATCGGCCCCATACTTTGTTTTTTGCAATTTAGCCGAACTTCTAATTTCGCGTAGAAACTCGATTAGAATTCGCCGTCTTTTCGCGGCCCCATAAATACGAATAGCCACCCGAAGGTGGCTTTGGCGGGCGAATTGCGATGTCGCACTCCTGTACACCGCTTTATAAACAGCTTGGCAAGGGGAAAGCGATGCTCAGCCAGCGGTGCACCGCCCCTCTGCCCCCGCGGGCGAGACAAGGGTTCGCCCCAACGAAAGGACGAAAAGCAGATTCTTCGTCGGATGCTGGTGGCATCCTCCTCAGAATGACAAGGGATCGGGCGGGTCAGGGAGTTCGGCGTCGTCGGGGGCATTGGCGGTGGTTTTTGTGGCGGCGCGGAGCTCGGCGCGGATCACGTCGGAGGAAAAGCCGGCGCGGAGCAGGTTGCGATAGAGCGAGGCACGCTTCTTTTCATCGAGGGGGTCGCCGCGCCGGTCTTTGATTTGGCGCAGGCGACGTTCGAGGCGGGAGCGCACGAGCGCGGCTTCGTCTGTTTCGGCGAAGACAGTTTCCAGGGCGGCTTCGATGTGTTTGTCAGGGACGCCGCGGGCGCGGAGTTCGCGGGCGATGCGGAATTTGCCCTGGTGGCGGTGCTGCGCGTGAATGCGTGCGTAGTCTCGCGCGTATCGCGCGTCGTCGAGGTATTGGAATTCTTTGAGCTTCTTCAGCACGCCGCCGACGTGCTCTTCATTTTCGGCGTGGCGCGCGAGATATTCGCGCATTTCGTGGACCGAGTACGAGCGGCGCATCAAGGCTCGCAGCGCGGCGGCGTAGAGTTCAGGTTCGGTGGAATATTTTCGCGGAGAGAATGAGCGCACGGGAAGAGGATAGCATTCTGGAAGTGAAGTGCAGTGGCTAGTGACTAGTGGCGAGTGACGAGTGGAGCCGAACGGCGGAAGACAAACGGCAACATACAATGTACCGCAGAGGCGCAGAGGACGCGGAGAAGGGGGAACGAGAGGGGAATTACAGGCGACGAGTGAGAAAGGAGCAAAAGCAAAG
This sequence comes from uncultured Acidobacteriota bacterium, assembly GCA_963757905.1. Lineage (GTDB taxonomy): Bacteria > Acidobacteriota > Terriglobia > Acidiferrales > UBA7541 > DAHUXN01. Next base: position 167,497 of record CAVWSV010000011.1, on the reverse strand, counting down.
CCGAAGCTGAAGTGCTTGTGAGCTAGCCGAGAACACAAAGACCCCACCCTTCGCAAAGATCGCTCAGGATGGGGCACCCGCAAAGGCGAAACGCAAAGCAGGTCTTTCACCGGAGAGGCGCAGAGGACGCGGAGAAGGGGGAACGCAGGAGAATTACAGGCGACGAGTGAGAAAGGAGCAAAAGCAAAGCCGAAGCTGAAGTGCTTGTGAGCTAGCCGAGAACACAAAGACCCCACCCTTCGCAAAGATCGCTCAGGATGGGGTACCCGCAAAAGGCGAAACGCAAAGCAGGGCGAGATTTACTGGCGGCGCTTGCCTTCGATGCGGCGGCCCCACCAGTCGTAGTCTTCGCATTCTTCGGAAAACATGCGGTAGAGGCCCCACCCGCGCGGCTCGACGTCGCTGTGAAATCCAAACCAGAGCGCGATGGAAAAAAGTCCGGTGAACAGCAGAATGATTTCCCAACGGCCAGCGGCGATCGTGATGGCGTTGGTCAGGCGCGAAAGGGGCGAACCGGCGTTGGAGTCCACAAATTTGCAAACGAAAATCGTGTAGGAGAAGGCCAGCATGGCGACGAACAAGCGCAGCAGGCCGCGCACTCCGAAGAAAAATGTGTACCAGGCATGCTTTGGTTCGACGTATGGCATTGGAATCGGGAATTTATATCACAATGTTTTGTGCCGCAATTATTTTCGGTGAAGAAGTTTCCAGATCCGCGCTGGAAACAATTGGGGACACTTACGTTCACGAAAAGGCAAAAGCAGATGCCTCACCGCCGTTCGCCAAAGGCGGGCGACCCTTCCTCCGTCAAGGCATGCCGGGTTCCCTTCGTGCCTCAGGGCAGGCGGGATGACAGGCGAAAAGCAGGGGCTCCGGCGGTTAGCGGCGCGGGCCGGTGCGTTCAAATTCCGTCATGGTGCGCTCCATATCTTCGCGAGCGGCGTCGGCTGAGGAACGAATGCCCTGGATGCGCAGCTTGAACTCGTCAGGATTGGTGGCGCGGATCAACGCTTCTTCGAGGGTGATCAAATTCTTCGAATACAAATCGAAGATGGACTGATCGAACGTCTGCATGCCGTACTGGCTGGTTCCGGCGGCGAGGGCGTCGCGAATCAGGCGCGTCTTATCCGGATTGATGATGCAATCGCGAATATAGCCGGTGGAAATCAAAACTTCAACCGCGGGCACGCGGCCGACGCCGTCGCTCTTGCGCACGAGGCGCTGGCTGACGACAGCTTTGAGCGTTGATGCAAGCTGCAGACGAATTTGCTTTTGTTCCGGCGGAGGGAAAACGGCGATGATGCGCTGAATCGTTTCGGTGGCGTCCAAGGTGTGCAAAGTCGAAAAGACCAAGTGGCCCGTTTCCGCGGCGAGCAAGGCGGTGGAAATGGTTTCGAGGTCGCGCATTTCGCCGACGAGGATTACGTCCGGATCCTGACGAAGGGCGGCGCGGAGGGCGGTGGAAAAGGTCGAAGTGTCGACTTCGACTTCGCGCTGATTGATGAAGCCCTTTTTGTCGCGATGCAAATACTCGATGGGGTCTTCGATGGTGATGATGTGTTCGGGACGGATCGAATTGATGCGGTCGATCATGGCGGCCAGGCTCGTCGATTTGCCCGATCCGGTGGTTCCGGTGACGAGGACCAATCCGCGCTGCTCTTCGCAAATTTTGTCGATGACGGGGGGAAGATTCAGTTCCTCGATGGTGCGAATCTTCGTCGGGATGACGCGGAGGACCATGCCAACGTTGCCGCGCTGCTGAAATACGTTGACGCGGAAACGGCCCAAGCCCGCGACGCCATAGGCCATGTCAAGCTCGGCGGTCTCTTTGAATTTTTGCTTTTGGCGGTTGGTCATCATGCTGAACGCCATGGAGAGCATTTCTTCTGGCGTGACGCGCGGCACATCGGCGAGGGGCTGGAGGATTCCGTCGACGCGCAGATAGGGATGGTTGCCGACTTTGAGGTGCAAGTCGGAGGCCTTGCTTTCGACCGCACGACGCAAAAGATCATCAATCACAATAGCCATTGCGAAATCTCTCTTTCGGGAATCTGGGATCAACGTAGCATGCGATATGGGCGGGGGCAATCACCCGTCGCGGCGCGATTGCCTGGGATGCAACTGTCCTGAAGGCTGAACTGGCGCTTATACGGCAGGGCAGGTAGGCGCGACTCGGTGAGTCGCGACGGGCGCCCCCCTTCGTTCCTCAGGGTAAATAAGGGTCGCCCCTACAAAAGGCGAAGACAAAGAGCGAGACCGAAGAAGCGAGGAATGGAGGAAGCAGATTCCTAGAACGGGATAATCCCGAGCGATGGATCAGGGCTCGCGGACGAAGAGAATCTGGTAAACCCAGGCGCCGATGACGCCGCCGAGAAGTGGGCCCGCCCAGTAAACACCGTGGTTGGCCCAGTGATGAGCGACGATTGCCGCGCCCAACGCCATTGCGGGGTTCATCGACGCGCCAGTGTAAGGCGCGCCGACGACTGCACCGATAAAGATGGCCAGTCCCGCGGCGAAGCCGCCGAAGCGCGCGAAAGAATCCTTCGCTGTGGCGACCGCGCCGAAAAAAACAAAGACAAGAAAAAGCGTCAGCAGCCCCTCGAGGAGAATGCCTTGCGTGCGCGAAAAACGGGAGGCGAGGTCGGGCGTCCCCATTAAGACCGCGCGCCAAGCCTGTTCAGGCACAAATCGTGCGACCGTGTAAGCCCCGGTGATGGCGCCAAGGATTTGCGCGACGCCGTAAAACAACGCCTGAATCGAGCCGAGTCTGCGCGTGACCCAGAATCCGATGGTAATTGCCGGATTGAAGTGCGCGCCCGAGACGTGAACGAGCGCGGAAACCAGAATGGCAAAGGTTAAGCCTCGCACAAGGGCAATGCCGATGGGTCCCAAGCCTGCCGCGCCGCTGGAGCGTAGGTCGTTGTCAACGCATATCGCGGCTGCGGAGAAAAATACGAAGAAGAACGTGCCGATGAATTCGGCGAGCAATTTCTGCCAGATTCGGTACATGTTTCCTCCGGCGCCGCGGGTGATGCGATGCCTTGTGCAAGCCCCGCCCAGGGGGCAGGCCCGTGATTCTAGCAGGGCCGCGAGGAAATTCCGAAGACATTGCGCACGCGTCGATAGAGGGAGTCTCCGACAATTCATGCGAAGTGTTCGAACCGGAGTAGGGGCTTGACACCGGTCGTCGCGCGGAGTAACGTGCTCTTTCTGAGAATGAGTCTAAATATCAAAGCATCGGAAGCGACGACGTCGCGGCGGACGCGCGAGCGGGAATTGATTTTCGATTTTGTGGAAACACTGCACGGGCATTTTTCGGCGGACGATCTATTTGTGGGATTGCACCATCGCGGCCAGCGCGTGTCACGCGCCACAGTGTATCGCACGCTCGATTTGCTGGTGGATCGGGGAATGCTCCAACGCGTGCCGATGGATCAGGGCGCATTTCTCTACGAGCACATTCACGGACGCAGGCAGCACGCACATCTTTATTGTGTGGGTTGCGGGCAGCTGACGGATTATCCGATGCCCTCGCTCGGCCTGATACCGGGGCGCGTGCGCCGGAAAGCCGGTTTCGAGGCGGAGCATATGTTGTTGCGCGTGTGTGGCTATTGCAAACGCTGCCGCAGCCGTGCGCGGGGGAAGACTGCGGGGGCGTAGTTCGAGAGTAAAGAGTTTTCGCAATTTCAGGAGTTCAATTACACGAGGAGGGATGAAGCATGGGAAAAGTAGCTCGAGAAATGGTGGTCAATGCCGGAGTGAATGTGGACGAGTTAGTGAAGAAACTGGTTCGCGCGGCATCGGCGGAACTGACAACGTTTTACTACTACACAATTTTGCGCGTGAACGCGATCGGATTCGATGGGGAGGGACTGAAGGAAATCATCGAAGACGCGCGCATTGAAGACAGGAATCATTTCGAGGTGCTCACGCCTCGCATTTACGAACTGGGCGGCGCGTTGCCGCGCGACGTCAAGGATTTCGCCAAGGAAGCGGCGTGCCCTGACGCGTATCTGCCGAAGAATCCGCGCGACATGAAGGAGATGCTTACCGTGCTTGTGGAGGCGGAGCGTTGCGCGATTCGCGTTTACACGGAGATTTGCGCGATGACGGCAGGGAAGGACCCGCGGACGTATGACGTGGCGCTCGCGATTCTGCACGAGGAAATCGAGCACGAGGCGTGGTTCTCGGAATATCTCGGTGAAGGGCCGTCCGGCCATTTCCGCCGCGGCTTCCCGGGCGAATCGCCGTACTGCGCGAAGTTCATGGTGGTTCCAGGGGCGAAAGGCAAGTGAAGTGACGAGTGGCCCTTGGTTCCTCAGGGTAAACGAGTGACTAAAAGGCGAGGGATCTGCTTGTGAGTTTGAAGAGGATGCAGATTCCTCGTCTACCGCACGTGTGGTGACGAAAGCCTCAGGTCAGTTCGCGCAGAAGCGGCGCGAACGGGACCTGAGCTACAGACACGAACGAATGGTCGGCGATAACTGGATTGAAGTTGGGCGGGTGGAAGACGTTCCGCCAGGTACGGTGATTGGCGCGCGCGCGGATGGGCGAATGCTCGCGCTAGTCAATATCGATGGTGTGATTCACGCGCTAGATGGCGTTTGCCCGCACATGAAAGGGCCGTTGTGGCAGGGCGCGATTTGGCATGGGCAGCTGGAATGTCCGTGGCATCACTTCCGCTACGATCCTGCGACGGGCCGCAACACGTATCCCGCGAACGTTTATCCCGATGACGTGCCGCGATTGCAGGAGCAGATCGGGCCGGCGTGCACGTTTCCGGTGCGCGTCGAGAACGGCAAAATCCTGGTGAATTTAGCGAAGCCCGAATAACATCAATCGGGCTTCGGAGAAGTGCGGTTCGTCGCGGGTCTCAGGGGTTAAAACCCCTGAGGGTTTCTAAAAACAGCGCTCATGTCGCGGCTGAAGGCGCGACCCACAATGCCGTGCGCGTTTTTTTTGCAAAGCGCACCAGCCTAGCGGACGGCGACGGTGGCGGGCGCGGGAACGGGCGTGAGCCAGCCGTGGTGATCTTCCTTTGTGCCTCCGGTGAGGGCGTAGAATTCGTCCTGAAGCTTTTTGGTGATGGGGCCGCGCGCGCCGTTGCCGACTTTGATTTTGTCGATGGAGCGCACGGGCGTGACTTCGACGGCGGTTCCCGCAAAAAAGACTTCGTCGGCGACGTACAGCATTTCGCGCGGAAGGACCTGTTCGGCCACCGGGATGCCCATTTCCTGGCAGAGAGTGATCATGGTGTCGCGCGTGATGCCGGGCAACACGCAATTCGAGAGCGGCGGAGTGAGCACTTTGCCGTTATGCACGACGAAAACATTTTCGCCTGAGCCTTCGCTGACGTAGCCATTCACGTCCAGCGCAATGCCTTCGACATAGCCATTCACCATGGCTTCCATGCGAATCAGTTGCGAGTTCATGTAATTCGCGGCGGCCTTGGACATTTGCGGCAACGTATTTGGAGCGGAGCGATTCCACGAGCTGACGCAAACGTCGACGCCGCTCTTGATGGCTTCTTCTCCGAGGTAGCGGCCCCAATCCCAGCAGGCCATATAAACTTCAATCGGGCAGGCGAAGGGGTTCACGCCCGCTTCGCCGTAACCGCGCATGACGATAGGGCGGATGTAGCAGGAGTCCATGTGATTCGCGCGGACGAGGTCGAGCGCGGCCTGGCAAGTGTCATCGACGGAAAACGGAAAATCCATGCGGTAGATGTGCGCGGAGTTGCGGAGACGTTCCATGTGTTCGCGGAGACGAAAGACGGCGGGACCCTGCTCCGTTTTGTAGCAGCGAATGCCTTCGAATACGGCTGTGCCGTAACTGACCACGTGGGACACAACGTGGATTTGCGCGTCGTCCCAGTTAATGAATTTTCCGTTGTGCCAGATTTTTTCGGTTTTCTTCAGGCTCATCGAGGCTCCCCGCGGCGGCGTTTTGAAGTCATCCAGCGAACGTGCGCATTATAGCATACGAAATTTTCTACACTGGAGATGCGGAAGGTTGGGGCGCGGTGACGCGAGGCGTCCAATTTGGACGGCTTTTCAAAGCCGCAATTTGCCGCTCGTAAGTGGTGAAACGGTTACGCGCTGCGATTCCGCTTCCAGTGCAGATCGATGTGGCTGGGGAAAAAATAATAACTCGCCGTGAGGGCGTAGAGGATGAGGCTGGCTTTCGTATTGAAAAAACCGAGAGCGATGGCCACCACGAATACGCACGGAGCGATCAGGATTCGCTGCGATGCGCGGTAAACCGCTTCGCGAGGCAAGTCTTTGTCCACCAGGCGCCGGCCGCGCGTCGCGTAAGCCCATATCGCGTAGAGTACAAGTCCGACGGCAATCAGATTCCCGCCGTAAAAGGCGACGGCAATTGGCTCGTCGAAGTGAGAGGAAATGAGCGCGGCGGAAAAGGGAATCAGGGTGACGAAAAATAGGAAGACGATGTTCAGCCACAGGAATGGCCGATTCGAGCGTCGGATGAAGTGGAATTGGTTGTGATGCCCGACCCAATAAATTCCGAGTACGAAGAAGCTGATGGCATAGCTCACGAAATTCGGCCAGAGGGATGCGAGATGGCGTGCCAAGTCGACGGCCCCGGCCTCTTGCGACGGACCGGGTACCTTGATTTCGAAAACGAGCAAAGTCATCGAGACGGCGAAGACGCCGTCAGCCAGCGCTTCGATGCGGGCTTTCGTCAGCCCTTCGGGTTGGCTTACCGCGTTCACGGATCGTCTAGTGGATCTTTTTTTGAGGAGAGGCCGCGGGCGGTGGTGCGGCGCGCTGATTGATGATTTGGAACTGATGATTGATTTCCTGCAGCAAGTGGCCGCGGGTAAGCTCCCAGCTTCCCAGCAGGAGGAACGGAATGAGCGCGGCGACGGCCCAAAGCTTGGCTTTGCCGCGAATTTTCTCGTCGGGCTCCCAGCGGAAAATGCGGCGGGAAACTTCGAAGGCAACAATGAGGCTGACGGCCAGAGCGACGGTGACTTCCAGAACTTCACCGAAGCTGGCAGCGTGCAGCATGGCTCCCTCAAGGCCCGCGGCCAGATATGTCGCGGGCAAAAACAGAGTCACTTTCTTTACCCAGCCGGGCATCAATCCATCGGAATCGTGACTCCGGAAAGAAAGAGAAACAGAGACCAGATGATGTTGTTGATGACGGTGGTTTCCTGCATGTCGTTCGTCACACTGGCGACAATTAATCCCATCGCTGAAAACGTGGCCGCGCCGATCGACACAAGCAAAAATACGGCCCACAAATTTCCCCACGTGGGCATGTGGAAAACAAAGCGACAGATTAAAAATTCGAGAATCACCGTTGGGAAAACGAGGAAATAATTCGAAATGATGCTGGAGGCGAGCATGGCGCCCGGCCCGATTGGCGCGAGATGGAAGCGGCGGAGGATGCCTTGCTCGCGGAACATCACTAATTGCATGCTCAGACCCCAGAACGCTCCCATCACCGACAACGCCAGGATTGCACCCAATAAATAGGGCACCGCCGTGGGATTGCCGCGGCCGAAGAAAATCACGTAGCCAAAGAGAAAGCCCATAGGCATGGCCATGCTGAAAAACAAAAAGGTGCGGCTGCGCAGGGCCAGCTTGATGCGCATCATCGAAAGGGTCCAGGTCTGATTTACCACGCGCGCGCTCCCTTCATCTTTTTCATCATTCTTGGGTCACTCCCGCAGACGGCGACCCGTCAATTCCAGAAAGACATCTTCGAGCGAAGGCGAAAACATTTCCAGGCCCTGCAACTCGACGCCTTCCGCTTCTAAATGCTTTACCAGCGCGACGATTGTTTGCGTCGGCTTGCTGGAATGCAGGAGGTAGGTTTCTTCGAGCTTGCGGCAATCCGTGACGCCGTCAAGATGGTTGAGCGCGCCATCCGCGGAAGGCTGGCTGAGGCGGACTTCAATTCGCGTGGTGCCCGCGGAGCGTTGCTTGAGTTCGCGCGGCGTGCCGAGGGCCATCACGCGGCCGTAGTCAACAATGGCGACGCGATCGCAGAGGCGCTCAGCCTCTTCGATGTAATGGGTGGTCAGCAGGATCGTCTTTTTTTCTTTCTTTAATTCTTCCAGCGTGTCGTAAATCTCGCGGCGCACTTGCGGGTCAAGGCCTGCGGTCGGCTCATCGAGAAAAATCATGCGCGGGTTGTTGACCAGCGCGAGCGCGAGAGCGAGGCGCTGTTTTTGTCCGCCAGAAAGCTGGTTGTAGAAGGCATTACGCTTTTCCTCGAGTTGGAAACGCTTCAATAGCTCTTTCGGGTCGCGATGGTCGCGGTAGAAATGCGCGAACATCTCGAGCGTTTCTTCCACGCGCATTTTATCCGGCAGGGAAGTGGATTGGAGGGCCGCGCCGACGACGTGTTTCATTTCGACGGGGCTTTTTTGTGGATCGAGGCCGCAAACCCGCACGGTGCCGCGGTCTTGAGTGCGCAGCCCTTCCAAGATTTCAATGGTGGTGGTTTTGCCGGCGCCGTTCGGACCGAGCAGCCCGAAAAGTTCGCCTTCGTGGACTTCGAAACTGACGCCGCGCAAAGCCTCGACCGCGCCGTAATTCTTGTACAGGCCTTCGACTTGGATAACTGGTTCGTTCATGATTCCGTTCTTACGCCGATGCTTATGCAATACTCGGTCGAGCTACTTTTTATCACACCGCGCACTACTTTCGCGAATCCGCTTTCTTGCGTTTCTGTTTTTCCGAGGTTTTCGAGCGCGATTTGTGCGGCCGCCATTGATGCGCAGCAAGGTCAACCGCCATGCCAGCGAATTGCGTGCCTTCGCTTTCGAGCAGGCGGCGTTGCTTGCTGCCATACGGCTCGCGGGGCAAAAGTTTCCCCCCTGCTCCGACGACGCGGTGCCACGGAATGCCTTGTCCTGAAGGGCACCCGGCAATGGCGTAGCCTGCCGTGCGCGCGCCGCCGGGCAAATGAAGCATTTGGGCCAGCTGGCCGTAAGTAACCACACGGCCGCGAGGGATGCGTTTCACGAGCTTATAAACCTTGTCCCATCCACCTTTTTGCTTCGTCATCGTCGTCGCAATCCTCGTTCATTGAATTGGCTTGAAGTAATAGGATTCTCGCTGCGCAGATTGAATATTCAGAATGCTTTTCGAAAATTGCGCATCTAATTACCAGAAGTGAAAGTCGGCCAGAATCGCTGATTCGCTTTTGTCGGTTCCGGTCCCTGCTGCCCAACTGGCCTCGTTTTTGACACCTCCTTGCTAATTACCAATACGATGCAACCATGCAAGGAAGAGGGCATCATACCATTGACGGCGTAGTGGACAGAACATACACTACGCCGCAGTGGAAGGATTTAGGGGGCGATTGTGGCGTTCGTCCGGCGCAAAGGGAACTCGTACTATCTGGTGCACAACGTCCGCCGCCGCGGAAAGGTTGAGCAGCTTTATCTGGCCCGGCTGGGGGAGCGGCCGCACATAACCGACGACGTGGTGCGTGAAGTTTCCCGCAACCATCCGATGCTGGAACTGGATTGGCCGCGGCTGCGCGAGGACGTGAACAGCCGGGTGGAGCTGTTCGATCCGGGCTCTCCCTATGTGAAACAGTTGCTGAATTCTCTGCGGCTGCTCAATCTGGATTTGGCGGACCTTTCACCACCGCTACTGCTGCTGCCGGACCACGGCAATTCCGGCCATGATCTGGTGACGCAGCTGAGGCTCTTGCGCTCCACGGTCGATATCAAGTTGGAACAGTTCGAGCGCGTGAAACCACGCGCAGTAGAAGGGAACCGGAAATACCGGTAGGGGGAGAAATACCATGACCCGGGCACAACATTTGGATCCGACGCAGCGCAGCCGCGAGTCTCGCGAATTTGAGCTGGCATTGCGGCGCAAGATTGTGGGCCAGGAAGAGGCGGTACAGTCGGTGGTGGACCTGTATCAAGTGTTCCGCGCGGGCTTGAACTCGCCGGGACGCCCGGTCGGCAATCTCCTGTTTCTCGGGCCTACAGGCGCGGGCAAAACGCGCGTGGTCGAAGCTACCGCGGAAGTGATATTCGCCGATCCGCGCGCGGTCATCAAAATCGATTGCGCGGAATTCCAACATTCGCATGAAATCGCAAAATTGATTGGTTCGCCTCCGGGATACTTGGGGCATCGCGAAACACATCCGCTGATTACCCAGGAAGCGCTGGCGCAATATCACACGGAAAAGGTGAAGCTGTCGTTTCTGCTTTTCGATGAGATTGAGAAAGCCTCGGACGCGCTGTGGCAATTGCTTCTCGGCATTCTCGACAAAGCCACGCTGACTTTGGGCGACAACCGGCGCGTCGATTTATCGCAGACGATGATTTTTCTTACGTCCAATTTGGGCGGTTCGGAAATTAGCGAACTGATGACCGGCAAGCTTGGTTTTGCTCCGGTGAACGCGGCGGACACGCCGGCGAGGCTCGAACAGAAAATCGAGCGCACGGCCGCCGAAGCCGCCAAACGGAAATTCTCTCCTGAGTTCATGAACCGGCTAGACAAGGTGGTGGTTTTTCATCCTTTGCGGGAACAACAGCTCGAGCAGATTCTGGATATCGAGCTGGGCATGGTGCAGCAGCGCGTGCTCGAAACAGCAAAAGGCAAGTTTTTGTTTCGCGTGACGCAGCCCGCGCGCGAATTCCTGCTGAAGGAAGGCACCGACCTCAAATACGGCGCGCGCCATCTGAAACGCGCCATCGAGCGCCATCTGGTCTACCCGCTCGCCAGTCTGCTTGCGACGGATCAAATCCGGCTGGGCGACGTTTTGTCGATTGATTGGGACGCCGCGTCGAACTGCCTGGTCTTTTGGAAGGAAGCCGAAGGTGCGCTGGTGACGGTCGAGCCGCCAAGTCCTGGACTTGCCGCAGCGGCGGCTGCTGATGAAGACGGCCATGGCCGTGAAATACCGATGGTGCCGGTGCCCGCGGCCGTTGAGGCCGCCGCTCCGGCAGCGCGGGCGTTGCGTCCCGCGGCGCATCAGGCTTCGCCGTCCGAGGAAGGCCGTACGCGCAAAGCAAAGCAGCGGGCATAACCGTTGCGTGTTTTCCCGCTCCGTTACATGTCTTGCTGAGATGCTGAGCGCTCTATGCCTCGGCTGATTTTTCGGCAGGTTCGTCGAGGCTGCCGCCGTAAATGGCGGGCACTTTCGCACCCATGGCGCGCAAGTAAGCGGCGAATTGGCCGCGATGATGAATGGTATGCGAGAGAATCATCTGCAGATAAATCACCGCAGGGTAATCGTATTTCCGCAAAAATGAGAGAGGCCGCGCAAAATATTCGCCGCTCAGTTTCGACGCTTTTTTGAAATTCGGCTCGAACTGCTCGTCGTACCAGGCCACAACGTCCGCGCCCGTCCTGATTTCGTCCGGCACCTTGCTGCTCACGCCCGCGTAGAACTGCCCTTGGAAAATGGAATCCAAGAACCACGTCTCCATGATGACGATGTGCCAGGCGAGTTCAAGCGCCGTTCGCGCCCGCGAGTGAATGCGATACCCGCACTGGTCGTCCGGCAACGCAGCAAAAACTTTACGCGTAGTCTGTGATTCGTGCTGCAAATTCGAAAGCAGGTGGCTTGAAAGTGTCGCGGCTTCTTCGGGCGTCATGGTGGCGCTCCCTACACTGAGCAGGAGTATATACGCTTTGCACGATTGGACGCAGCAACGGTGCGCGCGGTTTCTAAGAACAAAACGAGCTGCTACGCCGTGGGCACAACGGTGGTCGTGATTTTGTGCGGCGCCGTATCAAGATATTGCCGCGGCTTCCACCGAAGTACCGGCTTGCGCGCCGCAGCAACTTCGTCAAGCCTTCCCACGCGCGTCGCATGAGGAGCCGTCTTCACAAGTTCCGGATTTGTTTCCGCTTCCTCCGCGATGGAGCGCATGGCGTCGATAAACAAATCGCACTCCTCTTTTGATTCTGACTCTGTTGGTTCAATCATCAGCGCGCCGGGAACGATGAGCGGGAAAGCCGTCGTGTAAGGATGAAAGCCGTAATCGATGAGTCTTTTCGCGATGTCCATCGTGTTCACGCCGTGTTTTTTTTGTCGCGCGTCACTGAAAACCACTTCGTGCATGGACGGCAAGTTATAAGGTAAGTCGTAGAACCGTTCGAGATGCTTGCGAATGTAATTCGCGTTGAGCACGGCGTCTTCGGTGGCCTGGCGAATTCCGGGGCCGTATGCCAGTGTGTAAGCGAGCGCGCGCAGCAGCACGCCAAAGTTGCCACAATAAGCGCGAACGCGTCCGATGGATTGGGGGCGGTTAAAGTCGAGCGCGAACTTGCCGTTCTGCTCGCGAACCACCGGCACGGGCAAAAGCGGTTCGAGGATTTTCTTGATCAGCACGGGACCCGCGCCGGGGCCGCCTCCACCATGCGGCGTGGAAAAAGTCTTGTGCAAATTTAGGTGCATCACATCGACGCCGAAGTCGCCCGGCCGCGTAACGCCCGCGAGCGCATTCATGTTCGCGCCGTCCATATAGAGCAGCGCGCCGCGTTCGTGGAGAATTCCAGCAATTTCAGCGATGTTCTCCTCGTAAACGCCGATCGTCGATGGATTGGTGATCATCAGCGCGGCGACGTCTTCGGTGACAAATTGGCGGAAATGCGCGATGTCAATTTGCCCGCGTTCGTTGGATTTGATGTTTTCGACTTCGTAGCCAGCAATCACCACGGATGCGGGATTCGTTCCATGCGCCGAGTCGGGGATCAGAACTTTTTTTCGCGCGTTGCCTTTGCTTTCGAGATAAGCGCGGATGAGCAGCAATCCCGTCAATTCGCCTTGCGCGCCGGCAACAGGCTCGAGGGACGCTGCGTCCATTCCTGTAATTTCGAGCAGACACTTCTGCAAATCGTGCATGATGCGCAGGCAGCCCTGCGAGACTTGATCCGGCTGCAGCGGATGCTCCGTCGCCAGGCCATCAAGCCGCGCCACGAATTCGTTCACGCGCGGATTGTATTTCATCGTGCAGGAGCCGAGGGGATACATGCCCAGATCGATCGCGTAGTTCCACGTGGACAGCCGCGTGAAATGGCGGATCACTTCGATTTCGCTGACTTCGGGAAATCCTTCAACGCTGCCGCGCGCAAACTCCGCGCCCAGTTCTTTCGTGGCGTCCACAGCCGGCACATCGAGCGGAGGCAATTCGATTCCACGCTTTCCCGTGACGGATTTCTCGAAAATCAGGCCTTCATTCTGGCTGACGTGCTCGCGAGCCTTGCGAATTCCCGGGCCTGTCATATCAACATCGGCTGTGGTGTTCTTTTCGCCCAAAACTCTTGCTCTCCTTATGCGTTGGCACGCAAAATCTTTTTCACGGCGGCGGCCAGGCGTTCGATTTCGGCGCGTGGAGTCACTTCCGTAACGCACATCAGGCCGCACTTTTCCTGGCCGGGATAATATTTGTCAAGCGCCAGCGGACCGATGATCTTTTCCGTGAGCAACTTCTCGTTGATGTGTTTCATGGGGACTGGAAATTCCACGACGAATTCGTTAAAAGTTTTTCCAGGGAAGGGAAGCGTCACGCCCGGAATTTTCCTCATCACTTCCTGCGCGAAGCGCGTCTTGGCCAGATTTTGCGCGGCAAGTTCGCGCAAGCCCTCTTTGCCGAGAAGGCACAGATGAATCGTCACCACGAGTGCATACAGCGCTTCGTTGGTACAAATATTCGATGTGGCCTTCTCGCGGCGGATATGCTGCTCGCGCGTCGCGAGAGTCAGGCAAAATCCGCGGCGTCCGGCGGCGTCAGTGGTTTCACCCGCAAGCCGTCCAGGCATTTGGCGCACGAACTTGTCGCGCGTGGCGATCACGCCCACGAACGGCCCGCCGTAACTTGGAGGCACGCCGAAACTCTGCGCTTCGAGCGCGACAATATCCGCCTCGTTGGGTGGTTTCACAATGCCCAGCGACATCGGTTCCGTAACGCAATCGATCAGCAGAGCTCCATGAGCATGCGCTGTTTCGGCAATCGGGCCAAGGGCTTCGAGCACACCGAAGAAATTTGGCGACTGAACGACGATCGCGGCCGCTTCGTCGAGGACCTCCGCGCGAATTGACGCCGCATCAATCTGGCCGGAAGCGGCAAAGCCAAATTCCTCGACTTCGATTCCAAGGTGCTTTGCGTACGTTGCCAGCACGTGGCGGTATTCGGGGTGCACGGTGCGCGCCACAAGCACGCGATGACGCCGCGTCAAGCGTTCAGCCATCAGCACGGATTCCGTGAGCGCGGTCGAGCCGTCGTACATCGAGGCATTCGCGACTTCCTGACCGGTGAGCTGCGACATCAGTGTCTGAAATTCAAAAATGGCCTGCAGCGTGCCTTGCGAAATTTCCGCCTGATAGGGAGTGTAGGATGTCAAGAATTCGCCGCGCTGCACAAGCGCGTCCGTCACCACGGAACGCACGTGTTGATAGACACCAGCGCCCAAAAAAGAAGCGTAGCCGAGGGAGTTTTCCGCCGCGCGCGCCTTGAAATAATCGATGATTTCCATTTCCGAGAGAGGCCCGGGCAACTTCAGCGGTTCTCGGAGCCGGTACTTTGCGGGAATTGTTTCAAAAAGCTTTTCAATCGATTTCGCGCCGATGGCGTCGAGCATTTCCCGGCGCTCGGATTGGCTTTTGGGGAGGTAGCGCATCAGGCGGTCTGTTCCTTCTCTTTCTCGGCGACGTAATCCTGATAGGCCTTGGCGTCCATCAATTTTGCGGCGTCCTGCGGATTTTCGATTTTGATTTTCACGAGCCATGCGGAGCGGTGCGGGTCCTGATTAATTTTTTCCGGCGTGTCGGAAAGCTCGGAATTCACTTCGGTCACTTCGCCGCTGACGGGGCTGAAGACCTCACTCACCGCCTTCACCGATTCGACCGTGCCGAGGACTTCGCCTGCTTTTACTTTTGCGCCAACTTTCGGCAGCTCGACGAAGACTACGTCTCCCAGCGCATGCTGGGCGTAATCGGTGATGCCGACGGTTCCCATTGTTCCGCTGATCTGAATCCATTCATGGTCTTTCGTGTAACGAAAATCCGCTGGATACATCGGCATCTCCTCCGCTGGAGAATAAAACAGCAGGCCAGTTCGCGGAATATTTCGCGAACGGAAACTGCGTTAGAAAGTCAAAATCATTTCGCCCGTTTGTAGAACGGCGTGGCCACGATGTGGGCTGGCGCTACTTGCCCGCGCACGGAAATGCCAATGGGCGTGCCGGGCGCGTTCATCTTCGGCGGCACATAGGCGAAGCCAATATTTTTCTTCAAAAAAGGAGCGGGGCCTCCGCTGGTCACGCTGCCCACTTCACGCTCGCCCTGGAGCACGGCGTAACCATCGCGCGCGATCAATCGTGAATTCATGGCGAATCCCGCCAGGATGCGCCCGATTCCTTTTTCTTTTTGCTTCACGAGAGCGTCGCGGCCGAGAAATTCACCTTTATCGACCTTGCATATCCATGCGAGGTTCGCTTCCCACGGCGTGGTGGTTTCGTCGATCTCGTGGCCATAGAGCGCCATGCCCGCTTCGAGCCGCAGCGTGTTTCGCGCCCCCAGGCCGCACGCCGCGACGCCGAGCGGCTGTCCCGCATCCATCAGCGCATTCCACAGTTTTTCGGAATGCTCAGGCGCGAAATAAATTTCAAACCCGTCTTCGCCCGTATACCCGGTGCGCGCGATCAGGCAGTGCACGCCGTTCACGTCGCCAAACGCGAACCAGTAATATTTGATCGGCGCCAGGGCGACTTTTGTAAAGCGCTGCAACAATTCCACCGCGCGCGGGCCTTGAATCGCAATCTGCGAATAGCGCGGGCCGGCGTTTTCGACTTCCGCGCCGAATTTATTGTGTTCGACAGTGTGCGCGTAGTCGCGATCCTGATTTCCGGCGTTGACGCACAAAAAATAATGAGTGCCGGAAATTTTGTGGACAAGGAGGTCGTCGACAAAGGTTCCGCGCGGCGTCATCAGGCCGGAGTAGTGCGCCTGGCCGACGGCCAGCTTGGCGGCGTTATTGCACGAAACGTGCTGGACGAGGTCGAGGGCGCGAGCGCCGCGGATTTCGATTTCGCCCATGTGGCTCACGTCAAAAAGCCCCACGCGAGTGCGGACCGCTTCGTGCTCGGCCAGAATCCCGGTGTACTCGACGGGCATATCCCATCCGCCGAAATTTACCATTTTCGCGCCCATCCGCCGGTGGACGGAATTCAGAGCCGTTTTGCGAACTTCAGCGGTTGCGGGTGTGCTCACAGGAAAATTTCTCGCTTACGAAGCAAAGAAGTGAAACTAGCATGCGCCCATAGGCGTGTCAAGAAACGGCTGGCATTAGCCACTCGGAGATTTGCCAGTCTGTTGACCGGTGCGGGGGAAGTCTGTCGCACTACCGGGCGATACGAATGCGCATGCAAACTGGCTGATGCTCTTTACAGGTAGAAAGGCAGGAACGCGCTTGTAGAGCGTGCCGCGATAACCTAATATTTGGAACAGGAGAGTCGCGGAGCATCCCATGTCTGGACCTGTAGTTTGCGTTCAGTGCGATAAGCCGGAAGAAAAGTGCGGTTGCGAGAAGTACTGCACCTATTGCCAATCGCAAGCCGGCATCCGTCTGTGCGAGGATGGCCTGTATTATTGCCCGGATTGCCGCGAAGCGTGCGAAGTGCGCGTAGCAGACGATCGTGAACACTGACCACAGGCGAACGGAATTGAAGTTCAGCCGTGATGAACGGCTGCTGGCGGGTGTGCGCGGTGCCGTCGAGCACGTCGCGAACCGGCACAGCCTGGCTGCAGACGACCGCATTGATTTGGCGGAGGCTTCCGAGCAGGCATGCCGCCGGGCTTTTCTCCAACTGGACGGAGCCGGCGACTTTTGCACGGTAGTGATAGACGATTTCGTGGATCGCGTGGAAGTGAGCGTGGAAAGTCCCCGCAGCTCGAGCTCTGCAAAACCAGATATTGCCGTGGGAACCTCTTTCGCATCGCCTGGCGATGATCCAGAAGCAGCAATGAAAACGCGAGTGGATCGCGTCGATCATGATACAAACAACGGGCGCGCGCGAATTATCCTGACAAAGTACTTCCACAAAAATCCCGCACACCTGTAAACCGCGGGCACTCCCTTCTTGATCTAGTCGCCAGAATTATTGGGGAAAGCGAAAGTCCGGCTGCGGATCATGGAATTCAGCTGCTCGTTGGTGACCGGCATTTCGACGTTCAGGTTGTTGTCCGAAGGACTGACGGTGACGTTTTCAAGAGCCTGCGCCAAGACTGGATCGGACTGCTGCACCTGGTAGCGGCGCATCACGATTCCACCTTGCAACATCGCCGCAAGTTCGTTCGCATCTTCCGAAGAATCGCAAATGGCCTTGAATTTCGCGTCCAGGCCATCGCCGGCTTCCACCTGGATCTCCATATTGTGAATGCGGTCGAGAATTGCGGACGCTTGCGGAAATTGGCTTGCTTGCGGCAGCAGTTGATGCAGCGCGAGCTGCGTGTTGGCTTTGTCGAGGACGGCCCAGATGGTGCCGCTACCATTCGCGGCGTTGATCAACGGAAATAGATTGGTATTGGACAGCAGGCTTTCCGCGCCGCCAAACCGGACGCTGATGATCTTCTCGAGAATATCGCGCTGCCCAAAGGCCGCCGTGTTGTTGTCCAGAAAGAAAAAGAAAATATCGTTGGGACCCGAACCGCTGCCGAAGGCCCACAATTTATAGCCATGGACTTCGATGTTGGGAATTTTCTGCGACGCAAACCGCGCTTCCGTTGATTCAGGAGAAAATGAGCCCAGCGCGACACCGGCGATTTCATAGGGATGCTGGGAATTCGAGGACATGGCGCCCCAGGCGACTTCGTCGACTTGCGTGTCGGGATCGACACCGGCGGATCGCAGGAACTGCTCGAACTGACGATAATTTCCGGGAAGCATTTGCTGTTGAAGTTGCAGGAACCATGAATGCTGGCGCGCTTCTTTCAGATCGGCATAAGCAATTTCGCTGATGTCCTTCGGGAACAGACCGATGATGTCGGTGCCGAGAGTGTTGGCCGAGGCAGGCGAGGGAATCAGCATCACGGCAGCGAGCAGCAGCGCGGCGATTGAAAAAATAAATGAGCAGATAAATACGGCCATGGATTTTGGCGCCAGAAACAATTTCACGTTGCCTCCTGCCTTCCTGTTAAGCGCGGACGGTGCTTGCCGTGAGGCGCGATTCGATGTCCTGCGATTGCGTGCGCATGGCGGCGACGAATGATGCGTCAGTGATGGAATCCAGATTGATGGCTACGTTTGCGAGCGCGCCGCGCGCCCCCGCAGCCGCCATCAAACGGGCGACGCGAAGGTCTGAAAGCATAGAAGCGCTGGAGATGGCTTCCAGTTGCCCGAGACGTTCAAAAAGTTCCAAAGACTTACGGGCGACGACCATGGGGATTTCGGCGGCGCCGCGCGTGGCTTGCTGAATAGCCTCTTCGCGATGGCGCGCGTCTTCGGGAGAATCCTTAGGCAGTTTGAAGGCGGCGAGCACGGCGTTGTAGGATTCCGCGTCGCGATCGATGGCATCGGCCAGTTCCGCAGCGGCAGAGTGCATGTCGGAAACAGCGCGGTCTAGCTGGTCGGCGTAAGCAGCCTGCGATTTCTTTTTGCGCGATAAGCCCGCGACCATTTGCGCGAGGCTTGCGGCGAGCGCGCCCGCCAGCGCGGAGACAGAGCCGCCGCCGGGAGTCGCCGTCGGCTCGGCGACGGCGTTGAGGAATGGCCGAGCAAGCGCTGCGAGTTTGCCAGGGCCGGAATCGAGCGGCGCGCCGGAAAGAGCCGCGGCCAGGCGATTCTCGAAAACTTGCGCGGGCGAGAAATTCTCGAATTGCAGATAAAATTCGGCGGTCATTTCGATGGCGCGCTTGGGAATCAGGCCGACGATTTCGCTGCCAATGATGGAGGCGCCACAGCGCGCCGCTTCGCTGCGGACCATTTCAAACACCCGGTGAAGCGGCGTCTGCTCGTAGTCGGTCATATTGATGGAGACTTGCGCGACGTGGCGCGCGCGCAGATCCACGCCCATCGCTTTCACGTAGCGCAAACCGCCATTTGAAAAACGGATGGTTTTGGCGATTTTCTTCGCGACGTCCACGTCAGGGGTGTCCAAATTTATGTTGTAGGCGATGAGGAATTTTCGCGCGCCCACAATCACGGCGCCTGCGGTGGGATGTAGCCGCGGTTCGCCAATATCAGGGGCGCGGTCAGGATTTTTCAGGACTTCTTCGCGAACGCCTTCGAATTGGCCTTTTCGGACGTTTTCGAGATTCGTGCGCTCGGGGCGTAAAGCGGCGGCTTCGTAAAAATAAACGGGAATTTGGTAACGTTTCCAAATTTCGTGGCCGACTTTTTTCGCGAGCGCGACGCATTCTTCGATGGTGACGCCGTCGACGGGAATAAACGGGATGACGTCGGTGGCGCCAAGGCGTGGATGCGCGCCCGAATGCTTGGTGAGGTCGATCAGTTCGAGAGCCTTGCCAATGCCGCGAAGGGCCGCTTCGGCGATGGGTTCCGGTTCGCCGGCCAGCGTGATGACGCAGCGATTATGGTCGGCGTCGCTTTCGCGGTCGAGGATGTAGACGCCTTCGACGGCCTGCATCGCCGCGACGAGCGCGTCAATTTTCGCGGCGTCGCGCCCTTCGGAGAAGTTGGGAACGCATTCAATCAGTCGCGGCATTCGGCGAGGGCGGCTTCAGCTCACTTTTCGCAGATCGTCTAGTACTATCTCAATGGTTTCTTCGACCCTAAGAGCGGTATCATGTGCGGCTTTGTATAATTTCTCAAGGTTTCCACGTACCACAAAATTCTCCCCTGTATCGAGACTAAACATCTCCCGATCTTCGCTGTCTCGCATGATGAGTCGGTGAAAAGCGTTTCCGTATTCATTTTCGTACCGTAACACAGTGAAGGTCACATTTCCTCGAAAGGGGGCGACGAATTGATTTTCCTTTGCCGTCGGTTCCCATGGGATCACCTTAGACTCAGTCTTTTCGAGCAGTTGCTGCACCAACTCTTCTTCTTTTTGAGACATAAGCCTCACCTCGTTTTCTCAATGATACCTGCAAATTCGGCAGCTTCAACAGAAAGTAATTCCAGCGCCTTGTGCTGTGCAACTGACAGCATTTTGAATTCGCGGTCGGAGGGAGCGAGCCGCAGGGCACGAACGGCAACTTCAGCGATCGATCCCGCCTGCTGCTGAGCAACAAGGAAATTGTTGCGAGAGCGTTCCGGTAGCGATTCTTTACCCCAGCGACGCAGAATCTGACTACATGCGGTAATCATTTCCTGGGATATGAGATGCACTACCTCCCACTTTTGCTGGGAGAGATATGCGCCCATTTGTTCTGCTTTTTTCTGCGCACCCAGGATTTCATCAACCAGATTCTGGCGCCTTGCTTCATCCCTAGCGGCATCCGCGGCTGCTTTGGCCTTCTTGGCAAACCAGAGGGTGAAAGCGCTAACGACAAGACCAGCGAGACTGGCAATGTTTCCCCAGTCGTTTCGGAAGATCTGCCACAAAGAATCCCAAGTCATGCGCAGGCGCACCGGAGATGACTTCTATCATAACGTCTTCTGCGAGTAAATGATTTGGCCGCGCTTCATGGTCAGCGAACAATGATTCACACCGAAATAATAGGGAATTTCACGGTAATCATCCACATCGAACGCGGCGAGGTCGGCGAACTTGCCAACTTCGAGGGAGCCGACGCGATCGTGGCGCCGCAGAGAATACGCGGCGTTGATGGTGGCGGCGACGATGGCTTCGGCGGGAGTCATGCGCATTTGCGTGCAGGCGAGCGACAGAATCATGGGCATGGACAATGTGGGGCTGGTGCCGGGGTTGAAATCGGTGGCGAGCGCGACGATGGCGCCGGCGTCGATGAGCTTGCGCGCCGGGCCGTAATGCGCGAGGCCGAGATGGAAGCAGCAGCCGGGGAGCAGCGTGCAGGTTACGTCCGAATGCGCAAGCGCGCGGACATCACCCGAGGATATTTTCTCAAGATGGTCGGCACTTGCGGCGTGCATCTCGACGGCAAGTTTCGCCGCGCCGGTGCGTGCGAGTTGCTCCGCGTGCATGCGCAAACCCAGACCGCAGGCTCGGGCCGCAGTGAGAATCTTGCGCGACTGCGCCACGGTGAACGCGCCGCGGTCGCAGAAAACATCGCAGAACTCCGCCAGATTTTCCGCCGCCACGCGCGGCAGCCATTCGCGGCAGATAAGATCCACGTACGCGTCGGGCGTCTTGCCCGCGCGATGGCGATATTCGCGCGGAACCACGTGCGCGCCGAGAAACGTGCGCGCAATGTCGAGCGGCTGTTCGCGTTCCAGTTCGCGCAGGACGAGAAGAATCTTGCGCTCGCTTTCCCACGTGAGGCCGTAGCCGGATTTGGCTTCGAGCGTGGTGGTTCCATGCGTGGCGAATTGCGCCAGATGCGCGAGTGCGCGACGTTTCAGATCTCCGGATGACGCCCCGCGAAGTTTCTGCGCACTGTTATGAATGCCGCCGCCGGCGCGAGCGATTTCTTCGTAAGTTGCGCCGGAGATGCGCTGTTCGTACTCGGCGGCGCGCGCGGCAGCGTGGATCAGATGGGTGTGCGAATCAACGAAGCCGGGGAGAACGACGCGTCCGCCAAGATCGAGTTTACGCGCGCGGCGGGCTTCGCGAAGGCGTGCAACGCGGCGACGCGGGCCAACGGCGGCGATGCGTCCATCGCGAATCAGCAGCGCGCCATCGCGAATAATGCCGAGATCGCCGAGTGCGCGGCCACGGCGCGGCGCAGGACCGCGAAGAGTGAGGAGTTCGGCGCAGCCGGTGATGAGCAGGCCGGTCGCGCGTGAAGCATTTGGCTCTTTCATTGCGTTTGCCAACGGTACTGAAAACTATCGTGCTACGCAACCCTCCTCGCGCGCAGCGCGAGCGAATTCATGCGCCTCCCTCAGAACCGCAATGACCAGCAGGGGCTTCGGCGGGTATACTTGGGTGCGATTTGAAACGTCGAACAGCTCGGAGGCTAAATGCGGAGACGGATTGCAGCGGTAACAGCCATATTGATGGCGAGCGCCCTTGGATTGATTTTCGCCGTGGTTGAAACGCGATCTGCGCGGGCGCAAAGCGGCGTGGGAGCGGCGGAGTACGACGTTGTGATTCGCAACGGGCACATCATCGACGGAACGGGATCGCCGTGGTATTCGGGAGACATTGGAATTCGCGATGGGCGGATTGCAGCAATCGGGAATTTGTCGCGGGCGCATGCGAAGCAGGTGATTGATGCAGCAGGGCGCGTGGTCGCGCCAGGATTCATCGACATGCTTGGGCAGTCGGAAATCACGATGCTGGTGGACCCGCATGTGCCGTCGAAAATTTTCCAGGGGATCACAACGGAAATAACCGGTGAAGGGGATTCCGTTGCGCCGCAGACAGATGCGACGTTGAAGGATTTTCACGAGGAGTTCGCGCATTACGGCGTTACGCCTGATTGGCGGACGTTCACGCAATATTTTGCTCGGCTGCATAAACAGGGAATGGGAATCAACCTGGGAACGTATGTTGGCGCGACAATCGTCCGGCGAGTGGTGATTGGCGACGCGGACCAGAGGGCGACGCCAGAGCAACTTGAAAAGATGAAGGCGTTGGTTGCGGAGGCGATGCGCGAAGGCGCGATGGGACTCTCGACGGCGCTGCAATATCCGCCTGCACCGTACGCGTCGACGGATGAGCTGATCGCGCTGGCTTCGGTGGCGTCGGAATATGGCGGAATTTACGCGACACACATGCGGAATGAAGGCGACGGCGAAATGGCGGCGCTTGCGGAAACGGCACGCATCGCGAGAGAGGCGCGCATTCCGGTGGAAATTTTCCACCTGAAGACCGCAGGCAAGCCCAACTGGGGGAAAATGCCGCAGGTGGTCGCGTTCATCGACAAGCAGAGGAGCGAAGGGGTTGACATCGAAGCGGATACGTATGCGTACACGGCATGGAACAACGATCTCGCCGCGTTCATTCCGCCGTGGGCGCATGACGGCGGCGATGCGAAGATGATTGCGCGGCTGAAGGATCCTGCCACTCGCGAGCGCATCCGCAAGGACATGGAAACGCGCTCGACTTCTTGGGACAACGAATGGCAGGAGATCGCAGGGCCCGAGGGCGTTCTGATCAGCTCGGTGCAAAATCCCGATTTAATGCCGCTGCAGGGCAAAACGCTCGCTGAAATTGCGAAGATGTGGCACGAGGATCCGATCGACGCGCTGTGCGATTTGCTCATCAAAGACAATGCGTTCACAAATGTTTCCGTGTTTGGAATGACGGAGCCGGATGTGGAGTTGGCGCTCAAGCAGCCGTGGGTTTCGATCGACAACGATTACGGCGGGATGTCCCCCACAGGATTGCTCGGAAAAGAGCACGCGCACCCGAGGGCGTATGGGACGTTTCCGCGAATCATCAGGAAATTCGTGCGCCAGGAGCATTTGCTGACGCTGCCAGAAGCAATTCGGAAATTTTCGGCGTTGCCGGCGCAGCGCGAGCATTTGACGGATCGCGGAGTGCTCAAGAAAGGCATGTGGGCGGATGTGGTCGTGTTCGATCCGGCGAAAGTGCACGACGTGGGAACGTACGAGAAACCGAATCAGCTTTCCGTGGGGATGGATTATGTGCTCGTGAATGGCGTGCCTGTGATCGCCGATGAGAAAATGACGAATGCGTTGCCGGGGAAAGTTTTGCACGGGCCGGGTTATAAAAGCAGTGGCGAGTGACGAGTGGTGAGCGAAAGTCGAAAGGCAAAAAACCGCTGACTAATGGGCGAGCAAAAGGTGGGGGCGCTCGAATGCCTGGCGCGGTAGAATTGCGTTGAGGTGATGGCGATGCGAATAATCCGGCTGCTTCCGGCAATTTTTCTAATTGTTATTTCGACTTCATTTGTGCGCGCGGCGGATCGTCCTGTTCATGCGCGGCCCCCAAGAGCGCAAAACAGCGGGCTGGGAAGCGTGAGCTTTCCGATTTCCTGCGCGCCGGCCGTGCAATCCACGTTCAACCAGGGCGTCGCGCTGCTGCATTCATTTCAATATCAGGAGGCGGAGCAGACGTTCACGCAAGTGGCGCAGCAGGATCCGACCTGCGCGATGGCGTACTGGGGCGAAGCGATGTCGCTGTATCACCAGTTGTGGGACTGGCCGAGCGCGGACACGTTGAAGCAGGGGTTGCAAGACACGATCGAAGCGCAGAAGCTGCGCGCGCAAACGGATCGCGAGCGGATGTACATTGTATCGGCGGGCGTTTTTTTTCAAGACAACGCGAATTTGAGCCGCGCGTCTCGCGTGAAGGCATATTCAGATTGGATGAATAGGATTTTTACGAAGTATCCCGACGATGTGAATGCGGGCGCGTTTTACGCGTTGTCGCTGATTACACTGCAGGGCAATAAAGCCGATGACTTGGCGAATCGAAAGCAGGCGATCGACATTTTGAATAAGCTGCTCGCCATCGCGCCGAATCATCCGGGCGTGGTGCATTACCTGATTCATGCGGCGGATACGCCGGAGTTGGCTCCGCAAGGACTGCAAGCGGCGCGGCTTTACGGTAAGATTGCGCCGGATTCCTCGCACGCGCTGCACATGCCTTCACATATTTTTGTGCGCCTCGGTATGTGGCAAGATTCGATCCAATCCAATCTAGCCGCCGAGGCTGCGGCCGTTCGCGCAAAGCAACTGGGCGGCAGTCAGGCGATGGATTATCAAATCCACGCGATGGACTTTCTCGATTATTCGTATTTGCAAAGCGGACAGGCGGCCAAAGCGCGCGCGCTGATTGATGAATTGAAGAACGTGCCGGGCGCGAGCGCCGGGGACATCGCCGACACGCAGGCGGTGTTTGCCGCGCGCAACGCGATTGAGCTGCATCAATGGAGCGAAGCGGCAGCGCTGCCGCTTCCGGCAAGCGGCGGGCCGCTCGAAATGACCTATCTGGCGAAAACAATTGGAGCGGCGCGTAGCGGCGATGCAGCCGGGGCTCAGCAGGACTTGGCGAAATATAAGGAGACAGTCAGCAGCGCGAGTGGAGGGGGCGGCGTCTACAGTTTGTCGTCGAGTGCCTCAATCGGCGAGGATGAAGCGGAAGCCTGGGTTGCCTTCGCCGAAGGCAACAACGCGCAGGCGTTGGCTTCGTTGCGCGCCGCCGTAGCGGGGGAACAGCGGGAAGAGAGCGATTCCGATTCGTTGAGCATGCCGGCGCGCGAAATGTTGGGCGATATGCTGATGGAGATGAAAAAACCGAGCGAGGCGCTTGTCGAATACAAAGCAGCGCTCGAAGAATCGCCCAACAGATTCGACGCGCTGTACGGAGCGGCGCAGGCGGCGCAGTTGAGTGGAAGTGCGAAAGCAGCACGACAATATTACGCGAAGCTGGTTGAAATCTGCGGCGACGGCGCGGATCGTCCGGAGCTCGAACAGGCGCGGATCGAATTGGCGAAGAAATAGCCCCGCGATTTATCGCACTACGCTTTGGCGGCGCGGCGGAGGAATTGCGGTGCGAAAACCTCCTCCGCGAATTGCTCCAGAGTTGTCGGCGTTGTATTTTCCGTTGAGCGCGTTTCTTGCGGATCGAGCAGGCCCTCATTTGCGCCGTTCCACAATTCAACCAATAGAGCCGCGGAACTTTTCGGCAAGCCCATGCTTACGAGCGCGGATTCGAGAAGCGGCAGCGGCATTTGGACGTAGCCGAGATTGGGTTTGCCAATGGCGCGTCCGATAATTCCGGCCGTTTCCTTCATGGTCACGTCGCGGGGACCGAGAAGCTCTTGAGTGGAATGCCCGGAGAAATTGCGCTTGGCGAGACGCGAGGCCGCGTAGTTGCCGATATCCTTCGTGGCGATGGTCGGGAAGGGTGCGTCAGCAGTGGAAGCGCCAGGAAGGACGTTCATCATGCGAATTCCGTCGATGCTCATCAGGAGATTTTCCATGAAGGTGGCGGGCCGAAGATGGAGAGCGTTGAGGCCAGAAATGCGATTGAGTTTTTCTTCCATGTTGTGCAAGCCGACGACGGGGCCGGTCCTGCCGGCGTTTTGCCCGCCGATGCTTGAAAGCACGACGGCATACTTCACGCCAGCATTCGCGATGGCTGAGGCGTACGAGTCGCTGATGCGTTCCTGATAATCGCGAAAGTCGTCGCGCTGGAGTGCTTGCGGGATGACGAGATACGCGGCGGTGGCTCCGGCGAAGGCGCGCTCCATTTCCAACGCTTGTTCGGCGTTGCCGACGAAAGGCTCTGCGCCCTGGGCAGTGAAACGCTCCAGCTTTGCGGCGTCGCGTCCAATCACGCGAACTAGTTCCCCTTTTGCGAGTAATGCTTCGGCTGCCGCGCTTCCTGTGTTTCCTGTGGCTCCGGTGATGACGATCATGTCAGCCTCCTTGCGAAATTCGTCCAGAAAAATCGAATGCCTGTTCAGGTTCCTTTGTTGGTCTCGGGTAACGCCGCGCTTTGCGTGCGCGGGTGCTCGCTACGAATACGATGCGCGAATTGTCGCACGAAAACAAACTTAAGCACCAGAAAGACGACGGCCGCAGCTTCGAGGGTCAATCCCCAGCGGTGCGCGGCAGGATAAATCGAGATGCCCGCCACGAGGGCCGCCATACAAAGAACGAGGGCGGCATTGCTCAGCAGAAAAGCGCGACGCGCGGCGCGAGAAATATCCTGTCGGCGGGCGATCAGAATTGTGACACCGATCGCGGCAACGACAGAAAGCGCGATAAGTCCAAGCAGACCGAACTGGATTCTAGCGTTCACCGAAATTTTATATGCCTACGCCATAGGGATCTTAACCTTGTGCTGCTTGGCGAAATTGATGGCTTCGGGATAGCCGGCATCGGCGTGACGCGCGACGCCGATGCCGGGATCGTTTGTGAGCACGCGTTCGATGCGCGAAGCCATTTCTTTCGTGCCGTCGGCGACAGTCACCTGTCCCGCGTGAACAGCGTAGCCGATGCCGACGCCGCCGCCGTCGTGAATCGAAACCCAACTCGCGCCGCTGGCGGTATTGAGCATGGCGTTGAGCATGGGCCAGTCGGCAATGGCGTCGGAGCCGTCGCGCATCGCTTCCGTTTCGCGATAGGGCGAAGCGACCGAGCCGCAGTCGAGATGGTCGCGGCCGATGACGATGGGCGCTTTCAGTTCGCCGCGTGCGACTAGATCGTTGAGTGCGAGTCCGAACTTGTCGCGTTCGCCGTAGCCGAGCCAGCAGATGCGCGCGGGCAAACCCTGAAAATGAACGCGCTTCTGCGCCAGCTTGATCCAGCGGCACAGGGATTCGTTGTGCGAAAACATTTCGAGGACAAGTTGGTCGGTGCGATGAATGTCAGACGCCTCGCCGGAAAGCGCGGCCCAGCGAAACGGCCCGCGGCCTTCGCAAAATAATGGGCGAATGTAAGCCGGGACGAAGCCCGGGAAATCGTAAGCGTTCTTGACGCCCTGCTCGAAGGCGAACGTGCGGATGTTGTTGCCGTAGTCGAATGTAATCGCACCCATTTTTTGCAGTGCGAGCATGCCTTCGACGTGCTTGGCAATGGATTCCATGGCGCGCTTGCGATAGTCCTCGGGATCGCGTTCGCGCAGCTCTTGGGCATCCGCGAGTGAAAGGCCTTGCGGAATGTAGCCTCCGATGGGATCGTGCGCGCTGGTCTGGTCGGTGAGCAAATCGGGAACGACGCCGCGGCGTGCAAGCTCCGGAATCAAATCCGCGCAATTGCCGATCAGGCCGACAGAAGTGGCTTCGCGCTTGCGTACCGCGTTTTTCAGAATGCGCAGCGCTTCGTCGAGGTCGTTGACCATCACGTCGCAGTAGCCTGTTTTCACGCGGCGCTTGATGCGTTCGGGATCAACTTCGATTCCCAAGAAACGCGGCGCCATTGAGCGTGGCAGCGAGAGGCTGCGCGCCGCCCATTCCTCCCATGCCGCCACTGACGACGAGTTTCCCGGAGAGGTCGGCTTGTTCGCCGAAATGTTTGCGCGCGGCGGCGGCGAATGTTTCGTAGGTGCCCTGCAAAATTCCCTGCGTGCCGATGTAAATCCAGCTTCCCGCGGTCATCTGGCCATACATGGTCAGGCCGGCGCGTTCGAGTTCGTTGAAATGTTTCCAGTCGTCCCAGTGACCGACGAGATTGGAATTGGCGATGATGACGCGCGGGGCGTATGGATGCGTGCGGAAAATGCCGACAGGTTTGCCGGATTGGACGAGGAGGGTTTCGTCGTTTTCAAGATTGCGAAGGGATTTTACGATGGCGTGAAAACATTCCCAATTGCGCGCCGCTTTGCCGCGTCCGCCATAGACGACCAAATCCTCTGGGCGCTCGCCGACTTCGGGATCGAGATTGTTCATCAACATGCGGAGAGCGGCTTCCTGCTGCCAGCCTTTGCAGGAAATTTGCGTGCCGCGCGGCGCGCGCAGGGGCTGGTAGGTGGCGCGATCTTCGGTGGCGAGCTTCGACATGAGTCCTCCCGGGGAACGGCTATCTTAACGCAGCGTGGGAGCGAAAAGTAGGGGCAGGGAAATGCTTTGGCAGATGGGGCGAAAGCAGCGCTCGCCGGACCTTTGCTGCACACTGCGGCGAGTGCGGCTAGGAGGGCGTGGTCCACATGCGTATAATGCGGAGCGCACACAGTTAAGAATGCCGCTAGATGGTGATGCGAAAATGGATTATCCGGCACTGACGAAGTGTTTTCTTGACGCGGTGGATCAGCATCCGAATGCGCGCGCGCAAATGTATTGCACGGCCGAGGGCTGGCAGGCGTATTCGTCAGCGGAAATGCTGCGACGCGTAGCGGGCTTGGCAAAGGCGCTTACGGAGCTGGGCGTGAAAGCGGGCGATCACGTGGGAATTTTCGCGCCGAACTCGCCGGAGTGGCACGTCGCGGATTTCGCGATCCTCGGATTGGGCGCAGCGGATGTGCCGATTTACTACAATGAATCTCCGGAGCGGCTCGAATATATATGGAATGACGCGGGCGTGAAGGTGGCGATTGTGGCGGGAGAAGCGCAAGCGCGAAAAGTGGCGACGTGTCGCGCGAAGATTCCGGCGCTCGAGAAAATTATTTGCGCCAATGCGCCGGAGGAATTGCGCGGCGAGTTCCTGGATTACGCGACGCTGATTGCCGCGGCGAATGATGCGGACGTTGCTGAGTACCGGTGCGTTGCGGCTAATGTAAAAAGCCAACAATTGGCCACGTTGATTTATACGTCGGGGACGACAGGCGAGCCGAAGGGTGTGATGCTGACGCATGCGAACCTTACGTCGAACTCGATCGATGCTACGTCGACGATCGGATACTTCCCAAATGATTTGCAGCTTTCGTTTTTGCCGCTGTCGCACGTCTACGAACGCATATTCGATTACACGGCGCTGTTCCACGGCGTTACGATTGCGTATCTGGAGAAAATCGAGGACACGGCGAAGGCGCTGATCGAAGTTCGCCCGACGATAGCGGCAGCGGTGCCGCGGCTGTTCGAAAAAACGTACGCGAATATTGTGGAAAAAGGCCACCAGGAAACCGGACTCAGACGAAAAATATTCGATTGGGCGCTGCGCGTGGCGGGGGAAGCGGAACCGTGGCGCGCCTACGGGAAACATGCGTCAGCAGGAGTGAAGTTGCGCTGGGCGATTGCCAACCGGCTGGTGTATTCGAAAATTCGCGCGGGGATTGGCGGACGCATGCGAGTGTTTTACTCTGGCGGCGCGCCATTGGCGGTAGCGCTGGCGGAATTTTTCTGGTCCGTTGGCGTGCCGATCTATCAAGGATATGGGCTGACGGAATCGTCGCCGGTGATTTCAACGAACACGCCAAACGAAAATAAAGTAGGCACAGTGGGACGGCCGATTCGCAATTGCGAAGTGAAAATTGCGGAGGATGGAGAAATTCTCGCGCGCGGTCCGAACATCATGCAGGGCTACTACCGCAAGCCGGAAGCGACGCTGGAGGCGCTGAGTTCGGATGGATGGTTGCGCACGGGAGATATCGGGCATTTGGACGCGGACGGTTATCTGGTGATTACCGACCGCAAGAAGGAATTGCTGAAGACGGCGGCGGGGAAATTCGTGGCGCCCGCGCCGATTGAAATTAAGTTGCGAACAAGCCCGTACATTGCGAATGCGATGGTTGTGGGCGACACGAAGAAATTCGTATCGGCGTTGATTGTGCCGAATCGGACGGCCATTGCGGCGAAAGCGCTGGCGGAAGGAATTGCATTGGACGGAGAGAAAATTTCCAACGACGCTTGGGTGCGGGAATTGATTAGCGGTGAAGTGGAAAGACTGACGGCAGATTTTGCGCAGTATGAGCGACCGAAACGCTTTGCGTTGATCGACAAAGACTTTAGTGTGGAGGGCGGCGAGCTGACGCATGCGCTGAAGCTCAAACGCCGGGTGGTCCTGCAGAAATACAGCGATGCAATTGCGCAACTTTACGCGGATGTGGAAGAGCCGCGGCCGCAGGCGAGCACGTAAGAGCGAGAATCGCCGCCCGGAGCGCGTTGCGGGCCGATAAAGCCGATCCTTCGCGCACCAGGACGAGTCGTGCACTACAACGGCAAAATCCCCACCCTTCGCAAACAACGCCCACTTCGCAAAATGCGCTCAGTGCAGGCAGGATGGGGCACCCGCAAAAGGCAATCCCTAGCCTGGGCCAAACACGAAGCAAGGAGGAGCGAGTGCCGTACTGCGGACGGCATCGGCCCGATAAAGCCGACCCTTCGACTGCGCTCAGGACAAGTCGGGCCCTACAAAGGCAAAGCGAGCCTGATAGAATGTTCGTAGGGAGCTAAGCCATGGGAGACCAACTTGTCATTGCAGGGCGGGCGTTTCGTTCGCGACTGATTGTGGGGACGGGAAAATACCGGTCGCTGCCGGAGATGGCGCGGGCGCACGGAGCGTCGGGCGCGGAGATCGTGACGGTGGCGGTGCGGCGCGTGAATTTGACGGATCGCACAAAGGAATCGTTGCTCGATTACATTGACCGCACGAAACTTTTCATTCTGCCGAATACGGCGGGATGCTACTCGGCGGAGGAAGCGATTCGCGCGGCGCGGCTGGGCCGCGAAGCGGGCCTTTCGGAATGGGTGAAGCTCGAAGTGATTGGCGACGAGCAGACTCTTTTCCCGGAGACGGAAGAATTGGTGCGCGCGACGAAAGCGCTGGTGAAAGAAGGCTTCATCGTGCTGCCGTACACGAATGACGATTTGATTGTCGCGCGAAAATTGGTGGATGCGGGCGCAGCAGCGGTGATGCCGTTGGGCGCGCCGATTGGGTCGGGGATGGGGATTCAGAATTTGGCGAATCTGCGAATTTTGCGCGAGAGAATTACGGAAGTGCCGCTGATCATTGATGCGGGTGTGGGAACCGCTTCGGATGCGACGATTGCGATGGAGTTGGGCGCGGATGGCGTGTTGATGAACACGGCGATTGCGGGCGCGCAGGACGCGGTGCTGATGGCCGAGGCGATGCGCGCGGCGGTCGAGGCGGGGCGCAAGGCGTTTCTCGCGGGCCGGATTGCGAAGAAATTGTACGCGACAGCGTCAAGCCCGGCGGCGGGAGTGGTGCGGTAGTCGGGAGGCTGTAAGCTGTGGTTAGTCCTCAGGCTGGATAATTTGTGACGCAAAATGCCTCACGTCAGTTGCGGCACGAATCGCCGCAACGGGACGTGAGCTACACACGGATGGCCCTGCCGGTAAAACAGCGGATCGCGTACATCGACTGGATGCGCGGGCTGGCGTGCGTGCTGATGTTCCAGACGCATTGCTACGATTC
Source organism: uncultured Acidobacteriota bacterium (assembly GCA_963757905.1). Lineage (GTDB taxonomy): Bacteria > Acidobacteriota > Terriglobia > Acidiferrales > UBA7541 > DAHUXN01. Next base: position 135,720 of record CAVWSV010000011.1, on the reverse strand, counting down.
GTGGCTGAATCCCGCGGCGCGGAAAAGCGCCTTTTTCGGGTGGTCACAACTGCTGGGGACGCTGCCGGCACCTCTGTTTCTTTTCCTTGCGGGAATTTCCTTTGCATTGGTAACGGACCGGATGCGGCAGAAGGGCGCGCCGGCAAATGAAATTGCGGCGACGACGATCCAGCGCGGAGCGGAGATTCTCGGACTTGGACTGCTGTTTCGGGTGCAGGAATACGCGTTGGGCTATCCGTGGTCGCCGTGGACGGACCTGTTGCGCGTCGATATCCTGAACACAATCGGCGTGTCGATGATGCTGATGGGTGTCGTGTGCTGGTTCGCGCGACGGCGAGCGACGAACGGAATACTGGCAGGCGCAGTGGCGGCGGGAATTGCGCTGGCGACTCCGCCGCTGTGGACGACGTGGCAGCCGCGATGGTTGCCGTGGCCCATCGAGTCGTACATTAATGGTGTTCACAATCTGGGCACTCCGCAGCACTGGCTTTTCCCGATTTTTCCGTGGGCGGCGTTCGCGTTTGCGGGACTCGCTGCGGGATTTTTTCTGATGAGTGACTGGGCTCGGGCGAGGCAGGCGCAAGCGGTTTTTATTTTGGGCGGCGCGGGCGCGATTTGCGGCGCGCTTGGTTTGTGGTTTGACTCGCTGCCCGTGCATATGTATTCCGTTTATGATTTCTGGCACTCGAGTCCGAACTTCCTGCTGATTCGCGTTGGCGTGGTGATGGTGATTGTGCCGCTGGTTTACGCGTGGTGCCGGTGGGGAGCGGCGCAATGGGGCTTCAGTCCCATCATCAAGATGGGGCAGGCGTCGTTGCTGGTTTATTGGGTGCACATCGAATTTGTCTATGGGCGATTTTCAATTTTGACGAAGCGGGGAGAGAGTATCGCAATGGCTTCGCTGGGATTGCTGGTGATTTTTACGGCGATGACGTTGCTCGCGACAGCGCGGATTTACACGAAAGGACGAGGCGGCGAAATCCTGGCGCGATTGCGGCAAACGCTGCGGCCGGCGTCGGAGGGTAGTTGACAGTTGAGAGTCGAAAGACCGAGCAGGTGAACCGGTTGCTGCAGAAACACCACAGAGACGCAGAGAACGCCGAGAAAAAAGCGAAAAGCGAGAACTGAAAGTCGGAGCCCTGTGCGCGAAGACTCGGCGCGTCGTTAAGAATGAAAACTCAAGACAAATGCAGATTCCTCGTCGCGTTTGCTCCTCGGAATGACAAACAACGATGTTAAAGCGTTACTTTCTAGGATTCGGGGCGGGGCCTGAGGATTGGGGCGCGTGGCTGTTTGGAGAATCGGGGATTTGGAAAATCATTTCGCCCGGGCGAGCGAGGCCCATGCGGTCGCGCGCGATTTTTTCGATGGCTGCGGGATCCGTTTTAAGGCTGTGAATGCGCTGCTGGAGTTCCTGGTTCTCCTGATCGAGCTGCTGGATTTGCGCCTGGACGGCTTGAATCTGAATTTTTGAGCGATGCATGGCGACAAGGCCGTGGGTGCCGAAAACGTCCTGGAGCAGCAGCAGGAAAAACGCGAGCGCAAAGAAATAGCGGCCGTTGCGTCGAAAGAAAGGCTGCGATTCGTCGTCAATTTGCTCGCCAGCATCGGCGTCAATCTTAGTATTCAGGCCGTGACGCATCTTTAGGTCGTGATCCACCTACGCGCCTCCTCGGCGATTTGGTTTGATCTGTCGGGCGATTCGGCCTCGGCATAAACGCGAACGAGCGGCTCGGTGCCTGACGGGCGCATCAAAAGCCAGGAATCATCGTCCAAAATCAATTGCAAGCCGTCGATGCGATCCGCGCGCTTCACGTGCTTGCCTGCAAATTCCGACGGCGATTTCTTGAACTTCGCCGCCAACCCGTTGATCACCTCGGGCGAGAGGTGAAGATTTACGCGGACGGGCCAATAAGCACGGCCGACGCGATGAAAAAGATCCTGCAATTGCTCGGCCAGAGATGCGCGGCGCGCCGCAATCATTTCCGCGACAAGCAAGCACGCCAAGATTCCATCTTTCTCCGGGACGTGGCCGCGAATCGTCATGCCCGAGCTTTCTTCGCCGCCAAGCGCAATCTTATCCTGTTCGAGGAAGGGACCAATATACTTAAATCCGACCGGTGTTTCGAAAACAGGCACATTGTGGTGCTTGGCGATGGCGTCGAGAAGATGAGTGGTGGCGACGCTGCGCGCGACGCCAAGCTTCCAGCCGCGTGACTGGATGAGGTAGTCGAAGACGAGCGCGAGAATGTGATTCGGCGAAACGAAGCTGCCATCGCGATCAAGAATGCCGAAGCGATCCGCGTCGCCGTCGGTAGCGAGCCCGGCGCTGGCTTTGGTTTCCCGGAGGGCTTTGACGAGAGGCTTGAGATTTTCCTCGGATGGATCGGGGCCGGAACCGTCGAAGAGGACGTCGCGCTCGGTGCGAATCGCGTGAACTTGAATGCCATGCTGGGTCAGGAGAGCGTCGAGCCAGCCCGCGCCGCATCCGTGCAGCGCATCGTATGCGAAAGACAATTTCGAGGAGGCGATTACGTCGAAACGCAAAAGCTCGTTGAGACGATTGAAATATGGTTCGCGCAGATCGACCATTTCGAATTTTGGCTGTTCTGTTTGTTCCGAGGCCTTCGGCGGGTGTTTGATTAATTTGGCCACGCGGGCTTCGATGTCTTTCGTGACTTCTGGGAGCGCGGGCGCACCGTCGGGCCCGGAAAACTTTAGACCGTTATAGGCGGCGGGATTGTGGCTGGCGGTGATGTTGATCGCGCCTTGAGTTTTGCGGCGGCGAATTTCGAAGGCGATGGCGGGAGTGGGAGACTGGCCGCAGAAGAGCACGGGGCAGCCTTCGTCTTGGAGCACGGTGGCGGCGGCGCGGGCAAACTCCGGCGAAAAAAAGCGCGTGTCGTGGCCGACGAGGAGCGTGGGATTTTTCGAGAGGCTGCGAACGTGCGCGGCGATGGCGGCGGAAGCGATGCGGACGCCGTCGAAGGTGAAATCGTCGGCGATGATTCCGCGCCAGCCGGAGGTGCCGAAATGGATGGGGTTGGTCGTCATTTGGTCATCGTGCGGAGGCTATTGTATCTTGCCGAGCGAGAATCGAACATTGGGAAAAGCGCGTAGAACAAGGAATAATTGGGGGCGGATTTAGCAGGTTGTTGAGAACGTGCCCTTGGTTGTCATTTCTGCCGCTGCGAGGGAAGCGCAGTTTACAAAAACCCCAAGGAAAAAGCAGATTCCTCCTCGCGGCTGCTCGTCGGAATGACAACCAGAGAGTTTTTGAAGAAACTGTTAGAAGAGGCGGAGAATGACGGACAAGATTGTGGTGATGGTGACGTGCGGGTCGCGGGCGGAGGCGCGGAAAATTGCGCGCGCGGTGGTGGAGGCGCGGCTGGCGGCGTGCGCGAATGTGATGGGCGCTCCGGTGCAGTCGATTTACCGGTGGCAAGGGAAAGTCGAGACCGCGAAGGAAGTGTTGATGCTGATGAAAAGCACGCGAAAAAGATTCGCCGCGCTGGAACGCGAGATTAGGCGGCTGCACAGTTATGACACGCCGGAGATTATCGCGGTGGCGGTGTCCGAGGGATCGCGGGCGTACCTGCGATGGATCGAAGAATCGGTTCAAGCACCGGATCGACGGAATTTAAGTGCTGCGCGACGGTCCGCTAGAATTGTTGGCAAGGTTCCGGCGTAGTCTTGGGATTCCTCATCGTATGCGGATTGCCTTGCTTGTCCCGCCAGATGTAGCTCTGGTCGTAGCACCCCTTGAGCGCGTAACGTGTCCCATCGAAGCGAAAAACCCGCAGTTCCGAGTCGAAAGCAGAGCCATGGGTGGAAGTCACGAGGTCCCGATATCCTTTTGTCCGCGTGTCCTTGAAATGGAATTCTTGAACCATGTCGGTGTAGAGCAGTGTCTTGTGCGGAGGCACGTCCTGGAAGATCGAGAAGGAACAGTTGCCAACGCCACCGCACAGGCAGGTGGTCCGCCCCTGAACTATGATGGCCGGAACTCCGCTGTTGTTGAGGTCCAGTTCCCACGCCGAGTAGTCCGCAGCTGATCCTCCGCATCCGTCTGTGTCCGCCCCCGAATCTGGACCCGGCGCAGGTGCCACCCATTTGGGAACCGAGATTTCTCTTGGGGTTGTCAGGACCGGGTGCGGCGCACGGGATTTCGATTGGGACGCTGCGAACGGGCTTGCAAGGAATATTGCACCGAGACAAATCCATTGCACCAAGTGAGGGTGGGCACTTTTCAATCGCGAAGCCTCCTCGGAGATTGTCTGCTGCCTGTCGCCAAAATACACCGGGCAGCTTGGAGGCGCAAGAACAACGACGACCCTTTCTGCGTCAGGGTGAATGGGACCTGAGCTACAGGGAAAGCAGATTCCTCGTCGCATGGCTCCTCGGCATGACAACCAAATGCAACAGCGAAAGCGGGCGGGTCAAACCCCGCCCTACGAAACCTCAATCCCCACCCTTCGCAGACAACGCTCAGGATGGGGCACCCGGAAAAGCGGCGTCGAACCGCCCCGCAGAAGCGTTCGGGACGCCAAGAGCGCGCCGCACTTTTCCAAAAAGGCGAAAGCCGTGCCCTCAGACAAAGGGGCAAGCAGCGCTGCTGGATTACCGCTAGATTTGGGCGAGGGCGTGGTCGAGGTCGGCGATTAGGTCTTCGACGTCTTCGATGCCGACGGAGAGGCGGACCAACCCGTCGGCGATGCCGATTTGCTTGCGAACGTCGGCGGGAATGGAGGCGTGAGTCATCGACGCGGGATGCGAGATGAGGGTCTCGACGCCGCCGAGGCTTTCGGCGAGGGAGCAGAGCTTCACGTGATTGAGCAAGTTGCGGGCCGCATCGAGGCTGCCGACGTCGAAAGAGAGCATGGCGCCGAAGCCGCGCTGCTGTTTTTTGGCGATGGCGTGTTGGGGATGGGAAGGGAGGCCGGGATAGATGACGCGCTGCACTTTGGGATGGGATTCGAGGAATTTGGCCATGGCCATGCCGTTTAGATTGTGGCGATCCATGCGGACGGCCAAAGTCTTGATTCCACGCGAGACGAGGAAGCAGTCCATCGGAGCAAGTCCCGCGCCAGCGGAGCGTTGAAGGAAGTAAATTTTCTCGGCGTCTTCCTTGCGCGAGAGGATAGCAGCGCCCGCGATGCAGTCGCTGTGGCCGTTGAGGTACTTGGTCATGGAATGGACGACGATGTGAGCGCCGAGAGCGAGCGGTTGCTGGAGATAAGGGCTGAGGAAAGTGTTGTCCACTACCATTGTAAGATTGTTTTCGCGGGCGAGAGCGGCGACGGCGGCGAGATCGGTGACGATCATTGTTGGATTCGTCGGAGTCTCGACGTAAATCATTTTGGTTGAGGGGCGCAGCGCTTTCTGGACTTGTTCCAGACAAGAAGTGTCAACAAAACTGAATTCCATGCCGAGTTGAACGAGGAATTGCGTGGTAAGGCGATAGACTCCGCCATAAACCGCGCGGGAAAGAATGGCGTGGTCGCCGGGACGGAGCAATCGAAAGACCGAATCAATGGCCGCCATGCCGGAAGTAAAGACGTAAGCAGCGACTCCGCCTTCGAGTTTGGCGACGGTGCGCTCGAGGGCTTTGCGATTGGGGTGATTCGTGCGCGCGTAGTCGAAACCTTTGTCCTTGCCGAGGGCTTCCTGGACGTAAGTCGAGGTTTGATAGATAGGAGCGACGATAGAGCCGGTGGAGGGGTCTGGCTCCTGGCCTACGTGAATCGCGTCGGTCGAAAATCCCATCGTGAATCCTCCTTAAACCTTTCCAAGGCTGGCTTGAGTGGTACAGAGCGGCACAACTGCCGATTGAAGGTAGCGCAGAGGATACGCGGCAGTCAATTGCGGACCGCGAGCGGACAACTGCGAGGCAGCGATTGCGGAACAGGGATTTGAGTGAGGTGCGGTCGGAGCAAAAATGTCAGGGGCGATGTTCTGGCACCTCGAAATCGGGGGCTTGAAGGTGGTAGAATGCGCGGAAAGGACGGACATTCAGGCATGAGGATACTTTTTCCGGAGCGCATGTCGGTGATTAAGAAGATCGCCAGCGGATTTGCGGTGACTGTGGTGGCGAGCATGGTGCTCGGCTGGACGGCGCCGAAAACCGCAGTGGCGATGCCGGATAAAGAAAATCCCGTGAGTGCGGTACAGATTATCGTCACTGGCGGTGACCAAAATAAGCCTGTAGATAACGCCAGCGTTTACCTTCGGTACGACGAGCCGCGGTTCCTTCGTCACCCGAGGGAAATTGAATTGGATCTGAAGACGGACCTGAAGGGAATTGCGAAAGTGAATGATGTTCCGCGCGTGAAAGTATTAATCCAAGTGGTGAAGGACGGCTGGCATCCGTTTGGACAGTATTACGTGCTCCATAAAGAAGAAGAGACGATCAAGATAAAATTGAAACCGCCGCCACATTGGTACTGAGATTGCAGCAGCGATTGCGGCGCAGAATTATTTTCGAGTAGCGTCCCGCCAGATTTGCCTCGTTGCTAGTACCGAGTTCCCGTTGCGAATGACCCAGTAATCACTCGAGATTAGGATGGGAGAATGCACTAGATTAGTGCAAAGTGCATTAGGGGCTTGAATCATGCGCGCTTACGGGATTGCGCGCGAATTTTTCCACAAGGTTTTCAACACAACTGTTGAAAACTTTCTGGGCGCATGATGTTGCGCGCTAAATCGGAAGAAGGTGAGCGCGATCAAGATTGTTGAGATGTTCAAGATTTCGGTGTGTATGGCACGTTCGTTGAATTGCTTGCGGCGAGTGGCTGCGTCGGCCGTGATATGATGAGTTTCCGTACCGACCATGTTTCCTAATGAAACGACTTATCGTCAATGCGGACGACTTCGGTTACACGCGTGGTGTCAACGCTGGAATTGTGCGTGGGTTTCGCGAAGGGATCGTCACGAGCACGACGATCATGGCCAATGGCGAAGCGTTTGAAGATGCGATTGAGTGCGCGCGAGCGAATCCCAGATTAGGCGTGGGGTGTCATCTGGTTTTAGTCGGAGGGAAATGCGTCGCGACGGCGAAACAGGTTGGATCACTGGCCGATTCGGAAGGGCTCATGCCGGCGTCGTTGCCCTCGCTGCTGTCGAAACTGTCGGTAGGTTCAATACGGCAAGCAGAGATTGAGGCGGAACTTCGAGCACAGGTTGAGCGCGTGGTTGCAGCTGGAGTGCAACCGACCCATTTTGACTCCCACAAACATACGCACGCGCATCCAAGAGTGATGGAGGTAGTTGCAAAGATCGCGGAGGAGTTCGGCATTCTGCGAATCCGTAAGCCGTTCGAAGATGTGCGGGCGCTGCTTTGGCCCGGGTTCCGAGGGGGCGTAAGCTCCTGGAAACAACGCGCCGTGGCTCTGCTGGCCGGAGCGAATGCTTCAAGTTTCCGCAAGATAGCGGCGCGACACGGGATACGCGCTCCGAATCACTTTTTGGGGGTCGCTGCGACGGGGAGGTTGAATCGGCAGACGATTCTCGCCATGATAAGGACGATGCGCGACAGTACGACCGAGCTGATGTGCCATCCAGGGGAGTACGACGAGGAACTGGAACAAGCGGCGACTCGTCTGAAGCGGGAGCGGGAGACGGAGTTGGAAGGTTTGACGGATTCGGATGTACGCAAGGCGGTAAGCGAACATAACGTTCGTCTGATTAATTTCGGAGAGTTGGGCTGATACGATGCGCGAACCGGGCGTGGACGTTCCAAAGTATTCTCTTGTGATTCCCGTGTTGAACGAGGAAAGCTCATTGCGGGAACTGTACAAACAACTCTCCGAGGTGATGAGGGGCAGATTTGAGCCCGTCGAGTTTGTATTCGTCGATGATCATAGCTCGGATTCGAGCCCGGAAATCCTTGCAGAACTTGCGGATGAAGACCACCGAGTGGTTCCTCTGCGGCTAAAGCGGAAATATGGGCAAACGGTGGCGTTGGCGGCAGGCTTCGACCATGCTGCAGGAGACATTATTATTTCCATGGACGGGGACTTGCAGCACGATCCTGCCGACATTCCGGCCATGATCGAAGCGCTGGAGGCGACGGATTCGGATATCGTGAGTGGCTGGCGCCAGAAACGCGTGGACAATTTCTTTTTCCGGCGAATACCTTCAAGGGTAGCCAACTGGCTGATGGCGAAACTCTCTGGAGTGCCCATTCACGATTTTGGCACGACCTTCAAGGTGTACCGGCGAGAGACGATTAAAGATGTACGGCTTTATGGTGAACTGCACCGATTTATTCCAGCGCTGGCGTCATTGAATGGCGCGAAAGTGATCGAAGTTCCGATCCGCAACATACCGCGGCCACAAGGGAAGTCGCATTACGGGATTTCGCGTACTTCGCGGGTTTTCTTTGACTTGATAACGATCCGCTTTTTACTTCGCTATATGGCGCGACCGCTGCACTTTTTTGGGCCGGCGGGGATGATCAGTTTTCTGGCCGGCGGCAGCATCCTGGGATTTTTGTTTGTGGATAAAGTGTTCAAAGGTACGGAGATATTTGTGCAACACGGTCCGCTGCTGATTTTAGGGATGCTGATGTCGCTTTTCGGGCTGCAGTTTCTAGCCATGGGTTTGATGGGCGAGTTGATGATGCGGAATTACTTTGAAGCGCATCAGAAGCCGGTCTACCGGCTGGAACGACTTGCGAACTCGACGCGGTTGACGGACGCGCGGCGTTGAGCGTTTCGATTGCGCGCATCGCGAGAATCTGATAACAATGGAGGCATTCAATAGAAATATCGACGCCGCGAAAGGCGCTGCGTAATTGCGCGGCCGACGGCGTGGCGGCGAGCGATTTCTGCTTGAGAAATTCGGACCCTACGGAGGGCAGGGATGGAGAAAAGACGGATAGTCGCTGATTTGAGTCGGCAGGCAGTTGTGAGGGCGGGCGTCGCAGCCCTGCTGGCGCTGGCCATCGTCGCGGCGGCGCGGGCTGGTGATGTCTGGAAAACCAAGCCGTTTGAGCAGTGGACGAAGAATGATGTGAGGCAAATTTTATATGATTCGCCGTGGGCCAGAGTTCAGTACGTTCCTCAGGAGTGGAATATAAATGGCGGGGGCGGCAAGTCAGAAATGGGGCGCGCGCCGGGAGGCACGGTTTCAGCCGCACAAGGTCCTGCGGGAGGCGCTGCGGAGGTTGGCCAACAGGCAATGGGGACTCCTCAGGGACAGGCTGCTTATTACGTCCGGTGGAACTCCTCGCGCACGGTGAGAGAGGCGTTGGTTCGGGACGCGATACTGGTCGGAAATATGAAGGAAGCGGACGCGCCGAAGTATTTGAGCGCGCCGATCACTGATTATGAAGTTGTCGTGATCGGGCCAGACATGACGCCGTTCGGGAAGATCTCTGAGGATGAATTGAAGGCCAAGGCGTATTTGCGCGGGAAACAGTCGAAGGTCAAGGTGAACGCCACGAGCGCGGAAATCACCCGGAGCCCGGACGGACGCCAGGTGACAGCCGTCATGTTTTCGTTTCCGAAGAAGACAACCGATGGTAAAGACATTGCGGCGCCGCAGGAGAAAGGGCTGCAATTCGTGCTTAACATCAAAGACCTGAATCTGAACACCACATTCGATCCCCGCAAGATGGCGGATCAGAAGGGGTCCGATTTCTAGATCGTTCTGCGGGAGTGAAGGAGGGAGCATGAAACGGTTTCTGCAATTTGCGGCGATCGCTGCGGCGGTTCTGTTGATAAGTGTGGCAGCTCAGGCGCAGTTTCGGATGCGCGCGCCGTCTCTTTCGGGCGTGTGGAACCCGGAGGTTGGGGCGGGGGCTTTCTACGAAACCCAGGAGAAGGATGGCACGAAACGGACGATGGAAATGGCTATTGTGGGCAAGGAATCGGTGGGCGGGAAAGACGGAGTTTGGTTTGAAATCTCGTTCACGCGGCCGAATGGCAATGGCGAAATGGTGATGAAGTCGCTGTTCGTTGAGGATGGCGATATGCTTACGCTCAAACGAGAAGTCATGCAGATGCCCGGGCGTCCGCCTATGGAGATGCCGGAAATGATGCTGCAGCAGATGTCGTCGAAACCTCAGACGGCGGATATTCGCAACACGTCCGACGATCTGGGAAGTGATACGGTGACGACGCCGGCAGGCACGTTTTCCTGCGAACATTACAAGGCGAAGGATGGTTCCGGGGAGTTTTGGATCAAGAAGAACATAGGGCCATTCGGCTTGGTGAAGGGTATCAATAAGGACGGCGCGACCACCGTTCTTACCAAAGTTGTCACCGACGCGAAGGATAAAATCACGGGCAAGCCGCAGCCGATGGGAATGGGAATGGGCGGGCCGCCGCAACGGTGAGAATGCGATCAGGATGTAGGTAAGATTTCCGGGCGCTCGGCATTGACGAGGTCAGTGACGGGCGCCCTCTTTTATTGCGCGGCGGAATTGTTGCAGGGGGTATAAGGGTTGTGATCGAACAGGGGAGCTGATGAGTTTGGCAGAAGACAAATTCTTTCGAGCGCGAATCACGCACCGGTCGGACATTGCCGAGGATCTGTGGATCATTCGCGTGGAGCCCGGCGGCGAATTCCGGTTCCAGCCCGGGCAATATGCGACGCTGGGCGTGCAAGGGCCCGAGAAGCTGGTCGAGAGAGCGTATTCGATTGTGTCCGCGCCGCACGAAAGGGAACTGGAGATTTTCATCGAACTGGTTCCGCAAGGCGAGCTGACGCCGCTGTTGTATAAGCTCCAAACCGGCGCGGAAATGACGATGCGGAAGATTCCGAAGGGGCGATTCACGCTAGACACAAAAAGCGGGCGCAAGAATCATTTGCTGCTCTGCACGGTGACAGGGATCGCGCCGTTTGTGAGTTACATTCGCGCGCTCGGTAAAGACTGGCGCGAAAAACGATTCGATGGCGGGCATCATCTATATGTGATTAATGCGGCGAGCCGGTCATGGGAATTCGGCTATCGCGAGGAATTCGAAAAGGCCGCAGCGGAATTTCCGTGGCTGACGTATGTGGCGGCGATCAGCCGTCCGTGGGAAGACGCGGCGTGGAAGGGCGAGACGGGGCGCGTCGAGGACCTGGTTCGAAAATACACAGACGCGTGGAGTTTGGATGGAGCGAATACTTCGGCTTATCTTTGCGGGCATCCGCAAATGATCGACAATAGCAAAGGGATTTTGCAGCGGCGGGGATTCCCGAAGGAATCAGTGCGCGAAGAAGTCTACTGGATACCGGCCAAAGAATCGCACGCCTAGCAAACCACAATTGTCATTACATTTGCCCGAGATCGTCTACGCGGCCGAGCTGCGCGAATCAGATTGGGCCGCCGGCCGAGGCAATTTCGTCGATGGCGCTTTGCGTGGCGTGCAGGGGCACCGCGACGTGAACCGTTTCGTCCGGGTCATCGACGTCAACGACTACGGAGCCGCCGACTTTCATCACACTGACGTGTTGATCTGGCTCCGTGACTTCGACGAGCGGGCCATCGGGAGAATCCGCGAGGCCGGAAATTGCCGCATCGATTATCGGGAGGTAAGGACGCACGTTGGCCGCGCCTTGGGCCAGATAGCGATCGGGCACAAATTTCAGCGTCACAGGCACGAGGATCGCTGGCACAACGAGCGAAATGTGCGTGCCGTTCGTGCGTTTTTCGTGAACTTTCACGTGGATAAAACCTTCACTGGAAACCACGGCTCCCGCAACGAGAGCCGTTCCCAACATTCCCATTCCAATTTTGCCGAGCAGCAGCATTGCGATTTCTCCTCCTCTTTTTCCTTTGCGACTGACGGCCGCAACTAAGCAGGGCTAGTCAGCTGTATTGCGTGAGTCGATCCAAACGCGCACTGTCTGATCGTTGTCCGTGACGGTGACGAGAGTCGTGTCGCCGGCTTTTTCGAGGGCTTGAATGGCGGCTTCGACGTTGAGTTGGTGGTCACCGTCCGAAGCAAGCGCCTCCGCGACTGCCCAAGGAACGTTGACGTCGACCTTTTCCTTGCCGTCCCTGTCGATCACATGGACGACCATCTTGCCGTTGACTTTGGCGACGCGAACGTCGGTGCCCGGCTCCTGCACGGTGACGAATTCGCCGTCGGGCGCGGATCTGACGGCGTCGAGAAGGGCCTTCAGGTCCACACCATTGGCATGAAAATTTCCGAGCTGAACTTTGCCGTCGCGAAGCTGCCCCTGATTGATGGCAGGGATCACTTTCTCGGCGAGCGAAAGGGGAATATTGACGCGGACATGCTCGCGTCCCATCTGGCCATCAACTTTGACGTGGAGATAACGCTCGGGCGGAGCGGCGAGAACGGCCGTTCCGATGCAGAACACTGCGAGAACCGGGAGCAAGGTTTTCATCGCTGGACGCCTCCTTGGGCGTTCAGCGGTAGTTACGCATGGGCACGCCGAAAAGTTCCCTTGCCTATGTCGCGCGAGCGAATTAATCGCGCTGGGGCTTGAAGTAGACGGCAGAGAGCGGAGGAAGCTGGATTTTAATGGAATATTCGCGGCCGCTCCACGGGATAGGCTCCGCGCGAACGCCGCCGGAATTGCCCGCATCGCCGCCGGAGTAATGGCCGGAATCGGTGTTGAGAATTTCGCGATAAAAACCAGCCTCGGGCACGCCGACGCGATAATTCTCGCGCGCTACCGGCGTGAAGTTGCAGACGATGACGATAAAATCCTCGGGACGTCGCGCGCGCCGGATGAATGCAAGAACGCTGGCGTCCGCGTCGTTGGCTTCGAGCCATTCGAAACCTTGCCATTCGAATTCCACATCATGGAGTGCCGCCTCTTTTGTGTAGAGACGATTCAAATCGGCGACGAGCCGCTGAATTCCCTGGTGTGGAGCGTACTGCAAAAGATGCCAGTCGAGGCTCGCGTTCTCCCACCATTCGCTCCACTGGGCGATTTCGCAGCCCATGAAGAGAAGCTTTTTGCCGGGATGCGCGTAGAAGTAGCCGAAGAGGAGACGCAAGTTCGCGAATTTATGTTTGTCGTCGCCTGGCATTTTTGCAAGCAGGCCGCGTTTGCCGTGGACGACTTCATCGTGCGAGAGGGGAAGGATGAAATTTTCGTTGAACGCGTAAAGCATGGAGAAGGTCAGCTCGCCGTGATGAAATTTGCGATGGATGGGATCGAGCGCGAAGTAGCGAAGAGTGTCGTTCATCCAGCCCATATTCCATTTGAGGTCGAAGCCGAGGCCGCCGGCATAGGTGGGGCGCGAGACGGAGGGCCAGGCGGTGGACTCCTCGGCGATGGTGAGCGCGCCGGGCTGGCGGGTGTGAACGACTTCGTTCAAGCGCTTGAGGAATGCAATGGCTTCGAGATTTTCGCGGCCGCCGAACTGGTTTGGCAGCCACTCGCCCTGGCGGCGCGAGTAATCGAGATAGAGCATGGAGGCGACGGCGTCGACGCGCAGGCCGTCGATGTGATATTTCTCGAGCCAGAAAAGCGCATTGGAGATCAGGAAATTCTGCACTTCGTTGCGGCCGTAGTTGAAAATCAACGTGCCCCAATCAGGATGGGAGCCGCGGCGCGGATCGGCGTGCTCGTAGAGATGCGTGCCGTCGAAGAACGAGAGACCGTGAGCGTCGCGAGGGAAATGGCCGGGGGTCCAGTCGAGCAAGAACGCCGATGCCAGCCCGATGGCAGCGATCCACGAAGGCCATGAAATCCTTGGGCGAGCCATAACGGCTGGTGACGGCGAAATAGCCGATTGTCTGGTAGCCCCATGAAGCGTCGAGAGGATGCTCCATGATGGGCAGCAATTCGATGTGCGTGTAGCCCATTTGCTTGACGTAGGGAATCAGTTCGTCAGCCATTTCGCCGTAAGTGAGCCAGCGGCCGCCGTCCGGCGCGGCGCCACGAGCCGAAATGAACTTCGTAAATGGAAATGGGCGCGTGCTGCCAGTCGAATTGCAGACGCTGGTCGAGCCATTCGGTGTCCTGCCACGAGTAGCCGTCAATGTTTGCGACGACTGAACTGGATTTCGGGCGCAGTTCAGCGGCAAAGCCGTAGGGATCGGCCTTCAAGGTCAAAACGTCGTTGTACCGCGAGCGAATCTCGAACTTGTACAGGTCGCCTTCGGTGAGTCCGGGAATGAATATTTCCCACACGCCGGTGGTGGCGAGGCTGCGCATCGGATTGACGCGGCCGTCCCAGGAATTAAAATTGCCGACGATGCTGACGCGCTTTGCGTTGGGCGCCCAGACACCGAAATGCACGCCTCGAACGCCGGAGACTTCGCGGACATGCGCGCCCAGCTTGTCATAATTCTCGTAGTGTGTGCCTTCGCCGATCAGATATAAATCGAGGTCGCTAAGAAGAGGAGGGAAGGCATAAGGATCGTGAGTCTCCCAGGAATTTCCATCGGAATAGGTGATTCGAAGACGATACGCCGTTGGAGCGATGTCGAAAGATTCGGAGGCGGAAGAGGACTCGTCCAACGGATGAATGCTTTCGCGAGGAATGACGGCTTCGAAGAGGCCGTCGGAGTGAATCTTCGTTGCGGGATACTCCTGAGCGGATTTGCCCCAGAGAATTGAGACGCGTGCGGCGTGGGGCTGGAAAGTACGGATGGCGATGGCCGGCTTTCCGGGAAGATTTGCAGGATGCGGGCCGAGGAAATTGAAAGGATCAGAATGCTCCGCGCGAAGCACCAGGTCGATTTCTGGATTGGCGGCTGCGGCAACCGAGCCGGAATCGCTAGTCGTGCTCGCATTGTCCAGGATCGACAGTTCATTCCTCCCAATGCTTTAATTCGCATCCATTTTAGCGCAGAGGCCGCCTGAGCGAGTCGATGATTTTCAGGTTGGCGCAAAAGAAGTCGCGACGCGCGCAGCTAAGGGTGTGTTGACGGCGGCTTGGCCGATGGATATGCGCGGCGCTGGACAGAAGTCAGCGGGGCGGGTAGGCTATGGCATCTTGCAACCGTAGCAAGCCACTGAGGAGGGTATTCAGATGCGAAAGGCGGCTGTTACTTTTCTCGTCGTCGCGTTTGTCGGATTGATCGTCGGCGCGGGCACAGCATCAGCGCAACAATCGAGGAAGAAGGCTCCCGGACCGGAGCAGGTGCTCTTGCGCCAATGGAACGGGATCGGAAACAAAATTATTGCCATGGCAGAGGACTGGCCGGCGGACAAGTACAGCTATCGCCCAAACGATAAGGTGCGCACGTTTGGACAGATTCTCGTGCATATTGCAGGCTCAAATTATTTCGCTACGAATCCGGCGTTGGGCAAGAGCACCAAGGGGCTTGCGGATGATCCGAAGGGATACACGACGAAGGAACAGATTGTCGCATTCGTGAAGAAGTCGTTTGCCGATGGCGCGGCGGCGCTCGAAAAAGGCGGGAACGCGGGCGCGATGGCGCATCTGGGTGACTGGGTGGGAATCATCGAGCACAGCGGCGAACATTTCGGAAATTTGGTGACATATTATCGAAATAACGATGTGGTTCCTCCGGAATCGCGTCCTAAGAAATAGAATCCCAAGCAAATAAGGAATCCTGAAGATGAAGCGGAGCTTCGCCTATGTTCTCTTTGTGGTTGTGGCAGGATTGAGCATGGTTACGCTCGGAAACGCGCAAGACCGTACGCAGGGGCGGTCCATGGTGACCACGCGCTACGGAATCGTAGCGGCGGAAAGTCCGCTGGCGGCGCAAGCGGGAGCACAGATTTTGTCGCGCGGCGGCAATGCGATTGATGCGGCGGTGGCGACGAATGCGGTGATGGGCGTCGTCGAGCCGATGATGAACGGCATGGGCGGCGACCTGTTCGTGATTGTGTACGAGGCGAAGAGCGGGAAACTGTACGGCTTGAACGCGAGCGGATGGTCGCCCAAGGGACTGACACCGGAATTTTTGAAGAACAAAGGCATCACCGCGATGCCACAGCATGGAATCGATTCCGTGACCGTGCCCGGAGTAGTGGACGGCTGGTCAAGACTCCTCGGCAGGTTTGGGAAGCTGGACCTGGAACAAGATCTCGCACCAGCCATTCGTTACGCGCACGAAGGTTTTCCCGTTCCGGAGTGGGACGCGGAGTATTGGGCGGCCGCAGCTGGATTTTTGAAGAAGAATCCGGCGACGGCAAAGCTGTATTTGTTGCAAGGGGAAGCGCCAAAAGTAGGAGAGATTTTCCGCAACGAGGGATTGTCGCGGTCGTTGGAACTGGTGGCGCGGGGCGGGCGCGATGCGTTCTACAAAGGAGAGCTTGCACGGCGCATTGTGGACTTTTCGAAACGCGAAGGCGGCGCGATGACGCTCGAAGATATGGCGGATTACTCGAGCGAATGGGTCGAGCCTCTTTCGACGAAGTATCACGGCTGGACGGTGTACGAATTGCCGCCGAACGGGCAGGGAATTGCGGCGCTCGAAATGCTGAAGCTGATGCAGCAATTTCCGCTGGCGCAATACGGCCACAATTCGGCCGACGCGCTGCACGTGATGATCGAGGCGAAAAAGCTGGCGTACGCGGATTTGCGGCGCTACGTCGGCGATCCGCGATTCAGCAAGATCCCGGTGGCGGGTTTGCTGTCGGACGATTACGCGCGGGAACGCGCCAAGTTGATTGATATGTCCAAAGCAAATTGCGATGTCGGGCCCGGAATGCCGAACGAAAAATTGGGCGACACGACTTATATGACCGTCGTGGATCAGCAGGGGAACATGGTGTCGCTGATTCAGAGCAACTACGATGAATTCGGCTCGCGGTTAGTTGCGGATGATACGGGTTTCGTGCTGCAAGATCGCGGCGCGTTGTTCAACCTGGAGGCGGGTTCGCCTGATGTGCTGGCGGGCCATAAGCGGCCGCTGCATACGATTATTCCGGCGTTCATGACGAAGGGCGACACGCGAATCGCTTTCGGAATCATGGGCGGATTCAACCAAGCGCAAGCGCACGCGCAGTTTGTGTCGAACGTTGTAGACTTTGGAATGAACATTCAGGCAGCGATGGAGGCGGCGCGGTTCGACAAAATCACTTTCGGCGGGTGCGACGTGCAAATCGAGGATCGCGTTCCCGCTGATGTCCGCGCGGCGCTGACAGCTCGAGGGCATCAGATCGAAGTTCGCGGCGCGTTTTCTTCGCATATGGGAGGCGGGCAAGCGACCGAGCGAAATTTTGCCACAGGCGTGAACTTTGGCGCTTCGGACCCTCGCAAGGATGGCGAAGCTATACCGGAATCGCCGCCGCATCCTTAATATATATTCCCGCAGGGACGAAAAGAGTTTTTTTGAACCCTTGAGCCGTGAAAGCTCCCAAAGGAAGTGCATGTGGGTGGCTTGGCGTGCTGGCGGGCGCGTTGGCTACGACAAAGATCGAACCACTTTTCTGCACGCTGATGGTCGAGGGCCTTTATTTCTGGGTACGAGGTGACTGGTGTTGCCGAAAGGACACTCGATGGTACCAACGTACTATTGCCGTTCCTCCGCGGTGCAAGCTAAATAGTTGATTGGGTGTGGGTTTCAGAAAGCCATACATCGTAGGTAAGTTTTTTCGCGAGGCTGCGCGCGCTCCGAGGGTAAGTTTGTCCGCGTCACTGCGCTGCTGTTGGCTGCCCTAACACGAGTTCCATGCCGATCAAGGTCGAATCCGTTCGCGCCAGCCGCAAAAAAGGTAAACCTGCAATCCAAAATGGTTCACAGAATTCCGCCGAAATTCCTGCTATTCCTGCTAAAACCGAAAATGGTTCGCGCGAGCGAGTGGAGAATGCAATTGGTGATCGCAGCGTATTTCTGACGGCGATTGTCGAGAATAATCCGCTGGCTAGCGTGGTGCTCGATTCAAATAATAAGGTTCAGCTTTGTAATCCAGCTTTCGAACGCATGTTCGGGTGGCGACTGGATGAAATTGCCGGGTGCGACGTGGACGAGTTCATTGCGCCTCCGGCCCTCGCCACGGAAGCCTCGGATTTCAGTCGACGAACGCTCGTGGGAGAAAGTCTTCAAGCAACGACTTGCCGCCAGCGCATGGATGGAACGCTTGTGGACGTTGAGATTCATGCTGCTCCGCTTATGCTGCAAGGCAAGCTTGCGGGGATCTTCGCCGTATATGAGGAAATCACGGAGCGGAAACGCGCGGACGAGCAGCTTCGTGCAGCGGAGGCGCGGTATCGCCAGCTTGTGGAGCAGCTTCCGGCGATTACTTATGTTGCGGAATTCGGCGCGAATGGAAACTGGGAATATGTGAGCCCGCAAATTGCCAGTTTTCTGGGCTTCTCGCAATCGGAATGGCTTTCGGCAAAGGGCCAATGGCTGCGGCAAGTCCATCCCGAGGACCGCGAGCAGGTGATGGACGCGGAGAAGCACAGCGAGCGCACCGGAGAAAACATTGACATGGAGTATCGGATGCTGGCGCGCGATGGGCGAGTGGTGTGGTTCCGCGATCGCGCGATCGTCAGCCGGGCAAATGACGGGCGCAAAATACAGCACGGTTTCATGCTCGACATTACAGAACGCAAGGAAGCCGAATTCGCGCTGATGAAGCTGAGCCGGCAGACGAACATGATTCTCAATTCCGCAGGCGACGGGATTTTCGGCCTCGACCAAGAGGGCCGGCCAACGTTCGTGAATCGTGCGGCGGCTCGGATGCTGGGATATGAGCCCGAGGAAATGATTGGTCGGGAAGGCCACGCGCTGTGGCACCACAGCAAATCGGATGGCACACCATATCCTGAGAAGGAATGCGCCCTAATTGCTGTTTTGCGTGACGGTGTGACACGTCATGGAGCCAGCGATGTTCTGTGGCGAAAAGACGGATCGAGCTTTCCGGTTGAGTTCATAAGCACCGCCATACGCGAAGGCGAGGAAGTAACGGGTGCAGTGGTTACGTTCCGCGATATCACCGCGCGCCAGAGGGCTGAAAAGGCGCAAAAACAGGCGGAGGAAAGATTCCGAAGCATATTCGAAAACGCAGTCGAGGGAATTTATCAGTCAACGCCGGACGGGCGGTTCATCAGCGTAAATCCGGCGATGGCGCGAATGTTCGGTTATGCATCGCCCGAGGAAATGATGGAAGCCATTGGCGACATCGGGAAGCAAGTGTATATCGACTCGGCGCAGCGCGAGGAGTTCAAGCGCGCGATGGAACAGTTCGACGTGGTCGAGAGGTTCGAAACCCAGGTCAGCCGGAAGGATGGGACTAAAATCTGGATTTCGGAGACGTCGCGCGCAGTGCGGAATGTGATCGGGCGCGTATGCTATTACGAAGGTACGATTGAGGATGTCACGTCGCTGAAGCGCGCGGAAGCTGAGCGCCAAGTATCGTTCGAAATCATTCATGCGGCGAACGTCACGGACAATCTGGACGAGCTTCTGCGTCGAATCCACGAATCGTTGAAACGGGTGTTGTACGCGGAGAATTGCTTCGTGGCTCTTCACGATCCGCTCTCAGGCATGTTCCATTTTCCTTTCTTTGTGGATCGGTATGACAGTGCGCCGCCGCCGCAGAAGATGGGTAGAAGCTGCACGACGTACGTTTTCCGTAAGGGCGATGCGATGTTGATTCCGCAAAGTGTCTTTGACCAGCTTGTTGCGCAGGATGAAGTTGAGCTTATTGGAACGCCATCGCCTTCGTGGCTGGGAGCCCCGCTGCGCACACCTTCGGCGACGATTGGAGTGCTGGTTGTGCAGCATTACGAGGATGAACGGGCGTACACACAGCGAGACTTGGAATTCCTTGCTTCGGTGGGAGGACAAATCGCTCTGGCGATTGAACGCAAACGCGCGGAAACGGCACTTCGAGAAAGCGAAGCGCGTCTTCGAGTGTTGGTCGAACAGTTGCCCGCAGTGCTATGGACGACTGACCACGAATTGCGTTTCACATCCTCGGTGGGCGCAGGACTTTCTCGTTTGGGGTTGAAGCCGCAGGAGGTCGTTGGCAAGTCGCTATACGAATTTTTCCAAACGGAGGACCGGACTTTTTTGCCCATCGCGGCTCACCGGCGCGCGCTAGCCGGAGAATCGGTCACATTTCACGTGGAATGGGGCGGTGGATCTTACGCATGCCACGCCGAGCCGCTGCGAAATGGGGAAGGGAATGTATGGGGTGTTATCAGCATGGCGCTGGATATTACGGATCGCAAACAGCTGGAGGCGCAGCTGCGTCAAGCGCAGAAGATGGAAGCAGTGGGCCGGCTCGCCGGCGGAATCGCCCACGATTTCAACAATCTGTTGATGGTGATTCAAGGTTACACGGAGCTGCTCCTTGATCGCCTGGGCCGCGAACATCCACTGCGGCGTAATGCCGAACAAATCCATGACGCTTCGCAGCGCGCGGCTGCGCTCACACGGCAGTTGCTCGCCTTCAGCCGCAAGCAAATGCTCGCGCCGGAGGTGCTCAATATCCGATCCGTTGTTTGCGACATGGAAAGCATTTTGCGCCGGCTGATTGGAGAGGACATCAATCTAGCCACAGTGAACGCGGCGGACCTGTGGCACGTGCGAGCAGATCGCAGCCAAGTGGAGCAAGTCATTTTGAATCTCGCTGTCAATTCCCGCGACGCCATGCCCAACGGGGGAAAGGTGACGATTGAAACGGCCAATGTGGAGCTCGACCGTTCCTATTCAAGGCAGGCAGTGGTTGAGCCCGGTGAATACGTGATGATCGCTGTGAGCGACACGGGTTGCGGGATGGATGCTGAGACGCAAACGCATGTGTTCGAGCCATTCTTCACGACGAAGGAAAAAGGCAAAGGAACGGGATTGGGACTTGCGACGGTCTACGGCATCGTCAAGCAGAGCGGGGGATACATCTGGGTATACAGCGAAGTGGGGAAAGGCACGACGTTCAAGGTGTATTTACCTCGGGTACAGGAAGCCGAAAAGCCGGCACAGCACAAGCCAGAGACGAAATCCTTCCCGCTGGGCTGCGAAACCATTCTGCTGGTGGAAGACGAGAAGGGCGTTCGCGAACTGGCTTGTGAATATCTCGAACAGATTGGGTACACGGTGCTGGGAGCGGAAAACTCGCAGCAAGCCATCGAGCTGGTGAAGAATCATCCCGGTGCGATTGAGTTGCTCTTCACCGATGTGGTGATGGCTGGAATGAGCGGACGCCAGCTTGCGGAACAGATGGAGAAATTGCGTCCCGGAATCCGCGTCCTTTATATGTCGGGCTACGCGGACGAAGCGATCGTGCATCACGGCATCCTGGGCCGCGGGGTAGTGCTGCTGCAAAAACCTTTCACACTGAACTCTCTGGCATTGAAGGTGCGCGAGACACTCGACCAACAGAACTGACCGCTGTTTGTAGGCCAAATGTTTTCCCCCACGGGAATTCCACACCTCGATTGATTTTCACTGCGCGCCTCGATAGCATTGCTGCTCTTCTTTGAAATTGGAGGAAGTGCCGATGGTCCGGGATCTTCGTAACAGAGGTTTGGCCACGCGCGCCGTCCATGCGGGCGAACGGAAGCGCCCCGATGGTTTCATCCCCATATCGACACCCATCTACAGCACGGCGACTTTCATTTACGACCATCTTTCGGACATTGACTCGATTAGCGCCGGCGAACGCTCCGGCTTTACATATTCACGGCACGGGAATCCGACAAACGCCGCTTTCGAGGAAGCAGTGGCGTCACTCGAAGGGGGAGGGGTCGCGCTGAGCGTCGCGTCCGGGATGTCCGCGATTTTACTGGCGCTTCTGTGCGTGGGAGTCGAGCAGGGAACCACTATCGCGGCTTCACAGGATCTTTACGGCGTGACAACGAAATTCCTATTTGATGTGGCCGCGCGTTGGGGCGCTCGCATTGAGTTCGTGGATGTTTTCGATTCCGACAAGCGTAAGGATATCTGGAAACTCGAACCGAAAGTACTGTTGCTTGAGAGTCTGACGAACCCACTGCTTCGCATTCCGGATTTGCCATCGCTGGTGAAAGAAGCGCATGCGCACAAGACGCGCGTTATGGTGGACAATACGTTTGCAACGCCGCTCCTTTTGCGGCCGCTCGAACATGGGGCGGATTGCGTAGTTCACAGCGCGACGAAATATTTTGGGGGACATGGGGATTTGACTGGCGGGGTGGTTGTCGTCCAGGAAGAATACGGCGCAGAAGTGCGTCACTTGGCGAGGCTGGTGGGTGCGGTCCTTGGTCCATTCGAGGCGTGGCTGGCGCTTCGAGGAATAAAGACGTTGCCTCTGAGGTTCGGACGCCATTGCGAAAATGCGCAGCGACTAGCCGAATGGCTGGCCGTGCATCCGCGCGTCGAGGCTGTATATTATCCGGGGCTGGATTCGCACCCAGACTATCAGCTTGCGAAGACGCTCTTCGATGGCGCGGGTTCAGGAGGAGTGTTATCGCTGAAGATTCGCGGCGCGAGTCGAGAAGATATTTTTCGCTTTGTGGATTCGCTGGAACTATTTCTAAAGGCGACTTCGCTTGGAGACGTTCAAAGCCTGGTGCTTTATCCCGCGATTTCGTCGCACCGCGATCTTTCACCAAAGCAGCGCGGGCGATTGGGAATCACGGACAACCTAATCCGGCTCTCCGCGGGTGTGGAGGACTTCGAGGACTTGAAGAATGATTTACAGCAGGCCCTGGCGAAGGTCTAGCGCTCCCGCGTCCGTCACAACACCTCTTTCAGAGTAAGATTGCCGCTGCTGGCGTTCTGTTTTCCTAAAAAGGAGCCGCGCCAAGTCTTGACTGAGCGCACTAACGAGAATTCCGCTGAAGCGCAAGTACTGGTGGTGTGCGCGCGCAAGCAAATGGATGCCGAAGAACGGAACCGTCTGTCTGAGCTTGTGGCACAAACGCTCGATTGGGCCCTCCTGCTGCACCTCGCGAATGAAAACGGCTTGTTGCCACTACTGCAGAAGAATCTTTCGGAGATTGCGTGCGAGGGCATTCCTGCAGATGTTCTAAAGCAAATTTCGCAGGAGAGCCGCGAAAATGCCCTGCGCGGACTGTTCCTCAGCGCGGAGTTGTTTCGCATTCTGGATAGATTTCGAGAACGAAACATTCAGGCGATTCCATATAAGGGACCGGTGCTTGCGGCGCGCGCGTACGGCAGTGCAACACTGCGCCAGTTCGATGACTTGGACATCGTGACTCCACAGAAGTTTATGCCAGCGGTTTTCGAGACAATGAAAAGTTTGGACTATCGAGCGCGGCTGCCTCGTGAACGTTTCGTGGCGAAGGGCTCGCGAGCGATTCCCGGGGAATATGTTTTCGTCCATCGGGTAAACAGTGCGATGGTCGAGGTGCATACGGAGTGGACGCTGCGGCACTTTCCGGTGCGTCCGGATATAGAAGCGATGGTGCGCCGGTCGACCGTCGTGTCCGTCGATGGCAAGGATGTCACGGCTTTTGCGACAGAAGACGAGCTGCTGATGCTTGCTGTCCATGGCGCAAAGGATTTTTGGGCACGTCTTATTTGGGTGGCGGACATCGCAGAGGTCATTAAGCAATCGCCGAGACTTGATTGGGAGAAGATGGTTGATGAAGCGAGAAGATTGAAGGTGACGCGTATGTTGAACCTCGGTCTATCGCTTGCGCGCGAAATTCTGGGTGTGGGGTTGCCGAGCGAAATTGTGAATCAGATCGAGGCTGACGCAGTTGTGGAACGGCTGACGCGGCAGCTCAACAGAAATCTAGTGAGGCGCGGAACAGTGCCGACTGGGGTGCTCGGACGATCGCTGTACCGCATACGGATGACTGAAGGAGTTTGGGATGGCGTGCGCTACTGGGCGCGGCTATCTACGGCGCCCGCTGAAGAGGATTGGGCGATGTCGGATATCCCGAGCCGACTCTCCGGATCTTATGCCATCCTGCGGCCATTGCGGCTTTGGAAGAAATACGGGCAGCGCGCTACGCGCAAGAGATAAGGGCCTTGCCGACGTTATTCTTCTTGGTCGAGCGAAGGTCAAGCGATGCCCTTTGATTTGATGGCGGCCCCGCATTTACCGTATGATTGCGCGCCATGACTATTTTGCTCAGCGATATAGAAGCTCGAGTGTTGGGGTCGCTCATCGAAAAGGAAATTACGACTCCCGATTATTATCCTCTTTCGCTAAAGGGGCTCGTCAATGCCTGCAACCAGAAATCGAACCGTGATCCAGTGATGAATCTGGACGAGGATGCAGTGAGCCGGGCAGTAGAAACCCTGACGGAAAAGAATTTGGCGGCGGGAACAAGCAACCGCGACAGCCGGGTGCTCAAGTACGAACATCGACTACAGGAGGCATTCAACTTTGACCGCCTGGAGACGGCTATATTGTGCGTATTGTTATTGCGAGGCGCGCAGACACCGGGCGAATTGCGTGGCCGCGGGGAACGCATGCACCGGTTCGATGATTTGAACGAAGTGCAATCGACGTTGCAGCGGTTGATGAAGCGCGAGCCGCCCATCGTCGCAATGCTTCCTAGACAGCCGGGCACGAAAGAGACCCGCTATGCGCATCTGTTTTCAGGCGATGCAGCAACACGGGCTTCCGAACGTGAGCAACCCGCCGAAGCCAATACGGCGAGGATGCCAATGGAAGGCGCACGCATAACTCTGTTGGAGAATGCGGTAGCGCGCCTTGAGAAAGAGCTAACGGATACGCGAGAGCAGCTCGCCGCGCTGCGAAAACGATTCGAATAATCAAGCAGAGCGCGATTCCAAACCCTCCTCAGAGCCCAGTATTCCCAAGCTGACCGGATTCGCATGGTGCTGGAGGAATGATTAACTTCTTTGGTCAGGCGAATTCGGCAACGACGACGAAGCGTTTCTGATTGGTTGTCGGGAACATGGCTGTGTCGTTGTTCAGGCCGCCCAGCGTCGCGGGTTTGCCGTTCACGGTAACTTTTTGCAAGGCATTTTGAGTCGGCAATCGGAATTTTACCTGCAACTCCTTTGGCGCGCCGGGCCGAGAGAGTTCCACGGTCGCTGACACGCGCTTCGCCGCAGAGTTCGTTGCCAACTTGAAATTAACGCGCCCCCACCGCGTTGGCGCCTGGTTGATCGCGATTTCTTTGCCGGAGACCACCCAATCACGCGGCAGAGCCTTGCCGAAATAAAGTCTGTCGTCGTCGGAATCCTCGAGCACGAGCATCCAGCGAACCAGCAACGGAATCGTCTGCTGCGCGGGTATGCAGAAAGATGGCTGTGCGCCGCCGATTCCCGAAACTTCGCCCGCCGTCCAACTGCCGCGCGTGTGATCGTGATAGCGATGGGCATAGAGAAACAGCAGATACTCCTCGATGCGATCCAGGCGCAGCAACATCTGGGCGTAGCCGTACGAGATGAAGCCCAGGATGTCGCGCCCATTCGGATGCGGAGGTTCCATGTTGGCGACAACACCGATCGTCGTGCCTCCGTAGGCGCGCATGCAATCGATCACCAGGTTGGCCAGATCGGGCGACAGCATGTCGGCCTGCAGCAGCTCCGTGTAGGCCCGGTGCGCCCATTGTTGCGGGCTGGGTCGTTCCTTTTGCAGCGATTCCCACAAGGTGAGCGTCGTTCCCGGGAACGTTCCGACGTAAGGCGGATTCATGTCGCTGCGAACGTCCTTTTCGATGCTTGCGGTGACGGCGTCTTGAAGAACTTTGCCGCGCTTTAGCCAGTCCGCCGTTGATTTTTCGTTTGCGGCTGCTGGCGATGTTCCGCCATACCTGGCCGAGGTCCTTGAACCCGCGGGCAGCGAACGCGTTGTTGGCGAAATAGGGGAGCCACCACGTCATCGGCTTCGGCGCCAGGCAGGAATCCGATTCGCTCCAGCCATGAATCAAGCCGTGACCCGGATCGTCCTGCGGCAGCGAAGGCTTTCGTCGTGCATTTCGGTGAGCATCGTAGCCGTCGCCTCAATCTTCCACCGATGTTTGAGAAGCAACGCTGAGTCTCGCGTGTAGTTGAAATACCGCGACAGCATCAACTCATGCCGAAATGCGCCGTTTCCGGCCCGCGCATGTTGATCATGCCCTTTGAGTCGGTGAAATCGGTGAGATAGTTGTCGATAATGTTGCGCGCCTGTCGAAACGTCCCCACTCCAGGTTGGCGTACACGGCCATCGTGAAGATGTCCTGAAAGCCGTCGTACTCCGAGCCGTAGTAGTCCCGGTCCACGGCTCCGTATTTGGGATAGACGCCGCCTGGCCGCACCATCAGTTCCTTGGCGAAGGCGTGCTTCGACATATCGACCCAGACGTTCTGCGGAAGAGCGGTGGGCGCGAAATCGTTCAACTGGTTATCCCAGTAATCGCGAAAAACAAGAGAGCGCGATAGAACTCCTCCGGTTGGGGATCTTCGCGGCGAGGCGGAAAGGCCGGATAGCTGTAGCCGTAGACGGCTTTCGTGATCTTGCCGTTCTCGACCTCGCCGTGCGGTGCCAGGTCTGCACGATGAACTTGTCGTGAGCCTTCACGTCGCCGAACACGACGATTTCGTCATAGGCTGTGTCGGAGATCGGAAAGACTTTGCGAACGGCAGGCATCCAGCCGCCGACAAGACCGTCGAAACGCTTCTGAGACTCTTGCATATTAATTTCCGGGAAATACTGACCGGGATGATAGGTACGCGTGTTTCCGGAAGGGTACACGGGCATCGTGTCGAAGCATTCCTTGGTGCCGACGAAGGTATTCCAGGGCAAACGAAAGTATACCGGACGATTTCCCGTGCGAGAGCCCATAGGCGGGGCAGCGGAGCGGACTGAATCGGGATCCGGGTCGCCGTTCTGCAGAAGTTTGTCCGCCAATAGGTCAGGGCCTGCCATGCCAATGTCCTGCAAGCTCAACCCGAGATACGGGGGATTCGCGTCCGCGAAGGTTGCTTCGACGTTCTTCGGAAGCACGCGGCTGGCCCCATGAGAAGAAAGAAAAGTGATTGCGCCATCGCGGCTTCGCAGATCTTCGAAGACTTTCCAGGCAGTTGCATCGATTTTGAATTCGCAGAGCAGAGTGTGGCCTTCCACGTTGGGCGCGAGATCAGTTTCGCTTGCGCGGGAGGAACCCATGAAGTCACCGGCAGGCTCGGCAGCGTCTGCGGACTTGGGGAAATATCGCAGGGCCGCCGTAGTCACTGCCAAATTTTGCAAAAAGTGGCGTCGATCCATGGTTTGCCTCCCTGATCCTTAGAAGTTCGGTCGAGCATTTTTCGCTTCGCTCTCGTCCGGGATTTGTACCATACTCCGCAGGCGTCCTGTAAACGTTTTCTCCATGGCGCCCTGAGGCGAAGACGAAGAGCGGAGCGACCACGAGATGGAGATGACGAAAATGAGTATCGGTTTTGTATCGTCACGTTCCCTTTTTGGCGAAGCGTTTTGAGTGAGAGCAACAATGTTGCGGGAACAAGAAAAGCGCCGCAGCTGTTCCGGGGATTGACTTCTTGTCTCCGGGACCAGATAGTGCTGCTTCGTGAGGCGGACGAAATTCCGCCGGATCGAGAGCGCAGATGAGGACAAAGAAATGAAGATTCGCCCGTTTCGATTTGCAACTCTGATTTTGCTATTCTGCACTCTGCTGAGTTTCAGTGTGGGGTCGCGTCATGAAGCCGCGGCGCAAGGACGTAGGACTCAGCAACCCGCGACACCCGGGCCCATGCTGGATCAAGGAATCATCAATCTGGAAACGCCTGATTTCAATTTCAGCCTGGTGCGTTCGTCACAAACACTTGCATCTCTCAAGCCGAAAGGGACCAATGGTTTTGATTTTACCCCGGGCGATCTGCTCACTGCGCGATCCAGAAATGGGTACTATCATCTCGGAGACTTGGATTTGCGGCTGCGCGTGGGGACATCGGGAGACTGGAAGAGCTATTCGACCGCAGTCGAACGCTCGCCTGTAAGGGCGTTGCCCACATCCGCCGAAATTCTGGCTGCCGCCGACCTGACACCGACATTCCCACAGGATTTTCCGCTGGACGTTACGCGAGAGTGGGTGCTGGAAGATGGAAAACTGGTCTTGCGGTTCACACTGAAGAACAAAACGCGGCAGGTGGTGCAAATCGGCGCGCTCGGAATTCCGATGATCTTCAACAATGTGATGAACAATCGATCGCTTGCCCAGGCGCACGAGATCTGCTCCTTCTACGATCCCTACATCGGGGAGGACGCGGGCTACTTGCAGGTGACGCGGCTTAACGGCCACGGACCCGCGTTGGTTGTAGTGCCAGAAGGTAAGACGCCCTTCGAAGCGTATAAACCGATTCTGAATAAGCGCACCGTGAATGGTGAGGTGCCTATCTTCAGCGACCCGACGCCGCGAGGAGTGACGTTCGAGGGATTCTACGACTGGATAGTGTACAGCAAAGCGTATGCCGATAATGAATGGAAAAACGCGCAGCCGTGGAATCCGCCGACGATGGTCAGTCTGGCGCCGGGCGAATCGAAGACGTACGGCGTGAAATTCTTAGTCTCCGATTCAATACGGCATATCGAGAAAACGCTTACCGCGAACGGGCGGCCGGTGGCAGTGGGCATTCCTGGTTATGTGTTGCCGACGGACATCGATGCACATTTATTTTTAAAGTACGGGAAGGGCGTCAAGTCCGTGGTCGTGGATCCAACTGGCGCAATCGATATTCATAGAGACGCGCCGACGGCCAACGGTAGATGGAAATCGTTCACACTGAAGGGTCGCACGTGGGGCCGCTCGCGCCTGACGATCACTTATGAAGACGGCCTGGTGCAGACGATTAACTATTTTGTGATCAAGCCGGAATCGCAGGTGGTTACTGATCTGGGGAATTTTTTGATGACAAAGCAGTGGTTTGTCGATCCCAAGGATCCGTTCCACCGCAGTCCTTCAGTAATGACGTACGACCGTGAGACGAATCAAATCGTCACACAAGACAGCCGCGTTTGGATTGCCGGGCTGAGCGACGAGGGCGGCGCTGGGTCATGGTTGGCCGCGATCATGAAAGAGTTCGGGCAGCCAAACAAGGAAGAGCTCGAACAAGTATCAGCAGTTTGTCGATGGCGTTCTGTGGGGCGGCATACAGTACAAATATGGGCCCGAGAGATACGGCGTAAGGAAAAGCCTCTTCTACTATCAGCCGAATGAATTGCCGTGGGGTTATTACCGGAGCGATCTGGATTGGAGTAGTTGGACGAGCTGGGACAAAAAGGCTTCAGGGGCGGTCGATCGTTCCTACAATTACCCGCACGTCGCAGCGGCCTATTGGGTGCTTTATCGTTTGGCGCGCGACCATCAAGGCCTTGTCACCGACCATCCCTGGCAATGGTATCTGAATCATGCCTACGAGACGTCCATCGCGATGACCAATGATGCGCCGTATCTGGCGCGGTTCGGGCAGATGGAGGGCGATGTATTCCTGAAAATCATGACGGACCTGCGACGCGAAGGGATGACGACGCAAGCCGACGACTTGGAAGCAAAAATGCGCGCCCGCGCCGATCGCTGGAAAGAAGAACCGTACCCGTTCGGAAGCGAGATGCCGTGGGACTCGACGGGCCAGGAGGAAGTCTACGCGTGGATGAAATACTTCGGTTACCAGGCGAAAGCCGATGTGACGTTGAACGCGATCCTCGGCTACGACCCAACGATACCGAGTTGGGGTTACAACGGCAGTGCCCGCCGTTACTGGGATTTTATTTATGCCGCGAAGGTCCAGCGGCTCGAGCGGCAGCTGCACCATTACGGCTCGGGCATCAATGCGATTCCGC
This sequence comes from uncultured Acidobacteriota bacterium, assembly GCA_963757905.1. Taxonomy (GTDB): domain Bacteria; phylum Acidobacteriota; class Terriglobia; order Acidiferrales; family UBA7541; genus DAHUXN01. The sequence goes on along the minus strand of CAVWSV010000011.1, from coordinate 106,129 downwards.
TGCTTGCCGCGTATCGCGAGCACCCAGACGATTTCTATCTTTTGCGCGTCGGTTATGGCGGCACCATGGGAGCGCTTACGGATATCGATCAGCAGGGATTCGCGTCCGCCGCGTTCCACGCGTTTCCGGACATGCTGAAGTTCGATCCATACTCGGGTGACTATGGCCCAAATTTCTTCGGCCATGCGCTGAACACGGCTACCTACATTGTGGATCATCCGGAATTCGGCTGGCTGGCGTTTGGCGGGAACATTAAGGTGCAGGGCAATACGATCCGCGTGACGCCGCTTGATTCGTTTCGCATGCGTGTTTACGTGGCGTCCTTGGGTCTTTGGCTGACGCTTGATGCGGGAAAGTTCGACGCGGTGGAGATAAATTCCAAGACCGGCACCGTGCGGCTTGGGTTGGCGCCCGCGACGGAGTTCACGCCAACTGCCTATCTGCGCGTGGAGCAGCCGGCGAAAATAAATGGCGTCGGCGCGTATCAACTCGATAAGTCGTTCAAGCTTGACCGCGGAGCTTATGTTGTTCCGTTGCACAAGAAAACGACCTGGGTGGAGCTGCGGGGAAAACAATAGGCGAGTCAAGAGGCGAACGAGCGCATGAAAAAGAGATACGACCGCAGGGAAGTGTTGCAAGGAATGAGCGCCGCATGTGCAGCGTTTCTGCTGCCAGAAGAGCAAGTGCGCGCCGCCGCCGCTCTGCGCATCGCCGGCCAGGATGTTGAAATCCAGATTGGCTCCCTGAGCAAGCATACATTCCGGCTAAGCAGCCTGCCGATTAAGAATGGCCGCGTCGCGACCGTGCCAACGGATGGTTCACTTGTTCGCGAGTCCTGGGGAACGCCGGTTGCAAGAATGCGCGGAGCAGTAGGCGCGCGAACCATCAAAGTTGGCGACGTAAACCTGCGGATTACGGCCGAGCCGCTCACTTTTACAATCGGGACGGACGGAGCCGAGCAGATTCAGAAGATCACAGTAGATGAAGAGACGGGCGTCGTTTCGTTCGTCACGGGAGATTCTCCGATCCTTGCGTTGGGGGAAGGCGGCCCGCAATTTGACCGACGGGGTTCAGTCGAGACGATGCGCAGCGGGCAGGGAGGGTACAAGCTCGCGACGCACGGCGGGCGCGTGCCGATTCCATGGCTCATTGGAACCGCCGGATGGGCGATGTTCATCCATCAACCGTTCGGGACGTTCGACTTTACAGGTCCGGAGAGCAAATTTCTGCCGAAAAGTCCGGACGCCGCCCTTCCGCTCGATATTTTTTTCGTGGCGTCACGCGAGCCAGCGACCATCATGGCGGAATACGCGCGGCTTACGGGGCACGCCGAAATGCCGCCGCTCTGGTCGCTGGGATATCAACAGTCTCACCGCACGCTTGCGAGCCGCGAGGAAATTCTGACCGAGGCGAAAACGTTTCGTGAGAAAAAACTCCCGTGCGACGCGCTAATTTATTTGGGGACTGGTTTCTGCCCATCGGGTTGGAACACCGAAAACGGCTCGTTCGCCTGGAATTCGCGTGTCTTTCCTGATCCCAAGGAAATCCTCGACGAATTTCACGACGATCATTTCCGCGCCGTCCTGCATGTGGTGATTCTCACGCGGAAACTTCGCGGGACGGTTCACGATCAATGCGCGCTGGGGCGATTCGACGAGGAGGAAGCGAGTTGCTACTGGGATGCGCACCGCAAAGACTTCGCAATGGGCGTCGACGGCTGGTGGCCGGATGAAGGCGACCCGCTGGATATCGCGTCGCGGCTGACGCGCAACCGAATGTACTGGGAAGGTCCGCAAATTGACCGACCGAACGAGAGGCCGTATGCGCTGCATCGCAACGGATACGCGGGAATGCAGCGATATGCTTCTTTTTTGTGGTCCGGCGACGTGTATTCGACGTGGGAGACGTTGAAAGTTCACATACCGAACGCGATCAACACGGCGCTGTCCGGCATTCCTTACTGGGGCACGGACATTGGCGGTTTCGTCCCGACAAAAGAATTCACCGCCGAGCTTTATTTGAGGTGGTTTCAGTTTGGCGCGTTTTGTACGCTGTTTCGCTGCCACGGACGGACCTGGAAACTGCGATTGCCGTGGGGTTGGGACACAGGCGACCCGGGCCCGATCGAGATCAGCAATTACGGCGGCGCGGCAATTCCAGACGCGAGCCAATTGCACAACGCCAGCGTCGAGCCCATCTGCCGCAAATATATGGAGCTTCGCTACCGCATGCTTCCTTATTTATACAGCGCGGTGCGCGAATGCGCGACGACCGGCATGCCGATCATGCGCGCGCTATGGCTGCATTATCCGGACGATCCTGTGGCCGTTGCGCGCGACGATGAATATTTGTGGGGCCGGGACGTGCTGGTCGCGCCAGTCTTCGAGAAAGGCGCGACTTCGCGACGAGTCTATCTGCCTCGCGGGAATTGGTACGATTTCTGGACTGGCGATCACATGGAAGGCGGCAGGGAAATAAGCCGCGATGTGGACCTGGAAACGATGCCGCTGTATGTCCGCGCAGGCGCGATCTTGCCTCTGGGGCCCGTGAAGCAATATACGGGCGAGAAGGTGGACGCGTCGCTTTCTGTCACCATTTATCCTGGCGCTGACGGTTCTTTCCTTCTCTATGAGGACGATGGCCGATCTTTCAATTACCGTAAGGGCGAATGGTTGGGAATCAAGATGACGTGGAATGATGCACGCCGCGCGCTGAAGCTGCATCTTGCGGAAGGCTCGCACATGTTGCTGCCGTTGCGGCGTAATATCGAAGTCCAGGTCGGACAGACCATGCGGCAGATTGTGTTTGAGGGGCGGCCAATTGAAGTGTCATTCTGAGGCCGCTCAGATTGTCCCGCCGGTTGAACGGCGTCAAATCTGTACTGCGTGCCATCGAGTAACGCTATAATTTGCTATGCGACTATCGTACCCGCTGCCCATTCCTGCAATACACAAACATGCCGCCGTGATCCTCGCCACGATTTTTGCGCTCGGGCTTCTGGCAAACACGTCAGCCGCTCAGACGGTCAAAAAAGCGTCGGCAACCGATGCGTCAGCGTCCGCGGAGCAGGGAATTCAACTTGCTGAGAGAGGCCTTTGTAATCAAGCGCTACCCTTGCTCAGAAAGTCGCTCCCGCATATCGCTCAGCGGAAACTCAGATACGATGTGGCTATGGCGACGGCGCAATGCGGGATGAGCGTGAATGAAGAGGCTGCTGTAGTCGACGCGCTCGTTTTGCTGCGCCGCGAATTCCCGCACGATCCCAAGGTTCTATACACCGCGACGCATTTTTACTCCGAACTCGCATCGCGCGCCGCGCAGGAACTTGCCGCTACCGCGCCCACCTCGGCGGAAGCACAAGAGCTAGAGGCAGAGGCGCTTGAATCCCACGGGAAATTGGATCAGGCAGCGGCTGAATATCGGAAGATTCTCCAGAAATATCCGGATCAGCCGGGCATTCATTACCGGTTGGGCCAGCTTATTCTTTCCGAGCCGCCCACTGCGACAACAGCCGATGACGCCAAAAAAGAATTTGAGGAAGAACTAAAGATCGATCCGACCGCGGCATCGGCGGAATTCATGCTGGGCGATCTTGCGCGACAGGCAGAACAGTGGGCTGATGCCATCGACCATTTCTCTCGCGCCGCAAAGCTGGATGCCGGGTTTTCCGAGGCGTTCCTGGGACTCGGCATGTCACTCAATGCCGCTGGAAAGAATTCCGATGCCGTTGCGCCATTGGAAAGATACGTAAAGATGGAGCCTTCGGACCCCGCGGGCCATTATCAACTGGCAATCGCATATGCGCGAACCGGACGCCAGCAAGACGCGGAACGCCAGATGTCTTTGCAACGCGAAGCAGCCAAGAAAGCGCCGCCGTCGGGGCCGCAAAATCCGAACGAGCCTTAGCCAAGACTCTTGAGAACGCAGTTCAGAGCGAGAGTAGAGACGAAGGTTTCCAAGCGCCTGGACGCTATTTCCATTTCCCTTCACCTTCGACGATTGTGATGTAGCGATCAATGGGAAGGTTGGTGAATCGTTCAGTCGTACCGCCGGGCTGCGGCCATTTTACTTCGAGCCAGTCGATCTTAGGACGCTGTCCAATTCCCAAAACCATTCGCGGATCGTGCGACGACAGATAACTGCCGCCACCGACTTTGAAGCGATGCCGCTTGAAATCGCCAGATTGATACGTGATTTTTGCGCCGATGGCGTCAATATTCGATTTTCGTCCTACCAAGCGAACGCCCAGCCAATGATTTTGCCGGCCCGCATTATTCCGCAACAGAATTGGCGCGGCATTGTTGACTGCGACCAGAACATCCACTGACCCGTCGTTGTCAAAGTCGCCGAGCGCCATGCCGCGGCCCGCGATGGGCTTTGAAAAAATCGGGCCACTCTGCTTGCTTATGTTTTGGAAGCCGTGTCCGGTGTTGCGAAAAAGCAGCATCGGTTCGCGATATGTGACGCTCTGCATGTGCTTTTCCACCGCAATGTCCGGATGGCCGTCGCAGAGGAGGAGATCGAGCTCACCATCATTATCGTAATCAAAAAACTTCAGGCCCCAGCCGCTCATCAACATGGTCGTAGAGCCAATGCCGTCGGAGGGGGCGACATCCGTGAAGGTCTCGTCCTTGTTATTGTGATACAGCGAAAACATTTCGTGATCGACATTCGAGACGAACAGATCAATCCAGCCGTCCTGATCGTAATCGGCGGCGTCTACGCCCATCCCCGAGCGCGCCCGGCCAAAGCTGTTGTAACCCACGCCCGCCAGCAAGCCGATTTCCGAGAAACGGCCCTTGCCCTGATTGGCGAAAAGAAAATTCGCGACCGTATCGTTCGACACAAATAAGTCCATTAGGCCGTCGTTGTTGATGTCGCAAGCAACCACGCCCCACGCTTTTGCTAGTGAGCGTGCAATTTCCGACTCCTTGCTCACATCGGTGAACGTACCGTCGCCGTTGTTATGAAAAAGCCAGCACGGCGCCGGATCGTAGACGTTCGGTTTGCAATACCAGCGCTCGCCGGTCAGATCGTTGCCGCAAAATTTGTTTTTCGACTTGTTCCAATCCGCGAACCGACAGACGAACAAGTCGAGTTGGCCGTCATTGTCGTAATCGAACCAAACCGCGCTGGTCGCCCACCCCGGAGCGGCGAGGCCGGCTTTCTTGGTTACGTCGGTAAATGTGCCGTCGCCGTTGTTGTGATACAAAATGCTGCGAGGATACTGCGTCACATAAATATCGGGCAGGCCATCACGGTCGTAATCTCCCACGGCGACGCCCATGCCGTATGCGTTCCCGGTGACGCCCGCTTTTTCAGTAACGTCGGTAAAGCTGCCGTCACGATTGTTGTGATAGAGCGCGTTGCGCAGTGGCGGGACAGGATTGTAAAAGTCACACTTGCCGCTGTTCACGAGGTAAATGTCCATCCAGCCGTCGTTGTCGTAATCAAAGAACGCGCAACCGGCGCCCAGCGTTTCGGGCTCATACATTTGCGGAGATAATCCGCCGAGGTGAGTCCACAAAATGCCGCTTTTGGAACGAGGAATTTCTTCGAACGCGGGCAGGGAATTAAGGGAAGAGGTCGTGGCGGCCGAAAAAATAGAGGGATCAAGAGCACCGAGTGTGCCGGCCAGGCCCGACCAACCGAGCGTACGGAGCAACTGACGGCGGGAGATAGCGCGCCAGCATTCGGTCGGTTTTCTGGGCATTGAACTACTCTCCGTTCTGAGGTTGCAGGCGACGAGGCCGAGTTAGTTGATCGTCTGGTTGCAAAGGAAACGTTTTCCTGTTTGTATGATTCGGGAACAGGATAGCAATAAACTTGTAGGTTTTACATTGCAAGAACAGGGCAGGATCAGGCGTCCTCAGCACCGGGCCATATTCTAGGATGACGAATTTAGGATGACGACGTTCTCCAAATTCACAAGACGAGACTTGCTGAAAACGATGGGTGTGACCTTCGCGTCCTATCCTTTTGGCCGCGCGGCTGCGCAGCGGAGCCCGTTGGTGAGCTTCGTCGATATTGCGCAGTCCGCAGGAATAAATTTCAGGCATGAGAATGCGGCGTCGTCCGAAAAATATCTGATTGAGACAATGGGGTCGGGATGCGGGTTCATAGACTATGACCAAGACGGGCTCCTCGATTTGTATCTGGTGAATGGGGCGTCCACGCGTGTTTACAAACCGGTGCATCCGTTGCGGAGCGCGCTTTATCGTAACAACGGGGACGGAAGTTTCACCGACGTTACCGTGAAGGCGGGCGTAGGCGCGGAAGGTTTGTTCGGCATGGGCGTGGCCGTGGGGGATTATGACAATGACGGATATCCGGACTTGCTGGTCCTTGGATATGGACGCTGCATCCTTTACCACAACAATGGTGATGGGACTTTTAGCGACGTGACCGCGCGGGCGGGAGTGGAAAATTTGGGCCGTTGGGCATCAAGCGGTGCGTGGTTCGATTATGACAACGACGGAAGGCTCGACTTGGTGATAGCGAATTACATCGATTGGTCGCCAGACCGCAATTTCTGGTGCGGCGACCACGGCCCCGGAATGCGCAGCTATTGCCATCCGGATGACTACAATGGCGAGGCGCCGACGCTATATCACAACAACGGGGACGGGACGTTCACGGATGCGAGCAAACAATCCGGCGTAGGATCGAGACCGGGCAATGGTCTGGGCGTAGTGACTTTCGATTACGACAACGATGGCTGGCAGGACATTTTTATTGCGAACGATTCGATGGCGAATTTTTTGTTTCATAACAACCGCGACGGGACGTTTCGCGAAGTGGGGTATTTGGCCGGCGTCGCGGTGAGTGCCGACGGTTTGCCAGAGGCGGGCATGGGAACCGATGCGGCTGACACTACAGGGAATGGCCGGATGGACCTGCTTGTGACGCATTTGGACAGTCAATTGGCACGGCTATATCAAAACATCGGAAAGCAGACTTTCGACGACGCCACCGTCCGGAGCGGCCTAGGATATGCGACGTTCCACATGAGTGGATTCGGGGCGCGATTCATGGACTACGACAATGATGGCGCGGTCGACATTTTCATGGCCAATGGACACGTCCTCGATAACATTCATCGTTACAATGCGAGCGTTCACTACGCTGAGCCGAAACTTATGTTTCGAAACTTGGGGCACGGCGAATTTAAGAATGTGAGCGAAGAACTTGGCCGCGACTTTCAACTTCCCCGGGTCAGCCGCGGCGCGGCCATCGGTGATTTCGACAACGACGGCGACCTTGATATCCTGGTGAACAATAACGGAGAACGGCCCCAGTTGTTCCGGAACGATGGGGGCAACGCAAATCATTGGCTGGGAATTCTTCTCGTTGGGACGCGTTCGAATCGAGACGCGGTGGGAGCGCGGATTAAAGTTTCTGCTGGGAACCTGGTCTTATATGAACAGAGAAAAGGAGGAATGAGCTACCAATCGGCGCAAGATCCACGGCTTCATTTTGGCCTCGGACAATACGCAACTGTGGATGCAGTGGAGATTCTTTGGCCCAGCGGAATCGTGACGAAACTCGCGAAGCTGAAGAGCGATCAGATCATCGCGATCAAGGAAGGCCAAGGAGTAATCGAGCGGCCCTTCCCTCGCATTGCGGGCCGCAAATAGGATCAAAATCGACCTGGAGCGCATGGGGATTAAGCCGCTGGGCGAATCGTGGCGCGCTGATCACGCTCGATGCCGGACGAATTAGGTGGAATTACTCAAAAAGATTCGACGAAGGCTGACGACGTGGCCTTTCCGATGAGATGTAACCGGCTTTGTGACCGGGCGAGCCGGATTTGTATTTTGCGGCTTGCTTTTGATTCAAATTGGCTAGCATGGTCAACATGTGCTCAGCTTTTTGTGTCTCGTTCTTGCGTCGGTAGGCAATCGCCAAATGCGAATAAACCGATGCATCGTCGGGCGAAAGTTTTCGCGCCACTTCCAAGTGCTCGATCGCATCATCGACGCGCCCTGTCATCAGGTAGAGTTCACCAAGCGCAGCCTGTGAAACTGCATAGTCGGGGCGCTCAGTGACGGATTTTTCCAATGCCGTTTGGGCTTCCTTGAATTCAGGTTGATCCGCGCGGACATCCGAATGAACCACGGCGTCGCCAAAGATCGTCAGCAAAATATAGCTGTCGTGGCCATTTTGTATTCCTTCGCGCGAAATGCGGGCTGCCTCTGGCATATTCCCTTCGAGAAAAGCCTTCTGTCCTGCGGCCATATAGAAAATATCGCTGCCTGGAGCGAGCTTGCTTGCCAGGTCGAAATCGGCCCTTGCCGGATCAACCTCGTTTTCGAACGAAAGAAAGACGCCTCGCTCGTAATGTAAACGCGACGATTTGGGAAGATGCTGTAAGCCGATGTTCAGAACATCGAGACCCATGTCGTAAGATTGGTGGTCCATGCATGCTTCCGCGACAAGCAAATAGAGCTTTTCGTCCTGTGGAGTTTGCTTGACCGCTTGCTGGAAAGTGCTGAATGCTTGTTTGTCCTGGCGCGCTCCAATGTAGGCCTGGGCCAAGAGGTTATTCACGCCAGGAGTTGCGTGCCCGCTGATTTTCAGCGCCGTGAGGAGTTGAATTGCATGGTTGAATTGGCTGGTTCCCACATAGCACAAAGCGAGATTGAAATTTTCCGCATACTCATCCGACACATGGCCCCGCGCAGCCAGAAAATGCGGGATTGCTTCTGAGAAGCGTCCCTGCTGGGTTAGTGCAATGCCTTGTTGAAGTTCTGACTCCGCTTTCGGCGAAGTCTCGGATGCCGCATTGTCCTGAATTTCAGAGGCATTGAGGATAGGCTGAGGGTTGGCACGCAAACATTGAGGAGAAATGAGCGTGATAATGGCCGTGCTGGCAAAAAACAATCTGACGATGCGTTGCGGGGACATCAGTGTTCCTTGAATATCCTTGCCAAGAATTGGAGCATGGGCAACGTCGGACGTACCGCTCTGAAAACGGCGCAACCGGGCTTATTTTAGCAGTTTTCGGGGGATCGCGACGACCCCGAGGTCGTGAAGCAGAAATTCTGCTTGACAAGTAATACAAATACATTATACAAGACCGCCATTAGAAGCGGGGTTTGTAGCCGAGTGGGGTGGGTAGTATGAGTAAACGTTTACTTTCGATGCCGTCTGTAGATGGTGACCGAATGGCTTTGGGCGATTCGAAGACGCTCCCTATTGTTTCGCTATTTTAATTAACCGGTCCTAATTCGTAGGTGGAGGGCTGCCGGGTGGCGGCAAAGAGAAAAAACGCGTTCTGCGGGACGCGGACAAAGTTTGGGCGTATCAAAGGAGGAGTTATGTCGCGGAGTTTTTCTCGCGCTTTGATTAGCAGCATGGTGGCTTGTTTTCTGTTGCTGTTCGCGTTCAGCGCGCCCCGAGCGTGGGGGCAGAACGGCTCCTACGGAACGGTAAACATCACCGTTCTCGACGAGAGCGGGGCCATCGTGCCGGGCGCACAACTGGCGCTGCTCGATGTCGCCACGGGCGAAGCGTATAACGCCACGTCGAGCGGGAACGGTACATACACCTTTGTCGCGCTGCCGATCGGTATGTATAAATTGACGGTCTCAAAGGACAGCTTTAAGACCCAAGTCTTCGACTCGGTCGTGGTTCAAGGAGGGCAAGTTACGCCCGTGAAGGCAGTGCTAAAAGTTGGTGCCAAGTCGGAACAGGTGATCGTGAGCGCAAGCGCATCGCCGATTATCGAGACGACCTCGAACGCCATTGTCACGACGATAGATACCAAGCAGATTCAGGACCTGCCGCTAGGGGGCCGCGACATCAGCCAGTTGGCATTTCTGACGCCGGGATATAGCGGCACGCCTGGTTTTGGCACGTGGAATGGCCTTCCGATGATCGCGCAGGGGAACAGCGTTGACGGCGTGGTCTCTTCGACGAGCCGCATGAAATTTGGCGGCAACGTACAGCCCGGAATACAGGCCCGGCTAGAAGATATCCAGGAAATGACGGTGCAGACGAGCCAAGTGGATTTCAGCCAGTCGCTCGCCGGATCTTCGATGCAGAGCAGCTTCGTCACGCGGCGGGGGACAAACGCATATCACGGGGAGGCGTACGAGGATTTTCGCAATTCGTGGCTGAACGCCAATAGCTGGAGCAACAACGCAGTTGGCCAACCGAGACCTCACCTAATCTTGAACGATTTTGGGGGCAGCGTCGGAGGGCCGATTTTGAAGAACAAGCTGTTCTTTTTCGGCAGCTTTGCGATGTCCAAGCAGCCCGGTGGCTTCGTGACCAGCAACGTATTTCTGTCTCAGAATGCGCAGAACGGGATTTATACGTTTCAGCCGCCGAATAACACGACAACTGTGAACCTGTTTACGCAGGTTGCCCAACCGAATGGCTTACCGGCCGCGCCGAGTGCTACTTATCTGGCGGAGCAAGCCGCGATCAATACAGCTGTGACGAGCGGAGGGGCCACGATTTCGCCCCTGTCTGACCCGAACCTCGAGCAAGTCAACTGGCTGGTAATGTCTCCGACCACTACGTACTTTCCCGCCGTGCGCTTGGATTACAACATTTCACCAAAGGTACGGCTAGACTTCGCCTGGGAGGAAACGAAACAAAACCAGCCGAACGGAGCTGCTCCCCTATTTCCAGGTGCGGCGTTCGCGAATCAAGCTGCGTCAAACACGAACAAGAATTACACGAGTTCGTTGGGCGTGGACTGGACGATTTCGCCAACGCTGCTGAACCAATTTCGGGGCGGCTACTTTTATAACTGGTACGCCTATTCGTTTGGCGCGAAGCCGTTGTGGGACACACAGCCGCAAGTCAGCTGGCCTATTTGTCCTGGGAACTTCGGGGGTTGTTCCGGAACGGGGTTCAACCTACCTGTTTCAACTTATTATCCCATTATAAACGCGAGCGACAATGCGACGTGGCAACACAACGCGCACACGGTTACGTTCGGCTTCTCCTTCTACCGGGAACAGGATCATTACTGGAATCCACCAGACGGGATTCAAAATATCTCGCTTGGTCTCGTGAATGGCGATCCGGCATACGGTGATTTCCAGAGCTACTTTACGAGCGCCTCAAACACAGACCGAACCGAGGCCGAGAATTTGTATGCGACACTGGTAGGAAGAGTATCGAGCGTCACGCCGATTGGCAGCGGGTTTCCGTACCAGGCGTCCACTGGCCAGTACGCGAACACGCCAGGGACCGCTTACAACCTTGATGAACTTCAGAAGTCGTGGGGATTGTACGCGCAGGACTCCTTCCGCCTGAAACCGACCCTAACGTTGAATTACGGGCTTCGCTGGGATTTCACGGGGGATAACCACGACATGACAGCCGCCTACCACGGAGCTGGGCTCGCCGATATGTATGGCCCGTCGGGGCCGAATAACCTGTTCAAGCCCGGCGTGCTTACAGGGACCGCGAATCCGCAGTACGTGGCGAGCAGCCACCAGTACAATCCATGGAATGTGAGTCCTCAACCGACGATCGGCTTGGCGTGGAATCCGAATTACTCGGAAGGGATTCTGGGCAAGCTGATGGGCGGAGGCAATACCGTAATCCGTGCAGGTTTTGACATCAAGCGATTCACGGAGCCGTATCAGTATTTCTGGAATAATGCCTCGAATCACGGCTTGGCGTTCTTCCAGTATTTTTCCTATCAGGCGGCCACCGGCGGGGGCGCCGGATCGTTCACGCCCGGCAGCCTGACGTATAACGGCGGCACATATCCCGCGAGCGTGTTCCAGCTTTCTCCCCCTGCTTACGCAGCATCGATTCCGCAGTCCGACTTCACGTGGAATTACTACTGGGGAGCCGCTGGGTTTGATCCCAACATCAAGCAGCCGTACGTGCAGGAATGGAACTTCGGGATTCAGCGACAAATTGGTCACAGCAACGTGCTGGAAATTCGGTACATGGGGCATCGCAGTGTGCACCAATGGATTAATGTGAATACGAATGAGGTCAACATATTTGAGAATGGATTCCTGACCGAATTCAAGAATGCGCAGACGAACCTGGCGATTAACCAGGCGAACGGGATAAACTCGTTTGCCAACAATGGCTATGCTGGACAGCAAGCGTTGCCAATCTTCAATACGGCATTTGCCGGCGAGGCATCGGGCGGCGCGGGCGTGCCCTTCGTGGATTATGGAACTAACGGCGGGTTCTACACGTTAATTCAGCAGGGGCAGGCGGGGCAAGCCGCTGCGCAACTTGCGAAGCCGTTCGGGAGCGCGCCCTACATTTGCAATCTGGTTGGCTCCTCGATCAGCAACTGCGCCACGCAATACGGTTTCACGTCTCCGGGAAGCTACCCGCTGAACTTCTTCCAGACAAATCCATATGCAGCTTCATGTGGCGGCTGCGCGCAGCAGAGTTACATGACGGCGGGAGGATACGGGAATTACCACGCTCTGTTGGTGGACTTCCGCGAGCGGCCATGGCACGGCATGCAGTTTGATGTGAACTACACGTGGAGCCATACGCTGGGATTGCAGCCGGACAATCAGTGGCTCGGCACGGTCCCGGAATTCACGATCCGTAACTTGCGGCTGGGATACGGCCCCACACTTTTCGACTTGCGACAGGTGGTGCATGCCAGCGGGACCTATGACCTGCCTTTTGGAAGCGGCAAGCAATTTCTGAATCAGGGCGGAATCATAAACGAGATCGTTGGAGGTTGGACACTGGGAACGATCTTCACGTACCAGACCGGATTCCCGTTCCAAGTGACCGGCGGATACAACACGTTTAACGATTACGGGGATGGAGGGTTGGTCTTCAATGGCATCACGCGGTCGCAGTTGCAGAGTTCGGTGGGGGTCTACACGCCCAATATCTGCGGTGCGAGCGGCACTCAGACGTGTCCCTTCAAGTGGGATTTTAAGCCTTCGGTTCTCGCAGCCGCCAATCCGACGTTTACGCCTCCGACAAACTGCAATACGTTCCTAATCGGTGTATGCCAGAACACTGTTCCGGGTACGTTCACCGGGGATCCGTGGCTCTATGGACCGCATCTGTGGAATGATGATATTTCGATCACGAAGATGTTCCCCATCACCGAGCGCGTTCACTTCATTTTCCAGGGCGAGTTCCTGAATGCGTTCAACCACCCGAACTGGGCTAACCCCGGTATGCAGCCAACATATATAGGGAGCAGTTACACTCAGTCGGGGGGCTTTGGGGAAGCGGGCCTGAGCGGTATGAATGGGCCGCGTCAGATCGAATTTCGCGCGAGGCTCGATTTTTAGCTTTGGTTCGTAAATCTGCTCGCTGTGCATCCACTGGACGCGAGTGATAGCATCCGGTGGATGCACGGGAGCTTTCGCCATGTGAAGGGCTAGCTTAACTGCATCAGAGTTTTTTTCGCTGCTCGCGACCGCAAAGGTATAAACGTGAAAGCGAAGGCTCCTGGTGGTATTATCCGCCGCAGTTTGCTCTTGAGTGGGTTCAGTTGGTTTTCTCGCAGTAAACAACGATGACTCCCGTCCTGGCCCTGGCCGTTCCATCACGCCTCGTAAAGCTCGCACCCGTCGACTTGGTCATCATCGCCTTTTATTTTGCGCTGGTGCTGGCCATTGGGTTTTATCTGAAGAGGCGTTCGAGCACGGGCGAGGATTTCTTCCTCGCTGGGCGGGAAATGACAGCGTGGATCGCCGGCCTCAGTTTCCTATCGGCAAACCTCGGGGCGCTAGAGTTGATGGGATGGGCCGCGTCGTCCTACGAATACGGCATCCTGGCCACGCATGCGTATTGGATTGGCGCGATCCCCGCAATGCTATTCCTCGGCGTCTTCATGATGCCGTTCTATTACATTTCAAAAACGCACTCTGTGCCGGGGTATTTGAAACTGCGCTTCGGTGAATCGAGCCGCAGCCTTGCGGCGATTTCTTTTGCGTTTATGACGGTGCTGATGAGCGGCATCAACATGTATGCGATGGCGCTGATCATGAAGGTGGTTTTGGGCTGGAACATGAATTTCAGCATCTGGGTGTCGGCCCTGACTGTTGCGATTTATGTGGCGCTTGGCGGGCTACGTTCCGCCATATTTAATGAAGTGCTCCAGTTCGTACTGATTTGGGCAGGCGCGTTGCTGATACCTATCCTTGGCTTGATTGAGGCTGGCGGGTGGGGCCCGCTCAAAGCGCAAATCATCCACAATACGTCGATCGAGTATGTGCACCTGTGGCGCTATCTGGGGTCGTTCAGCACTAACCCGGAGGGAATCCACTGGACAGGCGTGCTGTTTGGGCAGGGCCTTGTCATATCATTTGGTTATTGGACGACGGACTTTTTAGTGGTGCAGCGGCTGCTCGCCGCAAAGGATTTGCGTTCAGCCAAGATGGCGCCCATTATCGGCGCGGCATTTAAAATGTTCGTTCCGTTCATCGTCATTCTTCCAGGACTATTGGGATTGGCGTTACTGCCGTTCAAGCTGACGGGTTCGAGCGCAGCCATTGCAGCGGGAGCACATAGCTACAATGAAGTGCTGCCCCTGATGCTGGCGCGATACTGCGGACCTGGATTACTCGGACTGGGAATCACGGCGTTGATTGCCGGTTTCATGTCCGGGATGGCTGGGAATGTGAGCGCGTTTTCCACTGTTTGGACGTACGACATATACCGAGCGCTGATACGAAAAAATGCGCCAGACGCGCACTACGTCTCGATGGGGCGCTGGTGCACAATTCTGGGAGTGCTGATCAGTATCGGCACAGCGTATTTTGTGATGCAATTTCTGAGCATTATGGATTATGTGCAGGCTTTATTCAGTATTTTCATCGCGCCGCTGTTCGGCACAGTCATTCTGGGCATGCTGTGGAAAAGGGCGACCGCAGCTGGGGGTTTTTGGGGGCTACTTACGGGCACAGCGTCCGCGGCTGCGATGTTTGGGTGGATCGAGGTTAATCCAGCAGCAGTGCGCTATGTGGCGCTTTCCAGCCATGCAAGTCCGATGGCTGCGGACATGTACCGCGCGCTTTGGTCTTGGATTGTGTGCGTGGTAGTTACAATTGCGGTGAGTCTTTTCACGCGGCCAAGGCCGGTGGCCGCACTGAACGGACTCGTTTATGGGGAAACCACGATACCTTCGGAAGGCCAGTTTCCGTTTTACCAGCGGCCCGCATTTTGGGCGGTTGTTGTTGGGGTCGTGTTCGTGGTTTTGAATATCATTTTCTGGTGAAGCGATGGAATCGAAGGGTTCAATCTCGATCTGGTTTTTTATCGGAGTATCGCTGTTGGTGAACGGCGTGCTGATTCTCGGTGCAGGTGTTTACGAGTTTGTGCATCCGCCAGAACATCGGGTGGTGCTGTTTCGACTTCACGCGAGCATATGGTGGGGGGCGTTACTGCTGATCCTGGGAGTGTTTTATTGTTATCGTTTTTTGCCGCGAGGTGATGCGCGAAAGTAAAGGACGTGGGCTGTGTCGAAGAGGCGTGCAGATGCGTGGAAACGGGGGTTTTCTTGACACGTGCGACGCATTGTTCTATAGGTGTGTTCAAGAAAACGTTTTCATGGCGTTAAGCGATATCAAATGTGGTAAGTACACGAAAAGATGAGGTGAGCTCCCATGAGTTCTCGGAAGGGTATTTCACGGAGGAAATTCGTATCCGGGGCGCTGTCGGCGGCGGCGGTCGCCTGTGTGCCGCGGGTGGCATTCGGGGGGGAACCGGGAGTATTGGCGAGCCTGCTCCAAGGTCCGGCACGTCCGCGCTTGGGACAGGATCGCATACAGTTCCTCGTTAGACCTTTCCCGATGCAGCAAGTACGATTGCTCGACGGCCCCTTTTTAGAAGCGGCCAAGACCAATCAGGCGTATCTGGGCTCTCTTCCGGAAGATCGGTTAGTGCACAATTTTCGCGTCAACGCGGGATTGCCGAGTTCAGCGGAGGCTTTGGGTGGCTGGGAGGATCCCAAATGCGAGCTTCGCGGGCACTTCACGGGGCATTATCTCTCGGCGTGCGCTTTGATGTACGCAAGTACCGGAGACGACGCGGTGAAGGCCAAGGGCGATGCGATCGTTGCGGATCTGGCGAAATGTCAGGAAAAATTCGGAAACGGATACCTCAGTGCATTCCCACAGAGTTTCTTCGACCGTCTGCGCGATGGCAACGGTGTGTGGGCACCGTTTTATACGCTGCATAAAATCATGGCCGGCAACATCGATATGTACACGCATTGCCATAATCAACAGGCGCTGGCAGTGGCTGAGGGCATGGCCCGGTGGATAGGGCATTGGACAACCGGCATCAGCGACGCGCACATGCAGCGCATTCTCCAGACGGAATTTGGCGGCATGAACGAAGCGCTCTATAACCTGTTTGCGATCACGGGAAAATGGCAGTACTTCGGGACAGCACGCCGCTTTGAGAAACCATCGTTTTTCGATCCTCTGGCGGGCCACCGGGACGAACTCAAGGGACTGCACGTCAACACGCATATTCCACAAGTGATCGGAGCCGCACGGAGGTATGAACTGACCGGTGATCCGTTTTATCACGAGGTGGCGAAGTACTTTTGGGATGAAGTAACGGAAGAACGTACGTACGCCACTGGCGGTACAAGCAATGGCGAAGGCTGGCGCACTGACCCGGGTAATCTTTCGACGGAACTAAGTGTTTCCTCGGAGGAATGCTGCTGTGGATACAACATGTTGAAGCTGACGCGGCACTTGCACCAGTGGACCGCGGAACCGCGTTATATGGATTATTACGAGCGGACACTCTTCAATTCGCGTCTCGGCACGCAGCACCCCGAAAATGGCCTGAAGATGTACTATCTTCCGCTCGAAACGGGTTACTGGAAGTATTTCAACTCGAAATTTAATTCCTTCTGGTGCTGCACAGGTACAGGCGCGGAAGAGTTCTCGAAATTCGGGGATTCGATTTACTTCCATAATGACCGCGACGCGTTTGTAAACCTTTTCATTGCGTCCGAGGTTCGCTGGCCCGAAAAAGGGATTTCGATTCGGCAGGATACGCGTTTTCCGGAACAGGAAGGGACGACGCTGACGGTGAAGGCAAATGCTCCGGTCGAGGCGGGCATCAATGTTCGGATACCAAGTTGGGCGGTTGATGGCGGCACCGTGACGCTCAATGGCAAGCAGCTTACTGCGTTTTCGAACCCGGGAAGCTATCTGGAGATTCACCGCACGTGGGCGGACGGCGACAAGCTTGAAGTGAAGCTTCCTATGCGTTTGCACGCCGAAGGATTGCTCGGTGATCCTACGCAACAGGCCGTGTTATACGGCCCAATCGTGCTGGCAGGGCGTTTGGGTCAAGACGGACTCACAGAACAGATGCAGTACGACCGCGACACTGGCCCTACGGAGCTTGCGGCTCGTGGCAGACCGGAAGGAACAATGGCAGTCGATTTGAAGTGGACGGACAACGTTGAATCGGCTTCGTGGGTCGAGCCGGTCAAAGGCCAACCGCTGACTTTTCAAACTGTGGGGCAGGGCAATGGCACGACGTTGATCCCGTTGCATCGAGTCTTCGGCGAGAGGTATGGTGTGTACTGGAAGGTGAACAAAAGTGGACCCAGAATGGGCTAATTGAACTTCCAGCCATCTATTTCTTTCGCGGAGAGAAGCTTTGAGCATTCATGAGGTCGCCCGACGAGCGAGAGTTTCAATTGCAACCGTTTCGCGTACTATTAATGGGGTCTCTACCGTTACCCCGCAACTCTCCCGGCGCGTTTGGAAGGTGATCGAGGAACTCGGTTATTACCCGAACACGCAGGCGCGGTCGCTGGTTTCGGGGCGCAGTCGCATTTTCGGTCTGATCGTTTCCGAGATTACCAACCCGTTCTTTCCTGAAATTATCCAGGGATTCGAGGACATCGCCGTTCAGAACAGTTATGAAATTCTGACGACTTCCACGGTACACGATCCAAAGCGAATCGCGCTTTCTGTTCGCCGGATGATCGAGCGCAGGGTGGAAGGCGTTGCCATCGTGACGTTCGGTATGGAGGAGGCGCTGTTCGAGGATTTGAAGTCTCGAAAAATTCCCCTCGTCTTTATCGACGTCGGTCCGGCACTTCCTCGGATCAGCAACATCCGAATCGACTACCAGCATGGAATTCGCCAAGCGGTGCAGCATCTGGCGGCACTGTGCCATGAACGCATTGCTTTTATTTCGGGCCCGCTGATATTGAAGTCCGCAATCGCTCGACAAAGCGCTTTCATTCAATCCATGGAAGAAATTGGCCTGGTTGTGGATCCGGACTACCTAATTGAAGGGGATCACACAATGGAGGGAGGCATGAAGGCGCTGAAGAAAATGCTCGTTTTCCCGAAGCGCCCAACGGCGGTGATCTGTTCAAATGATATGACAGCAATTGGCGTAATGCGGCAAAGTTACGAAGAAGGGGTCCAGATTCCGCGCGATTTATCGCTGGTGGGATTTGACGATATCCGCTTGGCGCAATTCATGATTCCCCCGCTGACCACCATAAAAATGTCGCAGACAGAAATTGCCAGAATGGCGTTCAACGCCCTGCTTACAGAAGTGCAACGGGAAATACCTTCGCCAAACGGCAGCGAATACGTGCTGCGGACGAGTTTGGTACTCCGCGATTCGACAGCAATGGCGCCGGCGAGTGGGCGGACAAAAATGACTGCGGCAAGAGGGCGTTCGGAACAGCGAGGGTAAAGCGAGGCAGTCGCAATCGACCAAGAAAAACAGGGCGCGCTCTGAAAGTTGGCGCGATTGCCTGTTTTAAGGAAAACGCGTCCGTAAAGGCCTGACATGCTGCTCGAGACTCTCCGCCGAGAAGTGCTGGAAGCCAACCTCGAACTGGTTCGGCGGGGCTTAGTGCTTTACACATTCGGCAACGCCAGCGGAATCGACCGCGATAGGGGTTTAATTGTCATTAAACCCAGTGGCGTGCCATACGAAAAACTGGCTGCAGAAGATCTGGTCGTTACCGATCTCTCTGGGAAACTTGTTGAGGGGAAGTATCGGCCGTCATCGGACCTGCCGACTCACGTCGTGCTGTATAGAAGCTTTTCTGTCATCGGCGGAGTGACACATACGCATTCGGAATTTGCGACGGCATGGGCGCAGGCTGGGCGGCCGATTCCTTGTCTCGGAACGACACACGCCGATTATTTTCACGGCCCTGTCCCCGTGACTTCGGATCTTACGCCCGAAGAGATAGCCAGCGATTACGAGGGAAATACCGGCGTAGCGATCTCGCGGACGTTTGAAGAAGAAGGACTGGACGCGGGCAGCATTCCAGGGGTTCTCGTTCGAGGTCACGGGCCGTTTTGTTGGGGATCAGATGTAACGATGGCGGCTCACAATTCCGTTATTCTTGAGGCGCTTGCGCGAATGGCTTACTACACGGCGGGCTTGGCTCATGAACTGAGTCCGCTGGCAGCTTCGCTTCACGATAAGCACTATCTGCGCAAGCATGGGAGCAAGGCGTACTACGGGCAACTGCCGGACAAAAAGTGAGGCAGGCTTCTGCTTGCGGGTTTGTTAATTCTGCTAAATTGCACAACGTCGAGCATTTTCAAAGGTGCGGTTGTATTTGAATTGTGGCGGAGAAGCCGCCGATTAATTTTTGTTGTGCTACGAGGCAATGAATGTCGACCGACAAAAAGATGACAATGGGCTTGATCGTGGGAAACCGGGGCTTTTTTCCCGGGCATTTGGCGGAATCGGGCCGCAAAGACATGATCTGCTCCTTGCAGGGTGCCGGCATGGACGTCGTCGCGCTGACGGCGGTGCAAAGTAGGTATGGCGCAGTGGAGACGCACGAGGAAGCAAAGCGCTGCGCAGAACTGTTCCGAGCAAACGGCGAGCGTATTGATGGAGTGATTGTAACGCTGCCCAATTTTGGTGATGAGCGCGCTATTGCGGACACCCTTCGGCTGTCTGGGCTGCACGTTCCCGTGCTGGTTCAAGCGACTCCGGACGCGCCATCGAAGATGTCCATCTCGTTCCGACGGGACAGTTTTTGCGGCAAGATGTCGGCTTGCAATAATCTGATGCAGTACGGCATTCCGTATTCACTTACTTCCTCCCATACGGTTAGCCCTGACTCGGCGGAATTCAAGAAGGATCTGGAATGGTTCGCGGGGGTGTGCCGGGTAGTGAAGGGTTTAAGAAACCTTCGTATCGGCAGCATCGGCGCGCGTCCCGCGGCGTTCAACACGGTACGTTATAGCGAAAAAATTTTGGAGTCACAGGGAATTTCCGTGGAAACGCTTGACCTTTCCGAAGTGATTGGCCGGATCCAGCGAATGAAAGACACCGACGAGGCAGCGCAAGCGAAGCTCCAGTCGATCGAAAAGTACGTCTCGACAAATGACGTGCCGAAGGCAGCTCTGGTAAAAATGGCCAAGTTGGGGACTGTAATTGATCAGTGGATGAAGCAGACCGACGTTACGATCAGCGCTATTCAGTGCTGGACGTCGATCGAGGAAAATCTTGGCGTCGTTCCTTGCACGGTGATGAGCATGATGAGCGACGATCTGATGTCGAGCGCGTGCGAAGTGGACATTTGCGGAGTGCTCAGCATGCACGCATTGCGACTGGCCTCAGGGACGCCGAGCGCCTTGCTCGATTGGAATAACAATTACGGAGATAATCCGGACAAAGCTGTGTGCTTCCACTGCAGTAATCTGCCCAAGCAGTTTCTGAAAAATGTAAAAATGGATTACCAAGCAATTATCGCCGGGACCGTGGGCATGGAAAATACGTTTGGCACATGCGTGGGATTGGTTAAGCCGGGGCGCATGACCTTTGCACGGTTTTCTACTGATGATCGCGCGGGACATGTGCGCGGTTATGTTGGAGGCGGGGTATTCACCGATGACCCGTTGGAGACGTTTGGTGGAGCGGGAGTCGTGGAGATTCCGAAAATGCAGAAATTGTTGCGATATATTTGCGAGAACGGTTTTGAACATCACGTTGCGGCAAATTTTTCCTCCGTGGCGGGTGCGGTTCACGAAGCGGCGAAGCGGTACCTGGGGTGGGAAACTTACTGGCATACGAACTAGGAGTTAGGGCAACGATTCATGGCCATCGTAGCGGGTGTTGATTTTGGGACATTGAGTGTACGAGTTTCGATTGTGGACAGCGAGAAGGGAATGCTCGCTTCCGCCGTCTCCGAATATCCTCTGCACCGTAAGCGCGAAGATCCTGAGCTGGCGACGCAATCTCACGAAGATCACATGCGCGCTCTCGTCTCCGCCACGCGCGATGCCGTGAAACAGGCGGGAATCTCCGGCGACAGTGTCGAATCGATTGCTCTCGACACTACGGGCTCTTCCGTAATCCCTGTCGGTCACGACATGACGCCTCTCGGCGAGTATTACCTCTGGTGCGACCACCGCGCGAAATCCGAGGCAGCAGAAATCACCGAGATGGCTCACCGCGAAAACCTCGAAGCCATTCGCTGGTGCGGCGGTGTTTATTCTTCGGAATGGGGCTTCGCCAAGCTGCTGCACTGGCTGCGGCACAATCCTGCGAAGCGCAACGAATTCGCCAGTGCATTTGAACACTGTGACATGGTGGCGGCCACATTGTGCGGCGTCACGGATCCGCGCAAGGCCAAGCGCAGCATTTGCGCGATGGGGCACAAATGGATGTGGCATGCGGACCTCGGCGGTTTGCCGTCTGAGGAATTTCTGGTCAAAGTCGACCCTCTGCTCGCGGGCGTGCGCGCGAAGCTCGAGGGTTCCTACGAATCCTCGGACAAGATTGCCGGCAGGTTATCGCCGTTCTGGGCTGAAAAGCTGGGCTTGCGCGCGAGTATTCCAATTCCCGTGGGAGCGTTCGATGCCCATTGGGACGCGATTGGCGCGGGCGCTCGCGAAAAAGATATCGTGAACGTTGTTGGCACTTCCACGTGCATCATCGGAATCACGAAGCAGACGCAGCTCGTGCCGGGCGTTTGCGGCGTGGTGAACGGCAGTGTGCATCCTTCTTACACCGGCATTGAGGCGGGGCTTTCCGCGACTGGCGACATCTTCGAAGCCATCGCGCGCCGTGCGAATACTTCCATCTCCGAACTAAGCCGCGGCCTCGAAAAATATTCCGCCGGTCAAACGGGTCTTCTGCGCATGACTTGGGACAACGGTGACCGCACGGTCTTGGTGAACGCGAACCTTCGAGGCATGACGCTCGGTTGGAATTTGCAACACACCGCGCAAGATGAATTGTTCGCTGCCATTGAGGGAACCGCGTTTCATACTCGCGTAATACTGGACCGAATGGCCGAGCACGCCGTTCGTATCGAGCGCGTGATCAATTCGGGAGGGATACCGCAGAATAATCCCGTACTTAATCAGGTCTACGCCAACGTCCTTCGCAGGCCGGTACTGGTGCCGAGCCGCAAGGTTACGAGTCTTGGTTCTGCGATCTTTGCATTTCTCGCCGCCGGGACATTTAAGACGATCGAAGAGGCTCAGAAGAAAATCTGTCCACCCCACGTTGTTTACCAACCTCAAGCAGAAACGCACGAGGTTTATGACCGTCTCTGCGATCTTTACCGGCGCTTGTATTTTGATTTCGGCAGGGCGGCGAAGGATTCGACGTTCGGTGACGTGTTGCCGGCCCTTATAGAAATCGCGGAAAAACGAGTCTCCGGATTTGTGGAGAAGGCGTCAAATTAATTCGCGAGGGTAAGTATTGAACCGCATCAAAACGGAGGTTCATTGCCGGGGTCTTCTGTTTGACATGGATGGCGTTTTGCTCGACTCGACTCACGCGGTCGCACGCGTTTGGCACCAATGGGCCATCGAGCACGGGTTCAATCCGCAAGAGGTTGTGAGGGCTGCGCACGGCCGCCCGAGCATTTCAACGATCCGCGAATACTTGCCGAATTCCGATTATGCCGAGGAGAATCGCGACGTGGAAAGGAGAGAACTCGCCGATTTGGAAGGTGTCGTACCCTGGCCCGGCGCGATTGAACTCCTGCGTTCGCTTCCCATCGATCAATGGGCGATCGTGACTTCCTGCACGCGCCCGTTGGCCGAAGCGCGGCTTGTCGCCGGTGGACTTCCGCGCCCCAAGTTTTTCATTTCTTCGGACGACATCAAGAATGGAAAGCCCGCGCCGGATCCTTATCTCAAAGGCGCGCAGATGCTGGGCTTCGATCCGGTGGACTGTATCGCTGTCGAGGATGTTTCCGCAGGCGTGCGCTCGGCGAAGGCCGCGGGCTGCCGGACAATTGGTTTCTGCACAACGATGCCGGCGGCTGATCTGAGAAATGCGGGGGCTGATTGGCTGGTAGAGAATTGCAGTGCAATTTCACTGGCCACTCCGAACCAACGGGAAGACCATCTCACGCTGGTTATTCAGGAAGAAGAGTCAATGGCAGCGCTCGAATAATCGACGCTACCCCTGCAGCGTGATAACGCTGACGGAGTGCGCGGCGAATGTTTGACGAAATGCCCGGCTGGCGTTGGAAAGGGTCCGGCGATTCGCCGTTACTTGAGTGGGGCTCGCAAACGTGTTTGTTGCGTCCAGGCTGGGCCCGTTGATTTCGTATAGTTCGCCAGACGCGCGCGGATCGAATCCGTCGATCGTGATGTCCGCCGCAATATTGTCGGTGGGATGCCGGCTGACGACAGCCAAAGTGAGTTTTGAGTTGCTCTTGTCCGTTGTCGCTGACACGTCGAGATACGGTACTTCAGGCGATCCGGGAAACGCGTCCGAACGAACTAGCGGATCGAGCGCGACGTCACCACAATAATCGGTGTAGACCTTGAGCGGATAGTACGTCGTCTGCCTGACGATCCCCGTGGAATTGGCCATGATTGGGGCAATCACGTTCACTAGTTGGGCCATGTCCGCCAATTTTACTGTCCGGCAGTTTCGGTGAAATGCGTTCAGGGCCGAGGCCACCCACAAAGCGTCGCGCAAGTTATAGACTTCTTCGAGCATGTGATTATTTCCGCGGTGGAACCATGACCGAAACCAAATATTCCATTCGTCAACGGCAATGGCCACTCGCTCCTTTTTTCTGGTTGTGGACATTGCTGCGGTGATAACAGCGTCAAGTACGCGAATTTGCTTCTCGAACTGGTGGGCGTCCTCGAATTCCTTTGCATTGTCTGTGCTGCCACCATAATGGTGAAGCGAAATATAATCAACGATGTCGACGAGCTTTTCGATGACCGGCATGTTCCATTGAACGCTGGGACCGCCGCAGGCAACGAGCTTGATCGATGGGTCCACCCAGCGCATCATTTTCGCGAATTCCAAGGCGTCAGCTGCGTAATCTGCGGCATCTTTGTGTCCCGCCTGCCAGCTTCCGTAGACCTCATTGCCGAGCGCCCAATACTTCACGTTGTAAGGATCGACATGGCCATTTTTTCTGCGCTGATTAGCCCAATAGGTGTTTGTGGTTGCATTGCAATACTCCACCCAGTCCGCGGCGTCTTGCATTGTGCCTGTGCCCATATTGACGCAGATGTACGGCTCCGCGCCGAGCTTTCGGCAATACTCAATGAATTCGTCGGTGCCGAAACGGTTCGATTCTTCTTCTTGCCATGCCGTATCCCAACGACGCGACCGCGCAGCTTTTGGGCCGATTCCGTCTTTCCAGTTGTAACCAGATGAAAAATTGCCGCCGGGCCATCGCAGCACAGAGACATGCATGTCGCGAGCAGCTTCGAGGACGTCCTTGCGAAAGCCTTCGCTATCCGACAACGGAGAACCTTCGTCATAAATTCCGCCGTAGATGCAGCGTCCCAAGTGTTCGGTAAAATTCCCGTAAATATTGCGATCAATCGCGCCAATCCGGCGGTCGAAATCTATTTTGATTCCAGCCGCGGCTGCGGGCGCTGCTTGTTCTTGCGCCGTGTACGTTCCCCAGGTCCGCGTGGGCGACGCGATGGGAATTGCAGTAGCTCCGATTGCGGCTATTCCAGTTTTTAAAAATCCACGCCTTCCAGGATCTTGGACTCTCATGCGAGATGTCTCCAATCGAACGCGTCGGTTACTCAAGCCAGAACATTCCCTGTGGGGGGAAGCTCCATGTGTATTTATGCCGAAAACGTTTACTCGTCAACAGGAGAAGCGGGGAAATAGCGCTTTCAGATTTTCGTACGCGGCTAAGCAAAGTATTTAGTGCATGTTGCGATAAAGCGTATATTATATCCGGTTCTGCGGCGCTCCGGGTCTAGCGAGCCAGATCGTTCCTTGAGACTGGCAAGCAGTCCCCGGTTCCCGAGAGCATGTTCTTCACGGAAGGAATTATTCCTTGCGCCCTCGCACGTTTGCACTGCTGCTTGCCGGTCTAATCATTTTCCCAATCGAGGCATTCGCTCAGCAAACTCTCACGAACTCGCAGTTTCAGGTTCGCTTCTCCGCCTCCGGAATCACTAGCCTGAAGCGTGTGCGGGACAAATATGACACGGATTATATAGCTTCCGGCGAAGCACTGGGCGACGTGATCATTCGATACCGAGCGCGCGGTGATCATGACTGGAAGCAAGCCTCCGCCGCGAAAAGAAATGATAGTTACCGCGCAGGCTCTTCTAAGGTGACATATAGCATCGGGACACCGATTCCCACCATTGCAACGTCTAGCCGTGTTTTGTCTTCCGTTCCTTCGCCAATGCTGTTTGCGTTGAACGATAAAATTGTTCCGCGCAGCTCAGGAGACATGGGAGCTCCGCGATTTGTCTGGAACGGCAAGAAGGGAACGGCCGAATGGGTTCAGTATGATTTTGCGAAGGCGGAGAAAATCTGGTCAACGCAAGTGTATTGGGCCGAAGATGACAATCCGGACGCGCCTTGCAAGCTGCCAAAGAGTTGGAAAGTCGTTTACCGCGACGCTGGCAATTGGAAGGAAGTGAATGCGGGGAGCGGTTTTCCTGTCGTGGCCGGTAAATTTAGCGAAGCGACATTCGATCCCATCACCACCTCGGCGCTTCGTATAGAAGTGCAACTCGACGATAACGCAACGGCTGGCATCTTCCAATGGCGCATCAACGGCGATGCCGGTGACAAAATAAATCCCACTCGAGACCTGCAAGCGACCGAGAGCTTCCGACTTCAGAACAACGTGCTGCTGTGGACGATATCTCTGCGCAACATGACGGATCACGAAATCGAAGTTGGAGATCTCGGCTTGCCGTTGCAGTTCAACACGCGATACGTTTGGGACAAGACCGAAACATATACCAAGCGTTTGATCCGTCACAGTTTCATCGGCGGCAATGGCTCTTTCATCTTTTTGATGCGGACAAATTCAGAGGGTCCGTATTTGGTTATGACTCCACTTGCCGGCACCGGCCTTGAATATTTTGACTTTTCGCGAGCCGGTCGGGGGTACGCCGCCTATATCCACTCGGCGGCCAGTGCGGAGGAGCTGCGTGCCAAGGGAGGGAACTGGCGGCTGCCGAACACGCGACTGATTCTCGATCCGCAGGGACATGCAGGCGATTCAGCGCGATATGGATTCCGCTTTCAATGGGCGCCGGACTACGCGGGTGTACGCAAGGTGCTTTATGAAGAGGGGCTCTTCGACGTGAACGTGGTGCCGGGAATGACGATTCCGACGGATTTGACGGCCATGTTTTCGCTGCACACGCGCAACAAGATTCGCGCCATTGTCGCCGAGCATCCGGAAAGCACGCAGCTTAAATACTTGGGCGAACATGGGAAAGATTTGCGCGTCTACAAAGTGAAGTTTTCTCGTTTGGGAGAGAACCTGCTGAAAGTGGAGTACGGCAAAGGCGAGTATCTTTCACTTGAATTTTTTGTGACCCAGCCACTCGAGACACTCTTCAAGAAACGCGCTTCGTTCATCGTCACGCATGAGCAACATCGGGACCCGAGCAAGTGGTACAACGGCCTTTTTTCCCAATGGGATATGAAACACCAAATTCTGCGCAGTCCAGACGATCTAGACGGCCTTCAGTCTTATGCTGTGGCTTGCGACGATCCAATTCTTGGCAAGGCGATGTACGTTGCGGGAAAAAACGTTTTTTATCCATCGCAAACGGAGATTTCCGCAGTTGAGTACTACATCAAGAACTATGTTTGGGGCGGGCTGCAGGAGACCGACAAGGAAGAATACCCGTATGCGATCTACGGAATTCCTAACTGGAAAGTTAATCGCGATAGCCCGTACGACAACGTGCGCGGAAAGAAACATGTGTGGAGAATTTACGATTATCCGCACGTCATCGCGATGTACTACTACATGTACCAGGTCGCCAAGTTTTATCCTTCCACGACAAAGTATCTGAACGACGACGGCTACCTGGAACGCGCTTTCGGAACGGCCAAAGCGTTCTTCACCGTGCCGGATGAACTGATTAAGTGGTCCGCGGACAAAACGGGAACGTATGACGAGCTGGTGATTCCGGCGTTGATTCAAGCGCTTTATGACGGCGGGCACAAAGATCAGGGCGATTGGCTGAAAACTGCATGGGAGAAGAAAGTCGAATACTTCATCAATGATCATCCGTATCTATTCGGCTCGGAATATCCGTTTGATTCGACGGGATTTGAATCAACGGAAGCGTTCGCGCATTACGCGATGGCGCATGTGGACGAACCGGGTGATTCCCCTCCGGCGAATGCGCCTGCAACGGCGTTCGCCCGCGCGGTGAAATATGATGACGCGCTGGCGTTTTTGAATGAACAAATGAAACTGAACATCGCCTGCCGCGGTTGGCTTGAGACTGCATATTATGATTTGGGAAGCGATTATCGCGCGAGTGGCAACGCCAGCTACACCCTCAGTTACATGGCGCAGATGGGCGGCTGGGCGGTCATGGACTATGCCCTCAATTTCGCGAAGGATCCGGCGACGTATATGCGGCTTGGATTCGCGTCGTACCTGAGTTCGTGGGCTCTCCTTAACACAGGCACGCCAGAATTTAACTACGGTTACTGGTATCCCGGGAAAAACAACGATGGCGGCGCCAGCGGCGGATTTGAGCCGCGCCCGTGGGGTCGCGCATGGCTCGGCAATAAGGAGATGGGCCGCGGGCCGTGGTGGTACTCCGGTGAAATTGATTTGGGCTTCACCGGGGCGCTACGCACGGCGGCAACAGTCGTTGTGGACGATCCAATTTTTGGGCTCTTCGCTTACGGCGGCGATCTTGAAAATAAGAACGGATTAACGCAGGTCATCCCGAAAGACGGCTTGCGTACGCGCTTCCACATTTTGCGGGGCGGTCAACGCGTGCACATTCTCCTCGGTCGCGACGGCTTCGCAAAGGGTCAGTCGGTGTCATTTGATGGCTCGTTGCGCCACATAGCGTTCACTCTGGAAAATCGCGCCGAGGGCCTGCACGAGACACCGATCGATGTTTCCGGCTTGCCTACAGGAACCTATCAAGTGAGCCTTGGGCATCGTTTGCTGCAAATGTTGACCAGCAAGCGGGGGGAAGATAAGCGGATTCTCGTTCCTGTGAATGGCGACGAAGTGGCGGTGGAAATCACGAGGGTACCGTCGACCATGGAATGAGAAAGCGAGCTCTTGCTTGCTGAGGAAAATATCGGTATAAGGTGTTTGAAATTCGCGCACACGACAGGGGTGAAGTTCTATTGTCTGAGTAAACGTTTTCCCGACGAATGGAGATCTCGATGACAAAGTGGGGAATGGTCGTTTTGCTGTGCCTGACGGTTGGCTCGATTGCGGTGCAAGCCTCGCCCGGACATGGATCCAAGACGCGCGCGGTGAGTTCGGGCGCGGGCGCAGCAGCGCCAGGTGGCGCTATTTCTATCGGAGGGGAGCCCGCAGTCATTCTGACGCGCCCGCGGCCAAAGGATCGAAAGAAGCCGCAATTTCTTGGAGCGACGATCCTGCCAGGCAACGGAATGAATCTACTTCAGATCAGGGCTTATTTGCCCGGCAAGGGAGACATTGACGTCCTCAATGCGCCAAGTTTGCCGGAAGTCAAAGATCTCCTCGAGAATCAAAACGACGCTTTTGGAAACAAGAGCTTTTCGATGGGCGGCGCGATCCTGCTGCCGTATCCGAACCGAATCCGCGGCAAGCTGTCCGCCGACGGAAAAACAATCGAGACGACGATAGGTGGGAAGCAACTATCGCTTCCAGCGAATTGGAAAGGGAAAAAACCGGGCGCTGAAGTTCATGCCATGCACGGCTTGATCATGTCGGCACACTTCCAGGATGTGAAGTTTCACAATGGCCCTGCGGAATCGACGGTATCGGCGTTCCTTCATGGCGGGAATTTTGGCGGCCACTGGCTGTCAAAGACGGACGTGAGCGTACGGATGGCTCTGAAGAACAACGCGCTTGACGTTATCGTCACAACCAAAAACGTTGGCAATGAAAAATTGCCCATGGCGATCAGCTTCCATCCCTATTTCCGGTTTCCGAGCGGCAACCGAGCGCAGGCGAGGCTGCACTTGCCAGCCGACATGCGCACGGTGGTCAACAACTACGACGACGTCTTTCCGACCGGAAAGGTAGTGCCGGTTAAAGGTACGCCCTACGATTTTACTGCTCCGAACGGCGCGGCCCTTGGCCCGACGCTCTATATGGATGATTGCTTTACGGACTTGAAACGCGATGCGGCCGGAAACGCGGTGATCGAGATCATTGATCCTGCGGCAAAGTATGGACTTCGCCTCACGGCGCTTTCGCCTCAGGTTAAAGCGATTCAGGCTTACGCACCGCCGGACAAGGATTATATCGTCATCGAGCCCCAGTTTAACTTGGCGGATCCGTTCAATACGAAGATCTGGGGCCATAGAAATACCGGCATGGACTGGCTAGCGCCTGGGCAGTCTGTGTCATGGCACGTCAGGTTAGAGTTGTTTATTCCAGGACAATAGTGCGACTGGATGACGGGGATCTCGACGCGTTTATCAGTGCTTTTGTATTTCGCTACATTTCCTGCGCATTTTCTGTTCATGGAGGAGGCCGAATGCGGTTAGATCGCGGTCGCGTGATCGTTTCAGTCGCAAGTTTCTGTTTGTTGTTGATGCCTTCGATCACATCCGCACAAGGAACCCTTGCGGATTACCAGCGAGCGGAACGGTTCTTGCCCGGCAACATGCGGTCCATGGTTTCCCTGGCGGAAGTCCGTCCTACTTGGATTGAACACAGCGACCGTTTTTGGTACCGCACGGACGGCCCGAAGGGTTCGCAATTCGTGGTGGTTGATGCCGCTAAGAACACTAGCGCTCCAGCGTTTGATCAGAGCCGGCTTGCCGCAGGTTTGTCGCGTGCTTCGGGACGGACGTACGAAGGCACGAACTTGCCTTTCTATGCTTTTGAATATGCCGACCATGGCGATGCGATCCGTTTCCAGGTTGAGGATACAGATTGGACTTGCAAGCTAAGCAACTACGAATGCACGAAGAGCCCGCATCCCAATGCGAATCCTTACGAGAACGTGTCCCCCGATGGACGGTGGGCCGCCTACCTGAAGGACCACAATTTATTTGTGCGCGATACTTCGACGGGCGAGGTCGTGCAATTGACGCGCGATGGCGTGCCCGGATGGGATTATGCAACACCACTTCCCGACCTTCGCACGCTTGTCACCGAGGGAATTGAGCGCGGCGAAGACGCCAAGGAACGTCCGGAAGTATTTTGGTCGCCCGATTCCTCGAAGTTGATTACCTTCCGAATCGATTCGCGCAATGCCGGACGCTTCACCACTTTGCAGTTTGTTCCACCCGATCAGCTCCGGCCGAAGGCTTACGATTACGTTTACCCGTTGCCCGGCGAAGCTCTCCCGCATGCGGAGCTGATGGTTTTTGATGTGTTGTCTGGCAAGCGAGTCGACGTGAAAACAGCTCCCCTCGACCTCGAGTTTCAGGGCGGCCCCGGTTACTTCAGATGGTTTCCCGATAACAATAGCTTCTTCTACGAACGCGGTACGCGCGGCAACAAAGAAACCGAGTTGCGAGTTGTCAACGCCGAGACCGGCGATGAAAAGGTGCTGCTCAGTGAGCAGGATGGCTTGTATATCGATCCCGGCGAACACTTCTTTCGCTTCATTTCGGACAATGGCGGCATTCTTTGGTCCTCGGAAAAGGATGGCTGGAATCACCTGTATCTTTACGATGACAAGGGCAAATTTGAAAATCAGATAACGAAAGGCCCTTGGGTCGTCCGGCAGATTGAGAGTGTGGATGCGAAGGACCACCAGGTTTATTTTCTAGCCAGCGGTCGCGAGAAAAACGAAGACCCGTATCTGACGCATCTGTACCGCGTGAATTTCGACGGCTCTGACCTTGAACTTCTTACGCCAGAGAATGCAAATCACACGGTAAGCATCTCGCCGGATGGCCAATATTTTGTGGACAACTACTCGCGTGTGGACTTGCCCGGCGAATCGGTGCTTCGGCGAACGAAAGACGGCTCTGAAATACGCGTACTGGAAAAGGCCGACGTAAGCGCTCTCATCAAGGCTGGATGGAAATTCCCGGAGCCATTCGAAGGGAAGGCCCTGGACGGCACTACGGACTTATACGGTGTCATCGTCCGTCCGACAAACTTCGATCCATCGAAAAAGTATCCGATCGTTGAGCAGGTTTACACAGGGCCGCAGGGATTCTTCGTGCCCAAATCATTCGGCGCTGCAACGCGGCTGCAATCCATGGCAGAACTCGGTTTTGTGGTGGTGATGGTTGACGGGCGCGGCACGACGGGGCGTTCTCGCGCTTTCCACGAATTTTCCTATCACAACCTTGGAGGTTCGTTTGCGGATCATGTCGCAATGATCAAGCAGATGGCGGCAAAGTATCCGTACATGGACATTTCGCGAGTCGGAATCTACGGCACCTCCGCCGGGGGATATGGGTCCGCGCACGCCATGCTGCAATTCCCTGATTTTTACAAAGTGTGCGTATCGACATCGGGAGACCATGATCCGCGTCTCGACAAAGCCTGGTGGAACGAGCAGTATCAGGGTTATCCGGTCGGAAAAGATTATGAAGAACAATCCAATGTGACGATCGCCAATCGGCTGAAGGGGCACTTGCTCTTGATTCACGGCGATATTGATAACAACGTGAATCCCGTCGAGACGATGCGCCTGGTGGATGCTTTGATGACGGCGAACAAGGATTTCGACATGCTTTTTGTTCCGAACATGTTTCACGGTGATAGCGGCCCTCACGCACTGTACGTGAGTCGGCGCCGGTGGGATTATTTTGTTCAGTATCTGCTCGGGGTAACGCCGCCGGTAAATTTCCAGATTAAGGAACGAAGATTTCCGCCGATGCCGAGACGGCCCTAGGGTTTTCAAGACGCGATTGCGGAGAAGAAGAAGCTATCAGGCAAAGAAGCAAACGAGATCATGCACTAATCCTCATGAGGGGACCAGAATGCTGAGAATGAATCGAATGCCGCTGAACATATTTCTCTGTCTTTTTGTTATTACCGCTTGGGCCATTCCAAGCTTGGCCCAGCGCCGGTTTGGGCAAGGACAGGAACAGTTTCGCTTCCGTTTCATCGGCCCCACTGTGGGTAATCGAGTCGCAGCAGTAGCGGGTGTGCCGGGAAACCCCAATGTTTACTATGCCGGCGCGGCGTCGGGTGGCATTTGGAAGACGACTGACGGGGGAAATCGCTGGAGTCCTATTTTCGACAAGGAGCCGGCCACAGCCATTGGCGCGCTGGCAGTAGCGCCTTCGGATCCAAACGTGGTTTGGGCCGGAACGGGCGAAGCATGGGCGATACGAGACAGCGATGTAATGGGAGATGGTATTTACAAGTCAACTGATGCGGGAAAAACGTGGACGAATATGGGATTGGGCGCGACGGGACGCATCGGGCGCGTGGTGGTAAACCCGACCGATGCCAATACCGTTTTCGTGTGCGCGCTGGGGCGCACGACGGGGCCACAACAGGAGCGCGGCGTTTACCGGACGACTGACGGCGGGAAAACGTGGGATCGCGTGTTGTTTGTAGATGAAAATACCGGATGCTCGGGCCTATCGATGGACCCGCAAAACTCGAACGTGCTCTTTGCAGGAACCTGGCAGATCGTGATGCACACTTGGGGTGAATTCAGCGGGGGCCCCGGTGGCGGCGTTTATGTATCGCGCGATGGTGGAACAACGTGGAAGCGCATAGAGGGCCACGGTTTGCCGAAGCCGCCAGTGGGGAAGATTGACGTGGCGGTGGCGCCGACGAATTCCAACCGTATTTACGCACTGATTCAAACCAAGGATCAGGGCTCCGTATGGCGTTCGGACGATGGCGGAGAGAACTGGCGCGTCGTCAACTGGCAACGCGCGCTAATCGGCCGGGCTGGATATTACATTCGCATTGCGGTCTCGCCGGGAAACGATAACGAAGTATATGTTGCGAACAGCAGCTTCCAAGAATCGATCGACGGCGGCGAGACCTTTAAGGTGGTGCCGTGGGGTGGTGACAATCACGATATCTGGGTCGACCCCAAAAATCCAGGCCGCTTCGCGCTAACGAACGATGGCGGTCTGCTGATCACAAGATCGCATGGACAGAGCTTCCGCCGGGTGACGCTGCCGATCGGACAGATGTATCACGTAGCTGTCGACAATCAGGTTCCGTATTACGTTTACAGCAATATGCAAGACGATGGCAATATGCGCGGGCCGAGCACGTCATTCGGATTCGCGTTCGGTGGCGGCGAACAGCCGGGTTGGGATCACGCCATGGGCGGGTGCGAATCGGGCTGGACTCTGCCCGATTTGGCGGACCCCAATATCGTGTGGGCGACTTGCTATGGAAATGAAGTGACGCGTTGGGACGCGCGGACGAAGATGGCGCGCTCTGTGAGTCCGTGGATGCACACGCTCGATTCACCGCCGAATGAGACAAAATACCGCTGTCATTGGACGCCTCCGCTCGCGATTGATCCCTTCGACAACAACACCATCTACTACGGCTGCCAGGTGATTTTCAAAACCACGGATGGGGGCCAGAACTGGTCTGTGGTCAGTCCGGACCTTTCGACAAACGATCCGAGCAAGATCGTTCCCTCGGGCGGGCTGGTTGGCGATAACCTCGGGCAATTCTATGGCGAAGTCGTGTTCGCCATTGCGCCCTCGCAAATACAGAAGGGGTTGATTTGGGCGGGAACGAATGATGGACAAGTGTGGTACACGAAAGACGGCGGCGGTCACTGGAACAACGTCACAAAGAATATTTCCGGAGTGCCCGCTTGGGGAACTGTAACAAGCATCGAACCTTCGCATTTCGATCCCGGTACCGCATACGTTTCCATTGATTTGCACTTGATGGACAACCGGGACCCGTATATCTACAAGACCACGGATTTTGGGCGGAGTTGGACGAAGATCAGCGACGGATTGCCGAAAGATGAACTTTCGTACGTGCGCGTGATTGCGGAGGATCCCAACTGCAAAGGCCTGCTTTTTGCCGGGACGGGAAACGCGCTGCATTATTCCTTGGACGATGGCGCGCATTGGACGACGTTCGATAAAGGACTGCCGCACGCCACGGTTTCATGGGCCGTCGTGCAGAAACAATTTCACGATCTTGTGGTTTCGACATACGGGAGGGGGCTTTACATATTAGATGACATCACGCCGCTCGAGCAGATGGCGAAAGAGCATTCCGATGCGCCAGTCAGATTTTTTGCGCCTCGTGCGACTTATCGATTTGTTCGCGGCGGGCGGGCATTTATCGATTATTCGCTGAAGGCAGCCACAAAGGAGCCGGTCCAGATTGAAGTTCTCGACGAGCACGGCGGGATAATTCGCAAGCTGAAGGCGCCCGGCAAGGCTGGTCTCAATCGAGTAGCTTGGGACCTGCGCTACGAGCCGCCGCGGGTCGTCGCACTTCGCACCACAGCTCCTGATAATCCTCACATATGGGAGGAAGCTCGTTTCCGAGGCAAGGACTCACGGCCGATCACGCACTGGGGAATTGAAGGGGCGCAAGTCGGTCCGATCGTTGCGCCAGGAAAATACAGCTTGCGGCTGACGGTCAGCGGCCAAACGTTCACACAGCCTATTACAATCCTCAAAGATCCGCACGCGCCGGGCACGGAGGCGGATATCGACGCTTCTGTGAAGACGTTGCTGCGTATTCGCGACGACATTAGCCACACGTCCGACATGGTTAACCGGATCGAGTGGATGCGCAAGCAACTTGAAGACGTGAACGCAATGCTCGCCGATCAGAAAACGAAGGCGGATTTGCGGAAGTCCGTTCAAGAAATGGATCAGAAAATGCAGGCTGTGGAGTACGAGCTGATCACGCGCGAAGACGCGAACAGCGACGACAAATATTATACCGATGCTTACAAGGTATACCTGAACCTGATTTGGCTGAATGGAGAAGTGGGCACTGGCGCAGGAGACGTGGCGGGCGGAGCGGATTTTGCGCCGACGGCTGCATCGCTCGAAGTCTTGCAGAATATTGAGAAGAGCCTATCTGTTGCGACAGAGGACTACGAAAACCTAATGAACCGGGAAGTGCCGGCTTTCGATCGTTCACTGGCACAGAAAGGAATTACTCCGTTGACTGCCGAAGCGCAATCTCCGGCAGGTGCAACGGACGGTGCGGTTCGATAAATAATTGTCGCATGGCGCTGGCGAGTAACAAATCGGACAAATTGCAAATCGTCGAAAGAGGGATGGTCACATGGAAAAGGCGGGCAAGCCGTAAGCTACATCAGGCGCGCCTTTGTTTTACGAATTCTTTGAGCATGCGTCCGGCATTATGAATGTGGCGCTCGAGTAATTCGCAAGCCGCGGCGGTATTTCTCTCGCGGCACAGCTCGAGAAGCATGCGGTGTTCTTGCTTCGCTCGCTCGAACGCATGTGTTAAGTAAAGTTGAAGCCGCGTGTAGCGGTCCCCGTTGTTATTGATGGTTTGAATCATGGACATGAAGCGGGGACGGTTGGCCCGCGAATACAGAATGGAATGAAATTGCCAGTTCAGGCGGCCCCACGTCCCCACTTCTTCTTCCTTCCAGAGAGCCTTTTCGTACGTTTGCAGTATCGCTTCCGCCTGCTTAAAGTCGTCTTCGGTGAGGTTCGGTATAGAGAGCTTCAGCACCTCACTTTCGAGCAAAACGCGAATATCGAATAGTTCCTCAATTTCCTCGGGCGAAAGCGCGGAAACAACCCCGCCCTTATGAGGGACGATAGTTATCAGTCCTTCCGCTTCCAATTGGCGCATTGCCTCGCGAACAGGAATGCGGCTCACCTGGAAATCCGAGGCAATTGCATCCTGCCGCAACTGCTCGCCTTCCTGAATCTCTCCGCGAATGATCATTTCGCGGAGCTTGTCCGCGACCGCAGATGCAAGGGAAGTCCGCGGAATACTGTTGCGAGATGTCTTGAGTGCGTGGGTTTCTGCTCTTGCATTCATGGTTGCGTAGGTAACCAAATCAGGCCCAAATCACAGAGAAGATAGCATAGATTATTATCTTCTGGGGTACGATCTACACAATTTGGTACTTCATTTCTCCGAAAAATCAGTTCGAAGGTATTGAGCAATGATTCCAAATCGACGGGGGAGGCCCCGATGGCTGAAGCGCGACGAAACGACTTGCATAATATATGCACTGCGCTATATTGCAAGCCTTCAGCTACTTACGCGGCTGGGAATCTCTGCTAAGGCAGTGGGCACTGGGCAGCAGGCGCAAACTGCGTTTGATGGGAGGCTGCATGTCTTCTTGGTGGTGTGTTTATCGAACTTTATGCGCGCGCACCGGACGTTGCGTGTTGGCTACTTTATGCTTGGGATTTTTCGCCGTCGCTGCATGCGCGCAATCTCTCCAGCAGCCTCCGGGATCCATGGTCACCACGATCACACCGGAGCCCGGTTTCTTTACGGAACCGTCGATCGCCATCAATCCGAATAATCCTCGGCAGATTGTTGCCGCTTATCAAGACAACGCGCACATCGCTTATTCGGAGGATGCGGGCGAACATTGGACTATCGCCTCTGGAATTGCGCCACCGGATTATAGAGTTTCTGGCGACGTATCCGTCACCTACGATAACAAGGGACACGCGATTATCTGTTTCATGACCTTCGACAAGCTGGGCAGCTTTAATTACTGGGGGCATAACTCTTCCAGGAATGGACTTCACATCCGACGTTCGCTCGACGGCGGGGCAAATTGGGAAACAGACGATATTCCAGTCAGCGTGCAACCGAACCGGTCAGACGTTCCGTGGGAAGACAAACCGTACATTGTGGCGGACAATAGCCACGGACCACACGCGGGAAATCTTTATATAGGCTGGACACGGTGGACGCTGAAAGATTCGGAACTCATGCTTGTCCGCTCAACCGATGACGGAAAAACATGGTCGAAACCAATCGAGATCGACAATAAACCTGGTCTGCCACGCGATGACAACGGCGCGCTCGAAGGATTTGCCGGTGTGGTGGGGCCGGATGGCACTTTGTATGTTGTCTGGGGAGATGGAAATCACATTGTTTTTACGAGCTCTCGTGATGGCGGGCGCACATTCGCCCGCACGCGCAATATAATCGATACGGCTCCGATAATGTTCACAATCGAGGCGGTATCCCGCACCAACGGTTTTCCGCAAATTGCGATAGATCCGCGAGGCAAGGCTAAAGGTGGCCGGCTTTATATAACGTGGAGCGATTACCGCAACGGCGATGTGGATGTATTTTGTTCGACTTCTTCTGACCACGGCAAGAGTTGGAGTTCCGCGGTTCGCGTAAACACGGATGCGGTTCACGACGGAGCGGATCAATTCTTCCAGTGGTTAGCCGTGGATCCCGCTGACGGCTCGGCCGATGTGGTTTTTTACGACCGCCGTGGCGATCCGCAGAACCGTCAGGAAACTGTCACTCTGGCGCGCTCGACCGACGCTGGCAACTCCTTCCAAAATTATGCGTGGACAACGCAGCCGTTCAACGCAATCGGAACGTTTCTGGGGGATTATACGGGACTGGCCGCTCTCGACGGACGCGTCTATGGCATCTGGACTGAAAAGCCCGCAAGCGCGTCCGCGCAAGCGCGTTCGGGAGAAGCATCCGGTCAAGTTCGCAGAGGGAGCCCCGAATATTGGAAGCTGCACGGAACAGTCATAAGAATCGGCGTCGCGAATTTCAAGAATGTCGGGGGTAGTTCGGATGACCAGAAATCTCGCCAGCGATAACGGCCAGGTTGTCCCCGCAGCTTCGTGAACACTATATATGAAGCCCAAAACCGTCCACATCTCCATCGGCGGACAGCCGATCGTAACGCTTAAGCGGCCTGAATCCAGGAACTGCAGCAAACCGCAGTTTCTCGAAGCGATAGTCCTGCCCGGTTTCGGAATGAACTTGCTTCAGGTGAAGGCACATATTCCAGGGACGGGTACCGTTGACTTAATTAATGCGCCAAGCGTCGTCGACGCAAGACAAGTGCTCGAAGATCCCAATGATCCTTTCGGGAACAAGGCTTTTTCGATAGGCAGTGCGTTTCTGCTGCCGTATCCAAACCGCATTCGCGGAAAACTCTCAGCCGAGGCAAAAACCATTGCGACGATGATACCCGGTAAAGAAATGCATCTTCCGGCGAACTGGAAAGGGAAGACTCTTGACGCTGAAATAAATGCGATGCACGGGCTTATCCTGACTTCGCAGTTCAATGACGTGAAGTGTCACAACGGCGCGGTTGCGTCGACAGTCTCGGCCAGCCTGCACGGGGGCGATTTCGGGGGACACTGGTGCTCGAAGACGGACGTGAGCGTTCGGATGGCTTTAAAGAATCAAGCGTTTGATCTAACCGTGAAGGCAAAAAATGCAGGCAAAGAAATTCTGCCGATGGGAATTGGCTTTCATCCATACTTTCGATTTCCGAGCGGCGATCGGTCACAGGCGAGATTGCAACTTCACGCCAAACAGCGTGCCGTCGTGAACAATTACGATGATGTATTTCCCACCGGAGAGTTGGCGTCGGTAAGAGGCACGCCGTATGACTTCACGCGCGCCGGCGGCGCCGCTCTAGGACATGCGCTTTTCATGGACGATTGCTTTACAGACTTGCAGCGCAACGCGGCGGGCAATGCCGTCGTGGAAATCACGGACCCTGCGGCTAAGTACGGACTCCGAATCACGGCCCTAGCGCCGCAAATAAAAGCCATACAGGTCTACGCGCCTCCAGAGAAACAGTTCATCGCGGTCGAGCCGCAATTTAATCTGGCGGATCCTTTCAATACGAAAATCTGGGGCAAACGAAACACGGGCATGGTCTGGTTGCGGCCGGGCCGGTCTGTAGCATGGCGCGTTCGGTTGGAACTTTTTATTCCGGGAGCCTAGGCGCCTGTCATTTGGAGGTTGGGTTCGCGCAAATTCCCGCAAGCTTCCTCGATCTTGAGCGCGACGGCGAGAACAATCTCTTCTTCGAACGGCCGGCCGACGACTTGGACCCCGATGGGCAGGCCTTCGGAAGATGTTCCCACGGGCACGACAACGGCAGGATTGCCAAGAAGGTTGAACCACTGACTGTAGCTCATGGCTTGCAGATAGTTGACTGTGCGGCCGTTGACTGTCCACTCGCGCTCGCCGTGCCGAAAAGCAGGAATTGCGCAAACAGGACATATCAGAATCGGGAATCGCTCCATTTGCCGCAGAAACCTACATCGCAAATCATCGCGCTCGAGCAAGGTTTTCATCAGCTCGTCGACGGTCAGTTGGGGTTCCTTGCGCACGATGCCTGTAAATTCCGTTAGTATGGGGCTCAACTGTGACTCTTGGCCCTCCAACAGGGGTTTAAGCACAAGTTCACCGGCGCGCCCGAAGAGATTCCACCAGAGTCGCCTGGCAACTTCCAATCCTTCGGGGAGAAATTTGTCGACGGTCATCCCTGCGGAACTCAGCGCAGCAGCGGCTTTTTGCACGGCCGCAGACGTTTCGAATGTCACTGGAGTTATGCCATCTTCCTCGAAAAATCCCGCGCGCAGATGCTCAAGTTCTGCTGCGCCCGGACGGCGAAGGGGAACGGGTGATGACGAGGGATCACCATAATCGAGGCCTGCCATGACTTCGAAAAGAATCTGCAAATCGGGCACGGTGCGAGCCATTGGGCCCACTACTCCCAGCAGCGCGAACGGTCCACTCGAAACGGGGAAGTGCCCGGTTGCGGGAATGCGGCCGGGAGTTGGCTTGAGCCCGCAGATGCCGCTGTAATGTGCAGGAACGCGAATCGATCCACCCCCATCGCTGCCAACTCCGGCGGCAGAGCAACGCGCCGCTATGGCTGCCGCTTCGCCGCCGCTCGAACCTCCGGGTGTGCGCTGAAGGTTCCATGGGTTATTTGTCTTCCCGCGCACGACGTTATCAGTCTCGTAGGCCATCAGAAGTTCAGGCGTATTTGTGTTGCCCAGAAGAATGGCGCCAGCGCGCCGGAGTCGCGAGACAAGCGTGGCGTCATTTTCAGCAACGTAACCCGCGCGCAAACGCGAACCGCAGTCGGACGGCCAGCCAGCTACGTCGATCGAGCTCTTGATGCTTATCGGGACACCATGCAGCGGTCCCAGCGGGCTACCTTTTCCCAACGCTGCGTCTGCCTCCTTCGCTTGGCGCCGCGCACCGTCGGCGTCCAAGTAGGCGAAGGCGTTCAGTTGCGGATTCATCCGCGCGATTCGGTCCAGATGGGCGTCCAGGAGTTGCGTCGGTAATACTTCCCGTCGGCGAATTGCCGAAGCCATCTCGCCGGCGGAAAGGGAAGTGATGCCTTCCTTCTGGCGCTGCGTTTGTTGCGGCACGGTGTACGCCTCCTCTTTCCCGCTAAAAGCCACGAGTTTATCATCGACAGCCTGGGCGGCTCGACAGAAACTGGCCATTTAACGGCATAGTGCTTTTCTATTATTGCGGCGCACCCTGAAATCCGGTTAACTCCTGCACCATTGCGCGGTCTTGGCTAATGTCTCAGTTCCAATGGTTTTATGGGCCAACTGGGGCGTCAGGCTGGGTTTGGAGAGCGATCTTAATAAAATATCCGGATGATTGCGGAACGAAAGGCTGACGGCATGCAAACCTCGGTATTCTCGTTTGCCATGTTTCTGTTCCGACGGGGTGTATGAAAAGACTTCGGCTCGGACTGTTATTTGTTTTGCTGTTTACCGCTCTGTATGACTACGCTTGGCCAACGCCGACCATCCATTACTATGTTTTCGTTGTGCTTCACCTGGCGGCGGGAATCGCATTTCTGTTCCTCCTTCTCTTCTTCTTCGGAAGCATGTGGCGCAACGCAACGCTTATAGATCGCGCGGGATGGAGTTTACTGGCATTAGGCGGAGTGGTTGGCGTCGTGCTTATTTTCACCGGCACGCCGCGCAAAGATTTTCCGATTCTTTATGTGCACATAATTGCGTCTGTGATCGGAATCATTTTGCTTCTCGGCGGTTACGCGAATCGAAGGAGATGGCTCGCGGCATCAGCTTACGCATCTTCGCTGGGCTGGGCGGTGATTCTGATTGTTTTTGCGCTGGTTTCGTTTGGCGCCTGGTGGGTTCGGAGTGTCCAGTGGCAACATTCGTATCAGATTTCGAATCCGGTGATAGCCCCTGCCACGATGAATCAGGAAGGAGGCGGCGCTTCGGGACCCTATTTTCCGGGGTCTGTCGAGGTCGCCCACAACGCAAAAATTCCCGCAAGGTTTTTCCTCGAATCAGAGACCTGCAAGACTTGCCACGCCGACATTTATCGGGAATGGGCGAGTTCGGCGCATCATTTTTCTTCATTCAATAATCAATGGTATCGCAAAAGCATCGAATACATGCAGGACACGGTTGGCATTCGTCCCTCGAAGTGGTGCGCTGGCTGCCACGATCCCGCCTTGCTTTTGACCGGTATGTTCGACCGACCCGTTCGCGAAGTCGAGAATACTCCCGAAGGACAGGCAGGCTTGGGCTGCGTGATGTGCCATTCCATCGTGGCGGTACAGTCCACGATGGGGCAAAACGGTTACGTTCTTGAATACTCGCCGCTGGATCGGATTGCAACCAGTAAGAATCCCATCGTGCACCATTTGGTCGACTTCCTCATAAAGCTGAATCCCGAACCACACCGGCGCGCATTTCTTAAGCCATTTGTCAGGAATCAGACGGCTGAATTTTGCTCGACGTGCCACAAGGTCCACCTCGATTTTCCGGTAAATCATTACCGCTGGACGCGTGGCTTCAATGAATACGATAACTGGCAGGCGAGCGGAGTTTCGGGCAAAGGCGCGCGGTCCTTTTACTATCCGCCAAAGCCACAAACCTGCACGGATTGTCACATGCCCAAGGTGCGCTCCGCGGATTTCGGCAACGTTGGAGGCCAGATTGATTCACATCGCTTTCCAGGCGCCAACACGGCTTTGCCTTACGAAAATGAAGACACTGCACAGCTCGACACGGTCGAGAAGTTCTTGAAGGCCAATCAAGTGAGTGTTGATATTTTTGGTATTTCGCCGGAACACACAGAACCCGAGGCGAAGGGCGCGGCGGTGATAGCGGGTGCGGGCGCTGTGCCGCAGATTCAGACGACTTTTGGCGTGGGTGAAGAATCAGAGTTCACGGCTCCGAAGGGGCAAGAGGGATTTGCCACGCGCGCGTCCCAACTAACGGCTCCGTTTGGCCGAGTTCCTATCGCGGTTCGCCGCGGAGATACTGTAAGAGTCGACGTGGTCGTCCGCACGCGCGGCGTTGGCCATTTCTTCCCGGGCGGAACCGTAGATGCCTTTGATTTGTGGCTCGAGCTGAAGGCTACAGACGAAAAGGGGCGCACGATCTTCTGGAGCGGCGAGGCGGAAAGAAATAATAATACGAATGGACCCGTGGATCCTGGAGCGCAGTTCTACCGATCTTTGCTGATCGACTCACATGGCAATCCAATCAACAAGCGAAACGCCTGGGCCGAGCGCGCTGTGGTTTACGTGCATTTGATTCCGCCTGGCGCCGCCGACACGGTCCATTATCGTTTGCACATTCCGAAGGATGTGGGGAATCGCATTACGCTGACGGCCAAGCTGAACTACCGAAAATTTAGCTGGTGGTTCACGCAATTCGCTTTCGCGGGCATTCACGATCCAAGCCAACACAATCCTGCTGTTTCGACGGGATATGACGACACGAAATGGGTATTCACCGGCGATACGAAGGATGATTCGGGCAAGCGGCAGGGCATTCCAAATCTGCCCATCGTCGTGATGGGGCAGGACAAAGCGGAGTTGCAAGTGTTGCCCGCTGCAGCAGCGCCTCCCAAGCCGCACGTCACCGTAGAAGCCGCTGACTGGCAGCGATGGAACGATTATGGTATTGGTTTGCTGCTTCAGGGTGATTTACAGGGCGCCGACGCAGCCTTCGAAAAAGTCGCCCAAGCGATGCCGAATCGCGCCGACGGCTGGGTCAACATGGGGCGCGTGCAACTTCAAGAAGGGAACTTGCCAGAAGCGGAGAAGGTCCTTTTGCAGGCTCTTAAAGTGGCGCCGACACTTGCGAGCGCACATTTCTTTTATGGCAGCGTGTTGCGCGATCAGGGGCAGTACGACAAAGCGATAGCCCAGTTCAAGATTGCGCTCGACCAATATCCTGATGACCGCGTTGTGCGCAATAACCTGGGTAGGACACTTTTTCTTGAGCGCCGATATGCCGACGCCGTACGTGAATTTCAGTCTGTGCTGGGGATCGATCCCGAGGACCTGGAAGCGAATTACAATCTTATGCTTTGTTACAACGGCATGGGGCAACTCGCACGTTCTCATGAGTATGAAGTGCGGTATCTGCGGTTCAAAGCGAATGAAGCGGAAGACGCCTTGACCGGTCCATATCTTCGCGCTCATCCTGACGACAACAATGAACGGCAGCCGATTCACGAGCAAACATCGGCGCCACTCGCTCCAACGCGTCCGCCGTATCGTTCTGGCGATCCACCCAGGGCAAAAGGTTCGCACTGATGCCACGAAATCTCTTTGGCAGATTCTGGCTGGTTTTGGCACCCGTTATTTTGATCTTTTCACTGACTGGCCTCCGCGCCCAGAAGCTTCCGCCAGCGCATATCATTTTTCAGGATATGACGCGAGCGGCGGGCATTCACTTCGTCCATAACAATGGTGCATTTGGGAAAATGTGGCTTCCGGAAGCGATGGGTTCAGGCGTTGCGTTTCTTGACTATAACAATGATGGCTGGCAGGACATTCTGCTGATCAATGGAAAGAATTGGCCCGGGCATGCCGGCCCGCATTCCACGATGGCACTTTACCGCAATAATCACAACGGAACATTCACGGACGTCACGCGTCAAGCCGGTTTGGCGGTTGAAATGTACGGCATGGGAGTGGCCGTGGGAGATTATGACAACGACGGCTGCGACGACATTTTCGTGACGGCACTTGGCCAAAGCCATCTGTTCCGCAACAATTGTAATGGCACATTCACGGACGTTACGAAGAAGGCAGGCTTATGGGGCCCGAATGAATTCAGCACCAGCGCCGCTTGGGTCGATTTCGACCGCGACGGCCATCTGGATTTGCTCGTTGCGAATTACGTCCAGTGGACGCCAGAAACCGATATTTTCTGCACGCTTGATGGCGCCGCCAAGTCATATTGCACGCCGCAGGCATATCACGGGACGTCGCTTCGGCTGTGGCACAATAATGGCAACGGAACGTTTACCGACGTCACGCGCAAGGCCGGATTGTACGACCCCACATCCAAAAGTCTCGGCATCACGATTTTGGATGCGAATCAGGACGGCTGGCCGGATATTTTCGTCAGTAATGATACGGAGCCGAACAAGCTTTACATCAACAATGGCAATGGAACTTTTACGGAAAAAGCCGTCATGGCCGGCGTCGGTTTCAGCGAAGATGGTATCGCTCGCGCCGGCATGGGTACGGATTCTGCGGATTATGATCGCTCAGGCTATCCGAGTATTCTGGTAACGAATTTCTCGAACCAGATGCTGGCGCTTTATCACAATGAGGGAAACGGCCTGTTTGTGGATCAAGCGCCGAATTCCGAGATCGGTCGTGCCAGCCTCCTTACACTGGGTTTCGGCTGTTTTTTCTTTGATTATGATAATGACGGGTGGCCTGATATTTTCGT
The DNA here is from genome assembly GCA_963757905.1 of uncultured Acidobacteriota bacterium. Classification (GTDB taxonomy): domain Bacteria; phylum Acidobacteriota; class Terriglobia; order Acidiferrales; family UBA7541; genus DAHUXN01. The sequence continues at coordinate 61,141 of CAVWSV010000011.1, read as the reverse complement.
CGCGAACGGGCATATTGATCGCGATATCGAGAAAGTGCAACGTCAGGTTCGTTATGCCGAGAGACCGCTGCTCTTTCGCAACCTCGGCGGCGGAAAATTCGCCAACGTAACTTCCACTTTGGGCACGGCCTTCGATTCTCCGCGCGTTGCGCGCGGCGCCGCTTACGGGGAGGTATACAACGACGGGAAGCTGGACATTTTGATTTCGACAAATGCCGGCCCGGCCTATCTTTTCCACAACGAAGGCGGTGTGAACCAGAGCCTTCGCATCAAGCTCGTTGGCACGAAATCGAATCGCGACGGAATTGGCGCGGTTGTCACAGTGACGTCAGGCGCGTCGAGCCAATGGCAGATGCTCAAGAGCGGGTCGAGCTATCTTTCTTCGAGCGAACTTGTTCTGACGTTTGGGCTCGCGCAAAATGCAAAGGCCAACGAAGTTGAAATTCGCTGGCCCAGCGGGCACGTGGATCACTTGAGAGATATTTCCGCGGGGCAGACGATTACAGTAAAGGAAGGGCAGGGCGTCGTCAGTGCGAATCCATACCAAAAAGATTGACGCAGGTATGCCTCGAAACCTCCATCGCTTCTTAATTCTCGCTATCGGGCTTCTCGCTTTTATAGGCCTCTCATTTTTCGTTCGCGAATTTTCTCATGCGCGCACGCTCCAAGCGGCGGCAGGGACCAAGATTGAAGCAGCTCAGCACAATAACCTCGGCGTTGCCTATATGGAGCGCCAGGAGCAGAAGAACGCGCTTGCGGAATTTCAGAAAGCCTACGCACTCGATCCGGAGCTTTATACTGCCAGGCTCAATCAAGCGATTGCGCTGCTAAATCTCCAACACTTTCCCCTGGCTGGTTCGATCCTCAACGAAAGTGCAAAACGCGAGCCAAAGAATCCCCGCGTCTGGTACAACCTCGGGCTCCTCGAAAAATCCGAAGGTCATGCGGATGCCTCTGTGGCGGATTTCGAGCGAGTTGCCGCGATCGATCCCGATGACGCTGACACGCAGTATTTCCTCGGTCAGGACTATATGGCCTTGCACGAATATCCGAAGGCCATTGCGGCATTCGAGCGCGCTCTAGAAATAAACCGGTTTCATGTGTCAGCTGAATTTGCACTGGCACAGGCCTACCAGCGTTCCGGCGAAACGCCGCGCGCGCGCACTCACTTGGTTCGGTTCCAGCATTTGGTGGCGATGAAACTCGGCGCACCGATGAGCCTGACTTATGGCGATGAGGGAAAATACTCGCTCGCTGAGGTTGTTCCGCCAGGCGCGGAGCAGGTTCTTAGCGCGATTCCCGTTCATTTTGTGGACGTAACTTCAGAATCCGGTTTGCCAACTCAGGCCGCAGCGCCGAGCAGCCAAACGAGCGCAAAAGACACACGGAATTCGTGGGGCTCCGGGGCGTGCGTTTTCGACTATGATGGCGATGGTCGCCCAGATATTTTTCTGGCTAACGCGGATGGCAACGGCCGCCCGGGCCTCTATCACAATTTGGGCAGTGGGAAATTTGAAGACGTCACCGCGCAGTCGGGAATAAAGATTCCCGGACCTGGGATGGGTTGCACAGCAGGTGATTACGACAACGACGGGCATGCTGATCTTGCGGTGAGCTATAACGGCGGCGTCGCCCTCTTTCATAATGACGGCAACGGGAAATTCCATGACGTAACCGCCAGCGCGGGAATTCGCATCACAGGCCAGGCGATGGGCCTCACATTTGTGGATTACGACCATGATGGTGACCTCGATCTTTACGTGGCTCGCGCTGCTGCATCGGCCGGAAAACATTCTTCTGAGTCTTCGGCAAACGCTCCGGACGAACTGTGGCGCAATAATGGCAACGGAACATTTACGGACGTGACACAACCGACGGGTTTGGGCGGGTCGGGGCCGAGCTGGGGTGCGACCGCAAGCGACATCAATAACGATCGGGCCGTCGATCTTATCGTCACCTCCTTTCACGGATCGCCCACGGTGTATTTGAATCCCCGCGAGGGCAAGTTCGGCGCGGAGCAGCCCTGGCGTCCCGTTATGCAATCGCCCGCGGTAGGCGCGCTGGCTTTTGACTTTAACAAGGATGACTGGATGGATCTGGCGTTCACGCACTCGGGCGCGCCCGGACTTTCTCTGTGGCGCAACGTCAAAGGAAAACAATTTGTGCCTGTGGAGTTGCCAAAACTCGACTGGAGCAGGGGTTGGGGGTTAGCGGCGCTTGATTATGACAATGATGGGTGGATCGATCTCGCCGCCGTGGGAGCAGATTCTTCCGGCGGGCACATCGTACTGCTGCGGAACGAAGGTTCCGGCGGCTTTCGGAATGTTTCAAGCGAAGTTGGCTTGGATAAAATTCACCTCACGCGCCCGCGCTCGCTCGTGGCTGCGGATTTTTTCGGCGACGGAGCGACGGATTTGTTGATCACGCAGAATAGCGGGCCGCCTGTGCTCTTGCGCAACGTGGGCGGCAATCGCAATCATTGGTTGAAGGCGCAGCTTGACGGTCTGAATGACAACAAAAGCGCAATCGGAACCAAGATCGATATCTACGCCGGAACTCTTCAGCAGAAGTTCGAAGTATCAGCCGCCTCGGGATATTTGGGGCAGAGCGACACAAGTGTTACCGTGGGCCTTGGTGACGTCACCAAGGTTGATATTGTCCGGATGCTTTGGCCCACCGGCGTGTTGCAAGATGAAATTAATTTCCCAGCGAATTCGCGCCAAACGATTACCGAGCTCGACCGTCGCGGCAGCTCGTGTCCGCTTTTGTTTGCGTGGAATGGGCGCACGTTCCAATTTGTTGCAGACATCATTGGTTCGGGAATCGTCGGGCACTGGGTTGGACCGGACGAAAGAAATATTCCGAATCCCGAGGAATATCTCAAGGTCAACGGCTCTGACGTCCAGTTGAAAAACGGCCAGCTGGACTTCCGCCTTGTCGAGCCGGAGGAAGAACTCGACTATCTCGATCAAGTTCGCCTTCTTGCTGTTGACCATCCGGCAGATGTAGAAGTCTATCCGAATGGCCATTTCTCGATGAATCCTCCATTTCCTGCGTTCAAGGTGGTTGCGACTCGCGCTCCGCATCTTCCACTCGGCGCATGGGATGATCGTGGCCGGAACGTTCTTCCGGCGCTGCTCGAGCGCGACCATCAGTTTGTAACTGGCTTCGAGAGTACGCCCTTTGCGGGCTTCGCAAAATTACACTGGCTCGAATTGAAGTTGGGGAACTGGAGTCCGCGGCATCCTCTGCGGCTGATTCTCGATGGCTTTACGGATTACTTTTCCGCGAGTTCGTTATATTCAGCGTGGCAGGCTGGGTTGAAACCGATTCCGCCCTACATCGAAGCCCTCGGCGCGGATGGACGCTGGCGGCGCGTGGTTGGGGACATGGGTTTCTTTTCGGGACTCGAACGGACGATGACCGCCGATCTAACGGGGAAGCTCCCGCCCGGCACGCGAAGAATCCGCATCGTAACGAACTTGAAGATCTATTGGGATCGAATCCGAATCGACAATTCCGCGCCCGACGCAACCTATCGCGTATCGAATGTTCCGCTGGCGAATGCGAAACTGCAATTCCGAGGCTACCCAAATTATGTCGAGGGCAAGACACCTGGCGATCTGACGTTCTTTTACGACCAAGTGAGCGCGACGGGACCGTACGCGCATCAGGCGGGGAATTATACGCGCTATGGAGATGTGCTGCCGCTTCTCGAACAGGTCGATGAAAAGTACGTTGTCTTTGGCTCGGGTGACGAAGTGGCCGTGAGTTTTGATCCTTCCTCGCTGCCAAAAGTGGCACGCGGCTGGATCCGCGATTATTTTTTCTATGCGAATGGGTTCGATAAGGACATGGATTTCTACGCTGATTTTGGCAGCACCGTGGATCCATTTCCAATCCATACGCTCGCTTCGTATCCATACGCCCAAGGAACAGGCTATCCCACCGATCCAAGCCACCTCGAATATTTGCTGCGTTATAACACTCGCGCGGTTTCGGGCAGACCGCCAGTTTCCTATCGCTTCCAATATCGCGAGCATGGGACGTCGAATGGCAGAACGCCGTGACAATATCTGAATCGCTACGAATCGGCATGGCCGTACGCTGCCGGAAGATCAGCGTCGAATAGAGATACGGCGTTGGAACGCGGCGCATGGCCGTTATACTCTTCAAACGTGCGCTCGGCTCAAAGGTCGCCTACGTTCGGATTGTTCCTCGGCCTCATCATCACTCTGGCCGCCGTTGTGCTCTATTCCGCGTACATCACGCGGCAAATCTCCGGCTTGCGCGAGCTACAAAATAATTTGGCCGATCGATACCGGAAGGATTCGCTTCAGCTTTTGCGCATTCAGAATGATTTGAACTCGCTTGGTCTTGCGATGCGCGACATGCTTGCCAACGACGAACCATATCCCTTGACTGCATGGTCAGCGCAATTTCAACAAATCCATACTGACCTGAACGATGCTCTCCGTCGTGAACAGCAGTTTGCGGTCGCCCGTCGAACGCCGGAGCAGATGCAAACTTTGGCGCATTCGGTCGCTCAATTGTGGGACGCAGTGGCCCGCACATTTGTTCTTGCGCAAAGCGGCAAGGACAAAGATGCTCGGGAGCAAATCCGCATCTCGCTGCAAGCCCGGCAAGCCTCGCTCACGTCCGTCGTGGCACGTCAATTGGTTGAGAACAATGAAGGTGAGGAAGATGCCGCGCGGCAAATTGCGGAAATCTACGATCGTGTGCAGCGCCAGGTTTATCTGTTTCTGACCGGAACGCTGATTGCGATATTGCTGACCAGCCTGTATTTGATTTACTGGAACCGTCGCCTATTCGCGCAGCTGGATGTATTGTCAACGCAGCGGAGCGAGCTTGCCCAGAAATTGATCTCTACGCAAGAATCCACCCTGCGCTATATTTCACGTGAGTTGCACGATGAGTTCGGACAGATACTGACGGCAATCGGCTCAATGCTCAGCCGTTCGGAAAAATACGCTCCGGAGGGATCGTCCCTGCGCGGCGATTTGCGCGAAGTCCGTGACATTACGCAGACTGCGCTCGATAAGGTACGCAGCCTTTCACAGGCGCTGCATCCGGTAATGTTGGATGAATCCGGGCTGGAAAACACGGTCGATTGGTATATCGCCACGGTTGAAAAGCAAACGGGTCTTGCCATTACGTACGAAAAGTCCGGCACGTCTTTCGCGTTGGACGGCGCCGCGCCCATTCACATTTATCGGATATTGCAGGAAGCGTTGAACAATGTCTCGCGGCATTCCAGAACGCAGCGAGCATGGGTGCGTTTGCGGTTCTCGCCCGATGCGCTGGAGCTTGAAGTGGAAGATCACGGCGCGGGGTTTGCCGGCGGCGCAGCAAAGCCGGGAATAGGATTGGTCGCGATGCGGGAACGTGCGGAGCTCCTGGGCGGCACGATTGAATTCGCTCAACCTGCCGGCGGTGGGATTTTAGTCCGCCTCAGAGTTCCACGGGCGACGCTGAACTAATATGCCAGATAAAATCACCGTTTTGCTGGTTGACGATCATTCTCTGGTGCGCCGAGGTTTCCGGCGCATGCTCGAAGATGAGCCGGACATTGCCGTTGTGGGAGAAGCAAGTGACGGAGATGAAGCGATTCGTCTTGCGCGCGACCTCCACCCTCAAGTGATTTTGATGGATTCCGCTTTGCCCCGAGTTAGCGGCCTGGAGGCAACGCGGCAAATTCTCGCAAGTACTCCCCAGCCGGCAATTTTAATGTTGAGCATGCACTCGGAAGATACGCTTGTACGCCAAGCGCTCGAGGCCGGCGCGCGAGGATATATTCTCAAAAACGCCGTGGACCTCGAACTGGCGGCCGCGGTCCGCCGCGTCGTGGCTGGCGAAATCGTGCTGTCTCCGCAGCTTTCACGTTCCGACGCCTTAAAGGGCGAACGCAACTCTGGACTCACGACGCGGGAGCTTCAGGTTCTGCAACTCATCGTGAATGGCAAGTCCAACAAGGAAATCGCCGAGCAGCTGGACCTCAGCGTGAACACGGTCGGTGTTCATCGCGCCAACATTATGGACGCACTCGGAATCCACAAGACCGCCGACCTCGTGGTCTACGCGATTCGCAACGGCTTGGTGAACATCTCGTGAACCGCAGATCGTTTCTTCTGAGTCTGGCAGGCTTGGTTTCCGCCGACGCATTGCCGATGAATTCCGCTGGTGGTCTCTCTTTGCCGCAACAGTCAAATCCCGGATTTCGTTTGGCCGACGTCACATCGCAATCCGGCATTCACTTCAGCCACAATAGCGGTGCATACGGAGGAAAGTTCCTGCCGGAGACGATGGGTTCCGGGTGCGCGTTCCTCGACTATGACGGCGACGGCTGGCAGGACGTCCTTCTCATCAATAGCATGGACTGGCCGGGGCACCGACGAACTCGCGTGACAATGCGCCTCTATCACAACAATCGCAACGGCACTTTTACCGACGTCACCCGCCGCGCGGGCCTCGATATCGAGATGTACGGTATGGGCGTTGCCGTAGGGGATTACAACAACGATGGCTTCCCGGATATTTTCGTCACTTGCGTCGGCCAAAATCGCCTCTTCAAGAATACCGGACGTGGAACTTTTCTCGACGTCACGCGCGAAAGCGGGCTCAGGGGAAGGGAGGGATTCAGCACTTCGGCCCTATGGTTTGATTTTGATCGCGATGGTTTCCTCGACCTCTTCGTTTGCAATTATGTGAAGTGGTCCCAAGCTCAAGATGTTTTCTGCAGCCTCGATGGCAAGCACAAGTCCTACTGCACCCCTGAAGCCTACCGTGGAGAAACCTGTTGGCTGTTTCGCAATCGCGGCAACGGGACGTTTGAAGACGCCACCGCCACCAGCGGAATCTTCGATACCAGTTCCAAATCCTTGGGCGTGGCTATGCTCGATTACGACGAAGATGGCTGGCCAGATCTCATCGTTGCCAATGACACCCAACCGAATAAGCTCTACCGCAACCAGCGCAACGGCACATTCAAAGACGTGGCCGTGGAAGCAGGCGTCGCATTCAGTAACGACGGAAAGGCCCGCGCAGGAATGGGTGTTGCAGTCGGCGATTTCAACGATTCAGGCCGTCCTGGAATTGCCATCACCAATTTCGACGATGAGATGGTTGGCCTATATCGGCCGCTGGGCAAAGGTTTGTACGAGGACGTAGCCGTCCAGAGCGGCGTTGGACTTCCCTCGAAAAATACTCTGGGTTTTGGCTGCGTTTTCGCCGACATGAATCTCGACGGCGCGCTCGACCTCGTGGTCGCCAATGGACACATCGACGAAACTGTCCGCAACATTCGCGGAAACGTGGGCTACGCGCAACCCCCCCTGCTCTTTTTGAACGATGGCACGGGCAAATTCCGCGATGTCGCTTCCGAAGTTGGCGACGCATTCCAGCGGCCGAAAGTCGGACGCGGCTTGTGCTACGCTGACTTCGATCGGGATGGCGATCTCGACCTATTGATGACCACGAACAACGGCCCCGCTTATCTTTTCCGCAACGATCAGCCTTCGCGCAATCGCGCCATTCGCTTTCGCCTGACTGGCGTCAAGTCAAATCGCGACGCAATCGGAGCGCGCGTCGAAATCTTTCACGGCGATTCGAGTCAATCTCGTCTCGTACACAGCGGCTCCAGTTATCTTTCGCAATCGGAACTTCCGGTGACATTCGGCCTCGGCCAGCGGGATCGTGTCGACCGCGTCGTCCTCAACTGGCCCAGTGGCAGAACAGAAGAGTATAAGAATCTGCCGGCTGGCAAGTTCTACGAATGCGTCGAAGGGAAGGGAATCACCCCGCTCGACGGTTTCTGATATTCGCTTTTCATTTACAGTTTTACTTCCACGCCCGCAAGCCTGCGGGCCACCTGCGCAATATCGGATCGATGCGAAAGATCCAGTACGCCCGTATAAAAGGGAATTGCTTTCAAACGCAGCCCCAGCGAACTGAGCCCGAGTTGTACTGCTTCCGGCAGCTCGTATTCTCCACGCGCCGAGAGCGCAACCCGTTCACACGCGCGAAAGATCTCCGCATTAAATCGCCAGCAGTTCATGCTGATGAACACTTCTCCATCGCCGGCCGCTTCTGGCATGGTGTCGGGCTTTTCGATGATTTTCTCCAAATATCCTTCCGCGTTGATTTGCAGCAGCGCATAGCGAAGCACTCGCTCGCGCGGAATTTCGCTTTCCCGCACCAAAGTGTCGCGCTCGAATGCCGGCAATCCCGGCTCGCCAAGCGTCCGCAACGCACGAAAAACCGCGACCGGATAATAGTTGTCCGAGTTCAGCACCAGAAATTCCTCGCGCTCCGCAAACTGTTCTGCGGTGAGCAGCGCATCGGCAGTTCCCAGAGGCTTCTCCTGAATTGCAAAACTGATCTCGATTCTCTGCGAAGAAATGGTCTGGTAGTACTCGCGAATCGCCGTATGCTCAGGCCCAACGACCAGGCATACTTGGCGGAACCCTGCGTCTGCCAGCGCGCTCAACACGTAATCGAGAAGCGGACGCCCGACCGGGATCATCGCTTTCATTCCCGCGTCGGCCGCCTGCATTTGATCGGCAGCTAGCCGCGCCGTCGCGTCAGGCGACCGCATTCTTTTCCCCAAGCCCCGCGCGAGAATCACCGCCTTGCGAATTTCGGGCGATGATCCGCGATCGTCACAAGGGGATGAGTTGCGGCGATCCTGCTTTGCAGTGCTCATAAAATTAGCAAAACGTACGCCTGTCGTTCACTTCTTTTTCCTTCGCAGTCCAGCACAAGCCGTCCACAGCCAACGCAGTATTATCCTATGAACATTCTCGGTCGAACGCAAAATCGTAAGGCAAAGACGCAACCTAATGATATCGTTTGCTATTCCGCATAAGTACTGTGGAGATTTGAAGCATCGCGATATTTGAGGTTCAGCGGCCACAATGCACCTGAAGTGGATTGATTACGTAATTATTGGAGTTTACTGCGCGTTTGTTCTCGGCGTGGGATTCACGCTGAAGAAATCCATGCGCACGAGCATGGACTTTTTCCTCTCCGGCCGTCGCATTCCCGCATGGATCACGGGACTCGCCTTCATTTCCGCAAACCTGGGTGCTCTGGAAGTGATGGGCATGGCCGCCAGTGGCGCGAAGTACGGCATGCTCACGACGCACTTCTACTGGCTCGGCGCAATTCCGGCCATGATTTTCGTCGGGCTTTGCATGATGCCATTTTATTACGGCAGCCGCGCGCGCTCCGTGCCTGAATATTTGCGGCTTCGCTTCGACGAAAAAACGCGCGCCTTCAATGCACTTACGTTCGCTGTAATGACCATCCTTGCCAGCGGCATCAATCTTTATGCGATGGCTCTTGTTTTCAAACTCATGCTGGGCTGGTCAATTCACGCAACGATTTTGCTGTCGGCGATTGTTGTGCTCATCTATACGTTTCTTGGTGGCCTCACGTCTTCGATTTATAACGAAGTGCTGCAATTCTTTCTGATCGTTTTCGGCATTTTGCCGCTCGCGGTCGTTAGCGTCGCCTACGCGGGTGGCTGGCGAGGTCTGGAGGCGCGCATGCCCCCGGGCTTCACGCACATGTGGGCCAACCTGGGCCACGCGACTGCCAATCCGATGGGCGTGGATTGGTTCCAATTGGTTGCCGGTCTGGGTTTTGTTCTCTCGTTCGGATATTGGTGCACCGATTTTCTCGTGATTCAGCGGGCGCTCGCCGCACGTGACATGACCGCCGCGCAAAAAACTCCTCTGATCGCCGCGATTCCCAAAATGTTCATTCCTTTTCTCGTGATTATTCCCGGCATGGCCGCGTGGGTTTTGCTGCCGAAGGCGGCATTTCTCGTCGAGGGAAAAGTCGATTACAACATGGCCCTTCCGCTTTTGCTCGCGAACTACTACCCGCCCGGAATGCTCGGCGTCGGCATCACGGCGCTGCTGGCGAGTTTCATGTCCGGAATGGCGGGCAACGTCACGGCATTTAATACTGTGTGGACGTATGATATCTATCAGTCCTACATTCGGCCGTCCGCGGGTGATGCGCACTATCTGGCCATGGGACGCATTGCTACGGTTGGCGGCGTTCTGCTTAGCGTTGCCGCGGCATACGTTGCGCTCAGTTTTCACAACATCATGGACTATTTGCAGTTGTTGTTCTCGTTTGTGAACGCGCCGCTGTTCGCGACTTTCCTGCTCGGCATGTTCTGGAAGCGCGCTACATCAAACGGGGCTTTCTTCGGCCTGGCGAGCGGCACACTTGCGGCCGGTTTGCATTATTTCGCGACGCTGCATGGCTGGTTTGTGTACAGAAGCGAAATGGCCGCGAACTTTGACCGCGCAATTTATGCCTGGGGCGCCTGTTTCCTCGTCACGATCGTTGTCAGTTTCTTTACGCAGCCGCGCGCGGAAGCTGAACTTAGCGGGCTGGTATATTCGTTGACAAAAAGACAGGATTACGGCCATCTGCCGATGCTGCGCAGGCCGTTGGCGTTGGCGATTGCGGTAGCCGTGATTGCGATCGCGCTGAATTGGATATTCCGATGAGTGCTTCCGAGTCTGGACTCGATATTCGTTGGCCCATCGGATTGCTGTTCCTCGCAATCGGATCAGCCGTTGCTGCATACGGCATATTTTCGGCTGAGCCGCACGGATTTGTGGGGCCTGCAAATCAATCTGAATCTCTGGTGGGGCGTTATCATGACGGCATTTGGCCTGGGGATGATTTGGGGCGGTGTTCGCGCCGGTCGCCGCCCGTCATGAGTGCGTTCAACGCACACCGGTTTTACTGCGTCTTCGAATGATTACCATACAGCGGCGTCAGCCTTATCGTCTCGACTAGTTGCCCGCAATGACTTCTCTCGACGCTCTACGAAAAACTTTCACCGATATGTTCGGCGCCACGCCGCGCATCTTTCGTGCGCCCGGCCGAGTCAACCTGATCGGCGGCCACCTAGACTACAACGAAGGATGGGTGCTCCCGATCGCGATTGACCGCTCCTGCTTCGTGGCGGCAAAAGCTCGAAAAGATCGTCTCCTGCGAATTCATTCTGTACAGATGCAAGAGACGTTTGAGTGCCAGTTGGACGGCCCCCGGCCGCAGAAACATCATTGGAGCAACTATGTGCGCGGAGTTGCCTGGGCACTCCGTGAAGCGGGCCAATCAATCGGAGGCGCGGACCTCCTCATCTCGAATGATGTCCCCATGGGCGCGGGTCTCAGCTCTTCCGCCGCGCTCGAAGTCTCCAGTGCCTTTGCGCTGTTGCGCCTTTCAGGCTTGGAAATGGATCGCGTGCAGCTCGCTCGGATTTGCCAGCGAGCGGAGAACGAATACGCCGGAATGCGTTGCGGAATCATGGATCAACTTGTCGCCTGCTGCGGACGTCGCGCCCATGCCTTGCTGATTGATTGTCGGACTCTCGAAATTGAGCCCGTGCCCTTCGACGAATCGAGCGTTGCTGTGGTCGTCGCAAACACCATGGTCAAGCATGCCCTCGCCGCTTCATCGGAATACAACCGGCGGCGTATCGAGTGCGAGGACGCAGAGGCGAGAATTCGCGCCCTACGGCCGGAGGTAAAAACTCTGCGCGATGTCTCGTGGCCGGAGATTGAACAGGTCGCTTCCACGTGGCCCGACAATATTCGTCGCCGCGCCCGCCATGTCACAACCGAGATGCTTCGCGTGCACGCTGCCGCCGCTGCGTTGCGCAAAAGCGATTTCGCCGAGCTAGGCCGCCTCATCTCCGAAGCGCATGTGAGCCTCGACAACGACTATGAAGTTTCCTCATTTGAATTAAACCTGATGGTGACACTGGCGAAACAAATCCCGGGGCTTTTGGGCGCGCGCATGACCGGAGCGGGATTCGGAGGATGCACAATAAATTTGGTCCAGCCGAACGCCGCCGCCGAATTTGCCGCTAGGCTCGCGAAATCATACGAGGAAAAAACGCGCATCAAGCCGGACGTATACGTTTGCCGCGCGTCAGATGGCGTCGAGGAAATTGTCTGAGCCGCTTACGCCAATTCAGTAGATTATCGAGCGGGCGTCACCTTGAGCAGGACAACGCCATGCGCGGGTACGGTCGCCGTATAGCCGTCTCCTGACGTCGGCACGTCTGCATGCTTCCACAAATCCCTCACGCGCAATCTTTGTCCCGCCAGATTCACGTCGGTCCATTTCACCGTCACAACCTGCGGTTGATCGTCTCGATTGAAGAGGCCCACGGCCACTGAACCACCGTGGAGCGGACGCGTCACCACAACGGCGGTGGCGGCGGCATCGGAAATGCGCCTTGCCGGCTTGCCATCCGGGTCCTGATCGATCGCTATAACCTCGCGGTTCGTCAGAATCTCTTTCGTTTCCGCGGACATGGTTCGCAAGTCATTGCCCGCGAGCAGCGGTGCCGCCAACAGCGACCACAAACTCATGTGCGTCTTGTATTCATCGTTCGTCATGCCGCCGTTGCCGATCTCGAGCATGTCCGGATCGTTCCAGTGACCCGCCCGAATATACGGGGCAATGTCGAATTGGTTGAAGCCGATTTCCGACATCCTCTTCCAAGTGTCGTTAATGTCGCCAGTTGTCCGCCACAAATTTCCGCCGACCTTTGCGCCCCACGTCCACACGTTTTCTTCGCCGTATTGGCACAGGCTGAAAACAATCGGACGTCCAGTCTTCAGCAGGGCATCGCCCATCTTCTGATACACGGCTTGCATGTCTTCGTTCTTGTAGATTTGGTCCGCGCTGCACCAATCGTATTTCAGATAATCAAAGCCCCACGCGGCGTACGTATTCGCGTCCTGCTGCTCGTGTCCGTAGCTGCCTTCGTAGCCGGCGCAGGTCTTCGGACCGGGCGAAGAATAAATGCCAATTTTCAAGCCTTTCGAATGGACATAATCCGCCAGCGCCTTCATGTCGGGAAACTTCAGGTTGCTGGTGATGTTGCCATTCGCGTCGCGTGGGCCTTCCCACGTGTCGTCAATATTGATGTAAATGTAGCCCGCATCCTTCATGCCGCTCGAGACCATGGCGTCGGCCATGCCGCGGACGTCCGCGTCATTCACTTTGCCCGCGAATTTATTCCAGCTATTCCAGCCCATGGGCGGCGTGCGAGCCAGTCCGTTATCTGGAACGTCATGCAGCGCGGGAGGAGGAATGCGAGCCGGAGGCAGCATGGCCTTCGGGTCGCCGCGCTCCGCAATTCCTTTAATGGGCTCGCGGCCAGGAAAAGTGGACGTCAGTGAAATCCTGTCGCCTTCGACCGTCCCGTCATACGTTACCTGACGCGTCCTCGGCGGCCGTCCAAACGTCACGGTGAAATGCAGAGTTCCATTGCGCAACGTTCCGTCGCTGATGGGAGTATCACGGCGCGGGTCGAACATCATTTTCCCGGTCACGTTCTCGCCATTCTGCTTCAAGTCGAAAAACAGTTGGCGGAAGTTCCCATCTCCCGTGGGAATCTTATAGATCCAGAATCCCGTGATGTTGGTCGGCTCGGTTTGCGCAACGGCAAAAGGAGCGAAAGCCAGGGAGCAGAGAATTAAGCACAGCAATGTATACAACGATGACCTCACAAACGACCATTCTTGTCGTGAAGCATTTCGCAGGTCAATGCTTGAAGGCTTCATAAGATTAGGTCCTCTCCCGCATCACGCCACGGCTCTGGTTTAGCTCTTTTCATACAGCCGGAGTTCGCAGCATTTCCAGGCAGAGAGTGTACATCACGGTAACGCCCTGCGAAATTGGATACCGCGCCATCGTCCAGCTCCGGGTGTTCGAAGTCCAGCAACCGAAACGTGCAAGAAATATCTTGACAGGCCCGTGATAGACGACTAGATAGATAGGCTAGTTGTATAGACAAATAGGGGTGTTGTGATCTTGGAAGCGCTCGACCGGCACAGTGTGGTGCCGCTCTACTACCAAATTCAGCAGCACCTTCTCGGGCAAGTGCGTTCCGGCGCGTTGAAGTCGGGCCAGCCGGTTCCCTCCGAGCAGGCGCTCTCCGCACGTTTGGGCGTAAGCCGCATGACGGCGCGGCAAGCGCTGAAGTCACTTTGCGAAATGGGTGTTGCGTACAGCCAACGCGGGAAAGGCACCTTCATTTCGGCGATCAAGCTGGAGAAGGATTTTCGGCAGGTTTTGTCCTTCAGCGAAGAGATGCAGAAGCGCGGAGCGCGGCCGCGATCGAGAGTTCTCGCTTTCGAGATTTGCCCCGCGGGCGCGGAAGCGGCGGAGGCTCTGCACATTTCGCCGGCGGAGAGCGTAATCCGCTTGCGGCGCATACGAATGGCGAATTCGTTGCCTCTGGGGATCGAATGCAGCCATATCCGCGCTGCCCTGTGCCCGGGCCTCATAGAAAACTTCGATCCGCGGACGTCTCTCTACCAGGCGCTGGCGAGCCGCTATGGAATCGAGATCGCCATCACCGATGAGGTGGCGGAAGCGGGTTTGGCAAAGGCCGAGGAAGCGCGGCTGCTCCGCATTGCAAAAGGGAGCCCGGTATTTTTATTTACACGGACGTCATACGTTCATAGCGGCAAGCCTGTGGAATTCGTCAAGTCAGTCTATCGGGCGGATCGCTACAAGATTGTGAACCGATTAACACGATCGAGAAAGACAGTTTCCGAGGGGAGGAACTAATGCGCAGAAGACTGATGATGTTTGTGATGACGGGATTGCTGTTGGGGTTCGCGGGCGCCGCAGTCGCGCAACAAGTGACCGGCAGCATTTCCGGAACCGTAAAGGATAGCAGCGGGGCAGTAGTGCCGAATGCTACGGTGACCATCACTAATACGGACCGGAATCTCGTGGCTCGCACGGTAACGACCGATACGAATGGGGATTATTCCGCTCCGTTGCTGCCGCTTGGACACTATTCGGTTTCCGCGGAGGCTTCGCAATTCAAGAAGTCGACCGTAAGCGGGATCGAGTTGCACGTCAACGACAAGCTGACGATCGACTTGACGCTCCAAGTCGGCTCGACGTCGCAGACCGTCACAGTCGAGGCCGCGCCGGTGCAGGTGGACTTGCAAACAGCAACGGCCGCCGGGCTGATTTCTGGCACGCAGATTCGCGAACTGGCGCTGAACACACGGAACTATGAGCAACTCGTCAACCTGATGCCGGGTGTCACGTATGGCGCAGGAGACCAGATGTACATTGGCCTCGCGAATCCCTCCGGGCAGACCAACGTGGTGAGTTTCTCGATCAACGGGCAGAGGAATAGTTCGAACAGCTGGACGCTGGATGGCGCGGACAACGTGGATCGTGGTTCAAATCTGACGCTGCTGGATTACCCCAGCGTGGACGCCATCGCGGAGTTCAAGGTTTTGCGCGGGCAATACAGCGCCGACAGCGGGCGCGCGGGCGCGGGCCAAATCAACGTGGTAACAAAATCAGGGACGAACGCTTTCCACGGCGACGCTTACGAATTCTTCCGCAACGACAAGCTGGCGGCGAATAATTTCTTTTTCAATAAGCAAGGCACGGCGCGGCCGCCGCTTCGCTATAACGATTTCGGGTACACGATCGGCGGGCCGGTTTTCATTCCGAATCACTACAATACGGCCAAGAATAAGACGTTCTTTTTCTTTTCGCAGGAATTCCGCAGAGTGATTACCTACGGCGGCGTGACGGCCACCGTGCCCACTGCCGCTGAACTCCAAGGCACGTTTGCGAATCCTGTATGTGTGGCTTTCAATGCAAGCACGGGCTGTACCGCGACCGCGACGCAAATCACGAGCATTGATCCCACAGCGGCGGCGTATATCAAGGACATTTGGTCCAAGGTCCCCAACTCGACCAATTCTGCGACGCACTCAATTTTTAATCCGCTGCGGAATATCTTCAACGGGCGACAGGAGATCCTGCGTATAGACGAAGCATTCAGCCCCAAATTCAACGTATTCTTCCGATACATTAATGATTCGATCCCAACGCAAGAGCCCGGCGGACTATTTACGGGCGATGCGCTGCCGGGAGTGGCCACTACGAGCACGAATGCGCCGGGCCATACGTATTTGGGTCACACTACGTACACGATTTCGCCGAACGTGTTGAACGAGGCGGCCTATTCATTCTCCTATGGCGCGATTGTCAGCAATCCCATTGGGACAATTAGCTCCCTCAATTCGCCAGACATCCAAGTGCCGTTGCCATTCACGTCCACTCTGACGCGCGTGCCCTCTATTTCGCTCTCGGGCGGTTCGGGAATTGCCGGTTTCGGACCCTATCGCGACTACAATCGCGACCACAACGTCTACGATAACCTCACTTGGATTCATGGTCTTCATACCATGAACTTTGGCATTTCCTATCATCATTACCAGAAAACGGAAAACAATGGAGGGCCGAATACGGGAGCTTTCTCGTTTGCGCCGTTCCTCGCGGGCGGCGTTTCGGAAACGCCAACGGGAACGCCAACGTTTGACCAGTCGTGGGCGAATTTCCTGCTGGGTCAGGATTCGAATTTCTCACAGGCTTCCGAAGACGTCACGCCTGACATTCGGACGAACCAATGGGAGTTCTATGCGCAGGATTCTTTCCGCGTGCGTCCCAACCTGACGCTGAATTACGGAGTGCGGTATTCGATGTTCAGGCAACCAACTGATCACAACGGCCAGCTCAACAACTTCTCCCCGTTTGCCTTCGTAGCGCCGCCGACCGGGAAAACCTACGTCATACCGTTTGACCCGACGCAGTCCTCGACGTCCACGCAAAACAAGGAGGCGGGTTTGCTTTGCGCAGCCGATCCTACGATAACAACGACATGCACCACGAATCCGAGCCTGAACGGAATTATCGTTGCCAATGGGAACTCGCCATTTGGCAGCAAAGTGTCGGGCGAGGACATGAGGGATTTGGCGCCGCGCGTGGGCGTGGCGTGGGATCCGACCGGCACGGGAAAGACTTCCGTTCGTGCGGGCTACGGAATTTACTATGACGCGACGCTGTTCGGCACGTTCGAACAGAACATTTTTGCCAATCCTCCGTTCGTGCAGAGCGTGTCGTTCTCGGGTACATCCTTTGCAGCGCCAACCTTGAACGGGACTCAGAATGTTTCTTTCAGCCCGCTGGCGCTCCATGGAACGCCGCTTCCTTTCCACACGCCTTACGTGCAGGATTGGAGTCTCGACGTGCAACGCATGCTGCCGCACAACGTGCTGGTGGACGTCGGATATTACGGCAACGAAGGCACACATCTGCTGGGAATTGTGGATATCAACGCGGTTCGGCCGGGCCTGGCGGCTTCGCTAGGCTACCCGACCATCACCCGCTCGAACGTGGCGATCTTGAATTCCTTGCGGCCGTTCCCGGGCTACAACGCGATTAACAGCCTCGAAACGGAATTCAATTCGAATTACCATTCGTTGCAAGTGTCGGCGCAAAAGAGATTTGGGAGTACATCGCTGGTTCAGTTCAATTACACGTATTCGCATGCTCTCACCAACAATCAGAGCGACCGCAGCACGGCGCCGCAAAACCCCTACAATTTGCGGGCCGAATACGGGCCTTCGCAACTGGATCGCCGGCAAGTATTCACGGCGGACTACGTATACGACCTGCCGTTCTACCGGACGCAACAGGGGCTGCTGGGGCACACGCTGGGAGGCTGGGAGGTTTCCGGCATCGTGACGTATTACAGCGGGTTGCCGCTAACTGTGACCACGCTTTCTGGCGTCGATCCGGGTGGCCTCGGTTACTTCGGCCCGAGCGCCGCAGGCGGCCGGCCAGACATGATCGCTAACCCGAGCTCAGGAGCACCTCACACCATCGCCCAGTGGTTCAATACAGCCGCATTCGCTAATGTTCCATCTGGGACAGTGCGCCCCGGCAACGCGCCTCGCGGGGCCGTCCGTGGTCCGGGAGTGGGAGTTTGGGACTTTGACTTGTTCAAGAACATCAAAGTGACCGAGGGGACCAGCTTCCAGTTCCGAGGTGAATTCTTCAATGTGTTCAATCACACGAATCCGGATGGCATCAGCACATCTCTTGGATCAAGTCTATTCGGCCAGGTCCTCAGCGCGCGCGATCCGCGGATCGTGCAGTTGGGCTTGAAGTTCTACTTTTAATCCAAAACCGCGAGCCGAACGAAGGAAAAAGGGGAGGCTGTGTTTCGCCTCCCCTTTTTTATTTTGTCCAGGTGCAGCGGGATTGGTCGGGGCTTCAAGGTGCGACCGGGAGCACAGGT
Source organism: uncultured Acidobacteriota bacterium (assembly GCA_963757905.1). Classification (GTDB taxonomy): domain Bacteria; phylum Acidobacteriota; class Terriglobia; order Acidiferrales; family UBA7541; genus DAHUXN01. Next base: position 42,951 of record CAVWSV010000011.1, on the reverse strand, counting down.
GTGGCAACTGGGATTTGGTGAAGCGCATCGACGCCAGGCGCGCCGGAAATCGGGTAATCCGATGCGATTTCAGGGCCGCTGCTTAGCTTCTTCCTCGAACGGGTTAGACGCCATGAAGTCCAATCAGTCTCAAGAAAGAATGCGTTGCCTCGCAACAGTGCTTTTGCCGCGCACCGACAGATAGCGCGCGTCCTGTGTTTCTAAGGCAAAATCGAAAGCGTCAAATGATTTGCCTTCAGCGCCTGGTTGAATGCGGCCGTGTCTTTAACCATCAATTCGTCAAAGGCACCTCTCGCGGTGGCAATCTGCTCCTGGAATTCCTTGTTGACTTCAATGGCCTGGTCTGTCGGAGGAAGATCAGCGCCACTCGATCCTTCGCCCGGCGAGCCGTTGAGTAGCGCGCCCAGATAAGTCAATCGTTCATAGAGGCCCATGGGCGCGCGGAACGAATCTTCGGTGCGCCCGGTGAGCGTGGGGTCCACCAATTTCCCTTCCGCGACGATGGCTTTTTGCTCCAACTCCTTCGCCGCCTTTACCACAGGCGCGTATTTCGGTTCATCTCCGAACATCTTCTGCACATCTTCCAATTGTTTGCGGGTCCATTCGATGTGATTGATCATCCCCGCGACATCGCTCATCTCGCCGCGGATTTGCAGGAGAAACTGTACTTCGCTTTCGATGTCCTGCTGCGAGCCGAGCGTATGCGGATCTCGGAGCACTTCCAGCGGCGCGGTGAATTCCTTTCCGTCAACCGTCAGCTTTACGGTGTACTTCCCCGGCACCGCGCGCGGCGCGCCGTCAAAATGCACCCAGCTCACAAACGGACGGAAGCCTTCTTTCGGAACTTCCACCCACGGCTCGCCCGGCGGGCTCGTACGCAATTTTACGGGTGTAGCCGGATCGTATCTCAGATCCCACCACACACGATTGAGGCCAGGTTTCGCGCCCTTCTTGAATTTGATAGTTCGAATCGTCTTTCCGTCCACACCCGCGATCGTAAGTTGTACGTTCTTTGACGCGGCCTTCAAATAAAAATTGATGTCGGCGCCGTAGGTCGGATTCTGGCCAGCAACGTGGCTGCCCACACCGCTCTCTCGCGTGTTATCGAACGTGCGAAAGCGATACGCCGCCCGCGGCTTGAAGAGGTATGCCGCTGAATTCTGAGATGCACGGTAATCTCGCAGCGGCGTGACGTCATCGAGAATCCAGATTCCTCGCCCGTATGTCGCCACCACGAGGTCGTTGAATTGCGGTTGTATCGTCAGCCAGTACACGGGTGCGGGAGGCATATTGTTGCGCAGCGCCGTCCAATGTCCGCCGTCGTCCCACGACACGTAAACCGAATTATCCGTTCCGAGATACAGCATTCCCTTGCGCACAGGGTCTTCGATGATGCAGTGCGCGCTGCTGTTCACCGATTTCGGCACTCCATCGCTGATCAGCCGCCACGACTGTCCGTAATCTGTCGTTTTATAAACATAGGGATCATAGTTACCGACCTGCTCGAAGTTCACCGCGATATACGCCGTGCCCGCGTCGAAGCGTGACGGCTCTATATTCTCGACTGTTCCCCACGGTGGCAGATTCGGAATGTTCTTCGTCACATTCGTCCAGTTTTTGCCGCCGTCACGCGTGAGGTTCACCTGGCCATCGTTGCTTCCTGTCCAGATCAGTCCATCGGTCACAGGCGATTCCGCGATGGCGTAAAGCGTCGACCCATCAAACGTCATCAGGTTATCCGCGGCAATTCCGCCGGAACTTTTCTGATGATTTTTGTCATTTGTAGTCAGATCCGGACTAATGACGCGCCAGCTCTGCCCTCCGTTCACCGTCTCATGAACATACTGGCTGCCGACGTAAACGCGATTGTGATCGTGGGGCGAAACGTCGATCGGAAAAGTCCAGTGCCAGCGGTATTTAACATCCGCGGGCGCCCAGCCATAACTCGCGTCGGGCCATACAGTCACGCTGCGGGCCTGGCCCGTCCGCAAGTCCATGCGCGTAAGTTCGCCGTCGTAGCACGCCGACCAAATAATGTTATTGTCGACAGGATCGGGAATCGTGAATCCGCTCTCGCATCCGCCGACATGTGTCCATTCGCCCGTAGAGATGCCTCCGCCGAAGAATCCACCGGAGCCTTCCAGGTCATTGCTCGGTCCGCGGAACGACGTCCCATCCTGACGATTTGTGTAAACGAAATAAGGAATCCGGTTGTCCGTGTAAACGTGATAAAGCTGCGCGATAGGCAACTGCACGTGCTCATACGTCTTTCCGCCGTTCAGGCTGATGGAAGCCCCGGCGTCGTTTGCGACCATCACGCGCTGCGGATTGAGCGGATCAAACCACACATCGTGGTTGTCACCGCCGGCGGACCCGAGTCCGCTGGGATTTCCTTTTGTGCTTTCCGGACCGGTTCCAGGCAGCGAAACCGTATGGCCGCCGTCGAGCGAAACGCTGAAGCCGACCGAAACGAAAAACAGCAGATTCTCATTATTGGGAGCAATTCCAAAGCGCACATAATACGGCGCTCGCTCCGCCAGCACATGCTGCTGATTTACCAGCTTCCAACTTTTTCCGGCGTCGTCCGAGCGATACAGGCTCGGCGTTTTCTCTTCGATCAGCGCGTAGACGCGATCTGAATCGCTGGGCGCAACGCCGACGCCAACTTTTCCCACCGGCTGATTCGCATCGGGCAATCCATGTCCCGAAAGCTTTTTCCAAGTGTCACCGCCATCATGCGATACGTAGACGCCGCCGCCCGTCCCGCCGCTGTCCAGCCCCCATGTCCGAATTTTCACCTGCCACATTCCGGCGAAAAGCGTTTGGGAATCGTTGGCATCCATCGAAATGTCCGAGCAGCCTGTGTCCTGATTCACAAAGAGCACTTGCTTCCACGTTTCTCCGCCGTCCATTGTGCGATAAATGCCCCGTTCCTTCTGCGGGCGGTACGCTTGCCCCAACGCGCAGGCAAACACAATATTTGGATTATGCGGATTGATAACCACTCGCCCAATACGCCCCGTCAGTTCGAGACCCATGTGCTGCCACGTTCGGCCGCTGTCCGTCGACTTATAAATGCCATCGCCCATGGGATAGTCAGGACGTATCAGGAATGGCTCGCCCGTCCCGGCCCAGATAATGTTGTGCGCCGACGGTGCAATCGCCAGAGAGCCAATTGCTGCCACGTCCTGCTTGTCGAAGATCGGCTTCCAATTCACTCCGCCGTCCGTGGTCTTGAATATCCCGCCTGCCGCGGCGCCCACGTATACCACAGATGGATTCCCCGGCTCGCCCACAATGGCGTCGGCGCGATTTCCGACAGGCCCTACAAATCGGTATTTAAGCTGCGCCAGGGGATTCGGTGTCTTCGAAGGGGACGCACTCTGCGCTCGCACCCCAGAAGGAAAGCTGATCGCGCCGGCCACAAGACACGCCACGAGCCGAATGAAGTTCCGCAAAGTTTTCCAAGCGATCATGTCAAACCTCCTAGCAAGAACTGGTGAATCTATCACGGGTTCACCGTGCCATCAAGAATCGCCAAGCCAAGCTCGATGCGATTACGAAGAGGCTGCTTGAGCCCAGCCGGATTCAATCGACGCGCAGCTCGCCGAGATCCGCGAGTTTGTCACGTCGGGGATTATTGATTTGCGCGGGTTGCTCTCGAAAAGTTTGGTTCTCTCTCGCGCGGAAGTGCTAAAACGCGTGCGTGAGATTCAGATGGTGCCACAGACAAGCGAGAGCGATCCGCATTACGAAGCGCAAGGTTGAGTGGGATCTACTGGGAGAAGATTCGAGGCAGGACTGTCAAATTGGGATGGTTGCGGGGGTTGGATTTGAACCAACGACCTCCGGGTTATGAGCCCGACGAGCTACCAGGCTGCTCCACCCCGCGTTATAGATACTACGCGACTTGCCGTTCTTCTGCAACCGCACCCACGTGAGGTGACCGAATAAGGGCCCCGAAATTCCGAGGAGTTTTGCACGCTGACGCTCAAGCCGCCCCATGCGCTCAGCCAAAACGTGCGCGTTGAAATGGTAGTGTGTCCGAGAATCTTGGACGCCACAGCCGTCGATGCTCCCGCGGATGCGCCGTGCCTCTTGCTCGTCAGTCACCTTTCAGGTTACGGCCTTCTGTAACCACTGGTTCTTGCGGGCAATTGGGCAGGCATCATGCGCAACAGATTGCCCGCCATCGCCAACCGGTCACAGATCAGAACAGCTTGTTGCCCTTTGAGATGGCTGCGTCAAGCTTCTGCTCGCCGGTCGTCGCTTCCGCGTTGAGCTCTTGGAAGACGGCGTACTGCGCCGCTGTGGGCCTGGCATATGCGAGGTCGATATCAGCCGCGAGATACGCCAAGTGGCTGCGAAGTTTCGTCTCGTGAAGCAAGCTGCCCTCGCTGGACTGAATTTCCAATTGCACGAGATCCCCGATTTCATGACTGAGGTTGCCGATGGCCTGACCCGCCTGAGCCTCCGTCAAGCGATGCTGCCGCACGGCCGTTTCGAGTTTCTCGCGCACGGCGATTGCTTCGTTGATTTTTTTATCGAGCGCGTCGAGAGCGTCGTGGATTTTCAGTTGCAGCGCGAGGCATGCTGCGAGGTCTTCCGGGCTGGCATGGAGGCGCGGATCGAGCGCAACCGTGAAAGTCTGCTGCGTTTTCTGGCCATTGAAGTCGAGCACCGCGGTGTAGGTACCCGGCGTCACAAGCGGGCCTTCGGGCGTATCGTCCAATCCGCCCGCCGCAACTGGCGGTTGAAAACCCTTCACTTCGGTGGCATCGGGGTAACGCAGATTCCACTGGAAGCGGTTCATGCCGGGCTCAATCCCTGTGAGTTTTTCTTCCTGCTCCTTCCTCAACTGCTCGGGAGTTTTCTGACTTTGCTCCTGCTCGCTCGGCTTTGGTCGCTTTTTCATCAGGTGCAGGCTGAAGCTGCGGACTACCTGTCCCTGCGCATCCGTGAACGCAAGCGTTGCGGGCGTTTTGCCGTCATATCCGGCGGGAACGTTAAAAAACACAGTCGCGCCGAAGGGTGGATTCTGACCCACATCGGTTGGGCCGAAGTTTCCGTTGGGCTTGCCGTAGGCATGGCTGAGCCACGCTTGCTGGGGAGCGAACAGGAATGCGCCATCGGATGGCACCGCCGGCTTCTTGGTCAATTGCTCGAGAAATGTGAGATCGTCGAGAACCCAGAAAGACCGACCGTGAGTTGCGATGACAACGTCGCCCTGGCGTGCATTGATGGCCACGTCGCGAACTTGCGTGACCGGCAAATTGAGTGTCAGCGGCTGCCAGTGCGCTCCGGCGTCAAGGCTCACGTACACAGTGCTCTTGGCGCCGAGAAAAAGCAGGTTCGGGTCGTTCGGGTCCTGGCGGATGTCGAACACGTAAGAATCATCGGGCAGCCCGGTTGTCAACGGCGTCCAGTGCTGACCGAAATCGGTGGTCTTGAAAACATAAGGCCGGAAGTCGTCCCACATATAGCGTCGCGAAGTTAAATAGGCAGTGCTTCGGTCCGCGTAGGAAGGCTGAATCGAGCTGATCCAAGATTGCTCCGGGAGTCCCGGGGGATTCACCGCCTGCCACGTCTTGCCGCCATCGGTGGTGACATGGACCAAGCCGTCATCCGAGCCGGCCCAAATCACGTTGCCGTCCAGCGGCGAAACGGCCATCGCCGAAAGCCCCGGATAAACTTCCGCTCCGGAGTGATCGAGATCAATCGGCCCGCCGCTCGGCGCCTCTGTGATTGGAGCGTTGCGCGTGAGGTCGGGGCTGATGCGCTGCCACGTCTTGCCGTAATCGTCGCTCTTCAGCACGTACTGCGCACCGATCAGCAACTCTTTTGGATCCGCAGGTGAGAACAGAATCGGATGTGTCCAGCCGAAACGATACTTGAGCTCAGCGGACGAAGCTCCTTCCTGGTAGTTTGGCCACGGACTCACGCTTTCGTACTGGCCGGTGGCAAGGTTGTATCTCAGAAAGATGCTGAAGTAGCCGCTTCCGTACGTGATGTTCGGATCGCCCGGTTGTGGCACAGAGTATGTGCTTTCGCCGTACGCTACACGATGCCAGTCAGCGATCGGAATCGATCCGCCGGCCGCTGCGCTGGGACCTTCGAAGGAGCCTTCATCCTGCTGCGCGCCGTAAATATGAAAAGGGAATTGATCATCGAGGTTGACGTGGTAGAACTGGCCCGTCGGTTGATTGTGCTCTTCGCTCCAGGTTTTGCCGCCGTCGGTTGAGACGGTCGCTCCGCCGTCATTGCCCTCCAGGAGAATTTTCGTATCGTCCGGGTTGACCCACACGATGTGATTGTCGCCGTGTGGCGTTCTCAGCTTGGTGAAAGTCTTTCCGCCGTCGCGCGAAACCCACAGCGCATCGACTTCAGGAACGTACGACGTGTTGGGATCTTTCGGATCCACAAAAATGCTCATGTAGTAGAACGCGCGCTGCCGCAGCTTCCACTCGTCGTTGATACGCTTCCAAGTTGTACCGCCGTCATTCGAGCGAAACACGCCGCCTTGCTTTGCCTGAATGATGGCATAGACGACGTTGGGGTCGCTGGCCGCGATGCCCACGCCAATTCGTCCGATCACGCCCTGCGGCAAACCGGCATGGCGCGTGATGTTGGTCCAGTGCGCACCGCCGTCCGTGCTCTTGTAAAGCCCGCTGCCGGGACCTCCACTCGAAAGCGACCACGGCGTCCGGTACGCTTGCCACATAGCGGCATAGAGTACGTTGGGTTCTTTGGATTCCATCACCAAATCGATGGCGCCCGTCTTGTCGTCGACAAACAGAATCTTGTTCCAGGTCTTTCCGCCGTCGGTGGATTTGAAGACTCCGCGCTGCGGATCCGCGATAAACACATGGCCCATTGAAGAAGCGTAGACTACGTCGGGATTTGTGGGGTCCACAACGATTGCGCTGATGGTATGCGTGTCGCGAAGCCCTGCATAATGCCAAGTCTTGCCTGCGTCGGTGGACTTGAAAACGCCGTCGCCCGGAATCGTGGTGTTGCGGATGTCGGTCTCGCCCGTTCCTGCATAGATGATCTTGGGATTCGATGGCGCCACGGCAATTGCGCCAATGCTTGCGCTGGCGCTCGGCAACGTGCCGTCGGAAATATTCGTCCACTTGAGGCCCTGGTCGGTGCTTTTCCAGATCCCGCCTCCGACGGTGCCCATGTAATAAAGGTTTGAATTTCCAGGAACACCTGTGAGAGCCACAACGCGTCCGCCGATATACGGGCCCACACTGCGCCACTGCAGCTTGCTCATCAGCGTTGCCTGCGAAACCGGTCCGGCGTTCGCGGCCGCGGCCAGCACGAACAGTGCGCTTGCGATTATCAATGCGGCGAAACCATGCGAACGCGCTCTGCGGCTCGCGCTAGCTTTGGACAAAACGATCCCTGGGCATTGCATTTTGAGCGTACCTCCGCGCAGAAATCTATTCGCCCGTTACCGCCGGGTCAAGCTCAATTTTCTTTTCAAGATGCGTCGCAAAAACTCACTCGAACATAGTGCTCGTTCAAGCGAGCGGGAAACGGATACTGGGCGCTCAAATGTGCGAGGGGATCTGCGATGGCTTGTCCAAACAGAGTTGCCGACTGTTTTTTGGCGTCTCGCCGCTGCTTGTAAGACCCGCGCATACTCTTTTCTGATAACCGAGAATATCATAATCGTTTGTGTAAATTATGCCGATGCGGATCACAAGTAAGTGTGACCGGGGTCACAGACGGGAGGGACCGTCGCGGCATATTACGGGCGTGTTCATCCGGTGGTTGGCAGAAACAGACGAAATGAGAGGCGGACGCGCCAGAACTTCACGCATCCTCAGATTCGCCGTTCCGGAGGTGGCTGGTGACACATTTACAGGAACCAACATTATCCACGGCGCTGAAAAGTCATGGTGTTTCCCGTCGTGAATTCGTCAAGTTCTGTACCGCTATGGTTGCGACTTTGGCCCTGCCGCCAAGATATTTAGGCGCTGTAATAAAAGCTCTGGAACAAACTACCCGTCCCGTCCTTGTGTGGATCGAGTTTCAAGACTGCGCGGGCAACTCCGAATCGATGCTGCGAAGCAGCAATCCCCCGGTCGCCGAATTCGTTCTTAACCTTCTGTCTTGGGAGTATCACGAACTGATTATGGCCGGTGCGGGCAAGCAAGCGGAAGACGCGCTTGAGCGTGTCGTTCGCGAGCATGCGGGCGAATACATCGCCGTGGTGGAAGGAGCCATTCCGACAGCAGACGGCGGCGTTTATTGCACCATCGGAGGAAGAACCGCATTAGATATTGCGAAGCACGTATGCAGTCACGCAGCCGTGAATATCGCCGTCGGCGCATGCGCCTGGGACGGAGGACTGGTTCGTTCAAATCCGAATCCAACGGGAGCTCTTGGATTACAAGAGGCTGTTCCCGGGCTGAAAAAGGTGATTAATTTGGGAGGCTGCCCGCACAATCCGGCGAACACGGCTGCCGTCCTTGTGCATTATCTGACGTTCCATGATCTGCCCGCGCTTGATCAGTTCAATCGCCCGCTGTTTGCCTACGGAAATATCATCCATGACCAATGCGAGCGACGCGCCCACTACGACGCAGGGCGTTTCGTCGAGGAGTGGGGCGACGAAGGTCATCGGAAGGGCTATTGTCTTTACAAAATGGGATGCAAGGGACCTGAAGCGACATACAACTGCCCAACTGTGCGCTGGAATGACGGAACCAGTTGGCCTGTGAAGGCCGGGCACGGATGCATCGCGTGTGCTTCCCATCGCTTTTGGGATACCAAATCGCCCTTCTACAAACGGCTGCCATCGGTGCCTGGTTTCGGCGTCGATGTTACGGCCGATGAGATCGGATGGGTCGCCACAGGGGCGGTCGCCGGAGCAATGGTAGCGCAGGTGGTTGGCAACGTCGTGCGCGACAAGATCAGACCGAAAAAAACTGTAGACGATAGGAGCCAGCCGCCAGAATCTCGCGGAGCTTAGGAGGAGTCCATGGCACGGGTTGTGGTCGATCCGGTCACACGAATTGAAGGGCATCTCCGCATCGAGGCACAAGTCGAAGGCGGAGTGATCTCCGACGCGTGGAGTTCGGGGACAATGTTCCGCGGTATTGAGTTGATCTTACGCGGCCGTGACCCGCGCGAGGCATGGATTTGGGCGCAGCGCATTTGCGGTGTGTGTACGATGGTTCACGCACTCGCCTCTGTCAACGCGGTAGAGAATGCACTTGGCATCGAAGTTCCCGACAACGCGCGCCTGATCCGAAACATCATCGCGGCAACACAGACGGTGCAAGATCACGTCATCCATTTCTACCATCTCCATGCGCTTGACTGGGTGGATATAGTCTCCGCCCTGAAGGCGGACGCAGCAAAGACATCACAACTCGCCCAATCGATTTCCGACTGGCCTCTGTCGAGCGAGAAATATTTTAAGAGTATCCAGGATCGCGTCAGTGCTTTAGTCGCGAGCAAGCAGTTGAGCCTCTTTGGGGCGGGTTATTGGGGGCATCCCGCCTACCATCTTCCTCCCGAAGCCAACCTCATGGCCGTAGCACACTATTTGGAGGCACTGCAGTTCCAAAAAGAATTCATCCGGATTCACGCGGTTCTCGGCGGCAAGAATCCTCACTTGCAGACATTTCTCGTTGGTGGCATGTCGACTGCCATGGACCCGAACGAGCCCAACGCAACGATAAATCCGGAACGGATCGATTTCTTAGTGGAGGTGGCCAAGACGGCGATTGGGTTTGTGAATCAGGTATACATTCCCGACGTTCTCGCCGTGGCCGGGTTCTACCCCGACTGGTTTGGGCGCGGCGAGGGACTGGGGAACTTCATGTCGTATGGCGGCTACCCGCAGGGAGCCATCAACGATTCCGCGAACTTCTTTCTGCCTCGGGGCATTATCTTGAATCGAGATCTATCCAAAGTTCACCCAGTCGAACCAGCGAATGTAACAGAGTACATCGCTCATTCCTGGTACGAGTATTCGGGAGGAGACCAGGCTGCCAAGCACCCATTTGACGGGGAGACCAATCCGAAATATTCTGGGCCGAAGCCCCCGTACGAATTCCTCGAAGTGAATGACAAATATTCTTGGCTAAAGGCTCCGCGGTATCAGGATCATGCGATGGAGGTAGGACCGCTGGCGCGAGTGCTCGTCGCCTACGCTTCAGGTCAGCCGGACGTCAAGGCGCTGGTTGATGCGACCCTCGCAAAGCTAAAGGCTCCGCCCACGGCCTTGTTTTCCACTCTTGGACGCATTGCTGCGCGCGCTCTCGAGACGCAACTTCTCGCGAACCGCTTGGTCGGATGGATCGAGGAGCTTGGAAGCAATTTGGCGCGGGGTGACGTGCGGATTCACAACGGCGAAAAGTGGGACCCGAAGTCGTGGCCGAAGACCGCGCGCGGTTTCGGCTTCTTTGAGGCGCCGCGCGGGTCGCTGGGACACTGGGTGGAGATCGAAGACCAGGCCATCAAGAATTATCAGGCTGTCGTTCCGTCCACGTGGAATGCCGGCCCTCGCGATGCCCACGGACAGCGCGGGGCATACGAAGCTGCTCTTATGAAGACGCCAGTGGCGGATCCAGATCGCCCGCTCGAAATTTTGCGCACCATCCACTCGTTTGACCCATGCCTGGCTTGTGCCGTTCACGTGGTAGATGCTCGCGGGCAGGTATACGCCCGCGCAGAAGCTTGATGTGGCAGAAGGCCGTATATGAAGAAAACACAAAGGCATCACGGACACGAGGCGGAATGGAAGAGGCCGGCGCACGGGCAGGTGCGTGTCTACGTGTGGGAATGGCCGGTGCGATTTGCACATTGGATCATTTTCACAACGATCATCTCTCTCTCGATCACCGGCTACTACATGCACTCGCCCTTCATTATTCCGCATGGAAGAACTGCCTACGTCATGGGAACGATGCGCTTTGTTCACTTGCTTTCCGGATTCGCGTTTCTCGGGGCAATCCTGATCCGGGTTGTCTGGATGTTTATAGGCAATAGGTGGTCGCATTGGGACCAGTTCATCCCGACGACGAAGAAACGACTGAAGGATCTCGCTGAAACGGGTAAATATTACGGCTTCATGTCGTGGTCGCCAACTCCGCAAATCGGTCATAACGCGCTGGCGGGCGCTTCTTATGCCGTTATTTATTTAGCGGCAATCCTTGAGGTACTCACCGGACTTGCGCTCTACTCTCAGATTCTGGGAAGCAAAACGCTCACCCTTTTCGTCGGATGGCTTCCGCGTGTAATTGACATCCAATGGATTCGAGAAATCCATTTCCTGGTGATGTTCGTGTTCTGGGCGTTCTTCATCCACCATGTCTACGCAGCCATCCTCGTATCTATCGAAGAGGAGAACGGCGTCATGGAGAGTATCTTCAGCGGATACAAATGGATTCCTGAACACGAATTGGAGACGGAAATGGTAGAAGAGAACGCGGCTGCACCTGAACGTGAACCGCTGCCAGAGGCCACCAGGGCTAGCCCGGTTGCCGGACGAAGTTCTCAATCAAGAGCGTGATATGGAACATGCACTGTCATCCGATACGGTGGTCATCGGGGTCGGCAATACAATTCTCTCGGACGAGGGTGTCGGCGTGCATGCCGCAAGGCTGCTGCAACGTGATTCCCGAGTACCGACCGGAATCACAATCCTGGACGGTGGCACATTAGGCCTTGAACTCATTCCGTACGCGTCAGATGCGTCCCGCGTGCTGCTCCTCGATGCCATGAACTCCGGCAACGTGCCTGGAACGCTTGCTCGGATGACGGGGAGAGATGTGCTCGGCACGACGGGTGGATGGAGCGCCCATCAACTGGGCGTTGCCGATCTGATCTGTGCTCTCGCCCTGATTTCTAATAAGCCGCAGGAAATTGTTGTGCTGGGCGTGCAGCCAGCGAACACAGACTGGGGCACATCCTTATCTGCCGAAGTCGAGGCCGCGCTTGTGCCCATGGTCGATGCCGCCTTGCGACAGCTGCAAAATTGGCACGAATCAGGAATCGTTTCTTCGGAGATCCAGCCGTTGCCGCAGCACTGCAGACAATCCGCTCCGCGAACACTTTCCAGGATTCGCGCAGAAGGAGACTCGTAAAATGTGCCTCGCTATTCCTGGGAAAATCGTCACGAGCGAAGTACAAAACGGAATTCGCGTGGGGCGCGTTCAGTTCGGCGGAATCACGCGTGAGACTTGCCTGGACTTTGTTCCCGAAGCTTCAGTAGGAGACTACGTGATCGTGCACGTGGGATTCGCAATCAGTTGTGTGGACCGCGAAGAAGCGGAACGCAGTTACGCGGCGCTGGAATCGATGGGGTTGCTCAAGGCCGAACTGCGGTCGGATTTGGAAGATACATAAGCAACCAGTATGGCGGTTCGGTGTTGGCAGGGTTCCGAGGAAGTGCATGAAATACTTGGATGAATATCGAGATGAAAAAATTGCACGCGGGATCGTGGCTGAACTGGTCCGGCGCGTTACGCGGCCCTGGGTATTGATGGAGATTTGCGGAGGACAAACCCACACGCTGGTGCGCTACGGCATCGACGAGATGCTGCCTACCGGCATCGAGCTCGTACATGGGCCCGGATGCCCCGTGTGTGTCACTTCCTTGGAGACGATCGACAAAGCCATCGAGATCGCTTCGCATCCTGACGTAACTTTGATTTCTTATGGCGACATGCTCCGTGTGCCGGGCTCGCGTAGTGATCTGTTCCATGTGAAGGCCCAGGGCGGAGATGTGCGGGTGGTTTATTCCCCTACCGAAGCGCTGAAGTTCGCTCGCGCCAATCCCGATCGCAAAGTCGTGTTCTTTGCGGTCGGTTTTGAAACGACGGCTCCGGCGAATGCCATGGCCGTGTGGCAAGCCAGGCGGGAAGGGATTACAAATTTCTCGATGCTTGCCTCCCATGTTCTTGTGCCGCCAGCAATTCGAGCACTTCTGAGTTCACCCCGCAACAGGGTGCAAGGCTTCATAGGCCCGGGTCACGTTTGCACGGTCATGGGCTATCGCGAATATGAGGATCTCATCCGGGAGTTTCATGTGCCCATTGTCGTAGGCGGATTCGAGCCGCTTGACCTCCTGGAAGCGATCCTGATGCTTGTGACGCAACTGGAAGAAGGGCGAGCAGTAGTCGAGAACCAATACGTCCGGTCGGTGACTTACGAGGGCAACCTGCCCGCTCAGAAAGTGTTGGCGGAAGTATTCGAGGTATGTGACCGAAAATGGCGGGGGATTGGCGGAATTCCGGAGAGTGGCCTGGGCCTCCGGGAGGAATACGCTGAATTTGATGCCGATCGGATTTTTGGGACGGAAGGGGTGACGGTGGACGAGCCTGCGGAGTGCATCAGCGCAGAGGTACTCCAGGGGTTGAAGAAACCGACGGATTGTTCCGCATTCGGGACGCGCTGCACGCCCGAAAACCCGTTGGGTGCTCCCATGGTTTCTTCCGAAGGCGCATGTGCCGCATATTACCAATATCGTCGGCATGCGATAGCGGCGAAGGGAACTCATTGATGTCGCAAGAGACGAAACTCGATGTGACTTTGAATTGTCCCGTCCGTCTCGCGGCCCAGGATTCAATCCTGCTGGGCCACGGAAGCGGTGGCCGCATGAGTGGAAATCTGCTTCGAGATATTCTGCTTCCGGCCCTTCAAAATCCGTTCCTCGATCGGCTTGACGATCAGGCCATTGTGCACGTCGGCGAATCCCGCATTGCGTTTTCGACAGACTCCTTCGTCGTAAAACCGCTGTTCTTCCCCGGGGGCGACATTGGAACGCTGGCGGTCAACGGCACCGTCAACGATCTGGCGATGGGCGGGGCGCAGCCTCTTTTTCTGAGCCTTGCGCTTATCCTCGAAGAAGGGCTTCCGTTCGATACCCTCCGCCGCGTCGTGGAATCCATTCGCGTCGCTGCCGCCCTTGTAGGTGTCATGGTCGTCACCGGAGATACTAAAGTAGTGGAAAAAGGGAGCGGCGATGGATTGTTTGTGAACACGTCGGGGATCGGCCTCGTCTCCTCCGGCGCGCGCCTTTCCGCCGATCAAGCGCGTCCGGGAGATCGCGTCCTGTTGAGCGGAACCATTGGAGACCATGGCATCACGATACTGTCCCAGCGGGAAGGCCTCGAATTTGAAAGCGCCGTGGCGAGCGACACGGCGGCGCTGGACACTCTCGTTGCGGACATGCTCCGGGCGAGTTCTGAAATCCGTTGCCTTCGCGACCCGACGCGCGGTGGCCTGTCGAGTTCCTTGAACGAGATTGCGGCTCGGTCGCGCGTGGGAATTGAGCTCGACGAGAACGCAATCCCGATCCGGGAAGAAGTCCAGGGTGCGTGCGAGATGTTGGGACTCGACCCTTTGTATGTCGCAAATGAGGGCAAGCTGATCGCGATTGTTGATCCCACGGCAGCCGAGAAAATTCTTGATGCGATGCTTCAGCATCCGCTGGGCCGCAATGCACGGATGATCGGAACGGTCACGGAAACTCATCGTGCGATGGTCACCTTGCGAACGCGGTTGGGAACATCGCGGATCGTCGATCTGCTATCAGGCGATCAATTGCCGCGAATCTGTTGAGGGAACCCGGTGCACGAGATGGGAATCGCCAATTCGGTGCTCGATGCGATTCGCGTGGAGAGACGCCGCTTCCCGGACGGCCACATCTGCAAAGTGGGAGTGCGAATCGGCGAACTTGCGGGCGTCAATCCGGATGCTATGAGCTTTTGTTTTGAAGCTCTCGTGCGAGGGACGGAATTGGAGCCGATTGCGCTCGAGATTGAATATTGCCCGCGGCGGTATATGTGCCGCGTTTGCGGATCTTCGTATATTGCGTCGATTGGAAGTCCCGCGTGTCCGGAGTGCGGTGGAACCGATTCACATTTCTTGGGCGGCGATGAACTGGAGCTTGCCTATCTGGAGGTCGAAAATGGAGCGCGTGCCACTGGAACGTAAAGTATTGAGTGAAAATGACCGCATTGCGGCCGATCTGCGAGCGCGCTTTGCCGAGCACAATGCGCTGTGCCTGAACCTGATTAGTTCACCTGGGTCCGGGAAGACCAGCCTGCTTGAACGCACCCTCGAAAGCTTCGATCGCAGCGAACGCGTAGCCGTTCTCACCGGGGACATTCAGACAGAAAACGACGCGAAGCGGCTGGCGCGGTTTGGGTTTCCCGTGAAGCAAATCACCACGGGTGGCACATGCCATCTGGATGCGCGGATGATCGAACGGGCGATTGTGGACTGGCGCCTAGAGGACATCGATTTGTTGTTCATCGAAAACGTCGGGAACCTCGTTTGCCCCTCGAGCTACGACTTGGGCGAGGCCACAAAACTCGTCGTTCTCAGCGTGACGGAGGGAGAGGACAAACCGCTCAAATACCCTTCGATCTTTTTCAAGTCGGAGTTGCTGGTCCTCAATAAAATCGACCTGCTCCCCTATGTGCCGTTCGATATCGTTGCCGCCGAAGAGAATGCGCGCCGGGTCCATCCCGACATGGAGATCGTTCGAGTATCTTGCCAGACGCTTCAGGGCATTGCGGAATGGCTCGCTTGGCTCGACTGCAAGCGGGAAGGTTCGCACGCTGCAGCGTCCGCATCCTGAAGGTATTATGCAAATCCGCAAGGAGATCCGCGTCTCCGGAATCGTGCAGGGAGTAGGGTTCCGGCCATACGTCTACCGGCTCGCGACGGATCGCAACCTCGGCGGTAACATCAGCAATACGCCGGCGGGAGTCAGCATCGAAATTCAGGGCCCAACGGAGCTTGTCGACGATTTTGTCTCGCGCCTTCCTGAAGAGGTGCCGGCACTTGCGCAGATCACCTTCGTGTCAGTTCGCGAAATGCCGTGCAAGCCGGACAGTCGCTTTGAGATTCTGCCGAGCCGTGCCGGCGGGAATGTCAGTACGCTGATTTCCCCGGACGTCACAGTCTGCGAGGACTGCCTCCGTGAGCTATTCGACCCTCATGACCGCCGGTATCTCTATCCCTTCATCAATTGCACGAACTGCGGGCCCCGATTCACCATCGTGCGAGACGTTCCGTATGACCGGTCGCGCACTTCAATGTCCACATTTCCGATGTGCAATCAATGCCGCGCGGAATATGAAGACCCTCAAAATCGCCGCTTCCATGCACAGCCGAATGCTTGCTGGGAATGCGGCCCACGGCTCGAATTCTGGGATGCACGGGGTCGCCCTACGGCACCACACAATTCCATCGAGGCGGCAGTAGAGTGCCTGCGATTGGGCCAGATCGTCGCCGTAAAGGGACTTGGAGGATTTCACCTTGCGGTAGACGCCATGAACGCAGCCGCTGTCGAGCGTCTTCGTCAGCGCAAGCGCCGCATCGAAAAACCCTTTGCTCTCATGGTCCCGAATCTCGATGCCGCTGCGATGCTCTGCATTGTGGGCGATGACGCCCGCACCGCACTTCTTAGTCGACAGCGACCCATCGTGCTGCTACCCAAGAAGCAAGGCACGGGCATTTCTGATGCAGTGGCTCTGCGCCAGGGCGACTTCGGAGTATTCCTGCCCTACACTCCACTGCATCATTTACTCTTTGCTGCGGGCAAGTTTTTGGCTTTGGTTATGACCAGCGGAAACATGAGTGAAGAGCCAATTGCGATGGACAATCGCGAGGCCTTGGATCGGCTGGGTGGTATCGCTGACTTCTTTCTTGTGCACAACCGGGAAATTCTCCTGCGATGTGACGATTCGGTGGTTCGTCCTGCGGCGGGGAAGCCGCGGCCGATTCGGAGGTCTCGGGGATACGCACCGGCGCCCGTGCAATTGCACAAGGAGCTTCCGCAGATTCTCGCCGTCGGGGGAGAACTGAAAAATACGATCTGTTTGACGCGTCGCGACCTCGCATTTCTGAGCCAGCACATCGGCGACCTGGAAAACATGGAGAGTTTCGATTTCTTCTGCGAGGCCATCACGTATCTTTCGAGAATTTTCGAAATTGAACCCACAATCATCGCGCACGATCTTCATCCGGATTATTTGTCGACAAAATGGGCTTTGGCGCAGAAAGGCGTGCGCCTCGTCGGCGTGCAGCATCACCATGCGCACATTGCCGCGTGCATGGCGGAGAACCGGATGGAGGGGCGCGTTATCGGATTCGCCCTGGACGGCACGGGTTATGGCACGGACGGGCATATCTGGGGCGGGGAAGCGCTGTTGGCCGAATATGCAACCTTCGAGCGCGCCGCGCATTTCGCATATGTCGCACTTCCCGGTGGCGCTGCGGCGATTCGCGAACCCTGGCGCATGGCAGTCAGCTATTTGGCGCAAACCTTTGGCGAGGATTTCCTCGGCCTGGATGTCCCTTTCGCACAGGAACTGGAACGTGGGAAGGCGGAATTGATTCTGCGCATGATAGCGCAACGAGTGAATTCTCCCCTAACTTCGAGCTGTGGGCGTTTGTTCGATGCCGTCGCCGCCGTCATTGGAATTCGGCGGGAAGTGAGCTACGAAGCGCAAGCCGCGATTGAGCTGGAAATGGCGGCACGATCGTCGAGCGACACGGGTAGCTACCCTCTCGCTATTCGTCGCGGCGCTGAGTGCTGGCAGATCGATCCATCTCCATTATTCGGCGCCATCGTCGAAGATCTCCGCCGCAAAGTTTGCAGGGAAACAATCAGTCGCCGATTCCACAACGGGCTGGTCGAAACGCTTGCTCGCCTGGCGTGTTTGCTCCGAGAAGAATCGTCGATCAACCGAATTTGCTTGAGCGGCGGTACGTTCAACAACCTGCTTGTATCGGAACCTTTGCTTCGCAAGCTCGAATCCAGCGGCTTCGAAGTTTTCGCTCATTCCGAGGTTCCGGCGGGGGACGGCGGTCTAAGCCTCGGACAGGCGCTCGCGGCAGCACACTGCGCCGCCAGTTGAATCCCGTATCCTTCGTCGTTTCTGTGAAATTATTTCAGGGACCAAGTAGAGAAGCGGTCAAACTCACCACGAACTGTACGGCGTTTTCTCGAAAGAAGACACTTGGTCTGAAGACGAATGAACATCCGTGATTCCGCCGTTCGACGTTTCGTCGGGGCTGAGCAGCACGTCGGAAGTGACCGTCGTCCAATCTTTTGTACCGGTGATGGGATCGATCGGAATCGCGCGCAGATAACCGGCGCTTACCAGATCATCGAGCGATTGCGGAGCCTGCTCTTTGTCGAGTGTGTACTGCTCGATGGCATCGCGCATCACGGACAAATCGTGGTGCAGGGCGGCCTCTTTCGCTCGAGAAACGGAACGATCGTATCGCACGGCGGCCATCGAAGCGAGAATCATGATGATCGTCATCACGATCATCAATTCGATCAGAGTGAACCCGCGGACATCCCCGCGGCTCCGCTGCGACGTTGTTCGTCGCGATGCAAATGATGCAAAGCGTGAGCGTATCAACAAGATCTTCCTCTACCAGTCAGCATACTTTGTGCCGTCTAGCGCCGTTCCTGTCGACTTCGTGTAAACATCGAATACATCCTGCCCGCCCCAACTCGTTGCGTCGGCATCATCCTGCACCGACCGCAGGCCCCAGTCCGCTGTCCCCGTCATGGGGTCTATGGGAATCTCACGAAGGAAGCGAACGTGGCGGTCCGGGGATCCCGCCAATTGGACGCCATCGACCAATGTCTGCAAATCCGGCGGATAGCCCTCCGTGCCCGTTTGCACGCGGATCAAGTTCTGATCCGCGGCATCCTTGTAGCGATCAATCGCGTTGCGCATTTGGAGCAAGTCATAGCGCAATTGTGTCTCGCGTTGCCGCTTGATCTGCACGCGCGCCATGGGCACAGCCATTCCGGCGAGAACGACCAGAATCCCGCACGCCACGATCAATTCGAGCAGCGTCATGCCGGCTGTCGCGCGGGACCATCGGTTTCTCCTTCTCCACCGTTTCGACGCCGTTTCACGCATTACTGCACCTGAATCGTGGCCGTCCCGCTGGTGATCGGAATCGGTTTCTGTTGCGAATCACGCGCGTTCACCTGCACCACCTGCAATTGCGATGCACCGGGCGCAATCGCCTTGATGACGATGCCCAACAGAGTCCCCGTTCCGCTGATGCCCGGCGTATTCGGCCGCCGCGTCGCGGAAACGACAGCTTGGCCTTGCTGCGGATCCTCCTGATGAACGACCGCGATTTCCTGCGTTCCTCCGGAGAGGAATCCGCCATTGCGGATATCCTCGATCTGAATCACAGCGGGATTGTATTTCAGAAGTAACGGGATCGAGAACAGGTCGTGCGCATTGTCGACCGCCAATCCCACGGTCAT
This sequence comes from uncultured Acidobacteriota bacterium, assembly GCA_963757905.1. Lineage (GTDB taxonomy): Bacteria > Acidobacteriota > Terriglobia > Acidiferrales > UBA7541 > DAHUXN01. Next base: position 23,669 of record CAVWSV010000011.1, on the reverse strand, counting down.
CGTGTCACCGGGCTTCATCGAAATTGCCGCTGGTTGAAATTCGAGCGACGTGGCCACCGGCGCCGCACCCGAAGAAGGCGCTGGCGCTGCAGCGGCAGTGGAATTCTCCGTAGCGGGAGCGGCCCCTCCCGCATTCGGTCCATCGACATTTTTCTGATACACACGCACGTTTGTATCCGTGCCCGCCGCCAACGTCCGCAAGTCATCTGCGGTGATGCTCGGCATACGAACGACGTGCGGCGTCAACGCGATCAGCACTTCGTCGTCTTCCGTTTTGGTGTCCGTGCTCGAAAAAAAGTATCGCAGAAAGGGAATGTGGGCCACGCCCGGCCAACCGCTCAGCGATTTCGATTCGCTTCTTGTAATCAGTCCGCCCAAAATATTTACCTCGCCATCTCGCAAACGAATATCTGCCGGGCCGATTTTTCGCTGGCTGATGATGGGAATCTGAATCCCACCGATATTGCTCTGCCCGGTGACGGAGGAAACTTCGACCGAGTATTTCAGGCTGACGTCGCCGTCCGGATGCACCCGCGGCGTCACTTCAATATTCACGCCGACGTCCTGATACGTGAACTGTGTGTTCACCAAGGGGTTTATGCCGCCTGCTGCGCCAACGCCAACGCCCGCCTGGAAGCTGCCCGTGGCAGTCGGCACGCGGTCACCGATGGCGAGTTTCGCTGTCGCGCCGTCGGTTACGCGCAGCGTCGGATCCTGAATAATTCGCGTCGTACTGTCGGTCAGGAGCGCGCTCAATGTCGCGCCCGGCATGGTCAAGCTGTAATCCGCGGTTGATAAATGTTTCAGATTATTCAGCGTCACTTGCGGCACCGTCGTGGTTGTCGTTCCGGTGCCCGATGTGGTTGACTGGGCGGGTTGAATCGCGGATCGCGGAGTAAAAGACAGCGTTGCGCTCTGCGGTGGTTGGATCCCCAAGTCATGTTCCCGGTCGAGCCGCGCCTCGAGTACGTCTACTTGAATCAGCACCTCGGGCTTTGCCTTGTCGAGGGAATCGATAATCTTGCTCGCCAGCATCAGCTTGTCCGGCGTAGTGCGCATCACGATGGCGTTGTCAGAGGCGACGGGTTGAATCCTCGTAATATCAAGCAATTGCCGGAGTCCGTTGACGATCTCCGTCAGCTCCGCCGGCGAGGAAATGTTCCGCAGATAAAAGGTCTGGACCGATTCATCTTCCAGATCCCGCCGCTTCTGCACATTGTCCGTTGCAACCAAAATGATATTGCTCGTCACGGGCTTCCAGAAAGCGCCAGCTTCGAGCGACACCGCGTCCAGCGCCTGCTCCAGCGTCACATTTGGCAAATCCACGGAGATTTGCCGCGACACATAGCTCGGATCGAAAATCACGCTCAACCCCGCGAGTTGTCCGACCGTATTGAAAACCACACGCGCGTCTACGTTCGACATTCTCAAATTGATGGGTTCTCGCGACAGCGGCTTTAATCCGGGCGGTGCGGACATCAATCCTGTGTCTTCAGGCGGGACCACGCCGACGGGCCGCGGCTGTGAAGCCGTCTTCACTTTGGCGAGCAGGTCCAGAGTTTTCTGTGCCTCTTGCGTGGCGACCGCGCTCGAGGGATCAATCGTTTCCGCCTTCTGGAATTCCGCGAGGGCCATCTCCAGTTGCCCTTTGTTCAGGTCCTTCTCGCCTTGCTCGACGTGGAATTGCCCGGCCTCGAAGCGCGCGCGAATGCTGTGCAGCTTGTAGTCCGCATTACCAGGATCACTTTTTAGCGCCCTGGTGAAGGACACTACGGCCGTGTCGTAATCGCCGGCGAGTTCTGCCTTGCGACCGACTTTGTAATCCTGATTTCCTTTGGGGCAGCCCGCCACAAACGTCACGGCAAACGCCACAAAAGACACCATTAAGGCGCGACGCAAAACGGTCCTCCTTGTAGGCAGAAATTCTCGGTCAGTCTAGCACCCAGGTTAGGATGCAACAAGCAAACCGCGCGTTGTCGTTATCAAAGACGCCACTGCCAATGAGTATATGAACAACATGTCGTTGCAAGCGCCGGTGCTGGCGTTCTTCAGCAGCAAACCGACTTCGGACCTCTCCTGGCGCAGCGGCGGTGCGGCCATTTTGTAGCGGTGACTCCAGTTCCCCTGATTTCCCGCCGCAGCTTGCGTCCTGCAACCCGCGGCAGATATCATAAGTACGGTGAAGCCTGCAACGAAATCTTCGACGAAGAAAGAATCGCCCGCCGTCAAAATCGTCGCTCAGAATCGCGCGGCCTCGTACAATTACGAACTCCTCGACAAATACGAAGCTGGCATGGTTTTGGTCGGCACGGAAGTCAAAACGCTGCGCGAAGGGAAGGGAAGTTTGCGCGACGCCTATGCCGAAGCGCGCGGCGGGGAACTGTGGCTCATGAACTGCCACATTCCCGAATATCAGCCCGGCGGCCCTTGGAATCATGGCCCGCTTCGCGCGCGCAAGCTGTTACTCAATCGCCGCGAAATCGACAAGCTGAGCATTCAAGTGCAGCAAAAAGGCCTTACCCTGATTCCGCTGAAAATTTACTTTCGCGATGGCATGGCGAAATGCGAGCTCGCGCTCGCGCGCGGAAAGAAAGATTGGGATCGCCGCGCGGCCGAACGCGAAAAAGAAGACAAACGCGAAGCGAAAGATGCGATGCACCGGTACAAACGCCACTAAAGAAATGAAAGGGGAACATGGAAATTCAATTTGAGGCTCAGCCATTCTCATCCGTTGCGGTGGATGCAATCGTTGCTTATGTGTTTGGTGACAAAGACGCGCGCTTCGAGGGAACTGTCGCGGAACTTGATCGCGCGCTCGGCGGCAAGATTAAACCTCTCGCCGAGAGCGGTGAACTGAGCGGAAAACCGCTCGAAATGATTTTGCTGCATTATCCCGCCGGACTCACCGCCAGGCGCTTGCTTTTGGTTGGCGCCGGAAAGCCGGAGAAGTTTTCGCATGCCGAGCTGCGCAAAATCGCGGGAGCCGCGCTCCGCTATCTGAAAGCTCGCGGAGTTAGGACTTTCGCATTCCTGCCAGCCGATAAGGATCGCACTCCCGCCGGCGCGCAAGCGATTGCCGAAGGCCTGCTCCACGCCGACTACGAATCGGATAAATATCAAACGCAAAAGAAAAACAATAAAGCCATCGATCGCGTTTCGCTCCTCGGTTTTCCGGCGGCCTCTCGCGGCGAAATCGAAGCGGCCGTCGAACGCGCGAAAATCATCGGCGAATCGGAGAATTTCGCCCGTGATCTGATCAACGAGCCGTCGAACCGCCTCACTCCGCGCATGCTGGCCTCGCGCGCGGAAGCTATGGCAAAAGACGCGGGCCTCGAAATCGATATCCTCGACGAAAAACGAATCGCCGAACTGAAAATGGGCGCGCTTCTCGGGGTAGCGCAGGGAAGCGACGAGCCTCCCCGCGTAATCGTTGTCCGTTATCGCCCGGCGCAGAAAAAAGCTGGCGCGCCTGTCCTCGCTTTGGTAGGCAAGGCCGTCACGTTCGATACGGGCGGCATTTCCATCAAGCCCGCCACCAACATGGAGGAAATGAAGACCGACATGAGCGGCGGAGCTACGATGCTCGCTGTGCTCCGCGCTCTCGCCCGCCTCAAACCATCCGTCGAAGTCATGGCCGTCGTTCCCGCCACTGAAAACATGCCCGGCGGCCGCGCGCAAAAGCCCGGCGACGTCCAAATCGCCATGTCCGGCAAATCCATCGAAGTCATTAACACCGACGCCGAAGGTCGTTTGATTCTCGCCGACGCCATTACTTACGCGAAGAAACTCGGCGCCACTCATCTTATCGACGCCGCCACTCTCACGGGAGCCATCGTCGTCGCCCTCGCCAACGTCCACGTCGGCGCCTTCGGCACTCCACGCGAATTCCTCGACCGCGTTCTCGAAAGCGCGCGCGCCGTGGGCGAAAATATGTGGCCCATGCCCATCGACGACGAATACGAGGAAATGATCAAGAGCAAAATCGCCGACATTCGCAACACTGGCAGCGGCAAAGGTGGAGGCGCAATCACTGCGGCGTGGTTCATCAAGGAATTTGTGGACGACACACCGTGGGTGCATCTCGACATCGCCGGAACCGCCTGGCGCGACGACGCGAAACCCTGGTCTGCGTCCGGCCCCACCGGCATCGCCATCCGCACCCTGGTCGATTTCGCAATGAAAATGTGAGCAGGAGCTTCTCTACATCTTCTCCGGCGCCTCGACGCCAAGAAGATCGAGCGCCGTGACGAGTTGCTTTTCAACCAGCGCGCTCAGCAACAGCAGAAAGCTTTTCTTGCCGCGGTCTTCTTCCGAGAGAATGTGATGCTTGTGGTAAAACAAATTGAATTGCTGCGCGAGTTGAAATGCGTACTTCGCAATGAACGCAGGCTCGTGCGCGCTTGCCGCGGCTTCCACTTGTGCGCCAAGCGAACCGGCAAGCAACACGAGTTCCCACAGATCGTTGCCGTCGGGAGCCGCGAGCAGACGCTGCGCTGTCTCGGCGTCAGCGGTTTCTTCGAGGCGCTCGAGAGAGAATTCCGGCTCCTGCTCCCGCACCTTGCGGAAGATGTTTCGCGCTCGCACCACGGCGTATTGCACGTAGGGGCCGGCTTCACCTTCAAAGCTGAGCGCATCTTTGAAATCAAACGCAATAATTGTCGCGCGCGTGAATTTCAGTAAAAAGTATCGCAGCGATCCGATTGCAATGGCATGCCCAATCGTTCCGCGTTCTTCATCCGGAATTTCCGGATGCCGCGAATCCACTTCCGCGCGCGCTCTTTGTTCAAGCTGGTCGAGCAAATCATCCGCCTTTACACCTTGGCCCTTCCGTCCGCTGACTTCCACATATGGCTTCTTCGCTTCCTCCTCCGAAAGCTGATAACCCATCTCCGCGGCGCAGCGCGGCGTCAGCGCGACCATCTCGTACGAAAAATGCACGGACCGATCGGCCTCGGAATTGAATCCCAGCGCCCGCAAGCCCGCCACGACAACCTGCTGCGGATACGCCTGCCGCGAATCAATCACATTGAATACTTCCTGGCCGTGTCCAAACGGCGGAGCGTCCGGCGAGCCGCCCTCGCTGCACGTGACCCAAAGTTGCCGGCCGTCCGGATACGCGAGAAATGGCGCGTAGTAAAAATCCTTGCCAAGCAACCCGAATTTCCAAAGCTGGTAGGCGATATCTTTCCCGACGTAGGTGACCGTTCCATTCGAGCGCACAATTATTTTTGCGTCCGCTTCGTCATTCGGCTCCTCCGGCTCGCTCGCTTCTTTCTCCGATGGCAGACGCATCACCCAGCAGCCTGCATTTTTTCCCGTGGCCGCTTTGTGAATTGCGTTGCGCTCCTTCAGCATGTGAAACGCCGCGTCCCAGAATTTCAAATGCAGGATTTCGCTTTCGCGCGGCAGGAGGTCGTATTCAATTTCCAACCGGCTCATGGTCTTCAAATGGCAGCGCACGATGGCAGTGGAAACGATTTCCGCCATTTCCGCGGCGTCCCCGGAGCCATGTTCAAGTGCTTTGATTATTTCGCCGCGCAACTCCAGCCGCGCTTTGTCTTCTTCCAGAAAGTGCGTGACGCGCGCGTATAAATCCCAGCACAAATAATCAAATTGCGGCTGCGCGGCGAGCGCGCGGACATCTGCCGCCGTTTTCTTTTCGAGATGGATGAAACCTAAAACGACGTCCGCAACCTGCACTCCCGTGTTGTCAATATAGTTTTGGATTTCGACGCGCCGCCCGGTGTATCGCAACAGGCGTACAAACGCGTCACCGAGCACTGCGTTTCGCAGATGTCCGATGTGTGCTGCTTTATTCGGATTGATGTTCGTGTGTTCGACGATTGCTTTCGGTGATTCTGCCGATGCACGAACGGCTTCGCGGCCCACCGCTGAAGACGCGGCGCGAAAGAAGACGGCGCGATCGAGATAAGCATTCAAATATCCGGCACCGGCGATTTCGATGCGCTCGACGCCGTCGATCTTTCCGATTGTGGACGCAATCTCCTGCGCAATTTGTCGTGGCGCGCGCTTCAGACGCTTCGCAAGTTCGAAACACACGGGAGAGGCAATTTCACCCATCTCGATTTTCGGCGGCCGCTCCGTGACGACGTTGATTTCAAGGGCGTACGTTTCGCGGATATATCGCGTCAGTACTTCCCGAAATCTCTGTTCAATTGGCTGATACACGAATTCTCTTTTCGCAAAAAGGGTAAGCGATTATAGGGGGTTCGAGGACCCCAGTCAAAACGGCGATTTTATGGTAGCGTCTCAGTTTGAGCAAATGACGAGCCTGTCTAAAACGATAGTTCTTGTGATCCTCCTAGCGTTATTTATGTGCATTGGTATCGCCCACATAATAATTCCAGACTACTTCATCAGACGTTCTGGTGTCCCCAAGGGGGAGAAATGCTAACGGCGTTCAACCGCCTGGGGTTCCGAATCGCGGGAGCGATTTTTACTGGATTCGCCGCTTACCTGCTGTACGTCCTTTTCCGTAGCTAGCTAAATTCAAGCTGAGACACTGCTGATTTTGCGGACGCGTCAAAGTAGTTCTCGCGGGCCGGTTTGACAGTGTTCAGAGCGCAGCATAGTATCTAGTTTTCGCAACTTCTCGGCGGAATCGCTGTGTCGTCGCGCGGCGAATGTTGGCGAATGTGGGTGCGATAACCGAATGAAGCTTGCCTACTTTGACTGTTTTTCGGGAATCAGTGGCGACATGGTGCTCGGCGCACTGGTCGACGCGGGCGTCGATTTGCGCGAGCTTGAGTCCGAGCTGCGTAAGCTGAACCTCGAAGGCTGGAACATTTCCTCTGAAAAAGTGCAGCGTAAGGCCATCCGCGCGACGAAGGTCAATGTCGAGACGAAGGAAACATATCATCACCGGCATTTGTCGCCGATTCTGAAAATGATCGACGGGGCCGGACTCGCGCCGCGTGCCGCCAAACGCGCGCGTCAAATCTTTCAGCGCCTCGGCGAGGCCGAGGCCAAGGTCCACAATATTTCCATCGAGAAAGTGCATTTTCACGAAGTCGGCGCCTTGGATTCGATTATCGATATCGTGGGCGTGGCGATAGGTTTCGAGCTTCTGGGCATCGACAGCTTTGCGTGCTCTGCGATGGATGTGGGCAGCGGGCGCGTGCAAACCGAACATGGCCTTTTGCCGGTACCGGCTCCGGCCACGGCGGAATTACTTCGCGACGCCCCGACTTTTTCGAGCGGCATTGAGAAAGAGCTGGTGACGCCCACGGGCGCGGCGATTGCGACAACGCTTTCGACGCGCTACGCGGAAATGCCCGCGATGAAGCTGAAAGCGATTGGTTACGGCGCAGGCTCGGCCGATTTGCCGCAGCAGCCGAATGTTCTGCGACTGATGATCGGAGAATCGGTCGGCAGCAATGCGGAACAGCATTGGGACGCGCCCGTCGCGGTGATCGAGGCGAATTTCGACGACATGAGTCCGCAAATTTACGGATATTTCGTGGAACAGGCGCTGGCCGCAGGCGCCCTGGATATTTTTTCGACCGCCGTGCAGATGAAGAAGAATCGGCCCGGCCAGTTGGTGACGCTGCTTTGCGAGCCGTCGAACGTCAAGCGGCTGATCGATTTGATTTTTCGCGAGACGACCACGATTGGCATTCGCACGCACGAAGTTTGTCGGCAGACGCTGGCGCGTGAATCCGTGCCGGTGGAAACGCCCCTAGGCACGATTCGCATGAAAGTTTCCCGCTTTAACGGTACTCTGCTGAATGCCGCTCCTGAATATGAAGACTGTCGGCGAATCGCCGCGCAACACGGTCTGCCGCTTAAGCAAGTTCTTGCGACAGCCAACTTTCACTTTCAGAAATTGGGCGAAGCGGCAAAATAATCCATGGCCAAACCCAAGTTTTACATCACCACGCCCATTTACTACGTGAACGCGCGCCCGCATCTGGGTCACACGTACACCACCATCGTCGCCGACACGATCGCGCGATACAAACGTATGCGCGGTTACGATGTAGTGCTGCTAACAGGCACTGACGAGCACGGACAGAAAGTGGAGCGCGCGGCCAAAGCGGCGGGCGTGTCGCCGCAGGAATTCGCCGACCGCATTTCCGCCGAGTACCGCGCGCTCTGGAAGGAACTCGATTTGCCGGTGGATCGCTTCGTTCGCACCACGGAGCCGCGTCACGAACGCGCGGTGCAAATGCTTTTTCGCAAGGCGCAGGATCAGGGTTACGTCTACAAGGGCGGCTACGAAGGCCAATACTGCGTTTTTGACGAGATGTACGTCGACGAGCCGCTGCCCGGGAATCTGTGCCCCGAGTGCAAACGCCCGACGGAGCGTGTGCGCGAAGAGAATTATTTTTTCAAGCTTTCCGCGTTTCAGGATCGGCTGCTTGAACTTTACGAAAAGCAGCCTGATTTCATCCAGCCCGACACGCGGCGCAACGAAGTGCTCGCGTTTGTGCGCGGCGGGCTGCGCGATCTTTCGATCAGCCGCACTTCGTTTAAGTGGGGTATCCCGTGGCCGGGCGAGGAGAAGCATATTTTTTATGTCTGGTCGGACGCGCTGACAAGCTACATGACCGGCGTGGGTTACGCCGACGACGAAGTGGAATTCGAAAAGTATTGGCCCGCCGACATGCATCTGATCGGCAAGGAAATTCTGCGCTTCCATGCCGTCTACTGGCCTGCGTTCTTGATGGCGGCCGGCGAAGCATTGCCGAAGCGAATCTTCGCGCATGGCTGGTGGCTCTTTGCGGACGAAAAAATGAGCAAGTCGCGCGGCAACATGCAATACCCGCAACCGATCGCGCGCGTTCTGGGAATCGATGCGCTTCGGTATTTCCTGCTCCGCGATATGGTTTTTGGGCAGGACGGAAATTTCAGCCGCGACGCTCTCCTGACGCGCTATAACTCCGACCTCGCGAATGGTCTTGGCAATCTGACCAGCCGCACGATCACCATGATTGAGCAATATTTAGGAGGGCGCGTTCCCGCGCGTAATCCGAAAGAGGAAAATGATCGCGACAGGGAAGTTGCGGAACTTCAGCGCGGGACTTGCGAAGAGGTCTTGCGCTATTACGAAGCGTACGAATTTTCGCGCGCCCTCGAATCGATTTGGGGCCTGATCGCGGAAATCGACAAATACCTCGTCGAATTTCAGCCCTGGGTGCTGGTGAAGGAAAGATCGAAATGGGGACGTCTGGAAATGGTTTTGTACACGGCATACGACGCGTTGCGCGTGGTGACTTTGCTCGCGCATCCAGTCTTGCCGCATGCGACGCAACAAATTTGGGAACAACTGGGTCACAGTACCTCGCTTGCGAGCGAAAGTCTGTCGCCCGATTTGTCGCCTGGCCAAAAACGCGCGGCGCACGTCGGCAAGCCCGAAGGCGTGTTCCCGCGCGTGGATAAAAAGGAAGCTTTCGAAAGGATTGAAGCCATGGAAGAAGAAATTCGCAATCCCGCATCACAGGCAGCCGGCGGTGGCGCGCAAGGCGCGGCAGCACCTGCAACAGCAGCGGCGGCTGGTCCCGCGAAAATCGGCATCGAGGATTTCGCGAAAATCGAGATGCGCGTCGGCGTGGTGAAATCCGCCGAGCGCGTGGCCGGAGCCGACAAGCTTTTGAAGTTGCTCGTGGATATCGGCGAAGAAGTTCGCCAAGTCGTCGCGGGCATCGCCACGTCGTACGCACCCGAGGATTTGATTGGCAAGAAAGTCGTCGTGGTTGCGAATCTGGCCCCGCGCAAGCTCCGTGGAGTGGAATCGAACGGCATGATCGTGGCCGCTTCGGTCGCGCCCGATGGCCGGCCGGTTCTTTGCACATTCACGGAAGATGTTCCGGCAGGCGCGCGCCTAAAGTAAAAGGGCCGCACAAAAAAGGAACCGCGTTTGGAGATTATTGACTCGCACGCGCATCTGGAGTTTCCGCAATTTGACGCTGACCGCGAAGCGATGCTGGCCCGCGCGCGCGAAGCCGGCGTGAGGACGATTCTCGCGATTGGCAGCGGCACGGCGTCGGATCGTCTGGATGCGGCGATTATTTTCGCGGAAAAGTACGATTGGATTTACGGAACCGTTGGCGTTCATCCGCACGAATCGAAACTGGCGACAGATGAGTGGTACGAGGAGCTAGCACGACTGGCAAAACATCCTCGAGTGCTCGCTTGGGGCGAAATCGGCCTCGATTATTTCTACGATCATTCCCCACGCGAAGTGCAGCAAAGCGTTTTTCGCCGTCAGCTAACCCTGGCGCGCGCCGCGAATTTGCCCGTGGTTATTCATTGCCGTGACGCCTGGCCTGATTGCCTGCAAATTCTGGAACAGGACTGGCGTACGAGCGGCCTTGGCGGAATTTTTCACTGTTTCACAGGAACGCTCGCCGAAGCCCGGCAGGGGATGGACATGGGCTTCGTGATTTCGTTCTCGGCGAACGTCACATATCCGAAAATGAAGCATTTGCGCGACGCCGCGGCCGCGCTGCCGCTCGACCAAATTCTCGTCGAGACGGATTCGCCCTTTCTGCCGCCGCAGCGCATCCGGGGAAAGCGCAACGAGCCGGCCTTCGTCGTAGAGGTAGCGCAGACCTTGGCGAATGTGAGAAACTTAGCGCCGGATGAGGTTGCGCGAGTTACGGCGGAAAACTTCCGCCGGTTCTTTCATCTCGCAAGCGGGCATCTTGCAGATCGGGTGGAGGGTTCCACGCATCAGTAGCCGCCGGAGGGCGCCATCGCTGTCCTGACTGTTCGCGAAATCTTTGACCTGGTGCGTGATGATCTTGCTCTTGTGGAGCAGGAAATCGCCGCGCAAATGGGCGAAGCCATCCAGCCGATCGCTGAGATCGGCAGCTATTTGCGCGAAGGCGGCGGCAAGCGGCTGCGTCCTGCGCTGCTGCTGCTCGCGGCGGGCGCGTGCGGTTACCACGGAGAGAGCGCGATTCCGCTGGGCGCCGTGGTGGAGATGATTCACAGCGCCACGTTGATTCACGATGACGTGATTGATGGCGCGAATACGCGCCGCGGGCGTCCGTCGACGAATGCGCGCTGGGGCAATCACATGAGCGTGCTGGCGGGCGACTGGCTGTACATGCAGTCGTTCAAGATTGCGTTGCGGGCACGGAACTTTTCGGTACTCGATATTTTGATTGAGCTGACGCAGAACATGGTCGAAGGCGAGTTGCTGCAGCTCACGTGTCTCGACCGCATCGACTTGACCGAGTCGGAGGCGATCGACCTTTCGTATCGAAAGACGGCGTGCCTGTTCAGCGGCTGCGCGGAGCTGGGCGCAGTGCTCGGCGATGATGATGTGCGAACGCGGAACGCGCTCGCCGAATATGGGCGGCAGGCGGGGCTCGCGTTTCAGCTTGTCGACGATCTCCTCGACTTCACCGCGTCATCTGAAAAACTTGGAAAGCCCGTGTTGAGCGACCTGAAGGAAGGGAAAGTGACGCTGCCTTTGATTTTTGCGCTGGAAAACGGCGCGGGACACGATGGACATCCAAGCGGCCGCGACTTGGTGGCGACCGTGCTGCGCGAAAAGGGGTTTCAGAGCGTGCATCCCGAGCAGATCACTTCGCTGGTGCGCAATTCGGGCGCGCTTGAACATTCGCGGCAACTGGCAGTCGAATACGCCAATCGCGCGAAGGCCTGCCTTGATGTTTGCAAGGACTCCGAGTATCGCCGCGCGCTGCTCTCCGTCCCGGATTTTATCCTCGACCGCGAAAGCTGACGCACTTCTCGCGTCATCCTAAGGCGCGTATTTCGCCAGCAAGGCCCCCGACTTGGTTCTTTGCACTTTTCCAAAAACTTTTCAACAAGCTGCTAGTAGTGGAAGTGATAGCGCAGCTCAACATAGATTTCCCGCGGATCGTTCCAGTGAAATCCCCCGAACGTTAAGCTGTTGTCCGTCAGCAAGTGGCGATTCGTCACGTTGAGTACCGTGAGCGTTGCCGAGAAATTCTCACCGAAATGTCGGCCCAGCGACAGATCGATCGTCGTATGACCCGGCAAGTACAGATTCGGCACAGTTGGGGGATCGAACTCGCCGTTCGTGAAACCCGAACCGTAGTAGACGTTGGTGGAAGCAAATGTGTTCCACGGCAGAGTGGCGTCAAATCCGGCGTTGAGTGTGTTTCGCTGGTCATGGTCGAGCGGGAAATATCCCGAGGGCGGCGAGAAGTCCGTCAGCCCGCCGGTGATGGTCCCTTCTCCTTCGGCGATTTGATTGGAGTAGGCCAAATGAAACTGAGCGCGATTCCAAAGGCGCGGCGAGCGCAGCGTCACTTCCCATCCGCGGATGAGCGCCTGTTGAATCGTCAGCGGAAAAAAGATGTCCGAATTGCCCACATTGTTGTGATCAAAAAAGTTTACGGCCCGCGTCTGGAAATTGTCGGCGTCGATGAACCACCCGCGGTAGGGAATAGTGACGCCGAACTGATGCTCCTCATCACGCTCCCCATGCAGCGGAATGAATCCCAGGTTCTGCCCGGTGACAAATTGCAGCAGCGGCCCCGACGCCGTCAGCAGCGGAGGCGCTTGGTAGTAGTGTCCGTAAAATGCGTGAAACACCCAGCGGATACGCGGAATCAGCACGGACACGCCCGCTCGTGGACTGGTGGCGCTTTCGGTGATCGCCCCGGAGAAATACGACTGACGGACGCCTCCGAGCAACGTTAGCCAGGGGGTGACCTGAAACTTGTCCTGAACCCACAGGTCGGTCGAACGACCATTCGAGCTCTCCGGCGTGCGGAAGTTAGTGTTGCCGCTGTTATCGTTGAAGATCAATCCGAATGTTTCGTTGTCGCGCTGCGTGAATCCATAGATGCCGAACTGCGCGTTGTTTTTTGCAATGTTCAGGTCGAATGTCGCTTGGCCGCCGGCATAGCTGGACGCGCGATTGTCGGTGGTCGCGGTCGGTGTGTCGGCGGGATTGCTCTCGTAATTCGCGCGATTGAAATGATAAAAGGGCGACACGGTCAGCAGCATGTTCGAGTGGACGGTGTGCACCCAGGAAAATTCCGCGAGCGCGTCCGATTCATGTTGGCCGTCGCGCAAACCGCTGCTCGACGGATCATTCGGATCGTACGGGATCTGGTAATAATCCCGGCGCAGCGACGTGACGAAACGCAATTGGTCTCTTGCATCGGCGTTGTACATCAGCGAACCGAATCCGCCGAAACCATTTTCTGCGTCGTGGTAGACGGCACTGACCGGCGTTTGCAGGCCCAGATTGCTCCGGTTGCTGTTCAATCCGCCGAAGTATGCAAAGCGGTCCGTGTGCCCGCCGAAGTTGATCTGATCATTTGTCTGGTAGAAATTGCCGAAGCTGGTGATGATTTCGGCGTCGTTGTTGCGCTCGAACCCGCTGCGCGGCACGACGTTGAAGACGCCGTATGTACGGTCGCCGTAACCCGCATCGTAGCTGCCGCGCATCACTTCCAGGTAATCGATATCCTTTGGGTCGATTTGGGGGCCCAGATTGCTGGCGATATTCGTATTAGGTATGGGGACGCCGTCAATCAGCCAGCTCACTTGATGGCCGCCGCGAACGTGCAATTGGTCGTGCGTCACGTACGCGCCCGGAACATAATCCGTAATCATTTGCAGGCTATTGGTCCGATCGGCGCCCGGCGTCTGCTGGATATTCTCCCGGCTGACCAGCGTCGTCGGAGTCACTGATTCGACGGTCGCTGCTTCCGTTTCGCCGCGCACCGTCACTTCCTGTTTCACCGTCGCAAGCGGCAACGGGATGTGATAGATGGGCGATGAATCGGAAAAAACCGTGATTTTTTGTTGCACCGTTTCAAAGCCGGCCTGGCTGACGGTGATGACGTAATCTCCCACCGGCACGGCGGAGAAATTGAATTCGCCGTTGGCGTCCGACTTCATCGACTTGCTCCAATCGGATGCACCGGCTTTGATCGTGACTTCCGCTCCAGCGATTGGGCGGTGCTGCGGATCGTGCACAATTCCTCGAACGGTCCCAAATATCGTGCCGAACGCAGCGCACGCGCAAAAAAATAAAACGAACGAGAAAACGGTGAAGCGGAACAGACGCATGTCTGGCCTCCTGAGCCGGCTAGTACTTTTGTCGCGCTAAATTGGGCGTAAAAAGTTACAGCCGCGGAGGTTCGAATGGAATGCGGTAGAAACCGGAAACGGCGTGCCGATAATCAGCGGCAAAAAGCATCTCCGCTGATCGAGGTGCTGGCAGCAAAAGAGCTGCTGACAATTGAGTGGGAGGCAGCGGGGACGCAAGCCCGTAGTCGATATTTTTGTTCGAATTGCACTTCATCGCGCATGTTGACGAGCCGCCCGCGCCTGAGCAATTCATATTCATGGCGCGTTTATGGGCCAGGCAGCACATCATCGTGCACTGTTGCGGAGCGCAAGCGTAGCTGCGGGCGACAAGCGCGAGAGGCACGGCAAGAAGGGCGAGGATGAGGCTGAGAGATTGAATGCGCCGCGACATCGTCTTCCTATGAAATCGGAATCCTATCAATGCTAACACGATCCGTTAACTGCGCCACTTTGAAGTACGCATAAATCGGGCGGCCGGATTGTTATTTCGATTCTTTCGGGCTACGCTCGCGGTGCGATGCTTCCCTTCAAACTGATTTATGACGATGGCTACGATCTGCATTTGGGCGCGCATGTTTTCCCCTCGCAAAAATACCGGTTGGTGCGCGACACTTTGCTGCGCGAAGGTTTGGCCGAGGAGAGCGATTTCATTTCGCCCGCGCCTGCAAGCGATGAGGATGTTCTGCGCGTGCATTTTCCGGAGTACGTCCACAAATTGAAAACGGGCACACTGAATTACCTCGAGATTCTGCGCATGGAAGTCGCTTACTCAAGAGAACTGATCGATGCCTGCTGGCTCGGTGCGGGCGGCTCAATTGAAGCGGGAAAGCGCGCGCTTGCCGACGGTTGCGCAGCGAACATCGGCGGTGGTTTTCATCACGCGTATCCCGACCACGGCGAAGGCTTCTGCGTGATTCACGACGTGGCCATCGCCATTCGCCGCTTGCAATTCGAGGGCGCGATCCAAACCGCGATGACCATCGACACGGACGTGCATCACGGCAATGGCACGGCGGCGATTTTCGCAGACGATGAATCCGTCTTTACATTTTCAATTCATCAGGAAAATAATTATCCGTATCCCAAGCCGTCCTCGGATTTGGATGCGCATCTTCGCGATGGCATCGGCGATGCGGATTACCTTGCGATTCTGGATGCGCATTTGGTACGAGCGCTCGAGATGTTTCGGCCGGACTTGATTTTTTACATCGCGGGAGCGGATCCGTATCGCGAAGATCAGCTTGGGGGGCTCGCGCTGACGATGGAAGGTTTGCGGCGGCGCGACGATATGGTTTTTGACCACGCACGACGCCACCGGGTGCCTATTGCGGTAACACTCGCGGGCGGCTATGCGCGGCGCGTCGCCGACACGGTGCGCATCCACGTAAACACAATTCTCGCGGCCCGCGACGCCAAGCGCCAGGAATCCGCGCACGGCTCGATGTAGCCGCGACGAGAGCACAAAGAACCATTCCCATCCGTTACGCTGACGCTCCGCCCTTGATGCGCATTCCGTAGAACGACCTATAGACGAAGAAGAACGACACGAGGAAAAATACGGCGGAAAGGATATGCGTCAATCCGCTTCCGCCCCTCTCTGCCGTCAGTTGCACGCCGAGCGAGACCGCCAGCAATCCAAACAGCGTGGTGAATTTAATCACCGGATTGAGCGCGACGGAAGAAGTGTCCTTGAAAGGATCGCCGACAGTGTCGCCGACGACCGTGGCATCGTGCAGCGGAGTTCCTTTCTGTTTCAGCTCGACTTCGACGATTTTCTTCGCGTTGTCCCATGCGCCGCCCGCATTGGCCATGAAAATCGCCTGATAAAGGCCGAACATCGCGATGGAGATCAAGTAGCCGATGAAGAAAAACGGTTCGAGGAACGCAAACGACAGCGCGGCAAAGAAAACCGCGATGAAGATGTTGAGCATTCCTTTCTGCGCGTATTGCGTGCAAATCTCGACGACTTTTTTGCTGTCAGCAATGGAGGCGCTCTTGGCGCTTTCGAGATGGATGTTGGCCTTGATGAATTCGACGGCCCGGTACGCGCCAGTTGTTACCGCCTGAGTGGAAGCGCCGGTAAACCAGTAAATCATGGCGCCGCCAGTCACAATCCCGAGCAAGAAGGGAGCGTGGAGCAGGGAAAGCTTGTCAACATTGACCGTAATGCCATTGGTCAGCGTCATGATGATCGAGAAAATCATCGTGGTTGCGCCGACGACGGCCGTGCCGATTAGCACAGGTTTTGCCGTGGCTTTGAATGTGTTGCCCGCGCCGTCGTTTGCTTCGAGCATTTCCTTGGCGCGCTCAAAATTCACGTCCATGTTGTAATCGATTTTGAGTTCCTGCTTGATGTTCGGGATTTGCTCGATCAGGGAGAGCTCGTAAATGGATTGCGCGTTGTCGGTGACAGGGCCGTAGGAATCGACGGCAATCGTTACGGGACCCATTCCGAGAAAGCCAAATGCCACCAAGCCGAATGCAAAGACCGGCGCGGCAATCATCAGGGAGCCAAGTCCGAGTGTGCTGATCAAGTAGCCGATGGACATCAGGAGCACCATCGTGAGTCCGAGGTAATATGCGGAGAAATTGCCGGCCACGAAGCCCGACAGAATCCCGAGCGAGGCGCCGCCCTCCTGCGCCGAACGCACTACTTCGCGGACGTGGCGCGACTCGGTGGAGGTAAAGACTTTCACAAGTTCGGGAATGATCGCGCCGGCCAGCGTGCCGCACGAAATGATGACCGACAATTTCCACCACTGCGAAGTGTCGCCGCCAATGTCGGGAATAATGAAATAGGAAATCAGGAACGTGAGGGCGATGGACGAAAGCGACGTGATCCATACCAGTGAAGTCAGGGGAGATTCGAAATTCATCTCCGTGGCATTGCCGAAGCGCGCCTTCGCGATGGCATCGTTGACGAAATAAGCGGCGCCGCTGGCGACCAGCATGGCCACGCGAATGATGAAAATCCACACCAGCAGTTGCACCTGGACAACCGGGTTTTTTACGCCGAGCAAAATGAACGCGATGAGCGCCACGCCCGTGACGCCATAAGTCTCGAAACCATCGGCGCTGGGTCCTACCGAATCGCCGGCATTGTCGCCCGTGCAGTCGGCGATCACGCCAGGATTGCGCGCGTCGTCCTCTTTAATTTTGAAGACGATTTTCATCAGGTCCGCGCCGATGTCGGCAATTTTGGTGAAGATTCCGCCAGCGATACGCAGCGCGGCGGCGCCCAGGGATTCACCGATGGCGAAACCGATGAAGCAGGATCCCGAATAACTTCCCGGCACGAAGAGCAGAATAATGAGCATCATCAGCAACTCAACGCTGACCAGCATCATGCCGATGCTCATGCCCGCGCGCAGCGGAATTCGCGAAATCGGAGAAGGCTTCCCGGGCAGAGCGGCAAAGGCCGTCCGCGAATTCGCGAAAGTGTTCACGCGAATCCCAAACCACGCGACGCCGTAACTGCCGGAAATTCCCAGAATGCTGAAAGCGAGAATGATGATTACTTTTATTGCCGTGTAATGAAGCAACACGCCAAAATATAAAACGATGATCACGGCAATGAAGGATTCGAGGAGGAGCAAAAATTTGCCCTGCGTGATCAGGTACGTTTTACAGGTTTCGTAAATCAGCTCTGACATTTCGCGCATCGAGCGATGCACGGGCAAGTTTTTCAGGCGCACATACATCGCCATTCCGAAGACCAGCCCAAAAATGCAAAATAAAATTCCCCAAAGGAGCAGGTTATGCCCATTCACGCCGAGGAAATTTACTTGCGACAAATCGGGAACCTTCAGGCTCGCTTCACCGCCGGCGGCTTCCGGCGACGATTGAGCGTGAGCGGCGGCCGCGCTGAGAAACGTGAGAGCCGCGCTGGCGGCGCCAAACTTCATCAGTTTATGCGTGACTGTATTCGTGATTCTGTTGGTGATTCGGCCTCGTAGCGACGAAGCGCGTGCGAGCCACTTGCGCATCAGAAATCCTCCCGTGAGCGTCGGCTCACACGTATGAATCGATTAGTCCATGCTTCGAGTGACATTCTTCCTCCGGATGATTTCAGACCCCCTTCGGGGAGCCTATTGGTAAAATGCAGACAGGATTTGAAACAAACGTTTGTAGCAGGATTCGGTGCATTCGTCAAGAAATTGGCTAAAGTCGGCCGAGGGAAGCGAGACGGAGAAATAGGAAAACTAAGAGAAATGTAGTTTCGCAGAAATGCCTTGCTGTTGCGACTAGCAATGAGTGCGGTCGTGTATTTTGTGCCGCTCGGGACGGGCGCAAGGGAGTGCCTGTATCCGTAGGCGGCAAATGCCGAACTGGTCAAAACAGCACAGCTAATCCGCATTGCCAGGTTCATGCTGGGGAAGAGGCGACCTTTATGAGAAGAGTTGGAATTATAGGGACGACAGTCCTGCTATTGCTTTTCGGCGCCACTTCTTTTGGCTACGCCCAGCAACAGCAAGACCAGAACAAGCAACAACAAAAGCAGAACAAACAACAGCAAAACCGGAACACGCAGCAGCGCGCCAAGCCGCAGCAGCAAAAGCGCACTACCCAGCAGCGGGCGAGGCCGCAACAAAACCAGAACAAACAACGCGTCCAGCAGCCGCAGCGTACGACTCCACAGCGTGCCAAGCCGCAACAAAATGGTACCAAGCAGCAGCCGCAGCGCACCACCCAGCAGCGCACTCAGCAACGGCCGCCGAACAATGCCAGACCGCAGCAGCAGCGCGTCCAGCAGCAGCGCGGCGGCCAGCAGGCCGATAGGCAGAGACCCGCCCAGCTCCAGCGTACGCCGCAAAGGCAACGTCAGTGGCAACAAGAACAGCACAGTGCATGGCAACAACATCGCGCCACCCATTGGGAGTCCGAGCACCGCGATTGGCGGCAGCGCGGCGGGTACCACGGGTACAGGATTCCGGACTCCTATTACCGCGTTCATTACGGCCGGGCTCACTGGTTCCGCATTTACAGTCTGCCGTTCTTGGTAGTTGGCGGGTATCCGCGCTTCCAGTATGGTGGCTACTGGTTCGACATACTTGATCCGATCCCGGAATACTGGGGACCCGACTGGTACGAAACTGACGATTGTTATATCGAATACACGGGTGACGGTTACTACCTGTTCAATCGCCGGTATCCTCGGTACGCGGTAGCAGTAAGTATTTCGTTTTAAGCAGTCTGCAAACCGAACGGTGTCCTAAAGAGGCGTCCGGCTCCACGAACAGAGAAAAACGTTCGATGGAGTCGGGCGTTTTTTTTGTTCGCGGTTTATCCCGCGCTTCTTGCCATTTCGATCCTTCCGCATAAATCTTCTGGCGGAGGCGCGCCAATATCGCACTGAGAACGCCTATCCGCCCCTTTGCAGTTTGCTCAGATTTTCTCAAATGGGGCCTCACCAACAGCCAGTTTCGGAGTCTATACACAATATCGGCAAAGGTGACGACAACTCACCTGCGCATCGAGACTTAGGGGGTGGGATGCAGAACTTGCTCGGCAATCTTCGCTACGCGCTGCGACAGTTCCGGCTATCGCCCGTCTTCACCGCTTCAGCGGTCCTCACGCTGGCCTTAGGGATCGGCGGCACGACCGCAATATTCACCTTGATCCATGCCGTCATGCTCCGCTCCTTGCCGGTTTCCGATCCCGCCATGCTCTACCGCGTCGGCGAAGGAGACGATTGCTGCGTCGAAAGCGGCTTGCAAGACCGCTGGGGAATGTTTTCGTACCCACTGTACGAACGGCTCAAAACCGAAACGCCGGAATTCGAGGATGTGACTGCTTTTCAGGCCGGTGGGGCTCGCATGAGCGTCCGACGCGCACGCACTGAATCCGTTCCCAGGCCTTTGCGCTCCGAATACGTGACCGCCAGCTATTTCTCGACGCTCGGCGTACCTGCTTTCGCCGGGCGGTTGTTCACTCCGGCCGACGACACGGAAGGCTCTCCGCCCGTTGCTGTCCTCAGCCATCATGCCTGGCAAATGACCTACGGCGCTGACCATTCGGTCATCGGCTCGACGTTCGATATCGAGGGACATGCTTTCACTGTCATCGGAATCGCGCCGCCTGGATTTTTCGGCGAAACGCTGCGCGGCGACCCGCCGACATTTGGATTCCGCTCCATCAGGAACCGTTGATCGATGGCGCCGGCAACCGGTTGCATCAGTCGCCGCCTGCCTGGTTGCGCATGATTGGGCGCTTGCGGCCTGGCGCTTCTGTTGCCGGAATGGCTCCGCGGCTCACGGGAGTGCTGCGGCTATGGTTGCAGCATGACTCCGACTATCCCGCGAACTGGATGGCCGACGTCATTCGCGACCTTCCCAAGCAGAGCATTAACGTTGTCCCGGCCGGCGCGG
The DNA here is from genome assembly GCA_963757905.1 of uncultured Acidobacteriota bacterium. Lineage (GTDB taxonomy): Bacteria > Acidobacteriota > Terriglobia > Acidiferrales > UBA7541 > DAHUXN01. The sequence goes on along the minus strand of CAVWSV010000011.1, from coordinate 3,234 downwards.
GCGTCGCCGTCATGAAAGAAGAGTACAGCCGCAGCTTGCAGATTCTCCTTGCCGTGTGCGGCTTGGTGCTGCTGATCGCCTGCGCAAACGTTGCAAACTTGCTGCTCGCGCGCGCCGTTGCCCGCCGCGGACAAACCGCGCTGCGCCTCGCTCTCGGAGCCACGCGCCGGCAAATCATCGTGCAAGCCCTCACCGAAAGCGTGCTGCTCGCCATTGCCGGCGGAATTGCCGGACTGCTCGTCGCCGTTGCGGCCGCTCGCCTGCTGGTCGCGCTGGCATTCCACAGCGCGCACTTCCTTCCCATCAGCACTACGCCGTCGCTGCCAGTGCTGACGTTCGCCTTTGGATTGGCGCTCGTTACGGGAATTATCTTTGGCGCCGCTCCCGCATGGTTTGCGACGCGCACCGATCCCGCCGAAGCATTGCGTGGCTCAGGCCGCAGCGCCACGGGACGCTCTACTTTCGCGCGCAAGACTCTGCTGATCCTGCAATTCAGCGTCTCTGTCGTTCTTGTCGCCGGCGCTCCATGCTGGCGCGAAGCCTGAGTAATCTCGAAGGTCAGAGTTTCGGGTTTCAGATCAAAGATCGCGTCCTGGTTTCGCTGCACAATCCGGAAACAGGTCATACGCAGCCCGAATTGGCCGCGCTCCACCGCCAGATCGAAGATCGCCTGCAATCGCATCCCGGGAGTGCGCGGTTCCGGCCTCGCGCTTTACAATCCGCTCACCGACAATTGGGGCGAGATGATTGAAATCGCCGGCCATCCTCCATCCTCCAAGACGCAGCGACGAGTCCGGTGATCCTGGGACCGCGTCAGTGCCAATTATCTTCAAAACCTTGGCGTCCCCATCTTGCGCGGACGTTACTTCACCACCGCGGACAACGAAACCGCGGCGCCCGTCGCCATCGTCAACCAAGCGTCCGCAAAACGCTTTTTCAAGAACGGCGAAGACCCGCTCGACAAGCACTTCGGTTTGGATCTCCCCGAGAATTCCGGCACATTCCGCATCATCGGTATCGCCGGCGACGCGCATTTCGCGGGCTGGGGATTCCGTCGGCCGCCCCTTCCCATGTTTTACGTGCCTCTCGCTCAGTATGTGAATTACAAAACGGAGTTGATGCAGAAACTCGAATTCGGCTCGCATTTCGTCGGCGGAATCACGCTGGCTGCGCCGCGTGTTTCTCCCGAAACGCTGGAGTCGGTGCTTCCAGGAGCGCGCTGGCGGAACTCAACCCCAATATAACCATCACCAGCGTCCGCACCATGCAGCAACAGGTTGACCTTTCCTTTGATCAGGAGCGCGCGGTCGCCAGCCTCGCCGGGCTATTCGGGATTGTGGCGCTTCTGCTGGCTGCGGTGGGGCTCTACGGCGTGACTGCGTACACCGTCGCGCAGCGCACCAACGAAATTGGCATTCGCATGGCGCTGGGCGCGAACCGCTCGAACGTCGTGCAACTCGTCCTGCGCGGCGCGTTCGCAACGGGTGCTGATAGGTCTGCTCCTGGGATTGCCGCTAGCCGTCGGCGCCGGACGTTTGATCTCGTCCCAGCTATACGGCGTCGCGTCCTGGGATCCGCTCGCGCTTACGCTGGCCGCTGGCGCGCTCGCGCTGTGTTCATTTGTCGCGGCGGTATCCCCGCAACTCGCGCAGCATCCATGTCGCCGATGACCGCCCTGCGAATTGAATAACCGTTCGCTTGTGGTGGATTTGCCCGAGTCATGGCGGCCGAATCGCCGGTCGGCAACTCGGAACATCGGGAGACAAAATTCCGTCCGCAGCATCACAAATGAGGATTGTACCTTCTTTGGCTATTTTTTCTCTTTGATGGTGACGGAGGCGCGGGTGGTGGCCCAGTCCATGTGCATTGTACAGGTGTCGCCGGCAGGCTCGAAGGAAATGGTAAAGTCCTCAAGGGGAGCGCTGAGCTGGGATAGCTGCACATCGTCGGTGCGGAGCAGGTCGGACTGCCGCGCCGGGGTAGGGAATGCCCCATACGGGCCCGCCCTTAGCGTCCTTGGTCGTCTTGCTAACTATCAGCGTCCACTTGTCCGCGGTCGGAATCGCGTCAAGCGTGTAGGCGCCGGCGGGAACGTCTTTGTCGCCTACGGTAACATTCACAGTGGGGACGAAAGTAGTCGCCTCATTCGCGCCCAGCCGCCACACTTGACCCCACGGCACAAGGCCGCCGTAGATTTTACGGCCCTTCATTCGCGGGCTCGAATAATCCACCGTGATTGTATTTCCATCGGAGAATTTGCATTGCGCGTTCGCGGGCGGGCTTAGGCGTTTACTTTTGTTCTGTTGCGCGAATCCCGGAACGGCCAGAATGGCAAAGGCTACAAACAGCGCAAAAAATATCGCGGCGTATTTCTTCATTTTCGCCTCCTCAGTAGGGAAATCCAAGTACGCAGTATATCGCAGTTCTTCTTTCTTTTGCGTCAGCGCGCATTGCATGGTCGACGGGTAGCCGGGAACGGACGCGGAAGCATCTCTGCTACAATGCGCCGGTCGTTTGCGCGCCAAGGAATATAGGGCACGGTGACAATCCCCAAGATTCCCGGATGGCTGACGAGGATCGTCGCGATGCTCGGTGGCGGCGGCTTGTTCGTCATCGCGTTTCTGGATTCGTCGGTGCTGTCGTTTCCGTTCGTCACGGATCTGCTGTTTATGGACTTCGTGATTCATCGCCCGGGGCGAATGGCCTACTACGCGGTGATGGCGACTTTTGGGTCGCTTGCGGGCTGCATCTGGCTTTACCTGCTGGCAAAAAAAGGAGGCGAGGCTTATCGGAGGAAGCGCGGGCCGAAGCCTGGCGGGCGAATTCGCCGGTGGGTCAACGTCACGACAAAGTCAGGCTCATAGGTATCCTTTGAGCTGTAATGAATCCGAAAATCGTTTTTGGCGGGTTTAAACCATTTTAAAACGGTTTTATCCTGTTCAAGAATCACGGCAAACCGCCGCTCCGGTTCTGAGTCAAATTTTTATGAATAAGGCATTCGTGTAATTTCGAAAAGCATGGATCTGATCCCGGACCGCCGACCTTCCGGTAAAGCGATTCTGAAATTTTCCGATGCCCTCACAAGCCTCAGATGCATAGGTGCCGGACCGAAGCGTATGAAATCCCTTTGTAATATGAGCCTCGTATTCTGTTGCGGTTTCAATGAAATGCGCCTGCATCTGGCAATGCACCATGTATTACAGTAGATTCGTCAGATGATACAGGCATTCGGAT
>CAVWSV010000010.1:0-205704 GCA_963757905.1 uncultured Acidobacteriota bacterium | reverse complement strand
AGGAGCGCTTGATGCCCACGGGCACCGCTGTAAAACAGAAAAAAAGATCCAAGTCAGTCTTCAAGAATATGCGCCAGACCGAGCATCGGACGGTCACGAATCGCGCCAATCGCACGCGCGTCCGCACGGCCGTCCGCCAGTATCGCGCCGCGCTCGCCTCGGGCGACGTCGCCAAAACGGAGAAGCTGATTCCGCAAACGTTTTCGGAACTCGACCGCGCCGTCAAGAACCACTCACTGCCTCGCAATACGGCGAATCGCTACAAGTCGCGCCTGACGATTGCGCTGAACGGCCTGCGCAAGACCAAGAAATCCTAAGAGTTCGCCGCCTTGGCGGGCACAGCCGTCAGGCGCGCAATTAGAAATTCCATTGTGGCGCGCGGGTTCGGGCCGCCCGATTTCAACGCGCTGTCCGCTTCCGCAAGCGCGACAATTCCCTCCAGCAGTTGCTCCCGCGTAAACTTTCGCGCCTGTGCCATGGCAACTCCCGCCGATTCGGGGCGCATGCCCAAGTCGCGCGACGCCTGAAATTGATTCGTTCCGGACGGCAATTCTCTTGCTTCAATCAACTTCCGGTACGTCCATGCCAGAGCGCCAACCATTCCGGCGGGCTGCTCGCCTTCGCGCAATAAACAATCGAAAAAATCCATGGCTGCGTGGCGGTCACGGGCCGCGAGGACTTCGGTGAGTCTCCAGACGGTGTATTTCCTCGCGGAAACGACCAGAGCTTCGACGTCAGCGACTTCGATTTTCCTTCCGGCGGCGTAAAGGGATAATTTTTGGAGTTCGAGCCGAATCTTCGCTGGTTCGCCATTCACTGCTTCGACGAGCTCCGCCGTCGCGGCGGGATCAATTTGCGCACCCATTTCGCGAGCCATGTCCGATGCAAACGCCGCCATACTCTCGGCGCCAGTCGAGAGTTCCACGACGAGAGCGTTCGCCGCGAGCAATTTCGAAACCCACCGGCGGCCGTCGAGGGCTTCCGCCTCGAAAACGACGATGGAAAAAGGCGCGGGATCTTTCAGGTAGGCTTTGAGCGCTTCAGTAATTTCCTCGCTGGAGTCGTCGCCGAGGCGTTCGAGCGCTTCCATTCCATCAAGAAAAATAATTTGATGCGGGGAAAGCATGGGGACGGTTTGCGCGCGCTCCAGCATTTCTTCCCAGCCGCCGCCAGCGGCAGAAAGTTTCGTCACGGCCCAATCACGCGCGGCTTCGGGAACGAATTTCTCGATGAGCGCCTTGCGGCAGCGATCGCGAAGATATGGGTCGGTTCCCAAGAGCAGAATCGCGGGGACCGGTTTACCCTTGGCGATGGTTTGCAAAAAACTGTCGAGGGTGGCCTGGGGCGTCAGAAATCCTCCAAGAGCGCAGAGACCAAATCGGACGCGAAAGCGCGTGACATGCGGTCCATGGCCGGGTCACCCTCTTGAAAAAACGTGCTGACGTCGCTGGAAATCTGATATTCGTCACGAAACACGAAATTGTCGTTATGGTAGACGATCTTCTTACTGTTTTCGTCGACCAGACTTACTTTCAATTTCATGGTAACGAGCATGCTGGTGACGTGCCCGGAACTGGCGTCGAAAAGCAAAGGCACCGCTTCGATGTCCGTGATTTCTCCGTGGAGAACGGCATCAGCTCCGCGCTCGCGTGGGACCACGCGATATTTCGTGCGCGCCAGAAGTTCGTGTACCACGGCATCGGTGACGCGCTGCTCGATACGGTATGTGGGCGTGCGGTTCACGAAGGCCGGGACGGCGATGGTGTGCCAAGTCGATGGTAAATGCGCGGCGCGCCCGGCGACGTGATAGCCGCAACCGCCGCTGGCGAGTGCGCATACGCACGCGAGCGCCCCGATGGGTATTGCAAGCAGCGCGCGCCGCGAATCAAACCTTGGGCGCAAGCAGCTCCTCCGCAATGCGCACGGCGTTGGCGGCCGCAAGCTGCAAATGATCGGTCGCGCCCCAGAGCCACACGCCGCCGCGCACATTCTCGTCGCGTTCCACGTGCGCCAGATGAATCCTGGCCTCGCCCGCAACGCTGACGTTCGATGGTTTCGATTCATCCTCGGCAACCAGATGAATGCCAGCCGCGCCGAGTGCACCGCCCAGATCCGCCGGCTCGATTGTTGCAGCGAATTCCGCGTATGCCGCGAAAGCGTAGCCGTAAAAAATCGGCGCTTGCACCAATTGCACGGCGGGAACCGCGATTCGCCCTCCAGAATATGCGGCGATGCCCTTCGCGATGCCACTGCGCATTTCCGCCAAACTTGGGCGGGCTCCTTCGCCGTATCCGGCTAACAGATTGAACGCGACTTGCGCGTCGAAAATCACCTGCGTGATGGGACGAAACAGCAGCAAATCGGCGGTTTGCTTCTCGAGTTCCTCGATGCCCAATTGGCCGCGTTCGGATACGGGCGGAAAAAACAAAATTACCAGCCGCGCCGGCGAGAATTTCTTGAGTGCTGCCGAAAGCATGCAGGCGACGATAATAGCAGGCGCGGGAGAAGAAAAAATGCCGCTGCCTTCGGTTTTCCTGGCTTTGTGTTCCGGCGGAGCGAGCAGCGTATCCAATTCCGGGATCCATGCAGCGGCGTGCGCCGCGTGGTCGAGAGCGCCGGTCAAATCGATGATGGTCGCGCCTGCTTCGCGCGCGAGCTTCCAATTATCGCGGGCCTCATCGGCGCTGCCCGCAAAGAAAACAAAGCGCGCGCCGTCGAAGCTTTCGCGGTCCATGGGCTTGATGAACGTCGGTTCGCCGGCCGCCTCGGCTAAAGTCCCAACCGGAACCGTCGTATCCAGCAGGACGATTTCCGCGGCTGGAAAATTGCGGTCTTCGATCACTTGCTTCAATTCTTTTCCGCGCAACGACGAGGCGCCAACAATGGCTACACGATGACGAGTATTTTCGCGGGGCATATTCAGACGGGATGCGAGGCGATCCGGTGGCGCACCTTGCGCAATCCCTCGATCACGATTCCGTGCAAGACGTACACGGTGGCAAGCAACAGGAGCGTCGCCTCGGAGTAGCGGAAGATCGCAGCGACAATCAGCGCCATGGCCACCACCGCAAGCGAAGTTCGCCGCCGCCCCCAGTTGACGCCCTTAAAATTGTAGTACCGCACCTTACTGGCCATCAGGAAGCCGAGCAGGAACACGAGCAGCACCCAGATAAGCGACTTGCGCCAATCCTCGATCGGATTCCACATGGCATGCACCACAGCAGCGATCGCGCCAGCCGCCGCTGGCGTGGGCAAGCCGACAAAATATTTTGAACCGCCGGCCATGCCAATATTGAACCGGGCCAGGCGCCACGCGCAAAAAATCACGAACACGAAGCTGGCCAGCCATCCGAGTTGCACGACGTATGGCGCGAAAAACGATTCGCCCGTAACCACACCCTTGACGCCCCAGCCGAAAGCGAGAAATGCCGGGGCGACTCCGAAGCTGACGACATCCGCGAGCGAATCGAACTGCTTGCCGAATTCAGAGTTCGCATGCATCAACCGCGCGACTCTGCCATCGAGGGAATCAAACACAATGGCCGCTCCGATTGCTTTTGCCGCATTGTCCATGTCGCCCGCACCGCCGCGAAAAGTTTCCAAAACGGCGTAGTAGCCGCAGAGCAAATTGAGGACGGTGAAGAAACTCGGCAGCACATACGCGCCGCGGCGCAATCTGCTGTCACGTCCTAAACCTGGCTCGTTTGCCTCAAAATCCAGCGATTTTATTTCGTCGATGGCCATTGTGCGATTTGCGTGGCTCCTCCGGCCACGTGCTGTCCCCGTTTGATCAGAATTTCGGCGCTCGCCGGAAGCCATACATCCACGCGAGAACCAAAGCGAATCATGCCGATGCGTTCGCCGAGCGCCACTTCGTCTCCCACTTGCTTCCAGCAAACAATCCGTCGCGCCACCCATCCGGCAATTTGCTTGAAACTCATTTCGCCGGACGGCGTTGCGATCGTAATTACGTTTTGCTCGTTATCGGCGGACGCCTTGCCATTCCACGCCGCCATGAACCGCCCCGGATGGTACTCCACTTTTCGGATTTTTCCCGCCACGGGGGCGCGATTTACGTGCACGTCGAAAATGGAAAGAAAAATGCTGACGCGCTTGCCCGGACGACCCTCAAACGCTTCGTCGACAATCTCGACCACGCGTCCATCCCCTGGCGAAACCACGGCCCCGGGAACGCTGGGAATCTGGCGCTCGGGGTCACGAAAAAAATAAAGAATGAAAAGCCCCAGCGCCACCAGAATCGCCGCCCACCACCAGCGAAGCGCCATTAGGATAATTCCCAGGATCAACGGCGGCAGGGCAAATCGATATCCGTCCTTCACCATAAGGGACGAAGCATACCTCGCACAAAGACACTTGCATTGTACGACAGAACAAGACTCTGCGGTGCGGGGTTAGCTCGCCCGACTCTCTCGTCGCCGACGAGCTAGAAGCTGCTGCATCTCGTCTTTCAATCGAAGCTTCAATTTCTTGATTTGCGTTTCGAGGAGTATGTCCTCTGAACTGCGGTAGGGCTGACGAATTAACTGGTGGAGTTGCTCTTCGTACCGGGAGTGTTCTTGCGCCAGCTTGCGAAACTGTTCGTCGTTCGACATCAAGTCCCCTGGAATTTCCTGAGCCGTCTCGGGCATCCGTTCCCTCCAGGTCGAAATTTGGTCTACATGAGGGAAAGCTATCACAGTTTCCGGCGGGACGCCAAACATCTCTCGGGAAAGTTTAGAAAAATCCTTCACTGATTATTTACGGGTGCGGTTAGCAGCACCGAGGGCACCGCGAGTGCTTAATACGGCTTAGCTTGCTTTAGCACGAGCTGATGTTGAGGCGTTGAGCCGAGAAACGTGAAGCCGGCCGGCGTGTAACACGCGAGCGCTCCGCCGATACCGGCCGGCAGACGGTAATCTGCGAGCCTCTCTCCCGTCTGTGCATTATAAATCGAAACGACCTGGCTTTGCACTCGCACCGGCGGCCTCTCGCGCCCTTTTTCTTGGGGAGCTGATGATTGCTCAAATGTTTGGTACACGATCGCGAGCTGACCACCGCCAGAGTCGCTGTAATGCAAGCCTCCAACCTGACGGGCTGTCGGCGACGGAGGAATCAGCTTCAACGTGCGCACAAGAGTGCCGTCCGATGCGATGACGTACACGATCGGCTTGATCGAGTGCCGTGCTAGGTAAATGTTGCCATCGCTCGCGGAAACCGCATCACCAAGTGTAATTTCTGCGGGTTCTTCGCCAGATTTGGTTGTGAAATCGGGATCGGATGGCTTCGGCGGCTTGGGATCACCTTCAAGGGTAAGCTTTTTCACAACATCGCCTGCCTGGTTTATTACTTCGGTGAAAGGGACGGAGACAGCTGGCTCTCCTTTCCCGTAAAGCCTCTCGTCCTGGGTCCCCGAGATAAGAAGATTTCCGGAAGAGAATATTGCAACTTGAAACGGGTTCCGAGAACCCAACTCAATCGTGGAATCGGGATCGAATGTTCCGTCGCTCTTGAACATCAGCACGTAGCCCTCGCCTAACTTCGTCTTCGGATTCTGACCCCGAACAACAACGGCCACAGCACCGTCGGGAGTGACCGTGAAGCTGTCAATGTACGCATTCTGGAAGCCCTGAACTGATGCGAGCGAGAAGACTTGTTTCTCCTCGCCGTCAGCGGAAATGCGCAGAATCGGCGGCTGCGGATTTGTGGGTTGATAGAACTGCAGGTAGACATTTCCCTGAGCATCGCACCGCTGTGGTGCCTGAAGCGACGAACTGGTTGTCCCAGCAACTGAGATCGTATCGTACACGCGTAGGGTCGATTGGGTCACAAAGGAAGATTGCGAAGTCGCCTGTGCAACGAGGGAAAGCAGGATCGCACAGATATTGAAGCTGATCGTACTGGCTATTTTCACGGAGGGGATCCTTTTGGCTGAAGCAGCTGGATGGTACCCCCCAATAGTTAGCTGTCAAGTAATATTAAACCGAATCGCACTCTCGCAGCGAAGTCCCCAGCAGAAGAGCATCCTCGGGTGGATCACCATAATAATTAGGTCGTTTGCCGATGGCGTGGAACCCGTGCGACTGGTAAAAAGTCTTGGCGGCTGTATTCGAGGCGCGTACTTCGAGGTAGATCTTCGCGATTCCTTCCGCCGCGGCCCATTTCATTGCCGTGCGCAACAACTGGCTGGCAATGCCTTGCCGGCGCGTCGCGAGAGCCACCGCGAGATTTAAGATTTCCATTTCGTCCGTAAGTTTGCGAGCCGCCAGGAACCCGGCGACTCGGCCATCGTGTTCAGCCACCCAGCACGGCGTTGTGTTGTTCGCGGACACCGAGGCGGCCAGCAATTCGTATTCTCTTCGCGGCCATTGCGAAGCTTCGCGGCACTGCGTCTGAATCTCGATTACAGCTTCGATATCACGCACATCGATCTGGCGAATCTTAGTCGCCTGGCGGCTCAAGGTACTTTCCATAGCAACTCCGCATCGGTCCGGCGAATGTAATTCGCGTCCAAACGCAACGCGTCCGTAACCTCGCCACGATTCGCACGCTCAAAAGCGAGTTCGCCAATCACCGGAGCGAGCAGAGGCGAAACGCGAACGACGTTCCGCGAAATCGTGGCAGGGAGCTGATGCGCAGAATTTAGCGGAACTTGGATAACCTCCGGCGCAGGCGAAACGAAACGCACCGTCCTGTTCCCTGCTCGCGCACCAACCTCCGCGAAAAATTCTTCGGGCGCGCAGACGCGCTCATCGGTTTCGCTGACGAGCCGCGCGCCTTCACGGCGGAAAAGCGTGGCATAGATTTGCGAGCGACGCGCATCCATGACGGTGGCGATTAATTCCGCATCGCAGTTGGCTTGTGCGGCCACGGCCTCCAGTCCGCTGACGCCGACAATGGGCTTGTCGAAAACCTCCGCCCAGCCCTTCACCGCGGCGAGGCCGACGCGAAGGCCGCTGAACGATCCCGGTCCGGCGGCGACAGCGAAAACATCGAACTGGTGCATGGGTAAGTGCAGTTCCTCGAGCAGGAAATCGAGCTGGCGGAAAAAGCGCGTGGAATAGGCTTCGTCGACAGAAGTGGAAATCACTCCCGCCAGATGAGCGTCACGCAGGACAGCCAAACCTCCCTGTGGCGAGGACGTATCGACGGCTAAAAGGAGCATAAGCGGCCATTTTACAGGATTTGTATCTTGACTTTGGCACTAAATGGGGCGCTGAATCCCGCAAAAAAGTCAGGGTTTCCCCTTAGATTCTCTTGACCTTCACCCTACGCAAGCCTACTCTTTTAGTGTAGCTTCTGGGGAGGGTGCATCCTGTATGGAATTCAAACTGGGAGAGAAGGTTGTTTATCCGAACCACGGTGTAGGCATCATCGAGCAAATCAGCTTCGGCTACCTCAATGGCCGCTCCGAACGTTACTACATGCTGAAAATCGTTTCCAGTGGGCTCAAAGTCATGGTTCCGCAAACCAACATCATGAGCGTCGGTCTGCGTCCCGTGATTCGCTCGAACGAGGCCGGTGACGTTATCACCTATCTCGAAAAAGGCCGCTCCGCCTCTCATCACGACTGGAAGCATCGCTTCAAGGAAAACTCGGAGCGCATGCGCACCGGTTCGCTGATGGAAGTCGCCGCAGTCCTCAAAGGTTTGGTTTCCCTCAGCCGGACCAAGCCACTTTCCTTCCGCGAGAAGAAAATGCTCGAACGCGCCAAGCATTTATTGGTCACCGAGCTCGCAACGGTTCGCAATACCACCGAGCAGTCGATGGAAACGAACCTGGTGCGTGCGTTGGCCAAGGCCCGTTTGCAGATGCCCGAAGCACTTGAAAAGTTAGAGAATTAGCCTCGCCGCTTTTTCCGAATTGACGACGAAACTCCCGCTTCCAGGGAGCAAGGGTGAACATTACCTCCGGCGCTTCGGCGGCTTTCCCCAGCCGCCGCCACCGGGACTTTCCACGCGTACCACGGCTCCAGCCGGAGCGTAGAAGCTGCCCTTTGCGGGCACGGTCTGTCGCCGCCCGGCAATGACCACTTCGTTTTTCCCTGTAGCGCCCGGCTTGCCGCCCGCAAGGCCGTAAGGGTCCGAACTTGCGGCGATCCGACAGCATTCCCACCTGCATCGGCGCAAGCAATTCGATCTCGCGGATGATTCCATCGCCGCCGCGAAACTTCCCCGCTCCGCCCGAGCCGTAGCGGATGCCGTAACGCTTCACGCGCACCGGATAGGCATGTTCGAATACTTCGACCGGCGTATTGAGTGAATTAGTCATGTGCGTGTGAATGCCGCTCTCGCCGTCGAGTCCCGGCCGTGCGCCCATGCCTCCGGCGATTGTCTCGTAGTACGCAAAGGGCGCGTTGCCGCGGCCGGGCCGCGTGTCGCGACCGCCGAAAGTCAAATTGTTCATGGTGCCCTGGCTCGCCGCGGGGATTCTTTCGGGAAGGGCTCGCGCCAGGGCACGCAACAGCGTGTCGACAATGCGCTGCGACGCTTCCACGTTGCCTCCGGCGACAGCTGCCGGAGGCCGTGCATTCACGATGGTACCCTCTGGCGCGATGATCTTTATCGGGCGCAGCAGACCCGACGTAGCGGGCACCTGGTCATCGACCAGGCATCGAAAAACGTAAAACACGGCCGAGTCCGCGATGGCCTTTACGGCGTTGACGCTCCCGGCGCATTCTGGCGACGAACCGGTGAAATCCACTTCCACGCGTTCGCCGCGAATACGAATCGCGACGCGAATTGCGATTGGCTCGTCCGTGACGCCGTCATTGTCGAGAAAATCCTCGCCGCGATAAGTGCCATTTGGAATTTGGCGCAGCGTCGCGCGCATCATTTTCGCGGAATATTCCAGCAGGTGGCGTCCGTAAACGCCAGTTTCCTGCTTCCCATACTTCCCCGTAATCTCAATGAGCCGCCTTTCGCCGACGCGACACGCCGCGAGCTGCGCCGTCAAATCACCTTCGCGTTCTTCGGGAGTCCGCACATTCGCCAGCAGCAGGCGCAACACGTCTTGGACGATGCCGCCGTTTTCGAAAATCTTTACCGGAGGAATGCGAATGCCCTCTTGAAAGATTTCGCGCGACAATCCCATCGAGCCGGCCTGCGCGCCGCCGACGTCCGCGTGATGCGCGCGATTCGCGACGTAGAACATGGGCGTCTTTTCGCGCGGCAGGTACACAGGCATCACCATGGTCAAATCCGGCAAATGCGTTCCGCCCGCGTATGGATCGTTCAGCAGTGCCACGTCGCCGGGCTTCAAATTGATCGTGCGAATCGCTGCATCCACAGATGCCGGCATCGACCCGAGATGCACCGGCATGTGATCGCCCATCGCGAGCACGTCGCCCGCGCGATCGAACACCGCGCAGGAATAGTCCCGCCGCTCTTTGATATTTGGCGAAAAAGCGGACCGACGCAGCACTCCGCCCATTTCCTCCGCGACGGAATGAAACAGGTTCTTGAAGATTTCCAGGCGCACGGGATCAAATCTCATCGGCCGCGCTCCATCAGCAAGTTCCCATACGCGTCTACTCGAACGTTCCACTCCGGCAGCACAACTGTCGTTGCGCTGTACTCGGCCACAATCGCTGGACCACGGAAGCGGTTTCCCGCGTGCAATTTTGCCCTGTCGTAGATTTTCGTTTTCGTGGCGCGGCCGCTGAAAAATATGTCGCGTTGCTGCATCACGGCAGCCGAGGCATCGGCTCCCACGGATGGAAGCCTTGGCAACGCCGGCTTGGGAGTTAATCCAATGGCTCTCGCGCGCACGTTCACAATTTCGACTGGCCGCTTGGTGTCCGCGTATCCGTATCGCTTTTCGTGCGCGCCATGGAAGCTGCGCACAAAATCCGCAGTCGCCGTAACGCTCAACTCATACGCCTGGCCGATGTAACGCATGTCGAGGATGCGCTCGATCCTCATCGCGCGGCTCTCAAAACCCTCTTGGCGCATCGCCGCCACAGCCTGTTTCTCGATTTGAGCGAACTCGCGGCCCAGCACGATACTTGCAACCCGCCCGGATTGCACGGGCAGCAGAATTGTCTTCGAGAAATCCTTCACTACGTCCGCGCGCAAAATCCCCAGTGCGGAAAGTCCTCCCGGGAATTTCGGGAGTGAGCACGCGAGGCATTTCGAGCGCCGCTGCAAGTCCGCAGGCGTGCAAGCCTCCCGCGCCGCCGAATGCGACCAACGTGTAGTCTCGCGGGTCGTGGCCGCGCTCGATGGAAATCACGCGAATGGCTTTCTCCATATTCGTCTCGACCACGTCGAGAATTCCCTGCGCAAATTGCACCGTCGTTTTCATCGTTCCGCGCGCGCGCGCCATCCATTCGGCTCGCGCGCTCCAGGTCCAAGCGGAAATCGCCGCCGAGAAATCCCTCCGGCACGATTCGTCCGAGGATCAAGTGCGCATCGGTGACGGTCGGCTTCGTCCCGCGTCCGTAGCAAATCGGTCCGGGGTCCGCGCCCGCGCTCTCGGGTCCCACGCGCAATGCTCCGCCGCGATCAAATCGCGCGAGCGAGCCTCCGCCCGCGCCGACGGTGTGAATGTCGAGCATCGGAACGGCGACCGGCAATCCCGCGACTTCCGATTCATTCGTCGTGCGCAACGCGCCGTCGATCAAGGCAACATCCGTCGACGTGCCGCCCATGTCGAACGCGATGATTCGCGGAAAGCCCGCGAGTTCCGCGACATACTGCGCACCCAGCACTCCACCTGCCGGCCCGGAAAGAATTGTGTGCACGGGCTCGCGCGCCGCCGTGGTCGCCGAAATGATTCCACCGTTGGATTGCATCACGCGAACACGCGCGCTGCCTTTGGCTGGATGCGACTTCGCGTAGCCGCTTGCCAACCTGTCGATCTCGCCCAAGTAGCGGCTCATCACGGGAAGCAAATACGCATTCGCGATTGTGGTGACGGTGCGCTCGTATTCGCGAAACTCGGGAAAAATCTCCTGCGACGCGGATACATGAAGGCCGGCGGCGCGTAATCGTTTTGTGATTTGCATTTCATGGGTGGGATTGGCAAAGGAGAAAAGCAAACACACGGCGACCGCGTCCACGCCGCTCTTCTTCACGAGGCGCACGATTCGCGTGAATTCGGCACGCGAGGGCCGCAGCGATGGCGCATCCCTCCGCGCTCACCCGCTCGCGCAAACCGAATCGTCTCTCACGCGGCACCAATGCTTTTGGCCGCTGGACGAAAAAATCGTACAGCCGCGGCCTGGCCTGTCTGCCGATCTCCACCACGTCCTCAAACCCAGCCGTCGTCACCAGCGCGACGCGCCCGCCGCGCCTCTCGAGCAGCGCATTCGTGCCCACCGTAGTACCGCAAGTAAGCTCGATCGTTTCGCCGGGCGACATTTCAGTCTCACTCACAATCTTTGCCATCGCTTCGCTAATGGCGCGAGCGGGATTTTCCGGCGTCGAGAGTACCTTGAGAATCCGCAGCTCACCCGCGCGCACGAAAACGCAATCCGTGAATGTTCCGCCTGTATCGACCGCTATGCGCATAGCCGCGCGATTGTATAGAATTCGCTGTCTCCGCGCAAAATCATCTGACAACGCGCAAACGCCGCCGCGTGCGCCAACCGTTTCGCTGAAAATCGCTTCGTAGTACTAAAGTCCTACGGGCCTGTCCTCTATTTGTTCTGGAAACGGCCGGCCGCGACGTTCTGTGCGCCCGGAAAAACCTTAGGCATACTATTTTCGAGAGCTCATCCAGCTGGCCTTAGGCGGCCTGCGAGTCGTTCCTCGCTCGGGGGCATTGGCCGGCACCCATGGCGACGACAAAAAAAACGCGAGGCATAAAGCCCGAAGAGCGCGAACTCGCTCGCAAACGCCGCGAGCAGGAGCGCTTTGAGGCGGAGCTTGCCGAATGCGAACTGCGCCTTGCGAGCCTTCGCGGCGAGCTCGGCGCGGTCGAGCAGCGCTATTTGAAACTGGTGGGCATGCCCTACGCCGAGCTCGATGAATTGCGCGCGCAGGTGGCCGAACGCATGGCCGCGGAGGATCCGGGGAACGAGCGTCTCGAGCGCGCCGCCCGCGAAGCTCGTTTGCGCGCAGACGAGTCTCGCCAGGCCGCTCCCGCCAAGGAATCCGCCGAAACACAACATGTCCCGCCCACTCCTGAGCTAAAACGCGCTTATCGCGAGGTCGCCAAGCGCATTCATCCTGACCTGACCACCAATGAAGCCGATCGAGCGCGCCGCCAGGAATTAATGGCGGAAGCAAACGAAGCGTATCAACGCGGCGATGAATCGCGGCTTGCACAGATTCTGGACACCTACGAATCGAGTCCCGAAACCGTGGAAGGCGAAGGCGCGGGCGCGGAACTTGTGCGCGTGATTCGCAATCTCAGCTTGATCAAGAATCGCCTCGGCGAAATCGAGACAGAAATTCAGCGCTTCACGAGCTCTGATCTGTATTTGTTGAAAATTCAGGTGGAAGAGGCGCACGAGCAGGGGCGCGACCTGCTGACGGAGATGGCGGAAAAAGTTTGCAAGCGCATCGCGGATTGCAAAGAGCGTTTGGAAGTCTTCGCGCCGGGACGCGTGCACTGATGCCTCCGCGCGCGCGACGCGAAGCTCGTGAAATCGTCCGCCGGCAGGGTAGCGACATCACGGTGCTCTCGTCGTCGCTGGTGCTGCGCGGCCTGCGCGAATTTCCGCAAACTTCCCGCTGGAACATAAAACAAGTCTTCACCGAGCCGCGCCCTCATCTTTCCATCTCGCCGCGCGGGCATGTCGCGGCGTATTCCGCGGCAACTCGAGAACTGAGCCAACGAATCGACATTTCCGATCTCGAATTGCGGGGCGCGCCCGCGGTAATCCAAGTACCGGATGAACCATTGGTTGCGCGGCCTGATTTTCCCGCCTCGTTCGCATGGGCGCCTGCCGGGCAGTCGCTGATCGCCGCGTCAGGAACATGGCAGCCGGAACTTCATTACTTCGACGCTCGCGCCGGCGAATTTGCCGGACGCTTCGCGCCGTTCCGCGTTTTCCCCGCGCATCTTTGCTGGTCAAATAGCGGAAAATATTTCGTCGCCGCCTCGGACGGGGCCGAAAATGCCACGTTGATGCTGTGGATGGCCGGCGATTCGCTGGCGGAATTTGAGCCACTCTCGCAACTGGATCGCGGGACGTTTGTAGACGCCTCTTCGGAAAACGACGCTGGTGATCGCGGCAGATTCTGGGGCTTTGGCGCGACCGCGTTCTCCGCCGGCGATAAATCGCTCGCTACAGTTCTCGAGTTCGACGGTGAGTGGTCCGACGATTCGATCGTTCTCGTTCGCCCTCCCACGCTCGAGACGATTGGGAGATTCGATACCACGGGCCACGTCACGGATTTGTGCTGGTTGAGCGACGCCCGCCATCTTGTATTCTGCGCCTCCGGGCAGGTGTATTCGCTCGACGCGGCCAGCGGAAATATGTCTTCCCTTCCGTTTGCCGCCGAACTTTGCCACTGCCATCCGTCGCTTCCCCTTTGCGCGTTCTACAATTCGTGGCTGAAAAGCTCCGCGAAAGGCCGCATCTTTATCGCCGATTTGCAGCGCAATACGATTGTCGATGAATGCTGGGCGGAAGGAATCGGCAGCCTGCGCTGGACGCAGGATGGTCACACGCTGTACGCCGTCGCGCAGGATGGCACGGCGTATCTCTTCGAGAAATAGTTCCTTTCGATTTTCACCTCTGCCTTATCCCAACGGGAAATTGGGCATGGCGTTGAGCGATGCATCCGCTCGCTCGCCCGCAACGAGTTTCGGATACGCCGCAGCCGCAATCATCGCGGCGTTGTCCGTCGAGAGCGCCCGGCTCGGAAAAAATACTTCGAGCCCGCGCTTGCTCGCTTCTTCGTCAAATCGCGCGCGCAATTCGCGATTTGCCGCCACGCCTCCTGAAACCAGCACGGACGCGGCGCCAAACTGCTCCGCGGCGGCCAGAGTTCGCCGGATCAGGCCTTCGACGACCGCGTGCTGAAAGCTGGCCACCAAGTCGAGGGTTACCTCGCTCGAAAGCGCGCGCAATGCTTCCGCATTTCTTTCTCCGTGCGCAAGCGCCTGCTGCCGCGCGTCGATCTCCTGCTGCAATTCCGGGCGCTTCCGCAAATAATAAAGAACAGCCGTCTTGATCCCGCTGAAACTGAAATCGTATGGGTTGCCGTCCATCTTCGGTTCGCTAAATCGAACCGCCTGCGGGTTTCCGTGCATCGCCAGCTTGTCGAGCACAGGGCCGCCGGGATATCCGAGCGCAAGCATCTTCGCGACTTTGTCGTACGCTTCGCCAGCCGCGTCGTCACGAGTTCCGCCAACGCGCGAATAGGAAAGTTGCAACGCGCCATTCCCCGTGGCGCTATTTTTCGCTGCAACGCGATACAGCAGCGTGTGTCCGCCCGACACGATCAGGCACATCGCCGGCAATTTTGGCGCGCGCCCGGCGGCCCGCGCCTCGAGCAGCACCGCGTGTACGTGCCCTTCGAGGTGATTGACGGCGATCAGCGGCTTTTCGAGCGCCAGCGCCAGCACCTTGCCGTACGTAAGCCCGACGAGCAGCGCTCCCACAAGCCCCGGGCCTTGCGTAACGCCAATGGCATCGACGTCCTTCAGCGCAACGCCCGCCTGCGACAACGCTTCGCGCACAACGGGCACAATCTGCCGCAGATGTTCGCGCGACGCCAGCTCCGGCACCACGCCGCCGTATTTTCTGTGAATCTCCACCTGCGACGCCACTACGCTCGACAAAATTGTCGTGCCATCGGCAACAACGGCCGCGGCCGTTTCGTCGCACGAAGATTCAATTCCCAGGATTCGCGCCGTCACTTCACTCTTCCCTTCCGGCTGATTCGGTCGTGCTAGTATAGCGCATGGACCAACGGCTGCGCCGCGCCGTCGACGCGATCGCGCGTGACCGTTCTTCTGGCGCTGCGGAACTCGCTTTTCGCGCGTGCGTCGCGCTGCGACAATGGGCGCGCCGCCAACCAACAGTCAGCCGCGACGATCTTCTCGCCGCCGCCCACGCTTTCCTGACGGCCCAGCCAGCCATGGCGCCGCTGCTGCGTCTTGCGAACGAACTTGCGCTGGCCGCCGACGAATCCGCCCCTTCGCGCTATCTCGAGCGCAGCTTATCTCGATTTTCTTACGCGCTGCGCACCAGCCCCGCGGGCATCGCCCGGCATTTCCTCCTCGCGCTTGGCAAGGCCAAACCAAAAATCATCATCACGTATTCCTACAGCTCCACCGTCCTTCGAGCAATCGTTGCGGCTCGCTCACGGATTTGGCAGGTGATCTGTTCCGAGGGGCGTCCGGCCTTGGAAGGCAGAAAAACCATGCAACAAATTCTGCGGCGCGGCAAAGGCATCGGCGCGTGCCTTACGACGGACGCGGCGCTGCATATGTTCACGGCTTATTCCCACGCGCTCGTGGTGGGCGCGGATTCGCTCGCGGAAACGGGCTTCATTAACAAAGCCGGCACAGGCGCGCTCGTTGCCCACGCGGCACAAATCGGCCGTCCCATTTGGGTGCTCGCGGATACATCGAAACTGCTTCCTCGCGCGATTGACGCGATTCGTTCTGATCGTTACGGTTTGGATTCCGAAATCTGGGCTGCGGCGCCCCGGCGCCTGTCGATTTTGAATCCGTACTTCGAAACAACGCGCTACCAGCCCGGCGTAAGTATCTTGACGGAAAAAGGCTGGCGCACTCCCGCACAAATGCGCCGCGAAATAAAAGCCATCAAGGTTTCGCCGCTCCTCGCCGCATTAGTGAAACCACCCCATCGTAGTTAGCCTCCGATAGACAACCGACGAGGAGGTTCTCCCAGTCGCCGGAACGGGGACAAGAAATGGGTGGACGTCACAGGTGTGCGTGATGCACGTCACAGCAAGGTACCACTGGAGGATATAGCCTCGGGCAAGTTTTCAATCCGGAAGGCCATTTATGGAATCGGGACGTGAGCACCGTGGTCCCCGCTTGAATCGCGAAAAACTTCGTGCAGCCGCGCAGGAGATGCGCGCCATCGCGATGATTGATATCTACGCGGCAGGATCCGGCCATCCGGGGAGCTCCCTTTCCGTCATGGATGTTGCCGCCGCTCTGTACCTGAACGTGCTGAACCATGATCCCTCGAATCCGACGTGGCCGAAGCGGGACCGCGTCTTCTGGTCGGCAGGACACAAGGCGCCGGCACTGTATGTTGCGTTGGGACGCGCCGGCTATTTCCCGCTGGACGATACAGTTGCGCTAAGGCAGCTGGGCTCGCAATTCGAGGGGCACCCAAACCGGTTGAAGCTCCCCGGCGTGGAAATTTCGAGCGGCTCTCTGGGGCAAGGGCTGAGTATTGCCATTGGCAGCGCTTTCGCGGCGAAGCATCGAGGGGAAGACCATCGCATATTCTGCATCATGGGCGACGGTGAACATCAGGAAGGAAGCGTCTGGGAAGCAGTGATGGCGGCGGCACATCACAAGCTCGACAATTTGTGCGCGATTGTCGACCGGAACGGCTTGCAGATAGATGGTTGGGTAAAGGACGTGATGAACGTCGAGCCGCTAGGATTGAAGTACACGACTTTTGGGTGGAACGTAATCGAGATTGACGGCCACGACATGGACAAGCTGCTTCGCGCGTTTGACGCCGCGGCGACGCACAAGGGTGCTCCTACCGTGATTATCGCGAATACGGTGAAGGGCAAGGGCGTTTCATTCATGGAGAATCAGGCCGCGTGGCACGGGACGGCACCGAACCGGGAACAATTCGAAAAGGCAATGGCGGAACTGGCCACCTCTGCTGTGCCGCGAGAGCGTACTGAACGCATGCTTTCAACCGCGCGAGCAGGAGCAGAACGGGCGGCGGAGGCCGCGCGTAAGCTTGTGCCCATGGCTGATCGCAATTACTGGTGGAACGCGCGCGACACGATGAAGGTGGAGATGGACTCGACGCGAATGGGATTCGGGCGAGCGCTCGAAGCGGCGGGGCAAGATGCGCGCGTTTGCACGATTCAAGCGGATATTTCAGCGTCCATCCGGATCTCCGACTTCGCTGCGAAGCACCCCGAAAGACAAGGGCGAGTGTTCAGCGTGGGGATCGCCGAGCAGAACATGATGGGCGTTGCGGCCGGACTGGCGAAGGAAGGCTATATTCCCGTGACGGGCACCTATGGCGTGTTCGCCTCGGGACGCGCATGGGACCAGCTCCGCACGACGGTGTGCTACAACAACCTCAACGTCAAGATCGCCGGTGCGCACGGCGGGATATCGGTGGGTCCGGATGGCGCGACACACCAGGCACTCGAAGAAATCTCGCTGATGAACGTGCTGCCCAACATGCACGTGGAGGCCCCGTGCGATTCAGTCGAAACGGAGAAGGCCACGCGTCATTGTTTATTGGAAATCCAGGGGCCAGTCTATCTGCGGTTCGCGCGCGAGGCCACTCCGATTGTGACAACCGCGGAGACGCAGTATCAATTCGGAGTCGCTAATGTTGTCCGGTATCGCGGGCCACGTCCGCGATTCATCGATGCATTTGAAACCGTGCTGTCGAACGATTATCAGAGTGAAAGCGAGGACGCGACGATCGTTGCTTGCGGGCCAATGGTGCCGGAGGCCATGCGCGCGGCTTGGCTATTGAAGGAAGATTTCGGCATCGACACACGCGTCCTCAACATGCACACAATCAAGCCGCTCGACACGCGAGCGTTAATCGCAGCCGCCGCGCAGACGCGCGCCGTGGTGACCGCGGAAGAACACCAAAAAGGCGGCTTCGGAAACCTGATTGCCGGAGCCATCTTGCGCCAGCGAAATGATTTCCAGCGGCCGCTCCTTTTCGACATGATTGGAGTCGAGGATCGCTTCGGGCTTTCCGGAAAGCCGTGGGAACTGATTCAAACCTTCGGGCTGACCGGGGAGCACATCGCCGAACGCGTGCTCCGTCTCCACGCGAAGAAGCTGCGGCACGATATTCCAAAAACTGAGGTGGCTCCCATGACGACGATGTTGGAGTGCAGCCGGTGTCATACCGAGGTTTCGTTGAACAGCTATCTTAGTGAGTTTCCCCTGCCGACGGACGAATACTGCCTGGAATGTGAGTCGCGCTCGAAAGACGGCTGCGCCGCATGCCGAGTCTTCTGGATGAAAACGAACACGAGTTTTTCCTATCTGTGCCGCGATTGCCGTGAAATCGTAGTGGCTGGCTAGCAAGGATTTGGTGACCCGTCCACGAGCGTGTGAAGCTCACGGCTTCGACTTAAGTGGGATATGCCACAGCTTCCCGGCACGATGAATGGATGTCAGCCGCGGTTTAATCGTTCCCTTCCGCATCACGATTGGATGGTCAAGTAACGATTGCGTGGAACCTTGCAGGCATTTTCAGGTGAGTTCGAGGATTGCTACGCGCGCGACGCTTCGCTATTGTGTTAAATCTCCGCGCAAGTGGGGAGGGGCTGCTAACACTCATCATCGCGAAGCCCGATGACTCGTGACCGGGGAAGGCTTAAGATAGAGTACAGCTTGCGAATTGCAGTTGCTGAATTGGCGAGGGATTCGTGCGTGACACAGACAAGATCGGGGTCCTGACAGGCGGCGGAGACGTCCCGGGACTGAATTCGGTAATCAAATCGGTGGTCTATCGCGGCAGTGAAATGGGCCGCTCCGTGATTGGTATTCGCAAGGGCTGGGAGGGCTTGACGCATCTCGATCCCTCGCAGGAAACTGACACGCGCTACGTCCGCCCGCTCACGCGCGAAAACACACGCGCCATCGACCGCAGCGGCGGCACCGTTCTGCACACTTCGCGCACCAACCCTGTGCACACCAAGAAAGACGACTTGCCCGCGCACATGCCTGAATCGGAACTAGAGACGCTCCCAAGTGACGGCAAGACTTTCGATTTCACCCCGGTGGTGCTCCGCAACCTCGAGCGCCTGGGTATCGGCTGCCTGATCGTGATCGGTGGCGATGACACTCTGGGCTTCGCTACCACGCTGCAGCGAGCGGGATTCCCCGTGATTGGCATCCCCAAGACGATGGACAACGACGTAAGAGGGACAGAGTATTGCGTCGGTTTTTCAACGGCGATCACCCGTGCGAAGGAGCTGGTAAACCGGCAGCGGACAACACTCGGCTCACACGAGCGCATTGGCGTCTTCCGAATCTTTGGCCGCGATGCGGGATTCACGGCGCTCTATACCGCTTACGTGACTTCGGCACGCTGCCTGATTCCCGAATATCCCTTCGATCTCGATTTGCTGATAACCTTGCTGGTCGAGGACAAGCGCAATAATCCCAGCAACTATTCGTTTGTGATTGCCTCGGAAGGCGCGGTATGGACGGGGGAGAAGGCAGCGGATTTCGGCGAGGCCGATGCGTACGGGCATCGTAAAAAGGTGGATATCGGCCACGCATTGGCGAACATTTTTCGGCAGCGGACCGGTGAAGAAACGATGGTAAGCGATCTAACGTACGATTTGCGCAGCGGCGATCCGGACGCGGTGGATCAGGTGGTGGCCACCACGTTCGCGAATCTCGCGCTGGACTTGATCGGCGACAATGTGTTCGGTCGAATGGCGGCCGTGTGCGGAGGGCGCTATGCGCATGCGCCGTTGCCCGATCCTGCGCTCGGCCCGCGCACTGTCGACGTCGCCAAACTTTACAATACCAAGCGCTACCGCCCACACTACACGGGCAAGCTCGGAGATCCGTTATTTCTCATCTCCGCGTAAGTGGCTGTTGCCTGGACCGTCGCGCACGGCGCTACGAGAGGAGAACTGGATTCGGAAATTCTTAGCGCGACCCGGCTGGAATTGCACGCGGCGTGTTTTGCGATTCGCTACATCGCCAGCGCCAGAATGCCGCGGCTCTGTTATCCTGATCCGTTTGAGTTATTGCACGTAAGTTCTCCGCGCGCCAGGAGCGCCCCGGGGAGGCCTTAACTGAGGAGGATAGTCCCACTTTCGGACAGCAATGAACGCGCACCAGCCTAATAGCTCAATCACTGAAATCAGGGGAATTTTCCCTTCCATCCGCTATTTTCGAAGCCATTCAACGCAGCGCTCATCGGAACACCACCTGTTGAATCGAGAGCGGAAATCCCTCCGTTCTTCTCCCGGCCCGGAGCTAAGGCCAGAGTCGCCACGTGCATGGTCCGAGCAGGACAGAAATCCGCACCAAATGATTACGCGTATGCGTCCAAAGTCACAGGAGCTTGATTGATGGCAATCTCAATTGCAGTTCCCCGAGAGATACAGCCGGGAGAAAAACGCGTGGCCATGGTGCCCAAAGTCGCGGAACGCCTCGTAAAGCTCGGGGTGAAATTGCTCGTCGAAGCCGGAGCGGGCGAGAACAGCGGGATTCCCGACGCGGACTACGCGAAGTTTGCAACTCTCGTCAGTGATCCGGGGCAGATCTATCGCGAGGCCGACATTGTGTTGAAAGTGACTCCGCCCAGCGTGGCAGAAATTAAATGGATGCGCGAAGGAGCGCTGTTGCTCTCTTTTGTTTATGCTCAGCGGCATTGGGAAGAAATAAAGGCGCTCTGCGACGGAAAAGTGACCTCTTTCGCAATGGAACTGATTCCGCGAATTTCACGGGCGCAGGGCATGGACGCGCTATCGTCGCAGGCGGTGGTGGCCGGTTACAAAGCAGCACTGCTGGCGGCTTTTCGGCTGGAACGATTTTTCCCGATGCTGACTACTGCGGCAGGCACGATCCGCCCTGCAAAAGTGCTGGTGATCGGAGCGGGTGTAGCTGGTTTACAGGCAATTGCCACGGCACGGCGACTCGGCGCCCAAGTGTCCGGATACGATGTGCGCGCGGCGAGCCGCGAAGAAGTGGAATCGCTGGGCGCGAAATTCATTTCCGGCGACATTAAAGCGGAAGGCGAAGGCGGTTACGCGCGGGAACTGACCGAGGAAGAACGCAAAGTGCAGCAGAACGTGCTGATGCAGAGCGTGCGCGTCTCCGATGCAATCGTTTGCGCGGCGAGTGTGCCGGGACGCGGAGCCCCGAAGATCCTGCTCAAACCAATGGTGGAAGAGATGAAATCCGGGGCGCTAATCGTGGATATGGCAGCGGACACGGGCGGCAACTGCGAGCTGACTCAGCCCGGCAAGGAAGTTCGCCACGGCAACGTCACAATTCTTGGCCCGCTGAACGTGGCAAGTATGCTCGCCGAGGACGCCAGCCAGATGTACGCGAATAATCTCTACAATCTGCTGAGCCTGATGCTGAAAGACGGGCGGATTTCCCTCGACTGGAATGACGAGGTGATCGCGAAGACGGCGCTCACATTCGCAGGGGAGATTAAGCACGAAGCGACTCGGCAATTTTTGGAAGGAGCAATGAAATCATGACGGGATTTGTGGCTCTCTACATTTTCCTGATCGCGGCAATCGCGGGATACGAAATCATCTCCCGCGTACCCGTGATTTTGCACACACCGCTGATGTCGGGTTCTAATTTCGTCCACGGAATCGTGCTGGTGGGCGCGATGGTGGCGATGGCCGAGGCGCAAGGCCGGCTGGAAGTGTCGGTCGGATTCATCGGAGTGGTGATGGCGACGTCGAACGTGGTCGGCGGATATGTTTCCACCGAACGCATGTTGGAGATGTTCAAGAGCAAGAAGGAGAACGCGTAGTGGGCCACACGTCGATGAGTTTTGCAGTTCAGGCCAGCTATCTGATTGCCACCCTCCTGCTCGTATTGGGACTCAAGCAGATGAGTTCGCCGCGCACCGCGCGCAACGGCATGCTCTTCGCCGGTGTCGGCATGCTGCTGGCGACCGTGGTGACGTTTTTGTACCTGCCCGCTGTTCACAAACTCGCATCGTTGCCGGGGCACGAGGGCGTGTGGTGGCACCGGCTCGCCTTGATTTTGATTGCGATAGCGGTTGGCGGCGTTCCGGCCTGGTGGTCGGGACGGCGCGTTCCGCTGACGGACATGCCGCAAATGGTGGCGATTTACAACGGCCTGGGCGGCGGAGCGGCGGCGGCGATTGCGGCCGTGGAAATGTACAGCGGCCGCGCGTATCTGGGCTCGTTGGAGTTCCCCATTATCGCCGTGATCGGAGCACTGGTTGGCGCCATCGGACTCGGCGGAAGCATCATCGCGTTTCTCAAATTGCAGGGTTGGATGGGCAGCCCACGCATCGTCGGAAGAAACTTCATCAACGCCATCCTGGCTATTCTCTTGCTTGCGCTCACTGTGGCCAGCATTTTCCCCTCGTCGGCTTCTTACCTAAATCTTTCCGTCGACTCGCTGGTGGGAATTTTCCTGATCGCTTCGCTGGTGTTCGGTATTTTGATCACCATGCCGATCGGCGGCGCGGACATGCCCGTAGTGATCTCCACATACAATGCCTGCATCGGTCTGGCGGTCGGTTTCGAAGGTTTTGTGCTCCAAAATCCCGCGATGATCATTGCCGGGATGATCGTAGGCGCGGCGGGCACGCTGTTGACGGTGCTAATGGCCAAAGCCATGAACCGCTCGTTCTTCAATGTCTGGCTGAGTGGCTTTGGCGACGTCGGGACCGCGGCGACAGCAGCCGGGCCGCAGCAAGCCATGAAGTCCATGGATGCGCGCGACGCTGCCGCAACAATGGCCTATTTTGAGGACGTCATTATCGTGCCCGGATACGGACTTGCCGTGGCACAGGCGCAGCACAAGCTCTGGGAATTTGTGCAGATGTTGCAGAAAAGAGGCGTGCGCGTCCGTTTCGCCATTCATCCGGTTGCTGGACGTATGCCGGGGCACATGAGCGTGCTCCTGGCCGAGGCGGGCGTGCCGTATGACATGATTTATGATCTAGAGGAAATCAATAGCGATTTCGTCAACGCGGACGTTGCCCTGGTGATTGGCGCAAACGATGTGGTGAATCCGGCGGCGCGCACGGACAAGTCCAGCCCGATTTACGGCATGCCGATCCTCAATGCGGACCAGGCCCGGCAAGTGTTGGTGATCAAGCGGGGACGCGGCGCGGGCTTCTCCGGCATCGAGAATGAATTGTTCTTTGGAGCCAACACACAGTTGGTCTTCGGCGACGCGCAGGACGTGATTTCGAAGATGATTCAAGGCTTGAAGGAGTTGTGATTCGACGCAATCGTCGCTGTACACGGCGCACCGTTCGAATCGCATGAATGCATCGGGTGCAGGACGTAAGCGGCAAGCTTGTTCCCGTGTTTGGCGAGAGAAGAGCGCTGTGTTACGCTTGAAGTTCCCGGGCCAACCGCCCTGGAAAAATCCGGTTGGACAAGAAGGCGTATGCCTGCACATTTTTGCTGGATGATTGGCGGACCGCAAGGAAGCGGCCTGAACGTGAGCGCTGAGATCTTTGCCAAGGCGCTGAGCCGGTCGGGCTACTACGTTTTCGGGCAGATCGAATACCATTCGAACATTAAGGGCAAGCATAGCGCTTATAAGTTGCGGATTTCCGATCAGCCCGTGGCGTCCCACGTCGACGACGTGCATTTGCTTTCTTCCCTGGACGAAGAGACGCTCATCGGCGACCTCTACCATGAATTCCCTGCCCACCGCGGCCACGTGCACGAAATCGCGGCCGGTGGCGCAATCCTCTACGACGCGGAGCAGAAAAGATTCGCGGAAACGATTCAGCGCAAGGATATTTTCCTATGGGAAATGCCTTACGCGGAACTGCTCGATCGCGCGTTGACCGAGGCGGGCAAGCCGGGCCAGGCGCGCGCGTATCGCATCATGACCAACACGCTGGCGCTCGGCGCCTCGGTGGGCGCTTTGGGATTCGATTTCGAGCCGGTGGCTCAGGCGATTCGCGACAGCTTCGGCGGCAAGGCGGGCACGGTGGCGGACTTGAACGTGAACGCCGCCAGATACGCCTACACTTACGCCAAGGAAAGATTCGCGCACCAATTGAAATTCGCGCTGCCGGCCGCGCCGCCGAAGCGTGAACAAATCATGGTGAAAGGAACCCAGGCCGTCGGGATGGCGAAAATTCAGGCCGGATGTGGCCTGCAGACGTATTACCCGATCAGCCCGGCGACAGACGAGAGCGTTTATCTCGAGGGCTACCAGAGCGAGCACAATCTGGTGGTGCTGCAGACCGAGGATGAAGTTTCCGCGATTGATGCTGCCGTGATGGGGGCGCACGGCGGAGTGCGTACTTCAACGTCGACTTCGGGGCCTGGATTTGCACTGATGCCGGAAGGGTTGGGATTCGCGGCGATAACGGAAGCGCCGGGGCCGGTCGTGCTGTTGTATCAACGAGGCGGCCCATCGACAGGCCTGCCGACGCGGCAGGAACAGGGCGACTTGCTGTTCGCGCTGCATGCGGGACAGGGAGACATTCCACGGATCGTGATGGCGCCGGGCGACATTGAAGAATCTTTTTACGATACGTTTGACGCGTTCAACTACGCCGACCGCTATCAGGTGCCGGTCATTGTGCTGGTCGACAAACACATGGCGAGCTGCTACCAAACGCTGCCGCCATTCAAAACCGCGCATTTGAAGATCGATCGCGGCGCGATCAAGCCAGCCAACACGAATGGCGATTATCAGCGCTACGCGTTTACTAAGGACGGCATTAGCCCGCGCTCCGTGCCGGGACAGGCGGGCGGGATCTTCTGGTCCACGTCGGACGAGCACGATCCGCGCGGGCATATCACCGAAGGCATCGGCAACCGCCTGGCGATGGTGGAAAAGCGCATGGGAAAGATCGGGCTGGCGGCGCGAGAGATTCCAGACAGCAAAAAATTCAGTTTTCTGGGCCCAGCGTCGCCGCAGAAAATTCCCGTCCTGGCAGTTTGCTGGGGTTCAACGAAAGGCGCGGTGCACGACGCGCTGCGAAGCGCCGATCCACGTCACGAGAAGTATGCGATGCTGCACATTCGGTTGATGAATCCCTTTCCCGTCGATGCCGTGAAAAGCATTTTGGCGCGGTCGGAGCGCGTGGTGTGCTTCGACGGCAATTATTCGGGACAACTCGCCCAGGTGATTCGCGCGGACACGGGAGTTTCGATTCAGCATCGCGCCGTGAAGTACGACGGCCGGCCATTTTCCCAGGACGAAATTATGGTGGCGCTCAAAGCGGCAAACTCGGGCGCGCCGGACCGTTTGGTGATTTCGCAAGGGCGCGTGGTCGAAGCCGGGCAGGGGAATCGCGAGTTCGACGAAATGCTCGAACTGCGCGAAAGCAATCCGAAGATGCTGGCGCCGATGGTGCCGCTGCCGCCGGGCTACAACAGGTAGATAACTCAGGGGAGACTTGGGATGAGCACGGTGATACCGGAAACGAAGTCAATTCAGGCGGCCGATTTCAAATCCGATGTTCACAACGATTGGTGTCCCGGATGCGGCGACTTCGGCGTGGTTTCGGCGGTGCAGATGGCGCTCGCGAAGCTGCAAGTGCCGCCGCATCGCGTGGCGGTGATCAGTGGAATCGGATGCGCCGGGAAGACCGCGCATTACATGAATGCCTATTCGTTCCACACGCTGCATGGACGCGTGATGCCTTCCGTGACGGCGATGAAGCTGGCGAATCACGACCTGACCGTGATTGGCGTGGGCGGCGACGGCGACGCCTACGGAATCGGCGGCGGGCATTTTGTGGCCGGCGGAAGACGGAATTTGAACATCACTTACGTGGTGATGAACAACGACGTGTACGCGCTGACAAAGGGACAAGCCTCGCCGACGATTGCGAAAGGGCAGAAGACCAAGTCCATGTCCGAGCCATCCATCATGGACGCGATCAATCCGATCCTGCTGGCGTTGGCATGCGGCTACACGTTCGTCGCGCGCGGATATGCGTTGGACACGAAATACTTGTCAGAGATCATCGCGCAGGCTATCGAGCATCGCGGCAGCGCCCTTGTCGATGTCCTGCAGACATGCCCGACCTATAACGACCTCCACACCAAGGGATTCTACGCCGGACAAGTGGAAGGACAGCCGCGGCTCTATCGGCTCGATCAAACAGGTTATGACCCGCTGGTGCATAATGCCGACGATCCGGTGGAGATCGCGCAGAAAAAGGCGCAGGCGCTGCTGAAGTCGCAAGAACCGGGCGGAAGAATTCCGCTGGGCGTGTATTACAAGCTGGACGTTCCCACCTACGAAGATCACCTGAAGACGAAAATCCCCGGCCTGCAGGAAAAGCCGCTCGCGGAGCTGGATTTGTATCACCGCGACATTACGCCCAACCTCGAAGAACTGATGTAGAAAACCGCGGGTTAGAGCGGGACTGCTTCGCGAACAGCAAGGGCGTGTTCAACCATTTCGTGCCATTCTGCGGCAGAGGGCCAATTTACGGGCAGCCCGTCTGTTTCGTAACGGAGCTTTTCCAACTCCCAACCTGTAATCATCGCGTCTATACGCATGCGCCGCGATGATTTAGGAGAGCACCGATCGCATCGCGGACAGTCCTCTATGCATTCCGATGGACTGAATCCTTTGTACTTTGTCATCAGCCTGCTCATTTGCTCCTGTCGCCTCGGAGCGCTGGCGCATTTCAATTCCAACGATGGCAAGAACTTGACTGCGATGCGGTGACCGCCATCACCGTAGGGCGCGCTTGCGTGAATATCACGCGAGCGTGCCAGGAATCAGCTCTGAAACGGAGAACGCGCAGCGGGGCTGGCGTGAGGCCGGGCGAAAACCAATTGGTGGGTGTGCTTGTCAGCGATCACCCCTTCCGAAAACGTCAGCATCGAAGTGATGTGCATCACAGCGTACCAATGCATCTCGGAGCTAACTGGTGTTGAGATTTCCGGAGGGACGCCATGTTGATCCAGGAACTGACTCGGGCGGCGAGTCTGGACCTGCTGTCCCGAACCCATCTCGGCAGGTTAGCGTGCACGCAAGGAGCGCAACCCTATATCGTTCCCATCTATTTCGCCTACGATGCCAATTACATTTACAGCTTCTCGACCCTTGGACAAAAGGTCGAGTGGATGCGCGCCAACCCTCACGTCTGCGTCGAAACAGACGAAATCGTAAGCTCGGAGAACTGGCGAAGTGTCGTCGTCTTGGGCCTCTACGAGGAACTCCCCGACACGACTGAATGGCACAGCGCGCAGGTCTTCGCGCACAAATTATTACACCAGAAAGCCATGTGGTGGGAACCTGGTTTCGCGAAAACCATCCTTCACGCCGCCGAGCGCCCCTTGGTGCCGGTCTTCTACCGCATTCTCGTCGTGGAGATTACCGGCCACCGCGCTACCCCTGAGCCTGGGCTCGCTGTTTGACATGAATTTCCATAACTCGTCAGGTGAGACGCGAAAGTCTGCACTACAGAATCCCGTCAGTAAAGCGGCCAGAGTGCGGGCGAAAACGATTGGCCCGGAGTCGTTTAGGCTCCGGGCCAATGTTCTACCCTCCCCCAAATGTTCACGCGTCGAATTTCATGCCGCGATTTGTTTTGCGGTTGGCACTACTTTGATTTCCACTTTTCGCGGCAATGCCGCCACGGCCACTGGAGCCATAATTTCCAGCATGCCATTATGGTATTCGGCGGTGAGCTTGTCTGTCATCACGCCTTCCGGAAGTGTCAGCGTCCGCTCGAAGGAGCCGTAGGCGATCTCCTCGTTCATCAGATCGACTTCCTTGGACGTGCGGACGACTTTCCTCTCGCCCTTGATTGTGAGCAGATTGTTCTTGGTCTGTATTTCCACATCCTTTGCCTCAATGCCCGGCAGAGAGACGCGGCAAATGAACTTCTTGCCATCCTTGTCCAGGTAAGACTCAACGGCCGGGAAGAGGTTCAGCGTCGTGCCCGGAACGAATTGCTCCTGCAGTAGCGGCTTGCCGACTAGGATGCGGTTGAAAATCTGATCGAAGTCACGACGGAAATCGAAGAGATCCTGGAAGAAACTGTCGCGCGGAATCAAATCCATAAAAATTCTCCTTCTCTTTTAGATTTTTCACTGTAATGAAGAAATGCTTTCGATGCAAAGCTCCCCAATATCGAAATCCGAGCCGGCAGGTGTGTGCGAAGTGATTCCGGCCCTGACGGGTCGGTGCGCCGAACTGCCGAGCGCTTTGTTCAGGCTTCGCGCATCACCGCCGACTCGGAAAGAAGAGACGAATACTGCGCAGTGGTCATACCCCCGCCGCCCCTTGGCGGCGTGGTAGGGTGTAGTCCGCGGGGTGGTCTCGTACTTTCGGACCTCGTACCCTTTGAGGCTCTCTCCCATTGTGCAGCTCCATCCTTCAACGCAATTCATACCCCATGCAGAAGAGGAATGAAGTGATACGGGATACGCATCGCCGTGATAAAGGTCACATGCACACTCCAGTGGCGCACTCCACTTCCAACACGCGCGCATTCTTACGTGGAGTCCCGCCGGCACATTTCCGCATGCGTGATCGTCTTATTCGACAAGCTTCGCTTGAAAATTCGCTCTGCAGAGCGTAACGTTTCGCTCCGCAACTCTAATTCGTACTTATTTCTGGACGCTCTATCAGTTTTTATTGACCTAATGCCGAACGCATAGCCAAAGGTGGCACTTATGAAGAAACTCGTTCTTATTCTTGCTGTTGCATGCGTCTCTCTTGCTTCCCAGGCGGCCACAAACCCGGACGTCGCGCGCTGGGAGCGCGAGGCCAAGGACGTCACCATCATCCGGGATGATTGGGGCATCGCGCACGTCTACGGGAAAACAGACGCCGATGCCGTCTTTGGCATGGAATATGCCCAGGCCGAGGACGACTTCAATCGCGTCGAAACAAATTACATCAACGCGATGGGGCGACTGGCAGAGACGGAAGGCGAGTCCCAAATTTATCAGGACCTGCGGATGAAACTGTTCATCGATCCCGTGACGTTGAAGAAGCAATACGCCGAGAGTCCGGCGTGGCTGAAGACGCTGATGAATGCGTTCGCCGACGGTTTGAACTATTACCTTTACAAGCATCCCGAAGTGAAGCCGAGGGTCATCAAGAAATTCGAGCCGTGGATGGCGCTGAGCTTTACCGAAGGAAGCATCGGAGGCGACATCGAGCGCGTGAACCTCACCCAACTCGCGGCGTTCTACGGCAAAGAGCCAGTGCCCCAGACGATGCCGGCAGACGAGGATGAGACTGCCGAGCCGACTGGCTCGAACGGCATGGCCATCGCGCCTCGCAACACAACCGATCATCATGCGCTGCTGCTGATCAATCCGCACACGTCATTTTATTTCCGGTCTGAGCTGCAGATGGCGAGCGACGAAGGCTTGGATGCCTATGGCGCCGTGACCTGGGGCCAATTCTTTGTCTATCAGGGCTTCAACCCGCACGTCGGCTGGATGCACACGTCGAGCGGTGTCAACGCCGTCAGCGAATATCTCGAGACCGTGGAGAAAAAAGATGGCCGCTACTATTACAAGTACGGGAACAAAGAGCTCCCCGTGATAGCGAAGGAAATCACCGTCCCCTACAAGACCGATCACGGAATGGCCGAGAAGAAGTTCACGGTGTATTGCACGCATGCACGGGCCCGTCATTGGCGAGGAAAAGGCGGCCCGCAGGACGGAAAATGGCTGACCATCCGCCTGATGCAGGAACCGATCAAAGCGCTGATACAGTCCTCACGCGCACCAAGGCCACGGATTACAAATCATTCCGGAAGACGATGGAACTCCACACGAATTCGTCGAACAACACGATTTTCGCCGATTCCGACGGCGACATCGCCTACTTCCACGGCAATTTCATTCCCCGGCGCGACACGCAATTCGATTGGACGAAGCCGGTCGATGGCAGCAATCCCGCGACAGATTGGCACGGGCTGCTTTCGATTGACGAAACGCCGCACCTGCTGAATCCCAAGAGCGGCTGGATTTATAACTCCAATGACGCGCCGTGGAACGCCGCCGGGCCGGATAGCCTGAAGAAGCAAGACTTCCCGGTATATGTCGAGACCGGCGGAGAATCGGCGCGCGGCCTTCACGCGGTGCGCGTGCTGTCGAACCGGAAAGATCTTACGCTTGATTCCCTGATATCTTCCGTGGCGTTCGATAGCTACCTGCCGTGGTTTCAGAAGACCATGCCCGCGCTGATGAAGGCGTGGGATCAGACCCCCGCGTCCGATCCGTTGAAAGCAAATCTCGCGGATCAGATCTCAGTTCTGCGCAAATGGGATCTCCGCTGGGGAGTGAATTCGATTCCCACGTCGCTCGCGGTGTTTTGGGGCACCGACCTGATGCACCACGTCGGCCGCGAGGCCAGAGTCGCTGACATTCCCGTGTACGACTACGTCGCCAGCAAAGTGCCTCCCGCGCAATTGCTGCAATCGCTCGCGGCGGCGTCTGATCGGCTGACGGCGGACTTCGGGACGTGGAAAACACCCTGGGGCCAAATTAACCGTTTCCAGCGCCTCGACGATGACATCATCTCGCACTTCGACGACGCAAAACCGAGCATCCCCGTCAAGTTCACTTCGTCGCTCTGGGGCTCGCTGGCATCTTTCGGAGCGCGCCCGTACCCAAACACAAAAAAATGGTACGGCACCAGCGGCAACAGCTTCGTCGCTGCGGTGGAGTTCGGCAAGACCGTGCGCGCCAAAGCTGTGACAGCCGGCGGCGAGAGTGGCAATCCCTCGTCGCCGCATTTCGATGACGAGGCCGAACGCTACGCCACGGGGAATCTCCGCGACGTTTATTTCTATCGCTCGCAGCTTGAAGCCCACACGGAGCGAACCTACCATCCCGGAAACTAAGTTCCTCTTTTCCGGCGAGCACCCGCCGCATTGACAACCCTGTGCGCTCCACGTAACTTGAGGTTCTGATTTTTTCGAGGCGCACGCAATGACAACCAAACACCATCGTGTTCGCACCGCCGTCTTCCCCGCGGCAGGCCTGGGCACTCGTTTTCTCCCCGCCACAAAGGCGCAGCCCAAGGAAATGCTGCCCATCGTGGACAAGCCGTTGATCCAATACGCTGTCGAGGAGTGCGCGGCGTCAGGGATCGAGAACATCATTATCGTCACTGGACGCGGCAAAAACGCGATCGAGGATCATTTCGATCAGGCCCCGGAGCTCGAGCGTTTCCTGCGTGAGAGGGGCGACGATGTGCGCGCCGACCTAGTGCGCGACATCGGCTCGAAAATTCATTTCAGCTACACGCGCCAGCGCGAACCTCTGGGTTTGGGCCATGCCGTGCTCGTCGCCCGCGAACTGGTTGGCGACGAGCCTTTCGCCGTGCTGCTTGGCGACGTTATCTGCGATGGCCCCAAACCCGCCACCCGAGAGCTCTGCGACGTTTATGAAGCGACGGGCATTGGCGCGATCGCCGTCGAACCCGTGCCGCGCGAATTGATCCATCTTTATGGAATCGTCGACGCGCGTCCTGCCACCGAGCGCAAATGGGGCGACCGCCTGCGCCAAATCATGGATCTGGTCGAGAAACCCGATGCGGAACATTCGCCGTCGAACCTCAGCGTCACGGGCCGTTACGTCCTGCCGTCACGAATTTTCGACTACCTCGAAAAAATCCAGCCCGGCCGCGGTGGCGAGATTCAGCTCACCGATGGCCTTCGTGCGCTCGCTCGAGAGGAAGGTTTGTGGGCGCTGATTTCCGAAGGAAAGATCTACGATGCGGGGGACAAGCTTGGCTTCTTGAAAGCTACCGTGGAATTTGCGCTAAAAAACGCCGAGTTCGGCGACGACTTTCGCGCTTACCTGAAAAGCCTCGAACTTTAATTGCGCGTCGCTCTATTTCTCTTTCGCCTTCTTCGACGAAGCCTTCGAGGATTCTGAAGCCGCGGCCGTCTTCTCCGTGCCTTTCGGTGCCGGCGATTCCTTGGAATCCTTCGACGCCTTAGCATCCTTCGCGTCTTTGGATTCCTTCGCTTCCTTGGGATCCTTCGACGTGCTATCCGAATTTTTCCCCGCATAGTCCGTCACATACCAGCCCGAACCTTTGAACTGGATCGCTGGCGCTGCAGCCATGCGCTCCGCTCTCGCTCCGCATTTCGGGCACTTTTTGATCTCCGATGCGGACACTTTCTCGATTTTTTCAAACCGGTGGCCGCACTTCACGCATTTATATTCGTACAGTGGCACGTTTTCTACCCTCGTTTCATCTCCGCCAAAATCTTATCATGCCCCGCAACGCCGCCGCATAGCGGTTATTCCGTTTGGCGGCGCGCATTGTGTTAGACTTTGCTGCGACGCTCGATTTTTCGCGCCTGCATCGCCATGATCTCCGCACAACCTGCAAATTCCGGCCATGGCTGTCTTTTTCTGGTCGCCACGCCCATCGGCAACCTCGAAGACATCAGCCTCCGCGCCCTGCGCGTGCTGAAAGAGGCCGACGTAATCGTTTGTGAAGACACGCGCCAGACGCTGAAGCTTCTCTCTCACTTCGACATTCATAAGCCGCTCGAAAGCTACCACGAGCACAACGAAATGACCCGCGCGCCGGAGCTGGTATTGCGCATCGAGGAGGGCGCGCGCATCGCGCTGGTCACTGACGCGGGAACGCCCGTCATTTCTGACCCGGGTCACCGGCTGGTTTCCCTTTGCCTGCGCCACAAACTTCCCGTCATTCCCATCCCCGGCCCTTCGGCAAGCATTGCCGCGCTCGCCGCCTCCGGCATGCCCTCCGAGGAATTCACCTTTATCGGTTTTCTGCCTGCGCGCCCCGCGGAACGCCGCCGGCATCTGCGTGAGATTGCCACCGAGCCGCGCACCATGATTTTTTACGAGGCCCCGCATCGCCTTCGCGCTGCGCTCGAAGACGCCCTGGACATTCTTGGCAATCGTCACGCCACCGTCGCGCGGGAACTCACCAAAGTTCACGAGGAATTCCTTTACGGGCGCATCGAAGAATTAATCACCGCGCTCGCTGAAAAACCGCCCCGCGGAGAGATCACTCTTCTGATCGCCCCGCCCGAAATAAATTCCGCACAAGACTCCGTACGCCAGACGGAGACTGTTTCGTTGGCGCAACGTGTTGCAGAAATCGAGGCCGCGCAGGGAGTCGATCGGAAAGCCGCTCTCAAGCAAGCGGCCAAGGAATTCGGCCTGGCCAAACGCGAAGCCTACAAACGCCTGATCGCTGAAGAGAATTCGTGAGTTATCCCTGCTAGGGAGAGAAGGCCAATGTTGGTCAGGGCACGGCTTCAGCCGTGCCGCCAAACGCTCCACATCAGTGCGGCTTCAGCCGCTCAGGTGCGTCTTTCGAGCGAGCTATGACACAGAATCTTTAGCCGCGGCATTCCGCGCTTGCTCGCGCTTCACGCCTCCTGCGCGCCGGCCACGCTCGCAAAAAACGCGTCGACACGCTCCAGCACTTCCCCGGTGCTGCGCGCCGAATGCACATCGTGCCGCAATTCCGCGCCATTCGCCACGCCGTGCGTGAACCAGCACGAGAATTGCTTCATCTTCCCAATCGCATCCGGCAGATCCGCCGCCACCAGGCTGCGGAAATAACCCGAAAGCAAGCGATAGCGGTCCGCCTCGCCCGGCTCATCGTAACGGCCCGTCGCGAAATACTGTTCCATCTGCCGGAAAATCCATGGATTCGTCGCCGCCGTGCGTCCAATCATCACCGCGTCGCATCCCGTTTCCGCGATCATTCTTTCGGCATCTTGCGGAACGCGAATATCGCCGTTGCCAATCACCGGAATTTTCACCGCCTGTTTCACGCGCGCGATAATCGACCAGTCCGCCTGTCCCGAATATGCCTGCGTGCGCGTCCGCGGATGCACGGCAACGCCTTCGACGCCAATTCTCTCCGCCATGCGTGCCACTTCCACCGCGACGATATTCGCGTCGTCCCACCCCGAGCGCATTTTGATCGTCATCGGAATTTTCACCGCCGCGCGCACCGCCCCTAGGACGCGTTCGAGCTGTTGCAAGTCCTTCAGCAAGCCCGAGCCGCCGCACTTCACCACTTTTTTCGCCGGACAGCCCAGGTTGACATCGACTTGATCAAAACCGAGATCTTCCACCAACGCCGCGGCGGCTGCCATCGATTCTGGATTCGCCCCGAAAAGTTGCGCTGCAATGGGATGCTCATCCGGATCGTAAT
Source organism: uncultured Acidobacteriota bacterium (assembly GCA_963757905.1). Taxonomy (GTDB): domain Bacteria; phylum Acidobacteriota; class Terriglobia; order Acidiferrales; family UBA7541; genus DAHUXN01. Next base: position 171,735 of record CAVWSV010000010.1, on the reverse strand, counting down.
ATAGGTACCGCAGCGTCTTCGCCGCGCTGCGCGTCACGCCCTCTGCGCTGGTGAATTCCGTCATGATCAACCCGCATCCGCCCAAACCGCGAATCACGCGTCGAAATATTGTGTCCGTCACGCCCGCCATCGGCGCGAGCAGCGTGGCTGGACGAATCGAGAGATCGCGAATTTTCAGTTCAGCGGGAAACATGGCAGGGTTACGAAACTGTCTTTTCGACGTGGATTACAGCCGCGGGTGCTTCCAACGCATCCGCAACATTTGCTCCCACGGAACCATCCAAACGAGCGGTTTTCGAGGCAGCAGGGGCTATCTGCCTAAGAAGCGCCTCCGCGGAGCCGCCAAAGAAATTCTCGACCACCTGCGCAACCGCGTGCGTCCGCGCGTCTTCCTTGCTCAGATTGGCGCGATATCTCCACGCCCGTCCGGTACGCTGGCGCTCCACAATTCCCTTGCGCGCTAAGCGGTCCATAATCGTCATGATTGTCGTGTACGCGCGTGGCCGGCGAGGTGCCAGCGTCTCGCGAATTTCGCGCACCGTACCCTCGCCCAGGAGCCATAGCGCCGTCATGCAATCAAGTTCGAGTGGCGCGAGCTCCAGCAAAGATCGCCGCCGCGCATAATGGCTGTCCGGTTGCATGTTCTTACCCGTGTCGCTCACCCTTGCTTTTTGACCCCTTCCGGCGTTTTCGTTTCAAACAGGCCGCCGCTCGCGCTTGCTTCTCGCCGAGGCGCTGCGCTTCCGGGTTTCGGTTTTTTCGAATTGAGGTAAGCCTCCGAATTCAGCAGGTTGCGCCGCAACGCCGGATTTCGCGTGCTCCAAATTTCGTCCGCTGCCGTTTGCCCCAGCGTTTCGCGCATCGCGCACATCTTGGAATCCAGATCGTCCAGATGATGCAGCAGCACTGCTTCGCGCACGCTCGGCAGCTTGGGCGAACCGAACTCATATTCGCCGTGATGGCTCACGATCAAATGCTCCACCAGCGCCGCAAGAGGCTTCGGAAAATCGGGAATCGCGTCAATTTTTCGCTGCACCATTCCCAGCCCGATCACGATATGGCCAAGCAGTTGCCCTTCGGCCGTGTATCCAATCGCGCGCGAATAGCAGAGTTCCTGCGTTTTGCCGATGTCATGCAGCACGACACCCGTCAGCAGCAAATCGCCGTCCACTTCCGGATAATGCTGCGTCGCATGTTTCGCCAGCCCGCACAGGCTGACGATGTGCTCCAGCAATCCGCCCAGGTAAGCATGGTGCATGGTCATCGCCGCGGGCGCGCGCTTCAGTTGCGCCGCGCATTCCGGATCATCCACGAAAGATGCCAGCAATTTTTGCAACCACGGATTCTTCATGCCCGCGATTTGCTCCCGCAGTTGCGCAAGCAGTTTCTCCACGTCCTGTTTTGTGTGCGGAAGAAAATCGTCGAGCGCGTAATCCGTCTCCACGGCGACCAGGATCTGCTCAATCGTCAGTTCCTTCTCGTTGTTGTAGAGCTTCACGCGCCCTCGCACGCGCACGATATCGTCACAGGCAAACGTATCCACAAGCCCGGCGAAGTTGTCCCACATTTTTGCTTCGATGGTTCCCGTCCGGTCAGTCAGAGCTACGCGCAGCCACGACTTTCCCGTTCGCGCCGAAGTGCGTATCTCTTTTTCGCGGACCAGAAACAAAGTCGCGATCGACTGGCCATCCTGGAAATCCGCGATGAAGGCGGATTTCATTGGTCGCTATCGTCCTTTGCCTTGTCCTCTTTTTTCTTTTTCTTGCCCTGATCCGCAGAGTAAGTGGTCTCCTGGATCACGCTGCTGCCGCCGACGCCTCCGGAATCCGTGTACCCGGCCTTTACCACCACGTAGCTGTCTTTGCGCAATTGCGTCAGGTATTTTCGCAGCGCCGGCTGAATTTTCTGCTGATACAGAGCGTTTTCCACTTCTTGCTCCACTTTGTCCAGCGGCTGTAAGCCCGCATCAAAATGCTGGTTCACGCGGATAATCTGGAGGCCATTCGACGTGTGTATGACGTCGGTGAGGTCCCCTTTCTTCATGCCGAATACCAGCTTCTCCAAATCCGGCGCCAACTCACCGCGTTTGTAACTGCCGAGCTCACCGCCCTGCGCCGACGTTGGGCCCTCGGAAACTCTCTTTGCCAGCTCACCGAAATCGTCGCCGCTCTTCAACCGCTTCAGGATGCCCTCGGCCTTCTGCTGAATCGCGGCCACTTCTTGAGGCGTCTTGTTTTCGGTGCTGAAGAAAATCACAGAGAGGTCAACCTCCTCCGGCTTCATAAATTCGTTCTTGTGCGCGTCGTAGTATTTCTGCACTTCATCGCTGCCGATGTGGACGGTTGAGCCTACTTCCTCGGAGATTACGCGCTGCGTCCGGATGCTGTCGCGAAGCTGGCTCTTGTAGTCCTCCCAACTGATTCCCTGCGATTCCACGGCCTTCTGCAGTGCGTCCATGCTCGGAAGCTTATTCTGCTGGCGGACCTCATCCAGCCGCTTCACCACATCCGTTTCCACGTTGATATCCAAATCCTTGGCGCGCTGCACCAGCAGTGACTGATCGATCAGGTCGCGCAGCAGATTCTTTTTCTCTTGCGCTACCAGTTCGTTGATTTTTTCCGGCGTGCAGCCCTGGCAGTCCTGCTGGGCTTCCTGACGCAGCGATCCCTCCGCTTTTTGATAATCCGACATGGTGATGATGTCGTTGTTCACGCGCGCGATAATCTCTTCGACGATGGTTCCCTTCGCGTGGAGAAATAGCGGAATCGCAAACACAAATACGGCTGCGGAGAGTGCAATCAATAGTTTTTTCATATACCTCGAATCTTACCGCTACGTTTGTAGTTCAAGCAACACGTTTCTCATCGCTTCCGCGATTCCTTCCGGCTGCCTCTTCCATTCCAGCCACAGCGTCCCCGCCGGATCCAGCCGCATGTCCTTGCGCGAGCGGATGGTTTTTACCAACTTTTCCGGACGCACCGAAGTGTCCGGATGCCATCGAATCGCCACCCGATCGCCGCGCCGGTCAATCGACGCCACCGATAGTTTCTCGGCCTGCGCTTTCAAAAGCGCATAGTCGAGGAGATTTTCCACCGCTCGTGGCGGCGGCCCAAAACGATCTCGCAATTCCGCCAATACCTCCTGGCGCGTTTCTTCCGAAGCCGCACCGGCAATCCTCTTATAAACGCGCAGGCGCGAACTTTCATTTTCGATGTAATCCCCCGGAATTCGGATGTCCAATCCCAAATTAAGAGTCGCGCGGCGTTCGCTCTGCACTACTTCGCCTTTGCGCTCGGCCACCGCGCGTTCGAGCATCTGGCAATACAAATCGAAGCCGACGGATTCAATGTGCCCATGCTGCTCGCGTCCCAAAATGTTTCCCGCGCCGCGCAGTTCCAAATCGAGCGCCGCGATGCGGAAGCCCGAGCCCAAATCGCTGAATTCCTTGAGCGCCGCCAGCCGCTGCCGCGCCAATCCCGAAAGCGAGCCTTCCGGCGGCACCAGCAGATAAGCATACGCCCGCTGCGTCGAACGCCCCACGCGTCCGCGAAGTTGGTACAGTTCCGCCAATCCAAACCGGTCGGCGCGATTGATGACAATCGTATTTGCGCGCGGGATATCCAATCCGTTCTCGATGATCGTCGTCGCCACCAGCACGTCGGCCTCGTGACGGATGAATTTCATCATCACTTTGCTGAGCTCGCCCTCGCTCATTTGCCCATGCCCCACCACCACGCGCGCCTTCGGCACAAGCTCTTTCACCATCATCGCGAGCGACGCGATCGATTCCACCCGGTTGTGCACGAAAAACACTTGCCCATCGCGCGCCATCTCCTCGGTTATCGCGCGGCGAATCAGCGCCGTGTCAAACGGCGCAACCACCGTCTGAATTGCCAGCCGGTCTTTCGGCGGCGTCTCGATCACGGACATGTCCCGCAATCCCACCAGCGACATATGCAGCGTCCGCGGAATCGGCGTCGCCGACATCGTCAGCACGTCCACATTTTTGCGCATTTCCTTGATGCGCTCCTTGTGGCCCACCCCAAAGCGCTGCTCCTCGTCCACCACCAACAAGCCGAGGTCTTGAAATTTCACGTCCTTCGAAAGCAGCCGGTGCGTCCCGATCACAATGTCAATTTTCCCCGCCTCCAGTTCAGCGAGGATTCTTTTTTGCTCCCGCGGATTCTGAAACCGGCTGAGCATCGCGATGCGCACGGGAAACGCAGCAAACCGCCGCCGAAAAGTTTCATAATGCTGATACGCGAGCACCGTCGTCGGCGCCAGAATGGCCGCCTGTTTCGAATCCGCCACGACTTTAAACGCCGCGCGCATCGCCACTTCGGTTTTCCCGTAGCCCACATCGCCGCACAGCAAACGGTCCATCGGCTGCGCGCGCTCCAAATCGCGCTTCACGTCCACGATGGCGCGCTCCTGATCCGGCGTTTCGTTGAACTCGAACGCATCCTCGAATTCCTTTTGCCACGGCGTATCCGCGGGAAACGCGTGCCCCTCCACCGATTTGCGCTCCGCATACAGCCGCAACAATTGCTGCGCCATGTCCGTAACGGATTTGCGCACGCGCGACTTCCGCGCTTCCCACGCCTGCGAACCCAGCCGGTCAAGCCGCGGTTCCGCGCCACCCAGCGATTGATATTTCTGCACCAAATCAAGCCGTGTCAGCGGAACGTATACCTTCGCGTCTTCCGCATATTCGAGCAGCAGGAATTCGCCATTCACGCCGTCCACGCTCACTTGCCGCAACCCCTGAAACCTGCCTATGCCGTGATCGACGTGCACCACAAAATCGCCCGCCTTCAGATCCGAAAAATCGCTGAAGAAGCTCGCGTTCTTCGGCCGGCTTCGCGTCCGTGACGGCCCCGCGGCGGTTTCGAATAAATCCGAGTTCCCAAAGAGCGCCAGCTTGGCGGAAACAAATTCCACTCCCGCTTCGAGCGGCGCCTTGATCAGCACCGCCGCGGGAACACTCCCCGCGCTCGATTCATCCGCCAGCCGCGACGCCGTCGCTCCCTGCCCCAATTCCCCCAGCCGGAATGGCAACTCGAATTCGTGGCACAGGTCCGCAAGCCGTTCGAGTTCCCCCGTGCTTGCCGCGCTCAGAAAAATCTGCTCACTCGAGTTCAATCGTGCTTTCAACTCGCCCATGAACGCTGCGACATTCCCCAGATATCTCGTCGTAGGCCGCGTCGGCAAAGTGAATTGCGACTCGCTCGAACTTCCCAGCGCCAGTTGCTCGAGTCCCAAGCGCGACACCATCTCCTTCGCGCGCCGCCATTCCTCATCGTTCACAATGTAGCTTTCCGGCGGCGCTTCCTCCGGCTCCTCCGCCGCCGCTTCCACGAATCGCGCGCGGTATTTCTCCAGAGCCGCATCGAGCGCTGCCGGTTCATCCTCGATTACCAAAACATTTTCGCGTAGCCGCAGCAAATTCGATTCGCGCCGGTCGCCAAGAAACGCCCGAAATTCCCAACCGGGAAAAAATCCCGCGGGGACGTCGGGCTCTCGCCGTTCTGAATCTTCGTGGCCCGCAATAACAGGCGCGCGGAGACGTTCGAGCTGCTCCGCGCTTCGCGGCGAATCCGTCAGCGGAAGCAGCGTGATTCGCTCCACCGGACTCGTCGAACGTTGCGTGTCCGTATCAAATTCCCGCAGCGATTCCAGCGTATCGCCCAGCAGCTCCAGCCGCACGGGATGCTCCGCCTCCGGAGGAAACACATCCAGAATCCCCCCGCGCACTGCGAATTGCCCCGGCATTTCGACCGTTTCCACCGCCTCGTACCCGACGCTCGCCAAATGCGCGAGCAATTCCTCGCGCGGTACATCCTCGCCGCGCGCCAGCTCCAGCGCCAAACTCCGGTAATATTGCGGCTCGCGCAAACGCAAAACCGCCGCCGTCACGGGAGCGATCACTAAGTCCGCTTCCCCGCTCGTCAGCCTCCACAGCGCCGCCGCGCGCGCCTCTGAAATTTCCGGATGCGGTGATTGGTGATCGTAGGGAAACACTTCGTGCGCGGGCAGCACTGTGACTTGCGCATTCGCGCGGCCCAGGGCGCGCAAAAAGTAAAGCGCCAGCGGAGCAAACTCATCCGCTTTCTGATTCGATTCCACGAGCAGGATTGTCTGTTTGGAAAGCGACTGGACTGCGAGCGCGACAAGAAGCGCCTTCGCGGGATCGGTAAGCCCGCTCAGCACCACTTCGCGCCTGCTCGCCATGGCGGGCTTGCCCGTCTGGGCGGGTGCGCCGCGCCGCAAACGGTCAAAGCATTCTTCAACTGCTTGCTGGCGTCCCACGCGGGATAGCAGCTCGCCGACCAAAGGCAGAATCATGATGGAATTTTCAAAATCTTCTCGATAATCGAGGACGTGGAATAGCCCGGCTCAAGTAGCACCGACACCACGCGTCCGCCCGCCCCTTCCACTTCTTCGCGCCCCACAATTTCATCCGCGCCCCAATCGCTTCCCTTCACCAGCACGTCGGGCAACACGCGCGCAATAATCTCCCGCGGCGTCGGCTCGTCGAACAACGCCACATAATCCACCGCCGCCAGCGCCGCCGCAATTTCCGCGCGTTCGTCTTCGTTGATGATCGGCCGATTCGCGCCTTTATTTTCCCTCACGCTGCGGTCGCTATTGAGCGCCAGCACCACCACGTCGCCCATCTCCCGCGCCGCTTCGAGCAGCCGCACGTGCCCCGGATGCAGCAAATCGTAGCATCCATTCGTGAACACCACGCGTTTTCCCGCGCGCTTCGCCTCCGCCACCCGCCGCACCAACTCATCTTGCCCCACCACTTTTCCCAACTCTCACCCTCCATCCCGCTCTGCCGCTCCCTTATCCAACCGCGCCATGCATCAACTGTGTCATTCCGTGGAGCTATGCGGCGAGGAATCTGCATCGCCCCTCAGGCCCTGTCATCCCGCTTGCCCTGACGAAGGAAGGGAGCCGCCACGCGGCGAGGGATCTGCTTCTTCCTTGCATGTAAATTTTAACACGCGCAGCATAGCGAACACGAACAGGCGGGGCACGACGGCAGTGGTCAGCTTAAATTCGCGAGCCAAAACTAGAGACAGTCCTCCGGCAGGTCATTTCACGTACAATTGGATTCTCCACAAAATCTGTCCTATTTCAGTCACACGCCCCAGCCTCGCCACGCCGAATCCACGCCCATTGATGCTATACTTTCGCTCCGGGCCCGAACGATGCCCTTCCACTATGCTGGTGGCGTCCGAATGAAACAAATTGCCATAGTTGGCGGAGGGCCTGCCGGCGCCCTCTGCGGAGAAAAACTCGCCAGCGCGGGCTTCCACGTCACGCTGTTTGACGAGCATCTCGCATGGGAAAAACCCTGCGGCGGCGGCCTCACCCACAAAGCCATCGAAAAATATCCCTTCCTGCTGAGCGGCCCTCAAGTCAAAAAAGAAATCCGCACCGCGGAATTGATTTCCAGCAAAGGCCATCGCGCGCGTTTCGAGATGTCTCGCCCTATCGTGATTTACTCCCGCGCCATACTGAATGGACTCCTCCTCGACCGCGCCGCGTCCGCCGGTTGCGTAACGATCCATGCGCGCGTCACTCGCGTCGAAACCAGTCCTGAACGCGTAACGCTCACGGCCGCTGGCCGGGAACACTCCGCCGACTTCGTTGTGCTCGCCGCCGGTGCGCGAAATCAGCTGCTCCCTGATACCACTCCGCTTCGCCCGCAGGATCTCGAAGTGACCCTTGGCTATTTCATTCCCGCAAAAGAGGAAACCGTCAAAATCAAATTTCTCGACCGCATGAACGGCTATTTGTGGTCCTTCCCGCGCACCGATCATTTATCCGTCGGCATCTGCGCGACCATGGCCAAGTACACAACACAAAAATTGCGCCACCTTCTCGACGATTTCGTTCGCGAAGAAAACATTGGCACCGAAAACGCGCGCTTTTACAGCCACGTCCTCCCTTCGCCGGAGTTTGGCACCCTGCGCCACCGGAAAGTCGTCGGCCCTAACTGGGCCCTCGCCGGAGACGCGGCCGCGTGCGTCGATCCCATCACCGGTGAAGGATTGTTTTACGCGCTTCGTTCCGGCGATTTGCTCGCGCAAGCCATCATGCAGGGCCAGCCGGAAAGCTATCCAGCGCGCCTGCGCGCCGAGTTTGTCGCCGACCTTGAAATCGCCACGCGCCTTGTGCGCCTCGTTTTTCGCGGCCGATTCCTCGGCGGAGCGGTCACTACGCGCATGGTGCAATTCGCCCGCCGCAGCGCTACGTTTCGCGCCTTGATGTGCGATCTTTTCAGCGGCGCCCAGGACTACGGCACTTTGCGCAAGCGCCTCTGGAAGCAGTTCGGAATCACGGTCACCGAATTCGCCAGGGATTTCTTCCATGCGCCGCACCAGCATGAATCGTCCGAGCAAGGAACATTGTGAAAAGGAAAATTGTGAAAAAATCGAAACGTACAAAACGGAAAGCATCCGTCAAGTCTAAAACTGTATCGCGGCAGCACAAAACTCCGGGCATCGCAAAAGGCTTGCGCTCCACTATTGAATGTGTCGTTCCATTCGAATGGACCATCGCTGCGTACGATTCCAGTCTCCCCGCCGTCTTTTCGACTCCCGCAATGATTGGGCTGATGGAACTGGCTGCGGCGCAAGCCATCCGTCCGCATCTGCCCGAAGGGACCATCAGCGTCGGCACGCGAATTGAAGTCGATCATCTGAAGGCCGTCTCGCAGGGCGCGAAGGTGGAAGCCAACGCGCGCCTCGCCGGAACGCGCGGCAGATTCCTCGTCTTTGAAACCGAAGCGCTCTCCGACGGCGCGATCATCGGGCGCGGAAAAGTGTTTCGCGCAATCGTCGTCACGGGAACCTTTCGCCAAACAGTCCCGGAACGAGAATAAATGGCGATTCCGCATGCGCTGGCGCAGTCCCGCCGGACGCGCGAACGTTCAACCGTCGCTGCAGGAAATATTTTCTGCGGAAAGATGAATCGCTAATACGCGGAGCGGTGCGAGGTGGGGCGAGCGCGCGGAGCAGCTGCGGCGACGCGCGGAACCACGGTCGCCATTTTCCGAATCATGGCCAGCACAAGTTTCTTGTCATCATCCGTCAGCGTGGTGCTGTACTTCTTGATGTCCGCGAGAAAACGGATTTCCTCTTCCGAAAGCTCGCCCAGCATTTTTTTCGTTTCACGGTCCTGAGCAGTGTCCGCGCCGGGGAAAAAATCCGCCAGACTGATTTCCATGGCCTCCGCGATTTTCGCCAGCGTTTCGAGTGACGGAACGGTGTGGCCGTTTTCAACGCGCGAAAGGTAGCAGCGCAAAAGGCCTGTGCGGCGCTCGATGTCCCCCTGCGAGAGACCCCGATCATTGCGGTAGGAGCGGATGACTTCGCCGATATTAACCTTGGGTTTCTCTTTCGGCAATTGCGTCGCTCCTTAGTCAGGAATCGCAGCTTTCGCCGCGACATCGTGCTCCCGCTTCTTCAGAATTTTATCCCTGAGGCGGCTGTCATCTTACGCATCAACATGCGGACCGCGCAAGACAATATTTGCGAACATTTTCGCGGGAATAACCACTAAGTACGGCGGGATTCGCAACGGCGATTTTGCGCAGTAGCCGAATTACCGGACCGGAGCGGGAACAGAAGAACTAAATCGCCAAGGGCCGGCCTTGTCTTTGGGCGACCGTTTGTCAGTGTAGAGCGCTTCGTCGGCGCGTTTGATAAGCTCTTGAGCGGACTCTCCCTGCTGATAATCAGCCCAGCCGCACGCAAACGTTATTCGGACTTTCTGCTCGCCGTATTCGATCTCCAGGCTGTGCAGGCGCGCCAGAACGTGGCGAACTTCTTCGGCGCGGCATTCCGGCAAGATGACCATGAATTCATCGCCGCCCACTCGAGCGGCAAGATCCGAGCCGCGGATGGCGCGTTGCAGGCAATCACCAAACGAGCGCAGCATGCTGTCGCCAGCGTCGTGGCCAAAGTTATCATTGCATTGCTTGAGATTGTCGAGATCGAGGAGGAGCACAGTGAGCGGGCGCGCGTGACGCCGCGAGCGCGCAATTTCCTCCGCCAGCCGCTGCTCACCTGAGCGCCGGTTGTGCAGATTCGTCAGCGGATCCAGCACCGCTAGCTTGTAGACTTCTTCCGTGAGCAATTCGACTTTCGCGACCGATTCCATTTGATCGGCAAGCTGTCCGCGAATTTTATTGATCTGTGATTGCTGGTAAACAGAATAGACGCTGAAAATCAACACCAACCCAACGAGCCCGCGCACCGCCTGCGACAAAGAGAAGGAATAAGTACCTTCATCCACGTGCATCAGCGAAGGAAATGAAAACGAAGCAACGCCGATCGTCAGCAGCAGAATGACCAGCACCGCCGAGGACCACATCCACCACTGCTTGCGGTCGAGAGACTTCAGACTCCTGCGAATTTCCGTCGTGTCAGCGCACGACGGATCCGGAGGAAGGCTCTCGTCAGTCTTCGTCGAAGATGCTTCTCCCATGCCAGCTAAAATTTGAACATGCTTGACGCCATAGGCGAATAGTACTTCGGCAAAATGTGCCCAGGTTCATACCCCTAGCGTTGTGCGGCTGATTTGCGGCTTTGAACTTGCTCAATTGCTGCTGGCGGGAGCGATGCGGGGAGTAACCGGGGGGAACGATATTTGCCAGAAATTGCCCGCGGGTTGAGTGAATTCGACGCCAACCGCCCATTTGCCGTCTTCGGCTTCGTCGATATTGACCACACGGCACTCTTGATGCTCGGCGGTGCGCTGATTCACCAGGCGAAGCAGTTGGCCTCGGCTTACGCTGGCGCCCAACATCAAAAGACCGCCGTTCGCGTTTACGGTGAGCATGCGTGTGGCCTCGCGAAAAGCCTCTGACTCGCCTTCAAACGCAATCACTTCGACGGGTACCACCAGTTGGAGACGTTTGCTTCGGCGGCGCGCCCTACCGCACTGTTTGGCTTGGAATTCCGGTGGATTCATGAAGTACCACAGTAGCGGTGGGCGCTAAACGCGGCAATGGTACGGAGGCAGGGACCGAATGGTACGGCCGTCCTATCGGCTCAAAAATGGACGTGCCGGGGTGTGCCTTCGCACCGCCGTCGAGTGGCGGGTCAGTTTGAATTTTCTTGATCGTGAACACAAGGAGTTAAAATTCAAACTGACCCACTGCCGCCCGACGATAGGACTGCCTAGAAGTCATCTCATAAACATGTTGTGTCAGGGCACGGCTTCAGCCGTGCCGAAAAATGGCCGACAATGAGGGGTTTTAACCCCTGAGGTGCACCCGAACCGTTTCTCTCCATACTTATGAGACATGTTGTAAATAGATTTGCAATTGAGGGTACGTAAGGATTGGTGCCGGAGGAGGGGGTCGAACCCTCATGATGCTAAGCACCATTGGATTTTGAGTCCAACGCGTCTGCCAGTTCCGCCACTCCGGCGCAGGCTCTCTAGTCTAGCCAATCGAATTCGCTGCTGCAATACCGCCGTTTCGGACGGTCATCACGCGCGAGTCGTTCATTGTGGGATTACAGAAAAAGTGGTCTACAATTGCTGCCTCGAAGCCCGAGAGAGGCATTTCGTGTGCGTTTCTTGAATGGGGGCAGGATCATGACGGAGAAGAAGCCAGGAAGCGAAGCGGAATGGAAGCGCCAGCTCACGCCGGAGCAGTATCACGTGACGCGCGAAGCAGGCACCGAGCCGCCTTTCACCGGCAAGTATTGGGACGCCAAGGACGCGGGAATATATCACTGCGTTTGTTGCGGCGAGCCGCTGTTCGATTCCTCGACGAAGTTCGAATCGGGAACCGGCTGGCCGAGTTTCTATCAGCCTGCCGACGCGAGCAAAATCGAGGAGCACAAAGATTCAACTTACGGAATGGCGCGCACGGAAGTGCGCTGTTCCAACTGCGGCGCCCACCTCGGGCATGTGTTCGAAGATGGTCCGGCGCCCACGGGCCTGCGCTACTGCATGAATTCCGCCGCGCTCGACCTGAAACCCCGCGAGAAGAAGTAAGGCAGCTCAGAAATTTGCGAGCGAGGAGCGGGCAGATGATGATCGTAAACATTCATAAAGCCAAAGCTAAATTGTCCCGCCTGGTCGATGAAGCGGCCGAGGCAAGCCTTTCATCATTGCCAAAGCCGGCAAGCCCATGGTCAAGGTCACCGCGCTTGACGCCCCGTCTGGCAAACAGGTCCGGCGGCTTGGCTTCCTGCGCGGACAGTTCTCGGTTCCCGACGATTTCAACACCATGGGCCGCAACTAGATCGCGCGGCTTTTCGGTCGGTCAGACGGTAAAGTTGCTGCAAATGATACTTACCTGCTGCTCTGGGCTGCACTCAATCTCGACTCCCTTCTGAGTTGTACATGAGACAATCAGAGTCAGCCTCTTGTTTCGTAAGCGCAGAGTTACGCCTGCTCGCTGTGGGAGGTGTAAAATTAAAAGTCGTCCTCGCGCCGCAGGATCCGTCCTGACGCCCCGCTTTATGGCTTTAACGGTACCGCTTAACCATCATCCGCGCTGCGCTCCCAATCGAAGAACGATGATCTATACCGCACCTGGCGCGCACAGAAGCAGCGAAGAGCGAAAGGCGCATGGCAGCCTCGCTTAAAGGTACAGAGAGTCTGCCTCGGGTTTCAGTAGATCGTCAAGCGATGTCCCCGGCGGGTAGTGTCCTAATCGTGTGCTAGTGGGTGTTGAATTCTGAATCCTGATGCCTCTTCCAAAACAGTCCTTGTTGGCGGGTCGAAATAGGCTCAATCGGCTGCGACACTGCAAGGAGTTACGGCGCGGTTCCGATGGGTTTTTGGCGGACGCTTGCGCAAGGCGCTACACGGTTCCCTCGCCCGCTCCTAGCTCGGCGGGTGGACGCTGCTTGAGTGGGCCAGCTCGATCTCCGAGCCCACAAAGCCCCAGGCGTTCCATGCATTACCCTTGACCACTTGGTGAAAAAGGGCGGTGGCGCGTTTCGTATCGTGATTGTTGTAGAGGTGCCAGTTGCCGACGCCGTAGGTCACCGTGTCGAAAGCCAGCTCGGCTTCGACGTCATTGGGATCGGCGGGCTTCGACGGCAATACCGCTTGCTCAGACAACGCGCCTTGATAAAAACGCTCCAGCCGCAGATAAAACAGCAAATGCGGCTCGGTGTTTTTCATCTCGGGAGTAATTCGCTTGAGAACTTGCGCAGCTTCCGCTGGCTTGTCGGCCCGGCGGAGAGAGACATACAGCCAGTTCGAACAGTCAATGACGCTGTCATTGGTCTTCGCGAGCGCAAGGGCCTTGCGAAAAGAGTCCGCCGCCGCCGCGAACTGGCCTTGAAAATAGTGCGCCAAGCCAAGATGGTAAAAGGCGTCGAGCTTCGTCGGGTCGAGCGAGGCGGCATGCGCCAGATCGCGTTCGGCGGCGCGGAATTCGCGCAGGCCGACTTCGCGATGCCCTCTCTCGATATAGAGGTCAGCGTTTTTAGGGGCGAACGCGAGGCCTCGCGTGCAGGTGGCTACGGCTTCACGGTACTGCCGCCTTCCCGCCTGAGCCTGAGAAAGCGCGAGGACGAGGCTTGCGTTTTTCGGATCGGCGGCGAGCTTCTTGCGCGCCGCGATTACCGCGGCGTCATCCGGTTGCGCGTAGAGCTTGCGTCCCAGCAGCGAGGTGGCCTCGAAAGCGCCGCGGCTTGGCTGATGCGGCGTTTGTGCTTGGAGCTGCGCTGCGGTGCCGATGCAGAGCAGCAAAAAACAAGTCGTCAGCAACGCGCCGATGCGGACGGCTGGAGTCCGAAGTATTCCGATCATTGTGGGCATGGACCTCACTTTCAGGGAATGAATGCCAGGTTCGCTGGCTCCGAGTCAACCGCAAACGAAGCCGCCATATAATAGTACGCGCGCGAAATTTCGCCAGTTCCGCCATGTGGCGCACCTTTCACGACGCGTTTTCCTTTTGTGACATAGCAGCAGCGGACGGATGATACCACTGCGCCAATTTCCCGCACAGTGACTTAGCTTGGCCGTGGGTGCCGCACCCTTTGGTTTTTAAGGGTGCGGGTTTTCTTCGGTTCTTCAATCTCGAACATGCAAAATAAACTGCTCCGGATTCATGGCCGTGGGCATTTCATCACGTACAGGCAGGCGGCAAAAATTCTTCATATCTTTCTCGCGCATCTCAAGTGTTAACTCTTTGAACAACCTGGCTGACAGGTGTGTCTAGTATAAGGCCTTTTGCCCGGACCCCTGAAATCACGTGCCGATCGTTCCTAACCTCCGGCAGATGTACGCGTTGCAATCGTGATTGCGTTGCTCGCGACCCGATTTTTCGTGCGCGGAACACTTGTGGCGCGGAGCGCCAATTGACGGCGCAAACGAATCAGCGCGCGCAGCCGCGAGCGTCGCGATACGAAAAACGCGCAACAGGAAAGTTTCTGGTAAGATTCCCGCGCTGCATTCAGGAAATGCGATGACGCTAACGGCGGAGCAATTCGATTTGGTGGTGATTGGTTCCGGACCTGCTGGAGAAAAGGGCGCGGCGCAGGCCGCGTATTTTGGAAAGCGCGTCGCGCTGATCGAGCGCGAGCAAGTGGTTGGCGGCGCGTGCATCAACACTGGAACTGTGCCGAGCAAAACGCTGCGTGAATCCGCGCTTTATTTTTCCGGACTGCGGCAACGCGGGCTTTACGGCATCGACTACTCGTTGCGCTCGGGCCTGACGGTGAAGGACTTCATGCACCACAAGGACGAAGTGGTGGCGGAAGAGCGGAAAAAGATCGAGCGAAATCTGGCGTCGCATGGAATCGAATTCGTGCGCGGCGCCGCGGCGTTTGTCGATGCACACACAGTGATCGTCACAGCAAAAGGCTTGTCACGCACGCTCTCCGCGTCCGCGATTTTGATTGCGACAGGATCGCGCCCGCACCGAACGGCGGAAATTCCCTACGACGACAAGTTCATATTCGATTCAGATTCGATTTTGACGATGGACCGCATCCCGGAGAGCCTGATTGTGGTTGGCGGAGGCGTGATCGGCTGCGAGTATGCTTCGATTTTCGCCGCGCTGGGTGTGAAGGTTGCGCTGGTTGACGGTCGCGACCGGTTGCTTCCCTTCCTCGACAAGGAAATCGCCGAGCGGCTGCAAACGAAACTCAACAGCTTGAACGTTCAATTCTATTTTGGCGAGCGCATGGCGAAAGTCGAACGCGCGGACGGCGGAATTCAGATGACGTTCAGTTCCGGAAAATCGCTCGACGCGGAAACGGCCCTCTTCGCGGCTGGAAGGCGCGGAAACATTGACGGAATGAATCTGGAGAAGGCAAGCGTCGAAGTGAATTCGCGCGGATTGATTGTGGTGAACGAAAATTATGAAACGAGCGCGGCGCATGTCTACGCGGCGGGCGATGTGATTGGTTTTCCGGCGCTAGCGTCCACGTCGATGGAGCAAGGACGGCTGGCCGTGTGCCATGCATTCGGATTTCAGTACAAACAAAAACTGGCGTCGATGATGCCCATGGGGATTTATACGATCCCCGAAATTTCCGCCGCAGGGGAGACCGAGGAATCGTGCCAGGAGAAAAAGATTTCGTACGCTGTGGGGCGTGCGAACTACGCGAATAACGCGCGCGGAATGATCGCGGGCGATACGGCAGGGATGTTGAAGCTGATTTTCCGGCGCGACGACAAGCGCATCCTGGGCGTGCACATGATCGGCGAAAACGCGACGGAGCTGATACACATCGGCTCGGTTGTGATGGAGATGGGCGGCACGCTCGACACGTTTATCGAATTGGTGTTCAATTACCCAACGCTTTCGGAAACGTACAAATATGCCGCGTACGACGGGCTCGGAAATTTGGCGGGACATAAACTGCGCGAGGGCTGATGGAAAAAACTGTAGTTCGTGACTCGATCTCGTCAAGCAGGCAAGACACTTTCGGTTATTAAGGAGAAGGCGATGAGAAAACTCCTGATTTGTGCAAGCGTGTTTGCCATCGGATTTTTTGCAAATTGGACGAGCGCGTCGGCGCAGGAAAAATCGGAACCCATTTTGTACACATATGTCGCTGAATGGAATGTGCCGCGGCCACAATGGGGTGGCATGGACCAATTCGCCCAGAGCATGACGGCGACTCTCGATAAGCTGGTCGACGACGGCACGCTGACCGGCTACGGCTCCGCCGACCCAGTGGTGCACACCGAAAATGGGCCGACGCATGAGGACTGGATGCAGGCGACGAGCGTCGCCGGGATTTTGCGTGCGCTCGATGCAATAAAAGAAGCGGACATGGCAAGTCCCGTTCTGGCGAATGCGCGGCACAACGATGAGTTTCTGCGTTCCACGATTCATCGCTATAAGGCCGGAACCTATCAGCACGCGTATTTGTGGGTGGGCTCTTTCGCAATCAAGCCCGGCCACGTGGAAGATTGGAGCCAGAATTTCAAAACGTACATGGCCCCTGAACTGGACAAACTGGTCGAGGACGGAACGCTCGCCGGCTATCAGCTCGATACGCAACTGGTGCACGAAGGCGATACGAACACACTGGACTACGCATTCGTGACCACGCATGCCGACGGAATCGACAAAGTGCAGGCAATGATTCGCCGAGTCGAAGGAAAAAATCCGGCGATTGGCGGCTCATTCGACTCGTGGGAACGCGATAAAGGCCATTCCGATTCGATCGCGCTGATAACGCTGATGAAGACGAAGTAGCGAAGCACTGACCCGAGGCGGCCGTTGCGCGCGCTAGTTGGTGGGATTGCGCGGGAATTTCAAGTAAGGCAAGCGGACGCCGTTGATGACAATTTGGTCCGCGCGAATTGATGCGGGTGGCTCGAAGCCCGCGTCGCCGCCGCTGGTTACGAAATCGTCCTGATCGACGCCATCGCCGCTGACGCCCAAACCTCCTACAAGCTGCCCGTTGACGTAAATCCCTTCGCTCCCCGGAAAAAATACGATGCCGCTATGATTCGGGCCGGCTGGTTGCGAGCCTTGCGTGCAGGGATTTGCGACGTCGTTGGTGTATAGCGCGAAGAACGGGCCGGCTGCGGTGCCGTCAATGCCCGGCGGAAACAATGGCTGCGCGCCGAAGCTAATGGTGCGATTAGTCACCGCTGTACCGAGCGGAACTCCCGGAAGATCCGCGGGCATGCGCGCGGCGCCGTTGAAGTAAACCATGTTGCGCGCCTTGGTGGCGGCGACGTCGACGCTGAAAACGGTGGCGTCCGTCATGCGATAAAGAGCGATGAGCGTGCCGTCGAGATCAGCGACTGCGATAACCATTTTTGCGCGCGAGCCGATGGGCAGACGAATGATCGCGCGCGTCTGATTCGCTGTGTTGACTGCAGCCATGACGATTTGATTGACCTGTGACGACGAAAGGCCGCCAAGCGGGCCGGCGTTGGGACCGACCAGATACCCCTCCGGCGCTGGCTGCGGGCTGGGAATCGGCCCGACGAGATATGTGCCGCCTGTGGCCGATCCCGCGGACATCCCTGACGGCAGCGTAGTTTGATTCACGAACGGGAGAGCGATGCCGTCGATGAAAACCACGCCGGGAGGTGCGGGCGACGGGCCGAAGCCATTGCTCGTAGCCGCAGAAAACGCAGCAAACTCCGCGACACTTGCCTGCGCGCCCGCCACACCGACACCGCCGAGCAGCACTCCGTTTTTGAAAATCGGCACGCCGCCCGGGTTGACGGCATCGGGATCCAAATCGTTGACGTCGAATTTGCCAGTTGCGACGCCGAGGCCGGGATTTGCGCCGTTGATCGAGCGCGCGGGCGGGAACGATTCGCCGGGATTAAAATTTGTGCTCAAAGTGCAGCCGCGATTCGTGTTTTCAATGCCGTAGAGCGGCGCGTTGGCTGTGTCTGTGACGCCGGGAGGAAAATGAATTCCGCTAATGAAGCGAACTGTGCGCGACGAGAGCGGCGCTTGATCGTTGCTGAAAAACGCGGCAGTGCGTGCCAGCGAAACAGCAAGCTCGTTGGTGTCAACCGATTGGCTGAAATTGCCAGTGCTGACCGGCGAAAAACCGGGCTTCTGGAATACGGCGAGAATATCGCCTTCGCGATTCGTCACAGCAACCACATAAGGAACATTCGCTGCCGCTGCGGCGGCCTGGACGATGGATTGCACGTCCGTGGCAGACAATTCCGCAACCGGCGGCGGAGGCGGACCTGGCGAACTCGAAGAGCTGGTTCCACCGCACGACGCAAGAGCGCCACAAAGGAAAATCGTGCACGATACCGCGAGCAGCCGTTTGAAGTAGCAAATCATTTGTGACGCGTGAAGCATCAAACCTCGCGACGAAGTGTGAAGTTGGTATCACATCCGCAAACCCGACTCAAGACACATCGAAAGAATGGGCGAGGCGCGATTTCTTTCCCCGCAACATCCGCGGAGAAATCCGGGTGAATCTTCTTGCCGGGCCATTGGGGCTGTGATAGCTAGTAGCGCGTCCTGTGGCTGCGGAAAGTGCGATGCATTGGCGCAGGTTTCTTCTAAAATTGACGGTTTGCTTCTCTCGGCGGATGCGACGAGCTTGCGTAATCATGGTTACAGTAGCCGCATCGGCGATGTTCCATGCTGACGCGAGCGCCGCGACGCGTTTTATCCCAGGCAGCGTTGCGCGCACCCAGAGCGGCAGGCAGAATCAGCGGCTGACGCGGCCAAATCAGCAATTTTCCGCCGTGCTCGGGGTCTTGCGGGATTCCGCGGGTCAACCCGTTGGTGGTGCTCAGATTGCGTTACGAATGCGGCCGAGCGGAAAGGCATTTCAAACCACGTCAACCGGCGACGGCGTTTTCCGCTTCTCAAACCTGCCGGCGGGAAAATACGACCTGACGATTACGAAGGCCGGCTTCCGGGCAATCGAGCGAAATGATTTGACGGTGGCCGCAGCGGAAGTGGTGACGATGGAACTGCGCATGGAAGCGCTCACAAGCCCGCCGACGATTCAGCGTCCGCCACAGGAACCGGTAACGCAGCCGAGCGCGCCGGCACAAACGCCCGCGCCGCTTCCCTCATACCATCGAATGCAGCAGCCTGCTGCACAGAACGTAACGCCGGTGCCACCGCTGCCTCCGTATGGCAAAGTGTTTCAGCCGGAGCCGGATCGATGGGACGTGACGATGCCAGATTGGAAGCGCTACGGGCACGGCGGAGAATATCCTTACGTGAAGGGGCACTGGTGGGACCCGTTCAATCGCAACAAATGGAAGGGCGACTACCCCATCCATGGGAATGCGACGTTTTTCGACTTCACAGGGACGAGCGACTCTTTTTTTGATGAACGGCGGGTACCTGCACCAAGCGGCGTGAGCCAGGCGCGTCCGGGCACGGCAGCTTTTTTCGGGAAAGGCGAGCAATCTTTTCTGAGCCAGAATTTCCGGCTGTCGTTTGATTTATTTCACGGCGACACGAGCTTCAAACCAGTTGATTGGCGGATTCAGTTCACGCCAGAATTCAATATCAATTATTTGAACACGCAGGAACTGGGGCTCGTGAATGTCAACGTGAGCGCGGGAACAAACCGATTTGACACGCACGCCGGAATCCAGGAAGCGTTTGTCGAATACAAAATTGCCGACTTGAGTCCAAATTACGATTTCCTTTCCGTGCGCGCGGGGATTCAGAAATTCACGAGCGATTTTCGCGGCTTTCTTTTTTCGGACGAACAGCCAGGACTGCGATTGTTCGGGAATTTGAAATCGAACCGCTGGCAGTACAACCTGGCCTATTTTCAAATGCTCGAGAAAGACACCAACAGCGAGCTGAACACGTTCGAGAGGCGCCACCAGCAAGTGGCGATCGCGAATCTGTACATGCAGGATTTTATTTGGAAGGGTTACACCACGGAGTTCAGCGTTGCGTACAACAAAGACGACCCAACGATTCATTCCGATACGAATGGATTTCTGGTGCGTCCCGCGCCGATTGGAAATGTAGTGAATCAAGGCGCGGGAATCGAGACGCACGGCATTCGCGTCGCGTATCTGGGATGGGCAAGCGACGGGCACATCGGCCCGGTAAACGTGAGCCATGCGTTTTATCAAGCGCTGGGATATGACACGTTCAATCCGATTGCCGGACGCAAAGTGACGATCAACGCGCAAATGGCGGCGCTGGAACTTTCCGAAGACAGAGACTGGGCACGATTTCGCGGCTCGTTTTTTTACGCTTCGGGGGACGCGAACCCTCGCGATGGCCGCGCGCGCGGATTTGACGCGATCGTCGATAATCCCGCGTTCGCGGGAGGAATGTTCAGCTTCTGGAACCGCGAAGCGATCAAGCTTTCGGGTTCAGGCGTAGCGCTTACGCCGCAAGATAGTTTGCTGCCAAGTTTGCGCTCGAATAAAACCGAGGGCCAGGCGAATTTCGTGAATCCGGGGATTTGGCTTTACAACGCGGGAGCGGATTTCGATTTGACGCCGAAACTCACGGCGGTGACGAATTTCAATTTCATGCGTTTTGATCGCACCGAGCCGCTCGAACTTGTGCTGTTTCAATCGCCGATTCACCACAATATCGGCGAGGAGTTCGACGTGGGAGCGAAGTACCGTCCGCCGCTGACAGAAAATATCGTGCTCACGTTTGGCGCCTCTGTGTTTCAGCCGGGACACGGTTTTCAGGACATTTACACGAAGCGGACATTGTTTTCGGCGTTTGCGGACTTGAAGTTTCAATTCTAGGAGTAATTCACAGTTGAACGGCTTGCCAGCATTTCGAGTCAGGGCAACGCGGCGAGGGCGCGCGGCGGCGATTTGTTTTATCGCGGCTGCAATGATGCTCATCCTGGCGCTGTTCGGCGGGCGGCGGAGCGCGCGTGCGCAGGAAGTGCGGAACGACAATCTGCTGATCAATCAAACGCAAGCAGACGCGGACAGAAAAAGCGCTGGGTGCGTTTCGTGTCACGTGGGCGTGGACGAACCAACGATGCACACAACCGGCACCGTTCGGCTTGGATGCGTTGACTGCCACACAGGAAACCCAAAGATTACTGTGCCTGCGGGAGCGAAGCCCGGTTCTGCGGAATACGAAAACGCGAAAGCGAAGGCGCATCCCGTGCCGAAGCTGCCGTGGCTGTGGAAAAGTTCGGCCAATCCGGTGCGCGCGAATACGGATTGGCTGCGTGAAAATGCGGACTACATCCAATTCGTGAATCCGGGGGATTTGCGCGTCGCCGTCAAAACGTGCGGGCAAAATGGATGCCACGCGCAGGAAACGTATGCCGTGCGGACGAGCATGATGACGACGGGCGGAATTTTGTGGGGCGCGGCGCTTTACAACAACGGCTCGTATCCGCTGAAGGATGAGCATTTCGGGGAGAGCTATGCAGCGAACGGGACGCCGCAACGCGTAACGACGTACCCTCCGCCGACACACGAAGAAACCATGAACAAAGGCGTGCTCCCATTTGTTCAGCCGCTTGAGCGATGGGAAATTTCGCAGCCGGGGAACGTGCTGCGCGTCTTCGAACGCGGTGGCGAGGAGAAAAGCGAGATCGGGAATCCGAACCGGCTCGAAGAACCGGGAAAGCCTGATGACAAGTTGAGTTTCCGCGGATTCGGAACGCAATTGCGAACGGATCCTGTGTTCCTCGGCTTGCAAAAGACGCGGCTGCTCGATCCGACTCTCAACATGCCCGGAACAAACGATCAGCCGGGCGATTATCGCGCGAGCGGATGCTCGGCGTGCCACGTGGTCTACGCGAATGATCGTTCGACGGTGCATTCGATGCAATACGCGCAGTACGGCAACATGGGCGGAAGCGCCGAAGGCGATCCGACGATTCCGCGCGGCGAACCGGGACATCCGATCAAACATGAATTCACACTCTCCATGCCGTCGAGCCAATGCATGGTGTGCCATGTGCATCCGGGCACGAACATGCTGACCACTTTTTACGGCGATACGTGGTGGGACAACGAAGTGGACGGCAAGACGATGTATCCGGCGAAGCAGCGCAATCCGACCGCGGAGGAGCGCTACCATGTGGCATTGCGGAATCCGGAGGCGGCGGCACCGCGCGGTTTGTGGGCCAGCGTGAAATTCCTGGCACAAACAGGGACTGCGGCATTCAATAAAAAGCTTCAAAATACGCAATTCGACGATTTCCACGGCCACGGCTGGATTTTCCGGTGGGTCGAGAAGCACGATCGGGAAGGAAATCTGCTGGACGCCAATAATCACGTCGTTCCGTTCAACGATCCAGAGAAATTCGGAAAGGCAGTGCATCTCGAGGATTTGCATCTCCAAAAAGGGATGCAGTGCGTCGATTGCCATTTCGCGCAGGACGCACACGGAACGGGGCAACTTTACAACGAGCCGCGCGCCGCGATTGCGATTCACTGCACCGATTGCCACGGCACAATTCGAGGCAAAGCGACTCTTGTCACGTCTGGTCCTGCATCACCAACAGGCGGAATTAATTTGGCGGCATTGCGGACGCCGTGGGGCGAACGGGAATTCTACTGGCAAAATGGCAGACTCTTTCAACGGTCGATGATGCGGCGCGATTTGCAGTGGGAAGTAACGCAGGTGCTGGACACCATCACGCCCGGGAATCCGCACTACAGCGAAAAGTCGCGGCTGGCAAAGACGCTGCAAAAGGACGGCGCGACGTGGGGCGATGTGCCGGCGAGCGACGCGAGTCTGGCGCATCCGAGAAGCTCGATGACGTGCTTCGCGTGCCACTCGTCGTGGACGCCGAATTGTTTTGGTTGCCATTTGCAGATGACGGCAAACAATCGGCGGCGAATGCTGCACAACGAAGGGACGCTTTCACGAAATTGGACGAGCTACAATTTTCAGGTGTTGCGCGATGACGCGTACATGCTGGCGATCGATGGCACAGTCACGGGGCATCGCGTGGCGCCGGCGCGTTCAAGTTGCGCGATTCTGGTGAGTTCGCAAAACGTGAATCGCGATTGGCTTTACTACACGCAGCAGACAGTTTCCGCGCCAGGATTCAGCGGACAAGCTTTCAGCACGTACGTACCCCATACGGTGCGCGCGACAGAAACGAAGCAGTGCACCGATTGCCACGTTTCCAGCTCGGGAGACAACAACGCGTGGATGGCGCAAGTGCTGCTGCTGGGCACGAATTTTCTGAATTACGAAGGGCGGTACGTTTACGTCGCCGAGGGCGACAAGGGATTTTCAGCGGTCGCGGTTGCCGAGCACAACGACCCGGACACGATTTACGGCAGCGATTTTCAGAGCATTGCCTATCCCGACGATTACAAGAAATTCGTCGCGGACGGGCGGCGGCTCGATACTGCGTACCACCACGCGGGAAAAACGATTCTCGATGTGCAGATGCGAGGCGAATACGTGTACGCAGCGATGGGCAAAGGCGGATTCCGCGTTTACGACATCGCGAATGTCGATAACAAAGGATTCTCCGAGCGCATGGTGACCGCGCCCGTGTCTCCGCTCGGGCAACGATTGTACGTGAAGACAAAATACGCGACAGACGTGGCGACGCCAACGACGCTGGCGGTGGATCCCACGCGCACGCAGTTCGCGCAAAACCAGGAGCAACCGATCAATTTGATGTACGGGTTTCTCTACGTTACGGACAAGTACGAGGGGCTGATCGTCATCGGCAATCCGAATTTGAAAAGCGAAGCGCCGGGCGTGTCCACGCTGCTCAACGGAAATCCCGAAGATAATTTTTTGAAGCGCGCCGTGACGTTTAATCCCGGCGGGATTTTGAATGGCGCGCGGCAAATCGCGATAGCGGGGACGTATGCATATATTTTGTGTGACAAGGGGCTTGTCGTCGTCGATCTCAACAATCCGCTCGCGCCCCGCGTAGTGGCGCAAATCGGCGCGCCGGAATTGAACGGGCCGCGCGGGATTTCAATTCAGTTTCGATATGCGTTTGTCGTGGACCGGGATGGATTGAAGGTTCTCGACGTCACGCAACTCGACAAGCCGCGCGTTGTGCCCGGGGCGGTTGTGGGGTTTGCGGATGCGCGAAATGTGTATGTCGCGCGAACGTACGCATATGTGTCGGCAGGCAAGCAGGGACTCGCGATCGTGAATGTCGAACGGCCGGAGCATCCGGTGATGGATCAAATATTCAACGCAAACGGAGCGATGAATGATGTGAATGACGTGAAGCTCGGCGCGACAGCGGCAAGCATTTTCGCGTACGTCGCGGACGGCACAAACGGGCTTCGCGTTGTGCAGTTGATCGCGCCGGAAGACGATCCGCGCTTTGAAGGCTTCAGCCCGCGGCCGATGCCGAAGCTTGTTGCCACGTATCGCACGGCTGGACCGGCGCTCGCGATCTCCAAGGGAATTGACCGCGATCGCGCTGTGGACGAGAGCGGAAACCAGATCGCCGTCTTTGGCAGGCGCGGCGCGCGGCCGTTCAACTTGAAGGAAATGCAGCGCATGTATCTGCGCGACGGAAAGCTGTATACGGTCACGAACGCGCCACCCGGGCCCCCACACGGCGCAGCGACGAGCGCCATTCAAAGTGCGGAGAAATGGATCGACGGCTGGCTGACGAGGAAAAGCGGAAAATAATTATCGGGCAAACATCCATGCCGAATCTCAGCGGTGAATGAACTCTGCGACCGGCGGACGCGCGGCGAAATTGCGCGAACTCTTCAACAAATCCGGAAGCGAGAATTTCCCTGGGTAAACCTTCTCCTGCGACCAATCGTGATAGGTATGGCACTCGAAGCAGCCCGCCGGCGCCCCGGAAGCGCGTGCAGCGTGGCATTCCTGGCAAACGCGGACGCTGGGAAGATTTACGTCGGAAGTGAGCTGGCTGGATGCGACGCTCGAGTGGCAACTGACGCAGGTGACCATACGATGCGCGTCGTGACTGAAGTTAGCGTGCGGGAGCCAGCGCGTCGTGATGCGCGAAGGCGCGATCGCCGGCAACGAGTTCCCTCCTGAAAGATCCAGCGTGTGACATTCCGAGCACGTCTTGCGCCAAAGCAAATCCTCAGCCGCGGCCACCTGCTCCGCAACCCATGCGTCGCGTGTGACGGCATGTACATTCTGCGCGACGGGCTGCCCGGGCAAACGCGGGACCGCGGATGGTTCGCGCACTGCGTCGGGATGCGCAGCGATGTAATCCTGGAATTTTTTCACCAGGAAGGCGTGAACGATTTCGGGCTTGTCGTGCGGGACGGAATCAGCGAAGCGCGCGTCGAATTGTAGAGCGTGGCACGAAAAACAAGTGTTCGCGTAGGTTGGCGGAGCCATATAGGCGAATTCGAGGCGCTTTTGCGCGGCAGTCGTGGAATGCGCGGCGCCGAATACAAGCACTGCATCCGGAGAATAGCGCGAACCGCCAGAAAAGGTCACGTCTTGCACGCCCGGTTGGCCATAAGGCCACGAGCCGCGCGGCGCGCCGGGGCGATGGCAATCGTTGCACGCGAGTTGAACGCGGCGGCCTCCGGGACCAATGAGGCTCGTCACAAGATGGGCCGAGTGATTGAACTTTATCGTCCCCGGGTCGGCAAAATTTGCGCGCAGCGGCGCAAATTCAGGATGCCGCGCAAACGAGACGATGCTGCGAACAAAATGCGGCGCGCCCGCGCGAGTCGTCAGATTCGCGTGGCATTGCGTGCAGGAGGAATCGCGCACAGCCGTGAGGCGAATGCGGCCCTGATGCTCCACATGGCACGAAGAACACGATGGGGTAAATTTCTGATCCGCGTGATGAATGGGCCCATCGTGGCACGTGAGGCAAGCTTGATCCGTGACCGGATGGCGAAACGAAACCGTGTCCGCCACGTGGCACGCAGAGCATTTCTGTCCGAACAATGCGTGTGGAGGTGACACAGCGCCCATGCTATACGGCGTCCGGTTTTTTGAAAGTCCTGCCACGGCAAGCCACAGCAGCGCGAGCGCCGGAAATGCCACGGACAAAATGAACCGCCAGCGCCGAAGCGGTTGCGGCCGCTGGAAGTAGGAAAGCTCGATGCGCTGCGCTAGTTTTTTTGCGGTGCGCGGACGACGTGCCAAATCTTCGCTCCCGATTTCCTGTTCGTCAAAATCTCAACGCCATCACCGCATGAACCGCGGCCAGCGCGAGCAGCGCGTATGACAACGGAACATGAACGAGCAACCACGCGTGCAGAACGCGGTGCAGACGCGCCTGGCACGTGAGTTGGCGCTCTTCTTCGCAAATGCTCTCCAAATCCTTCAGCGTATCGTGCAATTCAACAGGCAGACGGAGGCGCAGCTCCTCGAAAATCCCCGATGCCTGCGGCGAATCACCGAGCGGTGAACGGCTGCGCGCGGGATCTTCGACAAACGGACGCATGCGGCGAAGATAAAACTCGCGCAACTGGTCGCGCGCCTCTTCGCTGACTTCGACGCCAATCTCGACGGCGGAAGCCGAAGCGTCCCCGCCGGGCGCGGAGCCAATCGCGATAGTCCCGTCGAGCGAGCCACACGCAGCTGTGGCGAGCTGATCGGCTTCCTCCCGAAGTTGCGAGCGAATGTGATCGATCTGCTCATAAATCGTTTCCATGGGAACTTCGACAGTGATTTTGCGCGGAATGTAAATTTGGAGCGCCGCGCCAAACACGCCGCTGGCAACGACGATGAAAAATAAAATCATCAGCACCAGCGTGAGCGTGCCGCGCATGTGAAAGCCCGCATGAAAGAGAATGATCGGCAGGCTCACAAGTCCCAGCCAAAGGTGGCCGCGCATCCATGTCTGCGCACGACCGACGCGCCAGACCGGGAATTTCTTACGCGCGCCCAGCAGTCCCGCGAAGATCATCAGCGCGAAGCCAACAATGCCGAAGGAGAGGCCGATGGCGCTGCCGCCGCGAGGGCCTTGCGGAGAATTCAGCGCGTAAGGAATGTAGATGGCGGTCGCGACGAGCAAAACAATCGCTACTGCAATCATCCAGTTGCGCTGTGTGCGGTCGAGTAGCACTCTGAAATCTCAATCCCGCTTCGACTGCGCCAGAAGCGCGCCGAAGAATTTGCGTGGATCGACGCGATGCGCGGCGTCGTGAGGGCACGCGTAGACGCAGCTCGGTTCGGCGTGCTCCGTGCACAGATCGCATGATGTTGCCTTTTGTTTCATAACCGCGCGGGTGCGCCCCGGCGAATCCGCATCGCTAATCTGAACGGGAAACGGATGCATGTTGATATTGCCGTAGGGGCAATTCTTCGCGCACAGGCCGCAACCGATGCACCAATCTTCAATGATCACTTCCAGCGAATTGCGCCGGCGAATCGAGCCGACGGGACACCCCACCATGCACAGCGGATCGCGGCACTGGCGGCACGAAGTGGCGACGAGGTATTTGTCGAACCGCAGGCCTTCGCGAATCAGGCGCGTGACGCCATCGTGCGCGTCGGCGCATGCGCGCACGCAAGCATCGCAGCGCGTGCAACGCTCAAGGTCGAGAATCAGCAGGCTCTGCGCCTCCATCAGGCCTTGTGCGAGAAAATCCTGGAGCGGCGTGGATTCAACGAAGGCGAGGCGTTCGCGATTTTCACGCTGGCGATCCGCAGCCACAGTTTCGAGACTGCTCCGAATCTCGGGAAATTTCTCGAGCATCAGGCGAAACTCGTCCGCCCCGATGCGAACCACTTCCACGTGGTCGAGCGCAGTACACGACGCCGTGCGAAGTCCCCCGCCGAGCAGGCCGATTTCGCCGAAATACCCGCCGCGGCCCAGATACGCGAAAATCATTTCCCCGCCGGGATGCGCTTGCCAGACTTTCACGAATCCGATGCGAACCAGATAAAAACTATCGGCAGGTTCGCCCTGGCGGCAAATAAGTTGCCCCGGAGAATAGCGGACGAGATCCACTTTGTCGCGCAGGTGATCGATGAAGCTGGTCGTAAGGCCTGAAAACACGGGAACGCTTCGCAGATGGGAATCCAGCGCGCGACGGCGATAGTTTTCCTCGATTTGACCGCGGAAATTCTTGTTGCGCTGGAGGATGTCGAGCACATTGCGAAGCATTTCGAGCGCCGTGACGTCGGTCACCGCGCGCACCGTGGCGGAGCGCGGATAAAAACTCATACACGTCATTTCGCCGAAGAGGTCGCCGGGGCCAAGCTCAGCGACAGGCCTTTCGAGCGGGAGATCCGCCGGGCCGTCGATGGGAATCGTGCGGCGGGCGGACTCTTCGTCGCGATGATCCTCAGCGCCGCGCGCGAGTCGGCTCGAAAGCTTGCTGAAGAAACCGCGAGCGCCGCCCTCGGTCTTCACGTGGCCGATTTGCGTGTTGATGGAAACTTGCGCGCGGCCTTCGAGCATGTAGAACGCGGTCGAGCCGAATTCGCCTTCGCGGCAAATGATTTCGCCGGGCCGAAAATGGCGCATCACGATTGCGCCGCGATTTAATTCCAGAAACGTCCCGGAAACTCCGGCGAAGACGGGCAATTCGTGGAGTGTTTCGGGCGATGCGGGTTCTCCGATGCGTAGAGAAGTGCCCACGTGAAATTTGTTGGTGAGCGCACCGGTGGGGCACGAAATCATGCACTCGCCGCAAGAAACGCATGACGAGTTTCCCATGGGCAGATTTTGATCGAAGGCGATTCCCGTGCGGTAGCCTTTGCCCATGCGTCCCAAAACATCGTTGTGGCGAATGTCGTCGCAACCACGAATGCAGCGATCGCAGAGAATGCATGCGTCGTGGTCAACCGCGATGGCGACGGAGGAGTCATCGCGTCCGCGGGAAGTTGCGCGGCGGGCGAAGCGTGGTTTCTCGACGCCTTCGGCACGCGCCATCACTTCAAGCTCGCAATCGCCCGATTGTTGCTGTCGCGCGCAGGGCGAAGGATGATCGGACATGAGCAGCTCGACGAGAGTGCGACGCGTATTGCGAACTTTTTCGGAAGTCGTCGAAACAACCATGCCGCTTTCCACCGGGCGCACGCAAGAGGCCGTCAGGACGCGCCCGCCCACATCAACCACGCAAACCCGGCACACGCCCACTGGCGTTTCATTCTGCTGATGGCACAGCGTTGGAATGCGAACACCGTTCAAGCGCGCAGCATCGAATACCGTCGTGCCTTCGGGCACGGAGACTTTATGGCCGTCGATCGTCAGCTCGACCACCGCGACGCTCATGACGGCCTCACGCGGCTCACGGGACAAACGCCCGCAGGACAGCGGCGTTCCGTGTAATGGGCCATAACTTCGTCAGAAAAATATTTGAGCGCGGATGCGATGGGAACGGGAACGACCTGGCCCAATCCACAGATCGAAGTGAGCCTCAGGGCGTTGCCGAGTTCCTCAATGAGCGCAAGATCGGCTGAAGTGCCTTCGCCGCGCGTCCAACTGGTAAGAATGTCCACCAGCTTTTGCGAACCGACACGGCACGGAACGCATTTGCCGCAGGATTCGTTGCGAAAAAATTTTGTTGAGTTGAGCGCCATGTCGAGCATGCAGGCAGAATCGTCGCAAACGACTAGCGCGCCGGAGCCAAGCATGGAGCCCGCGTCGGCCAGCGATTTGAAATCCATGTGAACATCGGCCATGGAGGCGGGAAGATACCCAGAAGAAGGGCCCGAAGGCGCGAACGATTTCAATTGACGGCCATCTGGAGGACCGCCAGCACAGCGGAAAATTAAATCCGACGCCGGCGCACCCATCGCGACTTCATAAACGCCGGGACGCTTTACCGCACCGCTGACGCCGATGAATTTCAGCCCCGCGGCTCCGCCCTGCCCCTGCGATTTGTACCAATCCACGCCGCGGACCAGGATGAGCGGTACGTTCAAGAACGTTTCGACGTTGTTGATCACCGTTGGCTTCTGCCACAGGCCTTGCACTCCGGGAAATGGCGGCTTGTTGCGTGGTTCCGCACGTTTGCCTTCGATAGCTTCGAGAAGCGCACTTTCTTCGCCGCAAATGTATCCGCCGGGACTGGTGAAAAGTTGGAGATCAAAAGTGAAATCGGAGCCCAGAACATTTCTCCCGAGGATGCCCTCGCGGTAACAGCGTTGAATTTCCGCGGCCACGATTTTCTCCGGCAGCTCATACTCGTGCCGAATGTAAAGAATCCCCTTGCGCGCTCCGGTGAAAAGGCCGGCAAGAATCATGCCCTCGACAACCAGATGGGGAAGATTTTCCAGAATGAAGCGATCCTTAAACGTGCCGGGCTCGCTTTCGTCGGCATTGCAAACGATGAATTTTTCGTCGCCAGGCGCGGCTTTCACGATTTCCCATTTCGTGCCCGTGGGAAAACCTGCGCCGCCCAAGCCGCGAAGACCGCTCGCTTTCAATTGCGCGATGAAGCCCGTCCAATCGCGGGACGAAACGAAATTTCGAAGCGCGCCGTAATGTTCAGATCCGCGATAGGGGTCAGACAAGATCTCCTGTTTCGCCGGTTCATGTTCCTTTTCCGGCAAAGGTTCACCCGCAAGCGCGTCACGAATCAGGAGATCCGCGGCGGCAGAATTGATGCGCGTGAAAATGTGGCCGTTCACGGCAATCGCGGGAGCGCCATCGCACTGGCCCAGGCAGGAAACTTCCTGCAGAGAGAAATCCGCGGGCGCAGCGGTTTGATAGCGCCGTTCAAGCGCCGCGCGAAGATCGTCCGCACCTCGAAGGTGGCAGGCCATATCGCAACAGACGCGAACATCGGCCTTTGGCGCCGGCGCAAGTCGAAAGTGGGGATAGAAACTGGCTACTCCGTGCAATCGATATAGCGGAATGCTCGACCGGGTCGACAGCGAAGCCAATTCATCGGCGGGAAGATAGCCGAACTGGCTCTGGATGGCCTTCAGTTCGTCGTAGATCAACGGAATCGAGGACAATCCAGCGAGCCTCAGTTGACAGTTTGCGATCTGCCGGCCGCTGAACGAAATTGTGACGATAGTGGCCGGGACTTCGGCAGTTTATAGCAGACCGAAGATGGTCTGTCCACGACGACAACGATGTCTAATGGTAATCGTTTGGAAAACTTTCCAGACGCGCAACGCGGTGAGCGTTGACTTGACGCGCGGACGCGGGGTATAAGCAGCGCGGCCGGTAACCGTGGCGATGTTCGCGGCAATAACCGTGGCGATGATCCGGGTGAAGACGAGAAAATTCGGCGCCTTGCGCGCGCTTGGCTGCGTGCTGGCAATTTTTTGCGCGCTGACGTGGCCAGCGCACGCGCAGCAAGCTCAAGTCGCTAAGTCACCGGCGCTGGCCGCAGCCCCGTTTCAATATGTCGGCGCGGGCGGTTGCAGCGCGCCTGCATGTCACGGAAGTGTGCGTCCGATGACGCAAACGCGCGTCTGGCAGAACGAATACAGCACCTGGGTGACGCAGGACAAACACTCGCGTGCATATTCCGTTTTGAGCGGGCCTGTCGCCGTGCGCATGGCGAAAATTCTGGGGCTACCCGCGCCGAATACCGCACCAAAATGCTTGGCCTGCCACGCGATTGACGCGCCCGCGTCCGAGCGCGCGCGAACATTTGATATCAGCGACGGCGTAAGCTGCGAAAGCTGCCACGGGCCCGCTTCGGCGTGGCTCGGCCCGCACACGACTGTCGGTTGGACGCACCAGCAATCCTTGAAGCTGGGAATGTACGACACGCGGGATATTGTCCTGCGAACCGAACGCTGCCTGGAATGCCATCTGGGAACGAAAAACAAATCTGTCGATCACGAGATGCTCGCCGCGGGTCATCCGGATCTATATTTCGAGCTCGATTCGTTCCAAGCCACCATGCCGCGTCACTGGAAGCAACCGCTCGAGCAAGACGCATGGCGCGATGTGCGCGACTGGGGAACGGGCCAGGCGGTTCAGTTCAGCGCGGAGATGAAATATTTGCAGGGTTTGACGCAGCGGGATGCGTGGCCGGAGTACACGCAGCTCGATTGCTTCGCGTGCCATCACAGTTTGGTGAAAACGGAAAATAGTTGGCGCCAGCAACGCGGCTATGCCGGGCACCGCCCCGGAAGTCCGCCGTGGAATCCGTCGCGCTATATTGTGTTTCGAGAAATCGCGCGGACTGTCGATCCGGCGGTGGCGGCCAAACTGGATGATTCGCTCGCGAAGGTCGAAACAGAGATGAGCCGCGTTGCCCCCGACCGTGCAAAAGTCGCGGCGTCCGCAAGTGAAACCGCGGGAGCCCTCGACGATGTGGCGCAGCGAATCGCGACCATGCCTTACGACCAGGCAGTAACGTTGACACTGATGCGCGACATTTCAGCCGACGCCGGCGGAATCTCGATGGCGGGAGAGCGCAGCGCCGAACAAGCGGCCATGGCGCTCAATTCCCTGTTCCTTGCCTACTCACGCAACGTAAAAATGGCGAATGAAGCGGACGTGCGTTCCGCCATCGCCGGGCTGTACCAGCAATTGCAGAATCCATCGGCGTATGACGGCTTTCAGTTTGCCGCGCAGATGCAAAAAGTGAATGCGCTACTGCGTTGACGCGCCGTTGAACTTCTTTCGTTGCGTGTATGCGTTT
This sequence comes from uncultured Acidobacteriota bacterium, assembly GCA_963757905.1. Classification (GTDB taxonomy): domain Bacteria; phylum Acidobacteriota; class Terriglobia; order Acidiferrales; family UBA7541; genus DAHUXN01. The sequence continues at coordinate 139,323 of CAVWSV010000010.1, read as the reverse complement.
TAGGCATACCGACATCAGCTATGCAGATCGATTCGCCCGTCACGCAAAATAAATTCCGCGCCAACTGGCGAACAGGCTTCTGGTCCCTGATCGCCACGCAATTTCAGGGTGCTTTCAGCGACAGCGTTCTGAAATGGGTGACGATTTTTCTGGTACTTGAGTTGGGACTTCCCCAGGGCCGCCGCGACCGTCTTGTCGTCTTGGTGATCCCGCTGCTGTTCGCCTTGCCGTTTTTACTATTTTCGCTGACCGGCGGGTATTTTGCAGACCGTTACAGCAAGCGCAGCGTGACCATCGCCACCAAGGTCATGGAAATCGCTGTCGTGATTTTCGCAACCGCAGGCTTGCTGCTGCATAGCATCGCCATGGAAGTTGACGCCGTTTTTTTGATCGGGTGCCAGGCGGCGCTTTTCGGACCGTCGAAGTACGGGTTGCTGCCTGAATTGCTGCCCGACACAGAACTGTCCTGGGGAAATGGAATCCTCGAGCTTGGCACGTTCCTGGCGATTCTGGCCGGAACAATTGCGGGCGGGCTGCTCGCCCAGCTATTTCACGGCCGCGAGTTCTGGAATGGTTTGATCCTCGTCGCGCTGGCTATCGCGGGACTGGCGTGCAGCAAGGGAATTTCCCGCGTGCCGGCGGCGAATCCCGCCCGGACATTTCGCTGGAATCCGGCGGCGGAATTGTGGGATGAGATTGTTCTGATCCGTCGCGATCGTTTGTTGTGGGCCGCCATCCTCGGCAATATTTATTTCTGGTTTTTGGGCTCGCTTGTGCTGATCAACATCGTGCTGTACGGCGCGGACGTTTTGCACGTCGGCGAGGCGCGGACAAGTTTACTGATGGCCTCGACGACATTGGGAATCGGCCTCGGAAGCGTTGCAGCGGGGTATCTATCGCGAGGGAAAATCGAGTACGGCCTAATCAGCGCCGGGACGCTGGGCATCACCGCGATGGCAGCGCTGCTCGGAATCCCCCATCTTGGTTACACAACTGTGGCTGCGCTGCTGGGCGCGCTCGGGTTTTTTGCCGGTTTTTTTGCCGTGCCAATTAACGCCATCATTCAATATCGTCCCGATCCTGCCCACAAGGGAAGCGTGATTGCCACCGCAAATTTGCTTTCGTTTGTGGGAATCGCGCTCCAGCCCATCGCGCAGTATGCCCTGCTCCAAATTGGGCATCCAAATCCGGCGAAAATGTTCTTGATTACCGCGGCACTGACGCTCGGCGCAACGATTTTTCTGTCCATAACGATGCCGGATTCGCTGCGGCGCATCGTCGCGTGGGCTAAGCCGTGATCGTCTTCCGGCCCAAAAACGAGGTCCATCGGCTCCGCATAGCGTTAACGGGCGATGGTCAAAAGATCGACAGCTTCACATGTAGGAACCTCTTCGGGTCGCGGCGGAAATCGCCAATCATCAGTCGCATGTCCCCGGTCAGCCCCGTCATGTTGTTATAAAGCTGCGGATCGGTGAACAATTTCCCCAGACTACCCTGGCCATTATTGAGCTTTGCGGTGACGTCTCGAACGTTCGCGGAAGCGTCACGGAGATTGGTGAACACAGTTTCGTCCGTAACCAGCTTCCCAAGCGTGCCCTTCCCGTTGCGCACGCCGGCGAGGAGCGCGTTGGAATTACTTAGGAATTGTTTGGTTTGATCGTAGACGGCAGGATCGTAAACCAGCTTGCCCAGAGTTCCCTTCTGCGCCTGAATGTCGCTAAAAATCGCCTCCGCGTGCCCAGCCGTCGCGTCTACTTTGTTGTATAAATCGTCGGAAACGACCAACTTCCCGATCGAGCCTTGGCCGGACTGAACCCCACTAATAATTGATTCCGCTTTCGCGACCGTCGCATTCATATGGTTGTACATCGACGGATCGTAGATGAATTTCCCGATAGTGCCTTGCCCTTTGCGGACCGCGCCGATAATGTCACCGACCTGCTGCGTCAGTTGCCCGAGATTCGCCTCTAGTTCAACGCCACGCTCCATTATCTCCTGCATGTCGTTTCCAGCTTTTCCCGGAATCATTCCCTGGTTCTGGACCACCTGCCCCGAACCGCGCGAGATGTTGACGTAACGATTCCCCAACAGTCCTTCCGTCACCAGACTGGCCTGGGAATCGGTGCGAATCAGGCTTTGGTAGCGCTTGTCGATGCGCATGTCGATTTGGATATTCTGCATGCGATTCACTGGATGCGGATTGATGCTCAGCTTTTGTACGTTCCCGACCATTACGCCGTCCAAACTCACAGGCGCGCCAACCTGCAGATCCGCGACCTCGGGGAGATACGTCTTCAATGAGTATTTCGGCCCCCAGTTCACGCCGGTCACATAGAAAACCGCGACCGCCAGAAGCACCAATCCGGCAAGGACGAACAGCCCTACCCGAAGTTCCGTCCAGGTAATTTGCTTGCGCTGTGCCATTTCTTTCCTCCTGTGATCTAAGTCGAATTTCGAGACTTCCGCCGTGCCCGGCGTTCAACAGATGCGTTCAAGACAGAAACTCACGCAAATAGGGATCTGCCGATTTCAATAATTCCTGGGTCTCGCCCTGGAAGTAAACCTGAGCGTCGCGAAGCACTAAGAAGTTCGTGGGAGAAAAATGGCGGCCTTTGCCATCTTCCCAAATGGGAACGACACGGCCGGACTTCGAGTCGAAAAGAAAATTCGCCAGTCCGAAAGCATCCTGAAGACGATGCGTGGCCAAAAGGGACGTCACGCCGTTCAAATCGCGCAGGCGCAAAATCAACGTAATGATAGTCTGACTCGTCACCGGATCCAGGCCACCGGTCGGCGAATCGTAATAAACGATAGGCGGCTGGTCGATCAGCGCGCGCGCGATGGAAACGCGCCGGCGCATCCCTCCGGAAAGTTCATCGGGAAATTTGTCGTAGGCGTCTTCCATTTCGACGAAACGAAGAGACTCGCGCACGCGCGGCTCCGTCTCCTCCAACGGCACGGACTCTTCGCGCAGCCGAAAAGAAACATTATCGGCCACACTGAGCGAGTCAAAGAGCGCCCCTTCTTGAAAAACGAAACCGATTCGCCGCCGGAAATCGAGCAAATCGACTTCCTTCATTTCCGTAAGATCGTGGCCCATCACTACCACGCGGCCGGATTGCGGGCGCAACAGCCCGGCGGCAAGTTTGAGTAGAACAGTCTTGCCCGAGCCGCTTTCGCCAAGAATCACCTTCGTTTCACCGGGAACCACTTCGAAGGAGATTCCGCGCAGCACTTCTCCCTCATCGAAAGCGATGCTGACGTCTTCGAAGCGGATGAGCGGCTCGCCCGGAACGTTATTTGTGGGCTTTGTTGCCATCACCCTCAATTCCATTGCGCAAATCGATTATAGATGGAAACTCGCCATTCTGGCCGGAGGAAAAGCCGCGGCGGCGACGCCTCAGGAGGCGAACCAGTAGAGCAGCAGTTTACCAAGGAAAAAGTCACTCACCAGAATCGCCACGGAAGCGACAACCACAGCCGTCGTCGTGGCGCGGCCCACCCCTTGTGTGCCGCCGCGCGTTCGCAGGCCGTAGAAGCACGCCACAGTCGCGATAATGATCGCGAACACGACCGGCTTGGCCAAGCCCATCACCAGATCGCCGAAAGCCAAAGCCTGAATGGCGCGATTCCAGAATTCCACCGCGCTCAATCCCAGGGTGAAGTGCGCGACAATGTAGCCTCCGATCAGCCCCACCAGGTCCGCTACCGCCGTCAGCAGCGGCAGCACCAGAACCGTCGCAATCAGCCGCGGCACCACCAGCTTGCGAACCGGATCGGTCCCCAGCGCGCGCATCGCATCCACCTGTTCCGTAACCACCATTGAGCCCAGCTCGGACGCAATGCCCGACCCGTTGCGCCCCGTCACCAGCAACCCCGCAATCGTTGGACCCAGCTCGCGCACCAGCGCAATCGCAACCGTGTCGCCGGTCAGCGCCGTTTCACCAAAGCGTTGGAATTCCGCCGCGGTATTCAAAACCATCACGCCGCCGATGAAAAAACCAGTGAGCAAAATAATCGGCAGCGAGCCCACCCCGATGGCGTCCATTTGCTCGAGCACGTCCTCCGGGTAGCGCGGCGCGCTAAACATTTTCGCAAGAGCGTCGCCGACCAAATAGGAATAGCTCTGCAGGGAAAGGATTTGACGCTTGAGCGCGTCATTCAGCCCAGCGATTGGCGAAAGTTTGGTGGACTCCGGCGTCTTGGAAGTGGGCATCGCCATCGACAGGAAAGAGAGCCTCGACAGCGTAACGTTCAGTATCAAGGACGTCAAGGCATCTCAGAACGAATTTTCGTGGACGTCATTGCTTTACGGAGGCCGGAGCGTCCGGTAGAATCGTGCGTCTCTCAAACGCGTTCGAACAACAAACGAAATGCTGCGATTCTTCACGGCGGGCGAATCTCATGGACAGGCGCTGATTGCCTGGCTCTCTGGCGTGCCTGCGGGTGTGCCTGTCGATCCGGAATTTGTGAATCGCGAATTGCACCGGCGGCAGCTCGGTTACGGCCGCGGAGGGCGGCAGAAAATCGAGAAGGATCAGGCGGAATTCCTTGCCGGCGTGCGTCATGGAAAGACCATCGGCGCGCCGGTCGCAATGCGCATCGAAAATCGCGACTGGAAAAACTGGGAGAAAGCCCTGCCCGTCGAGGATGCCGACGGTACCGACGATACTGGTCACGACGCCCAGCGCCGCTTGACTTCTCCTCGACCCGGCCACGCCGACCTTGCCGGAGCGTTGAAGTTTAATTTCCACGACGCGCGCTACATTCTCGAACGAGCGTCGGCAAGAGAGACGGCCGCGCGCACGGGTGCAGGCGCGATTGCCAAGCTGCTCCTGCGCGAATTCGGCATCAGCGTGCTCAGCCATACAATCGCCGTGGGTCCCGTGAAGCTCGAACGCCCCGCGCAGTGGAGTGAAATTGAGTCTATTTGCGCGAATCTCGAGTCGCCGCTGCGCTGCGTCGACGCAGAAATCGAAGCCCGAATGAAAGCGGAAGTCGATAAAGCGTTGCGCGCGGGCGATTCCGTGGGAGGAATTTTCGAGGTTGTAGCCCGCGGTGTGCCGCCAGGGCTCGGAAGTCATGCACAATGGGATGAAAAACTCGACGGGCGGCTGGCACGCGCGGTGATGTCCATCCAAGCGGTCAAGGGTGTCGAGCTCGGCACGGGAATCGCGAATGCGACCTCCTACGGCTCGGAAGTTCAGGACGAAATTCTGTATGATGGGGAGAAGAAGCGCTTTCAGAGAAGTTCGAATCGTGCGGGCGGGATCGAAGGCGGAATCACGAACGGCGAAAATGTGGTTGTGCGAGGTTATCTGAAGCCCATTTCGACGCTGCGGCGCGCCCTTGGCTCGGCTGATTTGAAAACGAAGGAAAGCATCAAAGCGGCGTACGAACGCTCGGACATTTGCGTCGTGCCCGCGGCAGGTGTTATTGGCGAAGCGATGGTGAGCTACGTGATCGCCGAATCATTCCTCGAGAAATTCGGCGGAGATTCACTCGAAGAAACGCGCCGGAACTTTCAAGGCTATCAAAAGCAGCTCGACCAATTTTAGCAGGGATTGTTTGGCGTTTTTTTACTGGCTTGTGGAAACGCTCTACTCGTTGCAATTCCGAAGAGCGAGGGCGACGAGGAATCTGCATTGTCCTTGGATTTTGGAGACCGCGGCTCCCTCGAAGCGGCGGGAAAGACAACGACGAACGCCTTTTCAACGAGCTGTTAGAGCAGGAAACGCATGTAGGAGACGAAAACTAGAAAATGATCCATCCGATAACGAAGTACCCTGCTGCCGTGCTTGAGCAGCCGACAAAGCCCATCGAAAAATTCGACGCGGACCTCGCCAAGCTCGCCGAAGACATGTTCGAATCCATGTACGCGGCGCAGGGCGTGGGACTGGCCGCTCCGCAGATCGGCCTCGGTTTGCGAATCGCGGTAATTGACGTCACCGTGGGCAAAAATCCCGAAGCAAAGTTGGTGCTGGCAAATCCGGAGATCATTCGCACCGAAGGCGAACAGCGCGAGGAAGAGGGATGCCTCTCGGTGCCCGGATTTCGCGGAAACGTCCTGCGACCCAAATATGTGACCGTGCGCGCCCAGGATGTGACGGGGAAAGAATACGAAATGCGCGCCGAAGGCCTTCTCGCGCGTGCGTTCTGCCACGAAACCGATCATCTCCACGGAATGCTTTTTCTGACGCACTTGAGCATGTTGAAGCGCGACCTCATCAGGCGAAAAATCCGCAAGCTCATGAAAAACGGGGAATGGTAGACCAACCGTGCCGCTGCGCATCGTTTTCTGCGGCACTCCTGCATTCGGCTTGCCTTCGCTCGGAAAACTCCTGGCTGATCCAGAATTTCGCGTCGAGGCCGTGATCACCCAGCCGGACCGTCCGCGCGGCAGAGCGCATGCCGCCGCCCACTCGCCTGTCAAAATTGCCGCGCTCGAGTCCGAAGTGCCGATCTATCAGCCGGAGAAAATCAAATCGGCGGACTCAGCTGATTTTTTCAAGCGCATCGCGCCGGATGCGGTCGTGATCATCGCCTACGGACAAATTATTCCGCGCAACCTGCTTGAAGTTCCGCGCCTCGGCTGGATTAATTTGCACGGTTCCCTGCTGCCGCGTTACCGCGGCGCCGCGCCTGTGCAGCGCGCAATTCTAAATGGAGACTCCATCACCGGCTTGACCACCATGCAGATTGATGCGGGCCTGGATACCGGGCCGATTCTTGAACAACTCGAAATGAAAATCGGCGCGGACGAAACCGCGCCGGAATTGATGGCACGAATGGGCGACGCCGGAGCGCCGCTGCTCATTCACACTCTGCAACAGCTCGCGGCCGGCGAACTCACGCCCAAGCCGCAAAACAATACGCTCGCAACCTTCGCGCCGCCGCTAAAGAAAGAAGAGGGACTCCTCGATTGGAATCTCCCAGCAAACGAAATTTACAATCGCATTCGCGCGTTCCAACCGTGGCCCGGCACGTACACGCAATTTCGCGGCCGCTTGTGCCATGTTTGGGGCCGCCCCGCGGAACGCACTGAACATCCGGAAAGCAGTGCCGCGTCGGCCGCGCCCGGCACGATCTTCGAGAATCGCGGCGCGATTCTTGTCGCTTGCGGCAAGGGAACGTGGCTCCGCGCCGAGCACGTCCAGCCGGAAGGTCGGAAACGCATGGCGGCGCGAGAATTCGCAAACGGCGCGAGAATTTCCTCCGCCGAGCGATTTATCTAGGTGGCTGCGGAAGAAAGCATAAGTTGTCATTCCGAGGAACGACCGCGACGAGGAATCTGCATCTTTCTGAGTTTTTGTCGAAACGCGCCCTGCTAAGGGTCTGGGCGAGCCACTAAATGCCTATCAGCGCCGCCAGAACAATCGCCTTCGATGCCCTCCTGCGGGTCGAGACCGAGGGAGCCTATGCCTCAGACGTGCTGCACGCGCGCCTGAACCCAAAAGTCGGCCCGCGCGACGCGGCCCTGGCCACCGAGATCGTCATGGGCGCATTGCGATGGCAGCGTTTGCTCGATTTTTTCATTGAGCGCTACACCCGCAAAAAATTAGGCGCCCTCGACGTGGAAGTATTGATCGCGCTCCGCATCGGAATCTACCAGTTGCGTTATCTTGCACGGGTTCCGGCGAACGCGGCCGTGAACGATTCGGTCGAGCTGGTCAAACGAGCACGAAAACACTCCGCCTCATCTTTGGTGAACGCGGTGCTGAGGCGCGCAGGGCGTGAAAGCACCAAGCCTGTCGAGGAATTTCTTCCACTCGACCCGCCCCCAGCGGATGCCTTTGGCCTGCTTCACTCGCATCCAACGTGGCTCGTCGAGCGATGGCTGGAACGATTCGGCCGCGCCGAAACGATCACGCTTCTTGCAACAAACAACGAAACTCCGCGGAGGGCTTGCGCCGTAACATCCCGCGAATTTTGGGAAGAGGTGACGCGCTCGCTCGTCGATGCGGACGTGGAATTCGAGCCGGGCCGGTTGTTGCGCGACGCCATCACGATACGAAGCGGCGATGTGACAAAGACGAAAGCGTTCGAGAATGGCTGGATTAGTTTTCAGGATGAAGCTTCGCAGATGATTCCTCTGCTGCTGGGCGTGAATCCAGGCGAGTCCGTCCTGGACGTTTGCGCCGCGCCGGGAGGCAAGACGCTTGCCCTTGCACGAGCCGCGGGACCGAAGGCACTTGTGGTCGCTGCGGATCGTCGCGAAAACAGATTGCGCGTGATGCGAGAACGTCTCGTGCGCGCGGGCGCATCGAACGTAAAATTTGTCGCCCTCGACGGAACAGCGCCTCTTCCCTTCAGCGGCAAATTCGATCGAATCCTAGTCGACGCGCCGTGTTCCGGCACAGGAACGCTTGCGCGAAACCCCGAAATTCGCTGGAAGCTGAAGCCAACCGATCTGGCCGAACTGCACGCGCGCCAAGTGATGCTGCTCGATTCCGCCCTGGAATGTCTGGCGCCAAAAGGACAGCTTGTCTATTCGACTTGCTCGCTCGAACCCGAAGAGAACGAAGCCGTCGTGAGCGAAGCGCTGCAAGCGCATCCGGAATTCCAGATGATCGCGCCGGAAATTCCCGCTGGCGTTCTGGCGAACGGGATACGCGCGGAAACGCTGCTCACCCCGGATGCCGCGTTTCGCACGTTTCCGCCGCTGCATTTCACCGACGGATTTTTTGCCGCGGTGTTGCGCCGACGATAACGCTGGCGTTTCCCGGCGTTGAAGCAATTCTGCACCAGTGTTAGTCTCGTTTTTGGCGAGGCGAGTGGATGGGATTCCGGGAACGCAGCGAATGGGTCGGCCGGATGGCGCTACTGATTTTCGTGCTCGCGTCGGTAGCGTTCTTGAGCGCGCTCATGACCATGCGTTTCGCGATTCAGGGACGCGAAATTGTCACCCCCGATCTGACTCGCCTGACGCTTTCGCGCGCGCAGACCCAACTCGAAACTCGCGGCCTGCACCTGCGTGTCGAAGACCGCGTTTACAGCCCCCTGCCGCAGGATACCATCGCGCGGCAAAGCCCGTCGGCGGGCACAAAGCTCAAAGTGGGTGAATGGGTTCACGTGGTGGTCAGCCTGGGGCAACAGAAAGTGACCATCCCCCAACTCAACGACCGCAGCTTCCGCGCCGCGCAGATTGAACTTTTGAGTGAAGGTCTTCAGGCTGGCGAAGTATCCAGCGCTTATCTCCCCGAATTTCCGGTGGACACAGTGCTGGAACAGGATCCCCCGGCCGGCTCAACCAACGCGAGCAGTCCGCATGTCGACATGCTCGTTTCCCTGGGCCCGCAGCCGCCCGCTTACGTAATGCCCAGCCTCTCTGGGCTGCCGCTTGCGGAGGCCCAGCAGCAACTGGCCGCCGCGGGCTTGAAAGTAGACAAAGTGACTCCGATGCCGCTCACAGGCCGGCCCTCCGGAACCGTCACGTCTCAACTTCCCTTTCGGGGGGCGCGGGTCGAGCCCGGCACAGGCGTCGACCTGCAGGTAGCGCAGTAAGCGCTCGCGTGCCTGTGTTACAATTCGGCTTGATTTCATGATCCGGCGTCCGCTCGAAATCGCTCCGTCCATTTTGGCGGCGAACTTCGCCGTTTTGGGCGACGAAGTGCGCGCGGTGGAACAGGCCGGTGCGGCGGTAATTCACGTCGACGTCATGGATGGCCACTTTGTGCCGAACATTTCCATCGGCGTGCCCATTGTCGCGTCATTGAGCAAGGCAACCCGCCTCCCACTCGACGTGCATCTGATGATTGAGCGGCCGGGGGAATTCATCGAGGCCTTCGCGAAAGCGGGAGCGCATCGCATTTTGGTTCACCAGGAAGCGACAGCGCATCTCGACCGCGTATTAGGTTCGATTCACGAGCAGAATTGCGAAGCGGGCGTGGCCATCAATCCCGCCACTCCTGTCGCGATGCTAAAGGAAGTGTTGGACCGGGTGGAAACAGTTCTGGTCATGACCGTGAATCCCGGATTCGGGGGCCAAAAGTTCATTCCTGAAACAGTCGACAAGATTCGAGAATTGCGGGATCTGCGCTCACGCTACGATTACGGCTTCCGAATTGGAGTGGATGGGGGAGTCACGCTGGAAAACACAGCGGAACTGGTAACCGCCGGCGCCGACACGCTGGTGGCAGGCACTTCAATTTTCCATACTACGGATCCGGGCGCGGCCGTTCGCCACATGAAACAGTGCGCAAACGACGCGATCTCGCAAAGGGTGTGATGAAAAGCATAACGAATCGACTTTCTCTTTGGCTTACGGCTGCGCTTCTCGTATCGTTCTTTCCGGCGGGATGCCTCTTCTTCGGACATAAGAAGACTGCCGCGAAGACTCCCGATGCAAACGCCGAGCCGGACAAAATTCTCTACGATCACGCGATTAGTGACTACAAGCACGGCCGTTATACAGAATCGCGCTTGAGCTTGCAGACGCTCATCAACAGCTATCCCGACAGCGAATACCTCGCCAAAGCAAAACTCGCCGTCGCCGATTCGTATTACAAACAGGGCGGCACCGAGGGATTAACGCAAGCCGTCGCCGAATACAAAGACTTCGAGACATTTTTCCCCTTCCTTCAGGAAGCCGCCTACGCGCAGATGCAAATCGCCATGGCGCATTACCGCATGATGGAAAAGCCCGACCGCGACCCGACTCAGGCGCGTCTTGCGGAGCAGGAGTTTCAGACGTTCCTGCTGAAGTATCCTAAGAGCCCCCTGGTGCCGCAGGCGGATCAGCGTTTGCGCGAGGTCCAGGAAGTGCTTGGCGGCGGAAATTTCGACGTCGCACACTTTTACTACGTGAAGGGCGACTACCGCGCGGCAGCGGGGCGGCTCGTGGAAGTCGTAACTCGCTATCCTCTGTTCAGCCAGGCCGACCGCGCCCTTTGGATGTTGGGGGACATTTACCGTCGCGCGGCCACCGGCTCGAAGAACGAGCAAGAGCGCGCCCGATGGCGGTCGCTCGCGGACATGGAATATGCAAAAATCGTCAGGGAATATCCACTTTCGTCATTGGCGTCCGACGCCAAGCGGCGCTTGACGGAAGACAGCGTCAAAATTCCGCCTCCGGATCCTGACGCCCTCGCGCGTGCGGAGTATGAACGCAAGTTCGCTCACGATCACCCCAGTCTGGTGCACCGCGCTCTGGACGTGACGAAAACCGCCCCGGACGTCTCCATGGCAGCACACACGGGCACTCCCGATTTGAATCCTCCGGGCGATTTAGGTCCACAGCAGGAAATGAATTCCGCTTCCGATGTGGGAAGCGACCTAGGCACCACCGGAGCTTCTGGACAGAACATGAACGTCCAGGCAGTTTCGCCGGATTCGGGTACTCCGCCGCCAACGAGCGCCGCGTCGTCAACCCCCAGTACGGCGACCTCAGATCCGCCTACCATGTCGGGCAGCGGTAGCGCCTCGACACCGTCTGCGGATGCAGTGCCGCCACCTCCAACGGCCACGGCAACGTCAACCGCCACCAACAATGGGAGTTCGCCTGCGAACGCCACCGGGACCGGCGCCAATCAACAGGCCGCCACAACGGGTACGCAAAAAATGTCTGCCTCCGCCAAGAAGCCAAAAAACAAGATCAACAAGAAGAAAGAGTCCAGCAGCAAGCAGAAAAAAGGCCTGAAAAAGCTCATCCCTTGGTAAAGCAGGTCGAGCCGGAGTTGGGTGTGTCGTGGGCGGGCAGGCCCGGGGTACGTCCGCGCTTGCGCGTGATTCGAAGAAAAACCTCGCTCGAAATCATAAAGGCCGTTTCAGTTCTGGTCATTTTTTTCGTCGTTCTTTTCTCGCCCGGCATCACGTGGTCCCAGACACAGGCTACGCAACCATCGAATCCTCCTCAGCAAAATCAAAACCCCGCATCACCAACCAAACCGGCTCCCCAAGACAAAAAGAAAAAGAAAGATGACACTGAAGGTCAGCAGAGCAAGCGCATGTTTTGGGTCGTTCCGAATTTTGGGGCGGTGAACGCCAACACGCAGCTTCCACCCATGACCACCCGCCAGAAATTCGTGCTTGCCTCGCAGGATAGCGTCATAGATTACTCGTCGTACACCTGGGCCGGAATCCTGGCTGGACAGGCCATGCTCTTGAATTCCGATCCGGAATTGGGGCACGGAGCTGCCGGTTACGGACGCTACTATTGGCGCACCTTCACCGACGGAGTGTCGGGGACTTTTTTCACTGAGGCCATTGTCCCCGCAATCACGCACGAGGACCCGCGCTATTACACCATGGGCAAGGGAGGTTTTTTTCACCGGACGGTCTACGCGATTTCCCGTGCCTTCGTCACGAAGACGGATTCTGGAGGCTCGGCCTTCAACTGGTCCGAGGTGGGGGGCAACGCACTGGAAGCTGGCTTGTCCAACGCCTATTATCCGCCACAGGAGCGCGGCCTGAGTCAAACCGCCGTGAACTTCGGAACGCAAATGGAATCCGCTGTCCTCAATCACGTCTTCCAGGAATTCTGGCCGGACATCCGCAAGAACGTTTTTCGCCAGAAATAGCTTCATACGCCACCCACCGGTCGTGCGCCAACTGAGCGAGCCGGGCGGCAAAGTGTCCGATGATTTTAAAAGCGCGAAAAATTGGCGATTAGAAATGCAGTCGGCCGTTTGTTTTGTGCAGGTTAAGTGGGTGTCTAATTCCGGACAGTGGATTAGAAATGGGGGGCGGTGGGGTGCTATTTTCCGCGGAAGGTGCGTCCCGGGCCAGTTTGGGTTATTGTGCGCCGCCGCTCGCATCGAATTTTCGCTCTCACGACGCTAGCACGTTGCACGCCGCAGCGATAGATGTGGCGACTGTGGAAAGGGAGAGGTGCGGTGGCGAGTCGCGAGTGGCTAGTGACGAGTGAGGCGCGGGACGACCCTTCGTTCCTCGGGGCAAGCGTTGGTCGGCCCCCACAGACACAGGCGCATGCCACGAACGCGCGTTTTAGGTGCGCGCGAAACGGCGGCGGACGACCAGCCCAAGACCTAGCAGGCCCGTGCCGAGCAGCAGGAATGAAGATGGCTCGGGTGACACACCGGACGTGAACACACCGGAAGAGCACTCAACCTGGGATGTACACACAAACACGTCCGCCGCGAAGGGGATCTGTAAGTTCGCTGAATGGAAGTCGAGTGTTAAGTCTACGGAGCCAGACGCCTCCGAAGAAATCAAAGACATCCTCGCCCGGAGAAACTTGGACGGACGCAAGACCACCTGAGCCCGAATGCATTAAAACTAGTCGACCACGGCCCAACGATGGATTCGGTGTCCGGATCAAACTGGAACGCAGCGGTGAAATTTCCCGCCGCGAAACACCCGCCATTTACGGCGGGAGCCTCGCAACGAGCGTTTCCTGAAAAGTTTATGGTCACTACATCCGCCGGGTCGGCGTTGGCCGAACGTGGCAAGAGAAACGCGCAGAGAACCATCAGTCCTAGCGAGCATTTTGCAAAACGCGGCAGACAATTCTTGGACATGTTTCCTCCTCAATGTCGCTTGTGGTAATGCGAGCCTGTCGACCTAGGGTTCTACCACGTATTAACTGAGTCTTCAAGATTCCCGATAACGCCGCGCACTCGCCGTTGCACCTCCGTCCTTCCACAGCCACAACAACTTTTGCTGCGCCTCGCATCGTGCTAGCGTCGTCGGGAGCGAAAATTCGATGATGCGAGCGGCCACACGAGTGAGGTACAACGGCCCAGAAGCCACCGTAAAACCGCCGAAAACTCCCCGAAAGGTCAAAGTCTTGAGCAGTAATCGCGTGCGCAGTCCCGCGACCGCAACTGCTCTACAATGTGCCACTTACGATTTCTTGGCAGGAGTGTATACTTCACGCAAGAGCGCGGTATTATGATGCCTGCCTTGCGCGGAGGTTTTTCTCGTGTCTAAAGAAACCTACGGAATCATCCTTGCTGTGGGGAGCTTCGTCGTGTTTCTAGCTCTCTACTTGATTGACAAATCGCAGAGACAGATTCCGTTCTACATTCCCATTGTTCTGCTAATTGTCCTGGTTGCTCTCAGCTTATTTACCACCATTATGCTAGTTCCTTGGTTTTTGTCCCCGGTACATCTTGCCGAAAAAATCTGGCGTGTATTTTTGGCGACTTGCGTAGTTTTACTCTTGGTAGGGAGATTTGGAATATGGCTTGGTTTTTTGACAACGCAGCCAGAGATACGGATGTCCTTTGTTAATCCAAAGTACCCAGAATGGCGAATTAGTAATCAGTCTAGTGATGTGGTTGAGCATGTTAAGTATTGGTTCGGATTAGTCGATCTGGACCAGCCGTACCTGAATTCAGCTCCAAATCTAGACGAAACCGTGACTCCGTATGCCCCTCTTAGAATTCCGGTGCAAGAAATCAGTTACATCAATGCCGGGGATACCGCAGGAGCATTAGTTCTTCCAGATGATTTGATACAGAAAATAAAGCATGGAGATCGTATCTTTGGAGTTGCCCAACTAGAATGCCCGAAATGCAACGACCGAGGCTATTGGCTTTACCTTAAGTATGGTTACAGTGGCTGGTTTTCCGAGATGGTAGGCCATTCCACCAAAGGACTGACTATGCCGATACCAATCGAAAATACCGACGAACAGCTAGAGAATCTCGTACCGTCTCGATTAAGGAAGCCAATTGAATAGTAAGTTACGAACTTCACAAATCGAAGCTCTGCGCTACCACTTCCACAGCCGCCACACCTTTCGCTGCGGCCCGCGGCGTGCTAGGCTCGTTAGAGGGCAAAAATCGATGACGCGAGCGGCGACACGAGTGAGGTACAACGGGCAAGAAGCGACCCCGGAACCGTCAAAAACTCACCGAAAACGCCACTCCTTGATCGCAAAAGGCAGCCAAAGTGCCGCAAGCGCAATTGCTTTACAATGTGCGATTTCCATTTTCTTGATCGCAAGTGAGTTTCAGTTCCAGCGCGCGGGTCAGAAAAACCCCCACGCTCACAAATCGAGCATGGGCCACCCGGCAAAGGGGCGGATGGCAGACAGGCACGCTTCAAACATGCCGAACAAATCATTCCTCATCTTTTCATTCCCCATCTGGCCCTACTTTTCGCGCCATGGCGGTCGAAACCACACGTCACTTCTGCGGCACGCGCTTCGCTCGAACCCGTTGACGCCCCTCCGTACCGGTGCTCCAATAGTGGCAGGAATGGCGCCTTCTGCCCGCGGGGCGGAAGCGTGCCCGAGGTATCGATAGTGCCCACAATCCTGGTCGCGGACGACAACAGCAACATTCAGAAGATGGTGTCGCTCGTCTTCGAAGAAAAGGGATTTCGTGTAGTCGCGGTAGGCAATGGAGAAGCGGCCTGCCGGAAAATCCCCGAGGTGCGTCCCGACATCGTGCTGGCCGACGTGTTTATGCCGGTTCGAAACGGCTATGAGGTTTGCGAGTTCGTGAAGCAGGATGCGCAATTCGCCGGCATTCCCGTGATTCTCCTTGTGGGCGCATTTGACCCGCTGGACGAAAAAGAAGCGCACCGCGTGGGAGCCGACGGCGTGCTGAAAAAACCGTTTGTCCCGCCTGACCCACTGATTGCGATGGTCGCTTCCCTGCTGCCGAAAATTGAACCGGTCGTCGAGCAGCCAGCGCCTCCGAAAGAGGAAATTCCTGAGCCTCCGGCATGGATTCCCAAACCTCGCGCGCCCATTCCCGTATTCGAGGAGCCGGAGGGCGTCCCGCCGGAATTTGCGTTTGGCACCGCTGCTGCCAAGGATTTCGAACCTGTCGCCACGCCGGAGGTAAAGCACGTCGAAGAAGATGATTTTGAAGAGCCGGCAAACGAATGGACGCGGCGGCGCAAGACCATGGAATATGAAATTCCGGCATCCGAGTCCGCAAGTATGGTCGAAAAACTCGCCGGCGGAAAAATGACGCCGGATGATTCGGAGACACTCGAAACAAGCGTTCACTCAAAAGCACACGTGCCGTTTGGCGGCGCGAACGTCCCCGAGAAAATCGAATCCAGCCCGACTGCCGCGCGAACCAAGTGGATGGACATGATGGGAATCGCGGAGTCCACGCCGACTGAGTTGGATGTGGAGGAGAGCCCCGAAGCCTCGGCTCCAGTGCAGGAAGAGCCAACCTCAAGCCCGGTTTCGAGCGAACCTTCGAACGGAGCGTCGAATAGGTACGCGATCACAAAAAAGGAAGACGCGCCGGGTTACGCGCCACACGAAGAGGCGCCGCAACACAAAGATCCGGAGCCAGAAAATGCAGTCGCGCAACAAACGGAATGGCCGGCGCCGCCCGCGGAGGTCATTCCCTTCCGCCTGCCCGAAGAGTCTTCTTCCAAGTTAGCACTCGCCAAATCGAGCGAGAAAACAACTGCGGAGCCGCCTGCCGTCGAAACCCCGGAAGTATCGCCATACGCCGCGGAAATTCCACGCGAATTAGCAATGGAATCCGAAGAACTTGTCGTCGAAAAATCACACGAGATCCCCGCGGAAACTTCTGCTCCCGCGCCTGTGGCCCATGAAGAAGCGCACGAAGGGCATTCCGCCGATATTCCCGAGACGCCGCGCACTCCATACGCGGGAAATGCCATTTCGGAGGCCGCGCCGGCAGCGCCCGCCAATTCCGCGGAAACGGATTCGGCGATGGTCGATGATGTCGTGGCCAGACTGCTCGAAAAGCTGGAGCCGCAGATTCATCAAGCGCTTTCGAGCGCCGCCCTCCGCCCGCTCGTCGAAGAAATCCTGAATCGCGAACGCGAAAAGAAATAACCCCGCACAATTCCCGAATTTATCCGCCTCGCCTCTATTTGACGCGCCATGCAATTGCCTCGTATAGTTGTTCGTTTCACGCATCTGCCAAAACACGCACAGGAGCGCCGAGTCGCGCATTATGACGGCACGCGAAATCCCCAAAGCATACGAACCGCAGGATATCGAGCGGCGCTGGGCGCAAGCCTGGTTTGACGAAAAACTTTACCGCGCCGATGCGCGCGCATCGGGCGAAATGTTTTCGATCGTGCTGCCGCCGCCGAATATAACCGGCTCCATTCACATCGGGCACATGCTGGAGCACACGCAGATCGACATTATTGTGCGCTGGCGCCGAATGCGCGGCTTCAAAACGCTGTGGCTTCCGGGAATGGATCACGCGGGAATCGCCACGCAAGTGGTGGTGGAGCGCGAGCTTGCGAAAGAAGGCTTGAAGCGCGGGCAGATGGGACGCGAGGAGTTCGAACGGCGCGTCTGGCAATGGAAAACGGAGAGCGGCGGGCGCATCAAAGAGCAAATGATCCGGCTGGGCGTTTCGTGCGACTGGACGCGCGAGAAATTCACGCTCGATCCGCCACTCTATCGAGCCGTGATGGAAGCGTTTCTGCGGCTCTATCGCGAGGGACTGATTTATCGCGGACGTTACATGGTGAATTGGTGCCCACGTTGCCAGACGGCGCTGAGCGATCTTGAAACTGTACACGAGCAGCGCGAAGGAAAACTCTGGTACATCCGCTATCCAATCGCCGGGTCGAAAGAGTTCATTGTTGTGGCGACGACGCGGCCGGAAACAATGCTGGGCGATACGGCGGTGGCCGTTCACCCGGATGACGAACGCTACAAACACTTGATCGGGAAGATGGCCGTGCTGCCGCTGATGAATCGCGAAATCCCAATCATTGCCGATGATTTTGTGGATCGCGAATTCGGCACGGGCGCGGTGAAAGTGACTCCAGCGCACGACCCCAACGATTTTGCAATGGGCCAGCGGCATAAGTTGGCGGAAATTGACGTGATGACTCCGGACGCGCACATGAGTGCGGCCGCAGGTGCGTATGCAGGAATGGATCGGTTTGCGGCGCGCGAGAAAATTGTTGAGGATTTGAAGACGCAGGGCCTGCTCGAACGCGCGACGAACCACGCGATGTCGGTTGGTCTGTGCGATCGGTGCAAAACGATCATCGAGCCGCGGCTTTCCGTGCAGTGGTTCTGCAAGATGAAACCGCTGGCCGAGCCGGGAATTCAGGTTGTCGAGGACGGCCTGCTTTCGATTGTGCCGGAAAATCAGAAGAAGATTTTTCTCGACTGGCTGACCAACATTCGCGATTGGTGCATTTCCCGTCAATTGTGGTGGGGCCATCGCATTCCCGTTTGGCACTGCGGCGATTGCGGCGCGATGACGCCTGCAAAAGATTCGAGCGTTGCAGTGGTGGATGGACGCGCGCAGATCGCGAGCGTGCCGGAGAAGTGCGAAAAATGCGGCAGCGGTAAACTGACGCAGGATCCGGACGTGCTCGACACGTGGTTCAGCTCGGGGCTATGGCCGCTCTCGACGCTGGGTTGGCCAGACGATACGGAAGATCTGCGAACGTTTTATCCCACGAGTTTGCTGATCAGCGGATACGACATTCTTTTCTTCTGGGACGCGCGGATGGTGATGCTCGACCTGCATCTGGCGCCGCGCACGAAAATCGAAGAGCGCATTCCCTTCCGGCAGCTTTATTTACACGGGATTGTTCGCGACCCTCATGGAATAAAGATGTCGAAAACGCGCGGGAACGTGATCGACCCGCTGGAAATTATCGAGAAATACGGCACCGACGCGCTGCGATTCGCGTTGATCGTAGCCGCAGCCCCTGGAACGGATATCGCGCTGAGCGAAGAGCGCATTTTGAGCTATCGCGCTTTTGCGAACAAGATTTGGAACGCGGCGCGATTTTTATTCTTCAATCTGGAGAAGATTGAAGCGATGGGCGTGGCGCTCGAAGAGCTGGCGTCTCCGGAGATTCGCGCAAAAGCGCCGTATTCGACGCGCGATCCGCTGCCGCACCAGTGGATTTTCTCGCGGCTCGCGGCGGTGACGGAACAGATGAACGATGCGCTGGAGAATTTCCGCTTCCATGAGGCGGCGCACGTTATCTACCACTTTTTTTGGGGCGATTTCTGCGATTGGTATATCGAATGGTTGAAACCGCAACTGGCATCAGAAAATCGCGAGGATGCGATTGCGACGTGGAGGAATTTATTTGCAGCGTTTGAATACGCGCTGCGTCTGCTGCATCCATTTATGCCGTTCGTCACCGAAGAGCTGTGGCACCGGCTGCCACAAAAGGCAGATGCGAAATCCATTTCGCTTGAGGAGTTCCCCAAACGTCTCGCGGGAGTTGATCCCAGAGATACTGCAGAGATGACTCTTCTGCAGTCCATCATCGTTGCTGCTCGAAACATCCGCATGGAGCTGCAGCTCGACCCGAAGCGCAAAGTTCCTGCCGAGTTGTTCGTAGCAAACGCATGGGGCAGGCACCTCGTCGAACAGAACTCGGATGCTATTCGTCGATTGGGAATGCTATCGGCGCTGAAGGTAACGTCTGCCAAATTGGACGCTGGCGAGGGAGCGGTGCGCTCCACGGCGCAATTCGACTTGCGAATCCAGTTTGAAGGCGAGCCAGCCGACGCCAAAGCGGAGAAGGCAAAGCTGAAAAAAGAGAAAGAGCGGCTGGAAAAAGACATCGCGTCGAAGAAACAGCGGCTGGCGGATGATACGTTTCGCAGCCGCGCGCCGGCGGAAATTGTTCGCGGATTGGAAGCGACGCTGGCCGAGCGGCAAATCGAGTACCAGAAGATTGCGGAGCGGCTGGCGCAACTTGAATAACGCCGCGTTTATTTCGACACTTTCGCGAAACTGCAGACCACTCGTCTCGCAGAGACATACCTGCCGCGGGGGAAGGCGGTCTGTGATGACACGAGAAAGCGAGCGAATACCAAGAAGCCACAGGCTGAAGCCTGTGCCACTGCAAAGCAGATCCCTCGCCGCACGGCGGCTCGGGATGACAATGGGAGGTTTTTTTGCGGCGAGTCTAAGCCGCTGAAACCATAGAGCGCCGCGAAAATCATATCGCGCCAGTTCGCAGGGGCGAAAACCGACCTCAGGGGTTAAAACCCCTGAGGTCAGGCACTGTTTACGGCGGGGATAAATCTCCGCCCCGCCAAGTTGCCGGGCCGTTTTGAGTAGTTCGCAAAGGGATGAGTCGCAGGCACGAGTTCACGGGAAGATTGACCCATCATGGTTGCAGTTAAATCACGCACGCAGAAAAATCGGCTGAGCTTGCCAGGGCCCACCGACAAGCGCATTGACGCGCTGCTGTCTCTGCTTTCCGAAAACCCAACGATCGTAATCAGCGGGGCGCAAATCGCGAAGGAAATCGGCGTGCGCCGCCAGACCGTGTGGCGATGGATCGAAACGTTGCGCGCGTCGGGTGTGAAGGTGAAAGGGCATCCGCGGACCGGCTACCACATCGAGCGAACGGCGGACGTTCTGGCGCCGAAATTGCTTGCGCGAGGATTGCGCGGGACTCCCTTTGCGAAACACATATTTCATTTCTTCAAAATGGACTCGACAAACACCGTGGCGATGCGACTGGGAGAAGACGGCGAAGCGCACGGCACGTAGTCGTCGCGGAGGAACAAACGTCGGGGCGCGGCCGCGCGGGACATTCGTGGCATTTCGGAGAAATCGGCCGGCATTTACGTCAGTATATCTGCTGCGGCCGCAGATTTCTCCGATGCTGGCGCCTGCATTGACTCTGGTGGCTGGACTTGCGGCGTACGACGCGATCGCCGAACAAAGCGGTCTTCCGCCAGACATTCGCTGGCCGAACGACGTGCTGCTGAAAGGCAAGAAGGTCTGCGGCATTCTGACAGAGATGCAAGCCGAGCCGGACCGAATGCATTTTGCCGTGATTGGGATTGGCATCAACGTGAATCAGCCGAAAATGCCCGGCGAACTTGCGAGCATCGCGACGTCAATGCGAATGGAGACTGGGCGCCTGCATTCGCGGCTTGAACTGCTTGCGCGGTTGCTGCGGCACCTCGACCGCTACTACAATCAATTCATTGCCGAAGGGGCCGCGCCGATTTTGCGGAGATTCGCTGAGGTATCGAGCTACTTCGAGGGCAAGCGCGTGAGGATCTCAACGAGCACGGACAATTTCGTGGGAACAACGGCGGGGCTGGAGCCGATGGGGATTTTGCGGGTGAAGCGCGACGACGGAAAAATCGAAAGCGTGATTTCCGGCATGGTGGCAGAGGCGGAATGATGCTGCTGGCAATGGACGTGGGGAATACGAACACGGTGCTCGGCGTGTTTCGCGGCAACGAGCTGCTGGCGAACTGGCGGCTGACGACGGCGCGCGATCAAACGGTGGACGAATACGGGATTCTGACGCGAGAGCTCTTCACTCTGGCTGGACTGGCAGCGGCAGAAATCAAGGGCGTGATGATTGCGTCCGTGGTGCCATCACTGAACGCGACTCTCGCGGAAATGGCGGAGCGATATTTCGGTTTGAAAGCTCTCTTCGTTGAACCGGGAATCAAGACAGGCATGCCGGTGCATTATGACAATCCGCAGGAAGTGGGCGCGGACCGCATTGCCAACGGCGTGGCGGCGTTCGCGAAATATGGTGGACCGTGTGTGGTGGTGGATTTCGGCACGGCGATCAATTTCGACGTGGTGTCGAAACGCGGAGAATATTTGGGAGGCGTGCTCGCGCCCGGTGTGGGCATTTCCGCAGATGCGCTTTTTGCGCGGGCGGCGCGGTTGTTTCGCGTGGAGATTCGCGATCCCGGGAAAATCATCGGGACGAACACGGCGGCGTCGATGCAGGCCGGACTCTATTACGGCTTCACGGATCTTGTGGACGGGATTCTCGAACGGCTGAAAAAGGAATTGGGAGCGGAAACGCGCGTGATCGCCACGGGCGGACAGGCGGCGCTGATCGGCGCGGGTTCGCGGCACATTCAAGAGGTTGACGAGCATTTGACGCTGGACGGGTTGCGAATTCTCTGGGAGCGCAACGCGATTACGGAAACAGCGAATGCTCTTGAGGAAAACCGCGCGGCTGGCCGTAAGCCAGCCTCTTCTCCACGAAAGCCGGCGCGCTGATTGCGCTGTGGCGATGGCCGACTTCAACTACTTCAATTATTTCACCGAAATCGAAGAGCACTTTTGGCGCAAGCGCGGGGCGCATTTATTGGTGTCGCCGCTCGACTGGGCCATTGTGGAAACGTGGCAAAAGGCGGGGATTCCTTTGTCGGCGGTTCTGAAGGGCATCGACCGGGCATTCGAAAGCTACGGCCGCTCGCGGCGCGGATCGGTGGGGCGGCCGCTGAAAAGTCTTGCGTACTGTGTTGACGCCGTGCTCGACGCAGCGGCAGAGGCGCGGGAAATCGCCGCAGGCAAAGGGCCGGATGCGCACACGACGTCCGCGCAAACGGAGCCGTTTTCGCGCGAGGAGCTGGCGCGCTATTTCGATGCCGCCGCCACAAGGCTACGCGCTGCCGCGGAAAAATGCGACGAGGCGTCATCCAACCTAGCCAAGCGGCTCGTTGAGATATCCCGCGGAATTGAAGAAGCTAAAATGCGGCTTGACGCTCCGGGGCGTCTTGACCTCGAGGAACTCGAACGGCGGCTCACGGTTCTCGAAGATAAACTGTCGGCGACGCTGACTTCCGCGGCCGATGCGGAAACGATCATCGCGGTGCGGCGTGAAATGGACAGTGCGCTGGCGCCCTACCGTCGGAAAATGTCCGCGGAACAACTTGCGCTCGTTGAACGGCAATATATTCAGAAACGGCTTTTTGAGATTTACCATTTATCGAGACTCAGTCTTTATTACCTGAAATGATGCGCGGCAGGAATGGACGCCGCCTGGCACACCTATGCGCGTGAAAATCGAAAAACTCGTTTATGGAGGCGAAGGGCTCGCGCACGAAAATGGCGAGGCTGTCTTTGTACCGTTTGTGCTGCCGGGCGAAGAAGTGGAGTTGGAAAGCAGCGCGCGCAAAAAAAAGTTTGTTCGCGGACGTCTCGCGCGCGTGCTCAAGCCTTCACCGGAACGAATCGAGGCTTCATGCCCGCATTTCGGCGTTTGCGGCGGATGCAACTATCAGCACATTTCGTACGAGGCGCAGCTTCGCTACAAGGAACAGATTCTGCGCGAGACATTGCGGCGCCTCGGTCGAATCGATTGGCAGGGTCCGATATCGCTGCACGCCTCGCCGCCGTGGCAGTACCGAAACCGCGCGCAATGGAAGATTCGTCCCATTGCTGCTGACGGCGCACGTTCGGTTGAAAGTGAGCTTCCCGGCATCGGATATTTTCGAGCTGGCTCTTCCACGCTTTGCCCTGTCGAGGTTTGCCCTATTCTCTCGCCAAAACTTCTTTCGACGCTTGAAGCGTTTCGAAACATGCTGGCCCACGGAAAGCTTCCGGAAACGTTGCGCGAAGTGGAAGCGTTCGTTGACGCGGAAGATCGCGCGCTGCTGCTGAATATTTCGTGCACTTCCCTGCCTCGCGCGGCGGAGGCGCTCGCGACAATGCTCTTCGGAGAAATTGAAGGTGTGAAAAGCGTTTTGGTGCAGGACGTGCGCGGCGAGAAAATGGTTTTGCACGGACCCGGCCTTCTGCACTACAAAACGCCGCAGGATAGTTTCCGCGTCGGGCACATGTCTTTTTTCCAGGTGAATCGATTCCTGGTCGGCGAGATGGCGAGCGTCGTAGCAAACGCGGCGGGCAGCGGCGAATTGGCGTTTGATTTATATGCGGGCGTGGGACTGTTTGCCACGTCGCTGGCTAAGAACTTCGCACGCGTGCAAGCGGTTGAAGCCAATCCCGCGTCCGCGCGCGATCTCGAGACAAATGCCGGGCTGAGCGGGAAGACAATCACGGCGCGAAATGACTCGGCGGAAGCGTTTCTCGCGGCGTGGAAACAAAAGCGCGGCTCGGGAACCCCCGACGTGATTGTTGCGGATCCTCCCAGAGGTGGAATTGAGCTGACTGCTCTGGACAAAATGCTTGCCATCGCGCCGCGGCGAATTGTTTACGTATCGTGCGACCCCTCAACGCTGGCGCGCGACCTGGCACATTTGACCGCAAAGGCGTATCATCTTGTTGACGTTTACCTATTTGATATGTTCCCGCAGACATACCATATCGAGGCGGTCGCGCGGCTGGAACGAGTCCCGTGAAACTTCCGGCGCTGGGGCTTGTGTTTGCCTTCGCCTCCGGAATCGCCGTCGCAACAACTTCTGGCACGCATCTGGCGATGTGGCTCGCGGCCGCAATTATTTTTATCGTCGCCGGCCTGCTTCTTGCTTTCACTTCGAAACAAATCGCAGCGGCCGGCATTCTGGCTTTGGCCGCGTGGTTTGCGTTGGGCGCAGCGTCCCTGCAGATGCAACAGCGTGGTGCTCCCTCCGACGATGCCGCTACGCTTATCGAGGCTGGAAAAATCGACACGAGCGAGCCGCTGCGCTGGCGCGGCGTGCTGCGCGAAAATCCGGAATATCTTCCCTGGGGTTTGCGCTACACAATCGACCTCGAAAACGTGCAAGTGCTGGGGCGCGCGACTCGCCTGCGCGGCGGTTTGCGGCTGAATTATTATTTTGGCAGCGAACATGAAGACTTGCCGAATTTGCGCGCCGGAGATCCGGTGGAAGCGCTTTCCCGCGCGCGTCTGCCGAAGAATTACGAGGACCCTGGCGCATTCGATGAGCGCGGGTTTCTGAAGCGGCAGAATATCGACCTGCTGGGCACGCTTCGCAGCACGGACCTTATCGATACGACCGGCTCCGCAAAAGTTTCGATTGCGCAGCGGTTCGCGCGGGCAAGAGGCGATTTACTTTTGCGGCTCGTTCACCTCTATCCCGGGAATCCGGACCGCATTGCGACACTGCGCGCGATGCTTCTCGGCGACCGCAACTTTGTGAACTCCGAACTCGCCGAAACTTTTCAGAAGACCGCGGCGTTTCACGTACTCGTTTTGGCGGGACTTCACGTGGGCGCGCTCGCGATTTTCGTTTTCTGGCTGTGCCGGTTGCTGCGTCTGCCGCTGAGCGCAACGACTGTGATAACGCTCGTTATTCTCGCGGGATACCTAGGCGTGGTGCAAGACCGTCCGCCGATTTTGCGCGCGGCGCTGATGACAGCAGTTTTTCTGTGTGCGCGATTGCTGTTCCGCCGAGTCGCTTTGCTGAATACAGTCGCCATTGCGGCCCTGATACTGCTGATCGCGAGGCCCGACGAACTTTTCGACGCCAGCTTTCAGCTTTCTTTTCTTGCCGCTGGCGTGATTGCAGGCCTGGCTTTGCCGTGGATTGATCGAACCAGCACGCCGGTGCGCCGCGCGCTGACACATATCGGCGACGTGACGCGCGACCGGCTTCATTCGCCTCGCGCCACGCAATTCCGTCTGGACCTGCGCGCTGCGGCAAACTCGCTCGCTGGAAAGCTGCCAAAGAGTTTTTCTCCGTACGTCGATTCGTTGTTTACCGTTCCGGTGCGCATTTGCCTGCGCCTGTGGGAAGTTGTCCTGCTGTCATTTTGCATCCAGCTGGGAATGGTTCCGCTGCTGGCATTTTATTTTCATCGCGTCAGCTTGTCCGGACCGGCCAGCAACGTGCCTGCCATCCTTTTGACCACGTTGATTGTTCCGCTGGGATTTCTGTCGCTCGGGGCGAGTTACGTCTGGTCTGGCCTGGGCACGTTTATTTCGAAAGGCGTGAGTTTACTTGTTGGCTGGCTGCTCGCCAGCATGCGATGGTTTAGCCAAATGCCGCACGCGTCCTGGCGAATTCCGGGGCCGCCACATTGGTTTCTTGTTTTGTTTCTCGTTTTTCTGATGACCCTCGCGGCGGTTGCGTGGTCGGCAGCGCAGCAACGCCACGAACGCGGCCGCATACTCGACAACGCTTCCAAGAGACGCAATGCGGTGGAATGGCTGATGCTTGCGGCCTTGCTCGCATTGGCCGTGGGAGTTGCGGTGCATCCATTTCGTCCGGATCTGCCGAAAGGAAAACTGGAAGCGACCGTCCTCGATGTGGGCCAGGGAGATTCGATTTTTATCTCCTTCCCCGATGGACGGACGATGCTCATCGACGGTGGCGGCGCGCCGGGCGCCGAACGCGTCGGCGGCTACCAATCGGGAATCGATATCGGCGAACAGGTGGTCTCTCCTTATTTGTGGTCGCGCGGAATTAAGAAACTCGACGTGGTGTTGCTCAGCCACGCGCATCACGATCACATTGACGGCCTGCGAGCGGTTCTCAACAATTTTTGCGTTGGAGAGCTCTGGGTGGGCCGCGACGAAAATGCCACAGCGTATCGTGATCTGCTGGCAGAGGCGGCGGCCCATCACGTGAAGATCGCCCACGAAAAGCAGGGAGATAATTTCGACTGGGATGGAGTACAGGGGCAAATCCTGTGGCCGGAGAATGCGACCGAAGCGCCAGCAGCGGCGAACAACGACTCCGTCGTATTGCGGCTCAAAGACCAGAGGATTCGTTTTTTATTCTCCGGCGATATTGAAAGGCAGGTCGAAACAGCGATTACGCAAGAACACAAGCCGCTCGCCGCCGATTTTCTGAAAGTGCCGCACCACGGAAGCAAGACGTCTTCCACGGAAGCTTTTCTTGACGCCGTAAACCCGCGCGTCGCCGTGATTTCCGTGGGCGAGGGAAATTCCTACGGCTTGCCCGATGCCGAAATAGTCGACAGGTATCGCTCAAAAGCGATTCGGCTATTGCGAACGGACCAGGACGGCGCGGTTACGGCGTCTACAGGCGGGCGCACGTTGGCAGTACGCGTGTTCGTTCACCCTGCCACAAATTAGGAATTTAGCGCTGCGAGGAAAAAGGGGCTTAACTTTCGGTATCTTCGATTTCGATTCCTTCGTTGCTCTTCAGGTATTCCGCGATAATCTTTCGCGCCTCGTCGGCCTGCGATTCCAGCACGATCACGTCGGAGCTGTGAAAATCATCGCCCGCCTCGGCCATGGGAAAAGGGTCCGTACTGGCGGAGCCCGGAGATGCAATGCCAGCGCTCTCGAGCAGGCCGCGAATCACCATTGCTTCGGTGTTCGAGCCAGCCGAGTGAACCACCACTGTCTTCTCCTGCCTGGAATCTGGCGGCAAGCCAACTCCTTGTATTCAAGGTATGCCCGTCTTGGGCTTCAAGGCTCTCCTGATATTAATCTAAGAAGTGGCAACGGGCCAGCTATGATTCCAAAATTGGGTTAAATTGGTCAACATCGGAACCGGAAAAGGCCCCACGCTCACAAACCGAGCATGGGGCACCCGCGGTAGGCAGGCTGCCGCACTCCAAAAAACACGCGCCGCACAGGCTGAGAGGCTGTGCCACCGTGTGCGCTTGCATTCGTCGCGCACGGCGCATACAATGGATTCTTCACTGATGAAGGAATTTTGTCACAGGAAAATTGCACTCGCGCCCAGCAACCCTTGCTGGGCTTTGGCGTTTTTAGGGCCTGAAAAAGGCGCAGGTTGTTCTTTACCGTTTTCCCAAGCACGGCAAACAGCAAGAGATCTGTTTTTTCCCGGGAAGACCGAGCAAAAGCAGATTCCTCGTCGCATGGCTCCTCGGAATGACACCGCCGTGGTGAACGGCGAGTGGAACGACACGGGCTATTCAGTGCTTGGGAAAATCGTCACAAAAAATCGATATAAAGGAATTGCAGAATGAATCCCGAGGGACATATTCCCGAAGCGCTGACTTTTGACGATGTGCTGTTGCTGCCGGGAAAGTCGACTGTGTTGCCGGCGGAAACGGACACGCGCACGTGCCTATCGCGCAAACTCGCGCTGAACATTCCCGTGGTGGCCGCGGCGATGGACACGGTGACGGAATCGCGGCTGGCGATTGCTCTAGCGCGGCAGGGCGGCTTCGGCTTCGTGCACCGCAACATGACAATCGAGCGCGAAGCGGAAGAAGTGGACCGCGTGAAACGCTCGGAGAGCGGCATGATTGTCGACCCCGTGACGATCGCGCCGGAACTGTCGCTGCGTCAGGCGCTCGACATCATGAACAAGTACAAAGTGTCTGGACTCCCCGTGACGCGCGGAACGAAGCTCGTGGGAATTCTGACCAACCGCGATCTGCGCTTTGAGCGCAATCTGGACCAGCCCGTCAGCGCCGTGATGACCAAGGACAATCTGATCACCGTGGCCGTGGGCACCACTTTGGATGAAGCGGAGCGGTTGCTGCAGCGGCATCGCATCGAGAAACTATTGGTGGTCGACAAGGATTTCAATCTCAAGGGGCTGATTACCGTCAAGGACATTCAGAAAAAAATCGAATTCCCGAGCGCGGCAAAGGACGAGCACGGACGGTTGCGCGTCGGCGCAGCGATCGGCGCCACGGGAGATTTCCTCGAACGTGCGATCGAGCTGGCCAATGCCGGCGCGGATGCGCTCGCGATCGACACGGCTCACGGGCATTCCGTACGCGTGATGGACGCGGTCAGAAAAATAAAGCAGCGCCTGCCGGAGATGCAGTTGCTCGCCGGAAACGTGGCGACGGAAGAGGGCGCGCGCGAATTGATATCGCTGGGCATCGATGGAATCAAAGTGGGCGTGGGGCCGGGGTCGATTTGCACCACGCGCGTGGTGACGGGCGCGGGTGTGCCGCAAATCACGGCGATTCTTGAAACGTCGCGCGCCGCGCAGGGGACAGGCGTGCCGATTATCGCCGATGGCGGAATCAAATTTTCCGGCGACATCACGAAGGCGCTGGCCGCGGGCGCGTCAGCCGTAATGATTGGCGGGCTTTTCGCGGGTACCGAGGAAGCGCCTGGCGAAACAATTTTGTATCAAGGGCGCACATACAAATCGTATCGCGGTATGGGTTCGCTGGGCGCGATGGAGGCAGGGTCGGCGGACCGCTATGCTCAGGAAAGCGCAGAGCGCGGGAAATCCGTGCCCGAAGGAATCGAAGGGCAAGTCCCGTACAAAGGCCCGCTTTCCGGGCTTGTTGAGCAGCTTGTCGGCGGGCTGCGCAGCGGCATGGGTTATTGCGGCGCGGGAAATATTCGCGAGCTGCAGGAGCGCGCCAAGTTTATTCGCATCACCTCGGCAGGCTTGCGCGAAAGCCACGTCCACGACGTGATTATCACGCGCGAAGCTCCGAATTACCGCCTTGAGTAGCACGCCGAATCGAAATGGTGCGCCCGTTCTCTTTGCGCTTCCCTTCCTCAATGACGCCGGAAGGCGCAGTTAGCATGCGTTGGCTCGCGCGCCAATGGCCCGTGTTTGCATGGGCCGCGCTGATCTGGACTTTTTCGACGCACTGGTTCACGGGCGCGAACACTTCGCGCATCATCTTTCCGATTCTGCGATTTTTGTTTCCGCATGCATCCCTTATTTTCCTGATTCACGCGCACGATTTCATCCGCAAGTGCGCGCACGTGGGCGAATATTTCGTTTTTGGACTGTTGCTGCTGCGCACGATTCGCAATGGCCGTCCCGGATTCCGGATCACCTGGGCGCTCGCCGCGATCCTGATCGTTTTCGCGTATGCGTGCGTGGACGAGCTGCATCAGTCTTTTGTCCCCGGGCGCGGCGTGGAATTCGCCGATGTGCTGCTTGACACCGCGGCGGGAACGGTCGCGCAATTTTTGGCGTGGCTGTGGATTGCCGCGCGCAGAAAACGCATTACGAAGCCCGGACTCCGGGCGTAGCACTTTGCGCGCTTGACTGACGGGCGTAGAATAGCGCCACTCGACGTCCGCTGTACGTAGGAGCTCGCTATGTGGAAGGAATTTGCAGCCCTTTCGGCTCTGATACTTCTTGGGATTTCTGGCGCACGACAAAACACAGCACAATCCACATCGCAAACGGCAAAGCCCGCGTCGCCGCCAGCAAAAGCTGGCCCGGCACCAGCCGCGTTCGTCATTCCCCCCGATATTGCGAAAGAGCCGAACCCGGTCAAGCCGACCCCAGCATCGATCGCTCAGGGCAAACAGATGTACGGATACGATTGCGCGATGTGCCACGGAGCGAACGGCAGCGGCAAAGGCGATTTGGCCGCGGACATGAAATTAACGCTCCCGGATTATCGCGATCCGGCGGCATTGAAGGATAGGACGGACGGAGATCTATTTTACATCATTCAAAAAGGAAAGGGCGACATGCCCAGCGAGGGGGACCGCCAGAAACCGGAAGGAATCTGGAACATGGTCAACTACATTCGATCGCTTTCCAAGAAAGCGCCGCAGGCAAAGGCCAAGCCGGCGAGCTAGATAAAATTCGGCCCCCGCGTGCCGAAGGCGAAAAGACAAAAAGCCCGCAGCGGATGGATGTAGGCGGGGACTAATTAATCATAACAGCAAGCGGACCTGGCGCTTGATCCACCGGTTTGATATCCGTCGCACTGCGAGTAGGTCCAGGACTCGGGCAATCCCCTTCGAGGCCAGTACGCTCACAACGAAATTCGGGACTTCGAAAAAAGCAGCTAATAAGTGGATGGAATTTCGGCGGTGGTACCTTCGCCAAGGCAGGACAGGCGGGCGGCGTAAAGCCGCCCTACAAAGGCAAAGGTTCTTGCGTTAGTGCGGGTGCGGCTTCATCAGCAGCGGCAGAAGAAAGATCGAAAGGCCGTCAATGAGAGCGTGCATGAACATGCAAGCGGGGAGATTGCGGCGCCAAACGTAAAGCAGGGTCAACGTGGCGCCGGCGATCGCCGGTATGGCGAGTCCGCTGGTGAGGCCGTAGCGGTCAATGTGGGCGAGGACAAACGCCAGCCAGGCGATGAATGCTCCCAGCCAGACCGAGCCGGTCCAATCGGCAAGCTCCTCGATGGCAAAGCCGCGGAACATGAATTCTTCGCAAATGCCAGCGGTGAGCACCAAGCCCACCTTCACGGAAAGAGGAACCGCCGCCAGCCCCTCGATGTCAAGCATGGAGGTCTGCACGGGCAAAAAACGCGTGACGATGCCGGTGACGACGTAGGTGGCGACGAAAATGCCCAACATCGCCAAAATGTCGCGGCCGCTTGGAACGCGGAGGCCGAAGAAACGAGGCTTGCGCTTCAGAAAACCGAACCCGATGACGGCGAGGACGGCAACGACGATCCATTCGGCAGCGATCGTGACGAGGTCGTTATGAACGTTGGCGAGCGAGGGACTGCGGCCCGCCAGCAAAAAGGTCCATCCAAAAGTCACCACCAGACCCACGAAGGACCAGATGCGCCGCGCGCCGCCGTTATTGCGCCGGTTATCGACAGAAGATACCCGTTGCGGACTGCTCGCCATCGTGCCTCCCCCAGTGTTCCTGCCTCGAAAGCCAGCCATTCTAATATCCAAGGTCTGAGGAAACAAGGAGGCCGGAGGTAAGAACGAAGAAAGGATGGGCGGGCGGCGTAAAGCCGCCCTTACAAAAATACACAGGCTAAAGCCGCGTCCCTACAAGAACACGGCTGGTCTGTGCCGACACTAGGTGGATGCTTTCGCTTCAGCTTCGGGGACTTCCTGAGGCTTTTCCTTTTTGGTTTTCTTTTCTTTCTTCTTCAATTCGGAGCCGATGAGTTCGAGGATGGCCAGTTCGGCGCCGTCGCCGATGCGCCAGCCGACGCGGACAATGCGCGTGTAGCCGCCGGGGCGGTCGGAAAAGCGCGGAGCGATCACGGAGAAGAGTTTTTTCGTGGCGTCCGTGGTTTGGAGAAATGCCGCGGCCTGGCGACGCGCGTGGAGCGTGTCGCGCTTGCCGAGCGTGATCATTTTTTCGACGAGCGGACGCGCTGCGCGGGCGCGGGCGATGGTGGTGGTGATGCGTTCGCGTTCGATGACATTGGTCACCAAGTTACGCAACACCGCACGGCGGTGCGCTGGCTGCTTCCCGAGTTTGCTTCCTGATACGAGGTGTCGCATTTTAATGGGTCCTTAGAAAGTGGTCGTCTCTTCCGGCGTCGGCGGAGCTGTTTGGCTCGGCAGCGGCGGCCAGATGATGCGGCCGTGCTCGTCGAACTTCATGCCGAGCGAAAGCCCCATCTTCACAAGAATGTCTTTGATCTCGTTGAGGGACTTGCGGCCGAAATTCTTGGTCTTGAGCATTTCGCCTTCGGTCTTCTGCACGAGTTCGCGAAGGCTCTGAATGTTCGCGTTCTTCAGGCAATTGTAAGAGCGAACGGAAAGCTCGAGCTCCTCGACGGAGCGGTCGAGATGCTCGAGGCGCGGGTCGGCAAAATTTTCGACCACTTCCTCAGGCAACTCAGGCTGCTCTTCGAAATTGATGAAGATGCTCATGTGATCTTTTATGAGCTTGGACGCGAGGCCGATGGAATCCTGCGGCGTGATGGCGCCGTTGGTCCAGATCTCGAGCGACAGCTTCTCGTAATCGGTCATTTGACCGAGGCGGGCAGCTTCGACCGAATAATTCACCTTGCGCACCGGCGAGTGAACGGAGTCGATGGGAATGTAGCCAATCGGCAAATCCTCATCGAAGTTGCGGTCCGCTGCGACGTAGCCGCGGCCATTCTTGACGCGGATTTCCATCTCGAACTTTCCGCCCTCGCTGACCGTCGCGAGATACACGTTCTTGTCGAGCACCGCCAGATCGGCGTCCTCTTCGATTTTCGCGGAGGTCACCGGGCCCGGCGTATCGACAACCAACATAATCGTCTTGGGCTGGTCCGAATTCAATTTCAGCGGCACCTGCTTCAGATTGAGGATGATGTCCGTGGCGTCCTCGACCACACCAGGGATCGGCGAGAATTCGTGCAGCACTCCTTCGATTTTCACCGCCGTGATGGCCGCGCCCTCGATGGAACTCAAAAGCGCGCGGCGCAACGAATTGCCCACCGTCGTGCCCCAGCCGCGCTCAAATGGCTGCGCGGAAAATTTGCCGTACTTGTCGGTGAGTGATTCCAGTTCTGCCGCGAGCCGCTTTGGTTTCTGAAAACCTTTCCACATTATTTTTTCCTCCTGCCCGCGATATGCGGGCCCCCCTGCAAAAAATGACTCGTATTTCGTGCCACAAATCGCTGACTACGACGGACCCCAGCGGCTGAAGCCGCGCTGATGCCTTGCCCATTACGGCACGGCTAAAGCCGTGCCCTGACGCGAAACGATTACTTGGAATAAAGCTCGACGATGAGCTGTTCGTTCAGCGCCGGCGTTTGGACGTCTTCGCGGCGCGGCATGGCGTGCACGCGCGCCTTGAAATTCTCGCGATCGATTTGCAACCACGGAGCGGCGTTCTGGTTCTGCGCCAGATTGCGCGCCTCGAGAATCATGGCGTTCTGGTGCATTTTTTCCTTCATGGCCACTTCGTCACCGATCTTCACCATATAATTCGGGATGTTGACTTTACGGCCGCTGACGCGCACGTGACCGTGCGTGACCAATTGGCGCGCCTGCGAACGGGAACTGGCCAGGCCCGCGCGATACACGACGTTGTCCAGCCGCCGCTCGAGCATCACCATCAGGTTGGCGCCCGTCGGTCCCTGCTCGCGCGCCGCCTTGGCGTAATAGTGGCGGAATTGCTTTTCGAGCAAACCGTAGGTGCGCTTCATCCTTTGCTTTTCGCGCAACTGCACGCCGTAGCCAACCATTTTTGGCCGGCGCGCCTGCCCGTGTTGTCCCGGCGGGAAGTTGCGTTTCTCGATGGCGCATTTTTCCGTAAAACACCGGAGGCCCTTCAGGAAGAGTTTCATCCCTTCCCTGCGGCACAGCCGGCAAACCGCTTCACGATGTCTTGCCAATTGCCCTTCTCCTTTTACCGATACCTGTCATTGCTGCATGCTGCCAATGCGAAAAAAAATATCAGACGCGCCGGCGCTTTGGCGGCCGGCAACCATTGTGCGGGACTGGCGTGACGTCCTTAATCAATCGAATGTGCAAGCCGGCTGAGGCCAATGCGCGCACGGCCGATTCACGCCCCGCGCCGGGACCCTTGACGCGCACGTCGATCGTTTTCAGGCCATATTGATCGCGAGCCGTTCCCGCGGCGTTCATCGCGGCCTGCTGCGCGGCGTACGGCGTGCCCTTGCGCGAGCCTTTGAAACCGACCGAACCGGCGGAAGCCCAACTCAAGACGCGGCCATCGGGATCGCTGAGCGTGATGATCGTGTTGTTGAACGTCGCCTGCACGTACGCGACGCCCTGCGGCACGACGCGCTTCTCGCGCTTCTTGCGAAATTCCTTTTTGCGCTTGGTCGGTTTGCCGGTCGTTGCCGGAGCGGTTGCGCCATCCTGCTGCTGCGGTTCCTTGGCCACGAGTCTTTTTCTCCTTCGTTCCGTTCCTCGGTTCTAATGCCTTCGTTCTTAGTTCGAATTACTTGCGGGCCGCGACCTTCTTCTTCGCCGCGACGGCGCCCTTGCGCGGACCTTTGCGCGTGCGTGCATTCGTGTGCGTCCGCTGGCCGCGCACCGGCAAATTGCGGCGGTGGCGCAGGCCGCGATAGCACTGAATTTCAATCAGCCGCCGGATGTTCATCTGCATCTCTTTGCGGAGATCACCTTCCACGCCGCCTTCCGATTCGATGGCCTGGCGAACATGATTGATTTCGTCCTCGCTCAGGTCTTTGATTTTCTTAAAGTGGTCTACTTTGGCCTTGGCGCACAGTTCCTGCGCGCGCGCCTGGCCGATGCCGTAAATGGCCGTGAGACCAACCCAGAGACGTTTATTGGGCGCCAGTTCAACGCCCGCGATACGTGCCATCTTGATGCCTCCCTAATGGGCTACTCGAATACTTGTGCTGATCCGCCACTTTGCAAATTTCCAAAAGCAGATCCCTCGCCGCACGGCGGCTAGGAATGATCAGCTCTTGGAGCGTTGCTAACCCTGACGCTGGCGATGCTTCGGATTGCTGCAAACCACCCGCACCACGCCGCGGCGATGAACCACTTTGCACTTCATACAAATTTTCTTGACCGATGCTCGAACTTTCATTCTGTCTCCCTACGACTGTTGCCATTCCCAAAAGCCAAAAGCAGATTCCTCGTCGCAGCCGCTCCTCGGAATGACAACTACAAAAATCTGAAAAAACTTGCCGCTATTTGTAGCGGTACACGATGCGGCCGCGCGTCAAATCGTAGGGCGAAAGCTCGACGGCGACTTTGTCTCCCGGCAAAATGCGAATGAAATTTTTCCGCATTTTTCCGGAAATGTGCGCCAGGACCTGGTGCTTATTATTCTCCAGCGAAACGCGAAACATCGCGTTAGGCAGCGGCTCGATCACCGTGGCCATCACTTCGATGGCGTCTTCCTTCGGATTGCCGGAGTCGCCCTTCTTCTTATCGTCCTGCGGCCTTTTTGCCATGCTCTCCTGTTAAACGCTTTGCAAATCAAATTCGATGTACAAGAAAACGAACACGGGCCGATGAATCCGATCGACCCCTACAAACTTCAACTACCACACCGGACCAGATGCCTCGCGCGGGCGCGTCAAAATCCACGGGCCATTTTCCGTGACGGCTACCGTATGCTCGAAGTGCGCCGAATCGCTGCCGTCGGCCGTCACCGCCGTCCACTTATCTTCGAGGACTTTGACGGCCGGCCCGCCTGTGTTGACCATCGGCTCGATGGCGAGCACCATGCCTGTTTGCAACTTCGGCCCCTGCCCTGGCTCGCCGTAATTCGGCACCTGCAAATCCTCGTGCATTTTCGTGCCGATCCCGTGGCCGACAAATTCGCGCACCACCGAAAGGCCGTTTTTTTCGGCCCACTGTTGCACAGCAGCCGAAATATCCGTCAAGCGATTCCCGGGCCGTACCTGATCGATGCCGCGTTCGAGAGCTTCGCGCGTAACACGCAAGAGCTTCTCGCGCGCCGGAGTGACTTTTCCGACCGGAACAGTGAGGGCCGCGTCGCCATAATACCCTTCGAGCTCCACGCCGAAATCCATCGACAAGATGTCGCCCTCCTTCACCACGCGCTTCCCCGAAGGGATTCCGTGCACCACTTCCTGATTGATGGAAGTGCACAACGACTTCGGATAACCGTGATAGCCCTTGAACGCCGGGCGCGCATGATGCTTGTGCGCGTACTCTTCCGCGAATCCGTCGAGCTCCAGCGTCGAAACGCCGGGGCGGACCATCTTGCGCAATTCCGTGAGCGCGCCCCAAACGATCATGCCGGCGCGATGCATGGTGTCGAGCTCCGCAGCCGAGCGGCAAATGATCACGCACGCCCCTCAGGCGAGCCCAAAAACCCAAACACCGAATCGGTTACAGCGCCCATGGCCGCTGCCGCGTCGATTTCGTCGAGCATGCCCTGCGAGCGGTAATACTCGACCAGCGGCTTGGTCTGCCGGTTATATGCCGCCAGGCGCTCGCTAATCACTTCAGCTCTATCGTCGGCGCGCTGAATCAATTCGCCGCCGTCGAGATCGCAGCGCCCTTCGACCTTCGGCGGACGGTCGTAAATATTATAAATTTCCGAACACACCTTGCACATCCGGCGGCCTGCCAACCGGCGCATCAAGATGTCGTCCGCAACGCGGAAGAAAATCACCACGGGCGGGCCGAAATCCTGACGTTCGAGAATCCGGTTCAACGCCTCGGCTTGTGCGAGCGTCCGCGGAAAACCATCAAAGACAAATCCATTCGCTGCATCGGGACGCGCGATGCGGTCCTCGACCATGCGCAAAATCAAATCGTCCGGCACCAGGTCGCCGCGCTCCATCACCGGCTTGGCCTGGCGCCCAAGATCGGTGCCCTTGCTGACATGCTCGCGCAGCATGTCGCCAGTCGAAAGATGCGGCACGCCAAGCTTTTCAGCGACAAGCTTCGCCTGCGTGCCTTTACCCGCGCCCGGCGGTCCCAGAAAAATCACCGCGCGAGCCAGCGCCTTTTTGGCGTCGAGAGGCGCCACGCTCAGACACCCCGGCCCCGCAAACGGCCGCGGCGTGTGAATCCTTCGTAATTCCGCATCACGAGCTGCGCCTCGAGCTGTTGCACCGTATCCATGGCCACGCCCACGACAATCAGCAGCGATGTGCCGCCAAAATAGAAATTGACGTTCAAGCCTTCGAGAACGAAGCGCCAGAAATGCTCGTCGATCCAGGCGCCGACAAGCGGCAAGTGCTGCAGGTGGATTCCGGAAATCATCCATTCCGGCAGGACGCACACAACGGCAAGGTAAAGGCCGCCGACGAACGTGAGGCGCGTGAGCACGCGATTGATGTGCTCGGAGGTGTTGCGCCCCGGGCGAATGCCCGGAATGAAGCCGCCGTACTTGCGCATGTTGTCGGCGAGATCCGTGGGATTGAAAATGATCCCCACGTAGAAAAACGCGAAAAAGATGATCAGCAACACGTACACGAGCGTATAAAGCGGCTCGCCCCATTTCAATGTGTTCGCAAAGCTCTGGAGAAACGGCGAGCGGTTCGCGAAAACGAGCGCGATGGTCGCCGGAAAAGTGAGCAGCGAGCTGGCAAAAATCGGCGGGATCACGCCGCCGGAATTGACGCGCAGGGGCAAATAAGTCATCTGCCCGCCCATCACTTTGCGTCCCATCACGCGCTTCGCGTATTGCACCGGGATGCGGCGCTGGCCGCGTTCGACGAACACGATGAACGCCACCACCACAATCATCAGAGCGAGCATGAACAGCAGGACGACAGGCCCCAGCGCTCCCCATTGCCCGCCGCTGCCCGCCATCTGCCACAAATCTTCGACAGCGTGCGGAAGGCCTACCACGATGCCGGCAAAAATAATCAGCGACATTCCGTTGCCGATGCCGCGATCGCTGATCTGCTCGCCCAGCCACATGATGAAGGCCGACCCCGTGGTGAGAGTCAAAATCGTCATCAGGATGAAGCGGATACCCGGGTTATATACCAGCTGCTGACCCGAGAGATTCTGGTGCTGCAGCGTCATGGCAATCGCGAAAGACTGAAAAATGCTGAGAATAATCGTCAGGTAGCGCGTGTACTGGGTGATTTTCTTGCGGCCAAGGTCGCCCTCTTTTTTCAAGCGCTCCAAATAGGGCCACACAACCACCATCAGCTCCAAAATGATGGACGCGGTGATGTACGGCATGATGCCCAGCGCAAAAATCGACAACCGGCGCAGGTTGCCGCCGCTGAAGAGGTCGACGATGCCGAGCACGGAATTGCGATTCTGCT
Organism: uncultured Acidobacteriota bacterium; assembly: GCA_963757905.1. GTDB lineage: Bacteria > Acidobacteriota > Terriglobia > Acidiferrales > UBA7541 > DAHUXN01. Next base: position 101,452 of record CAVWSV010000010.1, on the reverse strand, counting down.
GGAACAGTTGCAGCAGGAGGGCGCTATTGATTCCCGGCGTGGTGATAAACGCGCCCAAACGATACACGGCCAGAATCATCAGGGTGAAGAGACACCTGTTGCGCAGGTCCGGCGTGATGATGATATTCCGAAAAGCCTCGATCAGCTTTTTCATTGCAAAACTTCGACCTTACCTCCGGCGGCAGTGATTTTCTCCTGCGCGGCACGGCTGAACTTGTGCGCGTGAACCGTCAGCGCAACCTTTAATTCGCCGTCGCCCAGAATTTTTATGCCGTCATGACGAACATGAATTATGCCGCGCCCCTCGAGCTCATCGGGCGTCACCGTTTCTCCCGCGGAAAATGCATTCAGCGATCCGACGTTGACGACCGCATAGCGCGTGGAAAACGGATTGTGAAAACCATGCTTCGGGATGCGCCGATGCATGGGCATCTGGCCGCCTTCGAAGCCCGGCCGGCGCGAATAGCCCCGGCGGGATTGCTGGCCCTTATTGCCGGCTCCGGAAGTCTTGCCCAGTTTCGAGCCCATGCCGCGGCCCACGCGCACTTTGCGGTGACGCGAGCCACGTGGCGGCTTCAGATTCGATAGTTTCACGCTCATGATCTCGCCCCGTTATTCTTCACGCCGTCTTCGATCTTAACCAGGTGATGCACGCGGGCAATCATTCCGCGCGTGGAAGGCGTGTCGTCGAGTTCGACCAGCTGATTCATCCGGCGGAAACCCATCCCGCGTATCGTCTGGCGCATGCTGCGCGGGCAGCCAATGAAACTGACCACCCAGCGAATTTTCAACTTTTCCGATTTTTTCCTCGTGGCCATGATCGTTTTTAGAACCTTTACGCCGTCACCGGCTCGGCTGCCTTGCCGCGCTCTTCGTTGACCTTGGCGGCGTCCCGCAAATGCAGGAGTGCGTCAAAGGTCGCCTTGATTACGTTATGCGGATTCGAAGTGCCAATCGACTTCGTCAGCACATTCTGAATTCCCGCCACTTCCATCACCGCGCGCACGGGACCTCCGGCGATTATGCCCGTGCCTTCCGGAGCGGGCTTCAAGAGCACCTGCCCCGAACCGTACCGCCCAAGAACCTGGTGCGGGATGCTCGAGCCTTTCAAATGGAGCTTGACCATGTTCTTCTTGGCCTGCTCGATGGCTTTGCGAATCGCCATGGGCACTTCGCGCGCCTTGCCCATGCCAAATCCGGCGTGGCCGTGCTGATCGCCGACAACCACGAGCGCGGAAAAGCTAAGATTCTTGCCGCCCTTGACGACTTTCGTGACGCGATTAATGGAAACCACCTGATCCTTGACATTCGCCAAGTTCGTGTCGATGTGTCGGCGAATCGCGAGCGTATCTTTGAGCTCTTGTTTCGACATAAGCGTCAGAACTTCAATCCCGCCTCTCGAGCCGCTTCGGCGAGTGCCTGAATACGGCCATGATATTGGTAGCCGCCGCGATCGAAGACGACTTTCTCGACTCCGGCAGCGCGGGCGCGTTCGGCGATGATTTTGCCGACCACTTTCGCCGCGGCGATGTTGCCTCCGCCCTTGATTTGGCTCTTGACGTCCGCGTCGAGCGAACTGGCCGCCGCGAGCGTGTGCCGTTTGTGATCATCAATCACCTGCACGCGAATATGCTTGAGCGAGCGGTAGACGCAAAGGCGCGGGCGGTCTTCAGATCCCGCGAGCGTTTGTCGCATGCGCTGGTGAATGCGCTTGCGGTGCAAATCGCGCGAAAGTTTTCTTGCTGGCACTACAGCCATTGCTCTTCTCCTTCAAGTTGTTCCGACTTCCCAAGCAAACTGCAGATTCCTGGTCGCCGCCGCTCCTCGGAATGACACCCGAGTTTTCGGTTCCCTTCTAAGCCGCGGTCTTTGCCGCGCCAGCCTTGCCAGCTTTCTTCTTGAGGCGCTGGCCGGAAATGCGGACGCCCTTCTGCTTGTAGGGATCCGGCGGACGCAGCGCGCGCATGTTGGCCGAAACCTGCCCTACTAAACCTTTGTCAGCCCCAGTAACCGTCAGGTGCGTCTGCTTCTCGATAGCGACTTGAATGCCCTCGGGAATCGGGAACTGCACAGGATGCGAATAGCCGAGCGCGAAAACGACCGTCTTGCCTTTGACCTCAGCGCGATAACCGACGCCGACGATGTCCAGCTCCTTCTTGAAACCTTCGGTGACGCCCTTCACCGCGTTGGCAACGAGCGCCCGCGCCAATCCGTGCAGCGCGCGCTGCGATTCGTTTTGCCGCGAGGCGATCAGATGGCCGTCCTGCTGGTCGAATTTAATGCGGCCTGGGACTGGCACATGCATTTTGCCCTTCGGACCCTGCACTTCGATGGCGTCCTCGGTGATTTGCACTTTCACACCCGAGGGCAGCGGTATCGGTTTTCTTCCAATTCGAGACATGGCTCTACCAAACCTCACACAAAAGTTCGCCGCCCACGCCTTCCTTGCGGGCAGTCTGGCCGGTCATGATTCCGCGCGGCGTGGAAAGAATCGCCACACCCATGCCGCCAACGACTGGGCGAATGCCGGTCTTACCGACATAACGGCGGCAGCCGGGACGAGAAATGCGCTTCAGATCCGTGAGCACGCTGCGCTTGTCGCTGGTGTAACGGAAAAATACGCGCAGGACTTTTTGTTTGTTCTCGTCGACCACCTTGTAGGTGGAGACATAGCCTTCTTCCTTCAAGATGCGCGCAATTTCGATTTTCATCTTCGATGACGGCAAATCGACGCGCGGATGGCGCGCGCGGACGGCGTTGCGAATCCGCGTGAGCATGTCAGCAATGGGGTCGGTGGTCATTTATTTTCCTTACCTATTTTCCTTACCAACTGGCCTTGGTCACGCCCGGGATTTCGCCCTTGAGGGCGAGCCCGCGGAAGCAGATGCGGCACATTTCGAATTTCCGCAAAAACGCGCGCGAGCGCCCGCAGATGCGGCAGCGGTTGCGGACGCGAATCTTGTACTTCAGCTTCTTCTTCATCTTGGCGCATCGTGCAGTGGTCGCCATTGTTTGTCCTTTAGCCCTCTCGTTTCACTCTTCGTCTCAGCCGCTTAGCGCGTTACGGCCGCAGCGGAACGCCCAACAGTTTCAAAAGTTCGCGGCCCTCTTCGTCGGACCTGGCCGATGTAGTCAGCGTGATGTTCATGCCCTTGATCTTGTCGACGCGCGTGTAATCGATTTCCGGGAACACGAGCTGGTCCTTCAGCCCCAGCGTGTAGTTTCCGCGGCCGTCGAACGAATTCCCCGGCAAGCCCTTGAAGTCGCGCACGCGCGGGAGAACGATATTGGCGAGGCGGTCGAGAAATTCGTACATGCGTTCGCCACGCAGCGTGACCATGCAGCCGATGGGCATGCCTTTGCGAATCTTGAAATTCGCGATGGATTTCTTCGCGCGCGTGATCACTGGCTTCTGCCCCGTGATCTGCCCCAGTTCCTGCACGGCCACGTCGAGCAGCTTCACGTTCTGGCTGGCTTCGCCGAGGCCGATGTTCACGGTGATCTTCTGCAACCGTGGCACGGCCATGGTGTTCGTGTAGCCAAATCTCTTCGACAGCGCCGGCATGGCGTCTTTGCGGTAGCGTTCGTGTAAGCGGCTAATCATGATTTCGATCTCTCTTGGCCTTTGCCCTTAACTTTCAATGGTCGCGTCGCAACGGTGGCATGTTCGCGCCTTGGTGCCGTCGGACAATATTTTGGTGCCCATGCGCGCGTGTTTGCCGCAGGACGGGCAAAGAATCATCACGTTCGAAACGTCAATGGGTCCTTCTTTATCCAGAATGCCGCCGCGAATATTCTTCGACGGGTTGGGGCGCGTGTGGCGCTTGATAATGTTCGCGTGCTCCACGGTGATGCGGCGCTTCACCGGGTCGACGGCAAGCACGCGTCCCGTCTTGCCCTTGTCGCGCCCGGACATGATTTTCACCGTGTCGCCATGGCGAATCAGCACGGGCCGCGGTTTTTGCTTCGCTTCACGATGACGCATGGCTACCAAACCTCCGGCGCGAGCGAAATAATCTTGGCGAACTTCTTCTCGCGCAATTCGCGCGCCACGGGACCGAAGACGCGCGTGCCCACGGGCTCGCCTGCGTCGTTGATGAGCACGGCGGCATTGTCGTCGAAGCGGATGTAGGTGCCATCCCTGCGGCGATGCTCCTTGCGCGTGCGGACCACCACTGCTTTCACCACTGTTCCCTTCTTCACCTGGCTGTCGGGGGCTGCTTCCTTCACCGACGCGGTAACCACATCACCCAATCCCGCGACCAGGCCTGTGTCGCCACCCAGCGGAAGAATGGCCGTCAATTGCCGCGCGCCCGAATTATCGGCCACGGTCAGCCACGTGCGCATCTGAACCATGCTATTGCTCCCTCATTTCCGAGAACATCACGCCACGCGCGTGGAGCGAGCGACGATTTCCGCCAGCCGCCAGCGCTTGAGCCGCGACAGTGGCCGGCTGGCGACAATGCGAACCGTATCGCCGGGGCGCGCTTCGTTCTGCTCATCATGAGCGTAGTATTTTTTGCTGTGGCGAATCACGCGCAGGTACTTGCGATGCTGCACCGTGCGCGTCACTTTCACCACGATTGTCTTGTGCATCTTCGAGCTCGTGACAATGCCGACGAGCTGCTGGCGCGCGCCACGATCGCTTGTGGACTTGACCGCGCCTGTTTCCGCTTCACTGGCCATCTGTGATCCTCATTATTCCTTTGCGTCCTTCGCTTCTTCCGATTCTTTCGCGCTGCGCTTCTTCGTACCTTTGCCCTCAGCCGCTTGTTTCTTGTGGCTGCGCTTGTCTTGAGATGCCTTGCCCGTTTTCGGCTGCGCCGCTTCCTTCGCGGCTGGCGCCTGAATGCCCAGTTCCTGCTGGCGTGCCAGCGTTTTCACGCGCGCTAAATCGCGCCGCGCTTCGCGGAGTTTCTTGACGCTTTCCGACTGCCCGGTGGTCAGCTGAAAACGCAGACGAAAGATCTGTTCGCCCAGTTCGTGCGCCTGAATTTCGAGCTCGTTGCTGTTCATCTGCCGGAAGTCTTCCATGCGCTTCGCCATCAGAGCTCCTCCGCACGGCTGACGAACTTCGTCCGAATGGGCAGCTTGTGCGCCGCCAGTTCCATGGCTTCCTTCGCGGCGGCCAGATCGACGCCCGACATTTCGAACATCACGCGGCCCGGCTTCACCACGGCCACCCAGTGCTCGGGCGGCCCTTTGCCCTTGCCCATGCGCGTTTCGGCCGGCTTCTTCGTGAACGGCTTGTCCGGGAAGATGCGAATCCACAATTTGCCGCCGCGCTTGATGAAGCGCGTGATAGCTACACGCGAAGCCTCAATCTGCCGGTCCGTGATCCACGCGGGTTCAAGCGCCTTCAGGCCGTATTCTCCGAAGGCCAACGAGCCGCCGCGCCACGCTTTCCCGGTGCGCCGGCCGCGCTGCTGCTTCCGGTACTTCACTTTTTTCGGCATCAACATAATTGCGTGTCCTTACTCCGTCAGAAACAGTTCCTAGTCGATAGTTGACAGCTAACAGTTAAGGCAAAACACCGCAGCAAACCGAATCTACGCGTTCGCTACCTGGGCAGCGCGCTCTTCGGCGCGTTTGCGCTCCGGAGCATTTTCGCCCTGGTAGACCCAGCACTTCACGCCAATCACTCCGTACGTGGTGCGCGCTTCGGCGAAGCCAAAATCAATGTCCGCGCGCAAAGTTTGCAGCGGCAACCGCCCCTGCAAATACCATTCCTTGCGGGCGATTTCCGCGCCGTTCAGCCGGCCGCCCACGCGCACCTTGATGCCTTTGCAACCGAATCGCAGCGCGGAGTCGACCGCCTTTCGCATGGCGCGCCGGAAAGCCACGCGCTTCTCAAGCTGCAGAGCAATCGATTCCGCAACGAGTTGCGCGTCGAGCTCTGGGCGATGCACTTCCTGAATGTCAATGTGTACTTCGCGCTTGGTGCGCTTCTGCACTTCGGCCTTGAGCTTGTCGATTTCCGCGCCCTTGCGGCCAATGATGATTCCGGGCCGCGCCGTGTAGATTCTGACCACGAGCTTATTGGCGGCGCGCTCGATGTCGATCGAGCTCACGCCCGCCGATTTCAGCTTCTCCTTCAGTTCCTTGCGCAGCTGAACATCTTCGTGGAGCAGATCCGCGTAGTCTTTCTTGGCGAACCATCGTGACTTCCACGTCTTGTTGTAGCCCAGCCGAAAACCGTACGGATGCGTCTTCTGACCCAATCGAGCCTCCTGCTTCTAAAAACTTACTTCTTCTTGCGTTTCTGCGCTTTCTGGGCCTGCTTGGCGCGATCTTCAAGCGTCTTGCGCGCCTTGCGGACAGCGCCCTTAATGCCCTTTGACGCCACGCGATCGGCCTCCGCAGCCTTGGCGCGATCTTCCGCAGCGCGCGCGTGCTCGGCCACCTCGACCACAATGTGGCTGGTGCGCTTCTGATAGCGAAACGCGCGACCCATCGGCGCGGTGCGCAGGCGCTTCCAGCGCGGGCCTTCGTTGACGAAGCAGCGCGTAACCCACAGCATGTCCACGTCGAGCGATTCGCCCGCCTCGTCCGCCTTGTGTTCGGCATTGGCGATGGCGCTGTGCAGCACTTTGCCGATTTCGCGCGCGATGCGCTTCTTCGTGAATTGCAGAATTTGCAGCGCTTCGGCGGCGCGATGCCCGCGAATGAGGTCAATCACCAGGCGCGCCTTCTGCGGCGACACGCGGATGAAACGCGCGTTGGCCACGCCGTCCAGCGAGCTATGCGTAAGTGTCTCAGGCGCCATACGAGTGTCCTTTTCTTATCCTTTCGGCGCTGCAGGAGGAGCGCCTCCGCCTGCTGGTGCGCCACCGGCGGCCGGCGCTGCTGCGCCCGGAGCGCCGCCTGCCGCAGCTGCCGCCCTTTCGAGCGCGGCCTTCACCGCGTGGCCCTTGAACGTGCGCGTAGGCGCGAATTCGCCCAGCTTGTGCCCCACCATCTGCTCGGTGACGTACACGGGAATGAACTTGCGGCCATTGTGCACCGCGATCGTGTGGCCGATCATGTCCGGCAAAATGGTCGAACGGCGCGACCATGTCTTGATCACTTTCTTTTCGTTTCGCGCGTTCATCCCTTCAATTTTTATGCGAAGGGGCTCATCGATGAACGGGCCTTTTTTAAGCGAGCGTGGCATCTGATATTTTGTCCTTTACTATTCTCCGACGCGGCGCAGCTTCACCCATTGCGCGCGGCGCATCCGGCGAAAACCGCGAACCGGCCCCGGAACGCGATGCGACACAGGGCAGAATGGGCACACAAAACGCGTTCCCTGCGCGTTTGGCGTCTTCTCTACAATTACGGCCCAGCCCGGCTTGCAAATCCGGTACATCACCTGCGGCTGCGGGATCAGCACTTTCAGTTTCCGAGCCGGTTTCGCCGCGGGGCGAACCCGCTTGGAAGCGCGCGCAGCACGCCGCGAGGTCCTGCGAGTTGTTCGTGTAACGCTCATTTTTCCGCCTTCAATCACCCGCCGCGCCGGGATCATTTATTCTGTCTCCGTTAACTCTGCTTCTTACCGCGAACAAAAATCGTTATGGCTTTCGCCGCTGCACAATCAGCCTGTCGGAAGGCTTACGCTTGCGCGTCTTCGCCCCTAAAGTCGGAAAGCCCCACGGCGTTTGCGGGTGATTGCCCTTAACGCGGCCCTCACCGCCGCCGTGCGGGTGATCGACAGGGTTCATGGCCACACCGCGATTCGTTGGCCGGCGCCCGTGCCAGCGCGTGCGCCCTGCCTTGCCGTAAGTGACGTTTTCGTGGTCCAAATTACCGAGCTGGCCGACCGTCGCCATGCAATCCAAAGAAAATTTCCGCGTTTCGCCAGAAGGCAACTTGATGAGCGCGATGTCGCCTTCTTTGCTGAGCAACTGCGCCGCGCCTCCCGCCGAACGCACGAGCTGGCCGCCCTTACCGGGCGAAAGCTCGAGGTTGTGCACCATCGTGCCGGGCGGAATATTGCGAATCGGCAAGGCGTTGCCGGGCAAAATGTCCGCCGCGGCGCCGTTCTGCACCGTCATGCCGACTTCGAGACCCACGGGATGCAGTATGTAGCGCTTTTCGCCGTCCGCGTAATGCAGCAGGACGATTCGGGCCGAGCGGTTCGGGTCGTATTCGATGGCCGCAACCTTCGCCGGGATTCCCGTCTTTTCGCGCCGAAAATCGATCAGGCGGTAGTTTTTTTGGTGCCCGCCTCCGCGATGCCATGACGTGATTTCGCCGTGGGCGTTGCGTCCGCCAGTGCGCTTCTTCGGCTCGACCAGAGACTTCTCCGGCTCCTGCTTCGTGATCTCGCTCTTGTCGAGCATGGTCAGGAAGCGCCGCGACGGTGTGTAGGGTCTGAATGTTTTTAGCGCCATTGTCGCCTCTTGCCTTCCGGTCGAATGCCTCGGGCCTTTGCGCGGCCTGAGCCGCCAGCCCAACAGATGACCGGCCTGAAAAATTCCCGGCTACATATTCTCCGCGTACTCCATCATCTTTTCGCCCGGCGCCAGTTTGACGTAGGCTTTCTTCCAATCGCGCCGGTGGCCTTCGGACTTGCCGCGCCGCCGCAGCTTGCCGTGATAAATCGCGGTGCGCACGTCGGCGACTTTTACTTTGAACGCCGTTTGCACCGCCTCTTTGATCTGCGTCTTGGTGGCCTCGCGCGCCACTTCAAACACGGCTGTCTGCTGCGTCTCTTTCACGCCCAGGCCCTTTTCCGTGATGATGGGCCGGCGAATGATTTCGTAGGGCTGCATGGCCTATTCCTTGTCCTTTTTCGACTTGGGCTTGGACTGTTTTTTCGCTGCGGGCTTCTTCTCCGCTTTCTTTGCGGACTTTTTCGCCGCAGGTTTCGCTTTATGCCTTGCGTGTTCAGGCTTCGCGACGTGCTTCTCACCGGACTTTCCCGATTTCGCCGCGTTTGCGATCTGCACGGTTTGCGAATCGCCCGGTGCTTCGATTTCGCTTAATCCCCGGCTCAACTTTTCCGCCGCTTCGCGCGACAGCACCAGCGCCTCGTGTCGTAGCAAATCGTATGGCTCAATCGCGGTGCTTCGAACCAGCTTCACGCCCTCGATATTGCGGCTGGCGCGTTCGAGGTTCACGTTTTCGGCCGCGTCAACCAACAGCAAGCTACGGCTGGCTTCATCGAGCCGCGTCAATGCCTGCCGGAAAGGCTTGGTCTTGTGCGAATCAAGCTGCCAGTCCTCGACGACGAAGAGCTTGTTGTCCGCGAATTTCGCCGACAGCGCCGAGCGCAACGCGCCCAAGAACATTTTGCGCGGCAGGCGATATCCATATTTGCGCGGCACCGGACCGTGGACCGTTCCGCCATGTCGCCAGAGCGGCGAACGAATCGAGCCAATACGCGCGCGGCCTGTGCCCTTCTGCTTCCATAGCTTGCGTCCCGCGCCGCTGACTTCGCCCTTCGCTTTCGTTTTGTGCGTTCCCGCGCGCTGCGATGCCAGATAATGCCGCACCGTCTCGTGCAGCACGTGCGGATTGACGCGCGCCGCAAACACGTCGTCGGCCAGGTCCATCTGCCCGACTGTCTTGCCATCCAGATTTCTCACGTCGACAACGGCCATTTTGTTCTCGCTATTTCGATTTCGATTTTTTCGCTTTGCGAATGTAAATATACGCGCCCGTAGGGCCGGCGACCGCCCCGTTCACGAGCAGTAGATTCTCGTCCGCGTCAATCTTCACCACGCGCAAATTCTTCGACGTCTTCCGCACGTTGCCCATGTGTCCCGGAAAATGCTGGTTCTTCCAGACGCGCGACGGAAACGAGCTGGCTCCAATGCCTCCGGGAGCACGATGAAACATCGAACCGTGCGAAGCGTCGCCGCCGCGATAGTGCCAGCGCTTGACGCCGCCCGCGAAGCCGCGGCCCTTGCTGGTGCCCGCCACGTCGACGAATTCCCCGACGGCGAAGCCGTCAACGAGCACGCGGTCGCCCGTTTTCGTCTCGTCCTTCGATTCCTCAAGCCGGAACTCGCCCAAAAAGCGCATGGGCGCAACGCCCGCTTTTTTGAAATGCCCAGTCATGGCTTTGTTGACGCGCTGCGGCTTGATGAATTCCACCAAACCCAATTGCACAGCGTCGTAGCCGTGTTTGTCTTTCGTGCGCCGGTCAACCACCACGCACGGGCCCGCCTGCAGCACAGTGCACGGGATCGACGCGCCGTCTTCGGCAAACACTTGCGTCATCCCTAATTTAATTCCCAAGATTCCGTTGACTGCCATGGCTCTCGCTCTTTCCAGTTATTTTGCGCCCGTTATTTCGCGGCGTGTTCGCGCCCGAAGGCCTTGATTTCCACATCGACTCCCGGCGGCAGATCGAGTTTCATCAGCGCGTCTACCGTGTCCGGCGTCGGACTCAAAATATCAATCAGCCGCTTGTGCGTGCGCATCTCGAACTGCTCGCGCGATTTCTTGTCCACGTGCGGCGAGCGCAACACGGTCCAACGATTGATAATCGTCGGCAGAGGAATCGGCCCGGCTACTTCCGCGCCCGTGCGCCGCGCCGTTTCCACAATCTCGCGCGTGGATTGATCGAGAATGCGGTGATCGTAAGCCTTCAAACGAATGCGAATTTTTTCTCCGGTTGACATGTTTACTCGAGTATCTCGGTGACGGCGCCGGCGCCGACGGTGTGGCCGCCTTCGCGAATCGCGAAGCGCAAGCCCTTCTCCAGCGCCACTGGAGTGATCAGCTTCACTTCCACCGCCACATTGTCGCCCGGCATCACCATCTCGACTCCGGTCGGCAATGCCACGTCTCCCGTCACGTCCGTGGTCCGAAAATAGAATTGCGGCCGGTAGCCTGTGAAGAATGGCGTGTGCCGCCCGCCCTCTTCCTTCGTCAACACGTACGCTTCCGCCTTGAACTTCGTGTGCGGCGTAATCGACCCGGGCTTGGCGATCACCTGCCCGCGCTCGACTTCGTCTTTTTCCGTCCCGCGCAACAGCAACCCAACATTGTCTCCCGCCATCGCTTCGTCCAAGAGCTTCCGGAACATCTCCACGCCCGTCACCACTTTCTTCACCGTCGGACGGAAGCCCACAATCTCGATTTCCTCGCTCACTTTCACTTTGCCGCGCTCGACGCGCCCCGTCACCACCGTGCCACGTCCCGAGATCGAGAAAATATCCTCGATCGGCATGGCGAACGGCTTGTCCACGTCGCGCTGCGGCAGCGGAATGCTCTTATCCACCGCTTCCATCAATTCAATGATCGTCTTCTCCCACTTCGGGTCGCCTTCCAGAGCCTTCAGCGCGCTGCCGCGCACTACCGGAATCGTGTCCCCCGGATATTGATAGCTCTTCAGCAAATCGCGCACTTCCATCTCCACCAGATCCAAAAGCTCAGGATCTTCCACCGCGTCGCACTTGTTCAGAAACACCACAATGGCCGGCACGCCCACCTGCCGCGCCAGCAAAATATGCTCGCGCGTCTGCGGCATCGGCCCGTCCGTTGCCGCCACAACCAGAATCGCGCCGTCCATCTGCGCCGCGCCCGTGATCATGTTCTTGATGTAGTCGGCGTGCCCCGGACAGTCGATGTGCGCGTAGTGGCGGTTCGGCGTCTCATACTCGACGTGCGACACCGCAATCGTGATTCCTCGCTCGCGCTCTTCCGGCGCGTTGTCGATCGAATCGAACGCCCGGAACTGCACTTTCGGGTTGTTCTTCGACAACACTTTCGTGATCGCCGCCGTCAACGTCGTCTTGCCGTGGTCGATGTGACCAATCGTCCCAATGTTCAGGTGCGGCTTGCTGCGCTCAAATTTTTCCTTCGCCATGTCTCGCTCTGCTCCTCAGCGTGTACTTGTTTGTTCGTCAGTTAAAAAACTTCGGGTACTCGGCCTTCATAAAATTCGGCGGCTCGGGTGAATTCAACCGCTCCATCATTTGCCTCAGATGCCGACGCGTGGCCTGCGAATCCACTGCGTGGCCCGCCTTCAGCCTCCGGATAAACTCTCTTGCATTCCTCTCGAACCAGAACTTGTCCCAGAATTCGTCCACTGCTACCTCGCGACCTTGCCTGTGGCCTTCGAAACCACTTCCTCGGAAACGGCCGCCGGCGTTTGCGCGTAATGCGAGAAGTGCATCGTGAAACTGCCGCGGCCCTGCGTGCGGCTGCGCAAATCCGTGGCGTAGCCGAACATTTCCGACAGCGGCACTTCCGCGCGAATCACCGTGCTGGCTGCGCGATTTTCCGTGCCCTGCACATGCGCTCGGCGCGAATTCAAGTCGCCGAACACCTGGCTCATGTATTCCTCGGGCACGACGACTTCGACTTTCATAATGGGCTCGAGGAGCTTCGGATGGGCGCGGCCGCAGGCTTCCTTGAAAGCCATCGAGCCCGCAATCTTGAACGCCATTTCCGAGCTATCAACTTCATGGTAACTGCCGTCATTGACGACCACGGCGATGTCCACCATTTCGTAGCCCGCAAGGATGCCGTTTTCCATGGCTTCCTTGATGCCCTCTTCAATGGGCGCGATATATTCCTTGGGAATCGCGGCGCCAATGATTTTGTCGATGAAGAGCAGGCGATGCTCTTTGTCGAAGCGCCATTTCCCACCCTTGCCCGCGACTTGCTTGGACAACTCGTCAAGCTCGTCGGTCGAAAGCTCGCGCATGTCTTCGTGGCTGGCATTCGGCAGCGGATGAACCGTCAACTTCACGTGGCCGTATTGACCGCGGCCGCCCGTCTGGCGGATATAACGCCCTTCGGCGGGCGCTGACTTCACAATCGTTTCGCGGTAGGCGACCTGCGGCCGACCCACATTGGCCTGCACGCTGAACTCGCGCATCATGCGGTCGACAATGATTTCCAAATGCAATTCGCCCATGCCGGAGATGAGCGTCTGGCCCGTGTCCGGCTCGGTATGCACGCGGAAAGTCGGATCTTCCTGCGCCAGTCGCGCCAGGGCGTTGCCCATTTTCTCCTGGTCGGCCTTGGTCTTTGGCTCAATCGCGACGGAAATCACGGGCGCGGGAAACTCGATGGCCTCGAGTACGATTGGCTTATCCTCATCGCACAACGTGTCGCCCGTAGAGACATTCTTCAAGCCCACGCATGCGGCGATGTCGCCCGCGTCGATGGCTTCGATTTCCTCGCGCTTGTTCGCATGCATGCGCAGCAAACGGCCAATGCGCTCGCGTGATTTCTTCGTCGCGTTGTAAACCGTCGCGCCCGTTTTGCAAACGCCGGAATAGACGCGGATATACGTCAAATGGCCGACGTACGGGTCGGACATGATTTTGAAAGCGAGCGCAGCGAATGGCTGATCGTCCGCCGGGCGCCGCAATTCCGGCTCGTCCGTGTCGGGAGAAATGCCTTCCACCGGCGCAACGTCCGCCGGCGACGGCAGGAAATCCACAATGGCGTCGAGCAGCGGCTGCACGCCTTTGTTCTTGAAGGCGGAGCCTGCCAGCACGGGAACGAGTTTCAAAGCCAGGGTCGAGCGGCGAACGGACGCGCGCAATTCCGCGGGTTCCAGTTTATGTTCGGCAAGATATTTGGTGAGCACGGCGTCGTCGTGTTCGGCAATATACTCGACGACCTTTTCGCGATGCTCTTTGTAAAATTCAGGGCTGACCGCGCCGGATTTGAGCGCAGCGGCGACATCCGGGCGTGATTTCTGAAACGCCGGATCCCAAAGCTGATCAAGCGAGATGTATTCAAATTCAGCGCCCAGCGATTCGTCCTTCCAGACAATCGCGCGCTCCTCGATGAAATCAATCACGCCGATGAAAGTGTCTTCCTTGCCGAGAGGAAACTGGAGGGGGACGGGGTGGGCCGAGAGACGCTGACGCATGGTGCGAATCACATGGTCGAAATCCGCGCCGACGCGGTCCATTTTATTGACGAACGCAATACGCGGTACGCGGTACTTGTCCGCCTGACGCCAAACCGTTTCCGTCTGAGGCTGCACACCGGCGACCGAATCAAAAATCGCGACCGCGCCGTCGAGCACGCGCAATGAACGCTCGACTTCGACCGTGAAATCCACGTGGCCGGGCGTGTCGATGATATTGATGCGATAGTCGGTGCCGAAGCGCTTCCAAGAAGCCGTGGTCGCAGCAGAAGTGATGGTGATGCCGCGCTCGCGCTCCTGCTCCATCCAGTCCATCGTGGCCGTGCCCTCATCGACGCTGCCCAGCTTGTACGTGACGCCCGTGTAGAACAGGATGCGTTCAGTCGAAGTGGTCTTACCGGCGTCAATATGGGCCATGATCCCCAGATTGCGCATGCGGTCGAGTTGGAATTGGCGTGCCATGAAAATATTTGCTTACCAGCGATAATGGGCAAAAGCCTTGTTGGCCTCGGCCATGCGATGCACGTCCTCCTTCTTCTTCACTGCTCCACCCTTGCCGTTTGCCGCGTCCATCAATTCGTCGGTCAGCTTGTCGGTCATGTTCTTGCCTGCACGCTGGCGGGCGTACAAAATCACCCAGTGAATCGCCAGTGATTGCCGCCGGAACTGATTCACCTCGACGGGCACCTGATAGTTCGCACCGCCAACGCGCCGCGACTTCACTTCGAGCAGCGGCTTCACGTTCTCGATGGCTTTCTTAAAGACCGTCAGGGCGTCGCCACCTTCCGCTTTTTGCGCGATGTTTTCCATCGCTTGATAGAAAATCGCCTGCGCGGTGGCGCGCTTGCCGTCGTACATCATGCTCGAAATAAACTTCTGTATCAGATCGCTTCCGTAGACGGCGTCTCCGGCGATCTTCCGGCGAACTACGAATCCCTTGCGTGGCATTCCGCGACTCTCCTACTTTTGAGCGGCTTTGGGCCGTTTCGCGCCGTATTTCGAGCGCGCTTGCTTGCGGTTTTCAACGCCAGCGGCATCGAGCGTCCCGCGAATAACGTGATAACGAACTCCCGGCAAATCCTTCACGCGGCCGCCGCGCACCAGCACGATCGAGTGCTCCTGCAAATTGTGGCCGATGCCCGGAATATACGTGGTGACTTCGGCGGAATTCGTCAAACGCGCGCGAGCCACTTTGCGCAGCGCTGAGTTCGGCTTCTTCGGCGTTTGCGTATAAACCCTCACACAAACTCCGCGCTTCTCCGGACAGCCCTCGAGCGCAGGCGACTTCGTCTTCGTCCGCAGCTTCTCGCGGCCTTGTCGAACCAGTTGCGCAAACGTCGGCACTCTTCTCCTCCGAACGTAACCCGAGTTTCGTTTTGCTGCCGAGCGTACGAGGCTCAACAGACGGTGGTAGAACAGAAAGGGCCGGTTAAAACCCGAAGGAACCGGCTAAGATGCTCTGCGCGGGCGTGCTCGTGAAGACGAGAACACATCCACTTCTAAAGCGAAGAGCCTGCAAATACGGCTTTGCGGGGCAGGCGCCCCATTTCGGCCGCTCTCCCAATCCCCATTCCTTCGTTCTATGTTCCGGGGCCGGAGAAGTACCCTTTCAGCACATTAACGAAAACAATTCCACCTACAAACTGGCGAGTATATGGAAACAGACGTTATGTGTCAACCCCTAATGCGGTAAAGATTTGGAGCTCTGGTTTATGTGCTATAACCTCTGCCGCGTCCCACTCGACGTTGCGGGTCACTCCCGCGATGGAGTCGAGCCTTGCGAATCGCGTTTGGGGCATCGAGGAATTGCGCGACCTGCTTCCCGAAAGCCGCACTATCGGCTCACAAGATTGACAAGGGGCTTATCCAGAAACCACTCGGAGAACAGGCGAGTTAAATGAGGGCATTCGGCATCGTCTGGCCTGTGGCAGTCAGCCTGTTCTTGGGCTATTGCGGATGGCTCTTGACCTTTAGAACAAGCACAGTGGTCAGGCGGGCACATAGCCAATATCATTGCAACTTCTTTCTGAAGCCTTGGTACTCAATATTCATGCGCTGCATGGGAATCTTCATCTGGCTGTTGACGGCCCTAATCGACTACATGCTGCTAACGCAGAGATGATTGCATCACCTGTGGAAATCAAACCACCCACTACCTGCGGTAAAGATTTGGCGCATATTGGGGCGGTCCGAACTCAGTCGGAACCGCCGCTCTCATCGATTCCCTGTCAGTTCCCTGCCGGCACCCTGGCAGTCCACAGGCGCTGGTGCGCGTCCCACATATGGCGCAAATTCTTGTGGAAACTTTCGCGCACCGGGTGCTTTACCAACTGATAAAAGCTCACTAGACTGCACGAAGCTGAGATGAGAATCCATTTGCATCGCGTTCCCGCCGCATCGATGACGAAAATTTCGTTCACTGCGATTTGTCTCGCTACGGGCGTAACTTTGCTTTCGGTGGCGCCGCGAACGGCACGCGCGCAAACGCCCGCCACGCAAAACGCGCCCGCGAAAAATTCGAACGCGGAATCGCCGGAGCCATTTGTACTCGAACGCTACTCCACGAAAATCCGCTTTGAAACCGACGGCACCGGCGAGCGCCAGCAGGAAGTACGCGTAAAAGTCACGGACGACGCGGGCGTCAAGCAACTCCACACGCTTACTTTCGATTACAACTCCGCGAACGACACATTCGCGCTCGCTTACCTGCGCATCACCAAGCCCGATGGCACCGTGGCCGAAACAAGCCCGCAGGCCCTTGCAAAAATGGTCGACGATCAGCCGGCGCCCATGGTAAAGGACGCTCCCGATTTTGAAGAAATTCGCGAGGTCCACGTAACGCTGCCGCCGCTGGCGATTGGCGACACGCTAAGCTACGCGTCGGATACGAAAATTATCAAACCACGCGGCCCCGGGAGAATTCTGGTACGCGCATACATTCCTGTCGCATACACGCGCGCGCGACGAAGAGTTGCAGATTGATTTGCCTGCGGACCGCGCGGTTCATTGGAAAACGGCCGCGCAATTTTCTCCCGTGATCACCGCAAGCGGCGCGCGGAAAATTTATACCTGGAAGCGGACGGAAGCGCAGGCGGCTCCCCTGTCTGCGGCCGCAGCCTTCAGCAAATCTCCCGACGTCATTCTGACAAGTTTCGCGACTTGGCAAGAGGCCGGAAAATGGATAGCCGCGCTCGAGGCCGCCGCTGCAAAGCCAAGCGACGCCGTTGCGGCTAAAGCCCAGGCGCTGATCGCGACGCAAAAAACCGATACGGATAAGATCGAGGCCCTTTACGATTTCGTCGCCAAGCAAATTCGCTTCGTCAATGTTCCTTTCGAGCAGGCGGATTTCCAGCCGCACGACGCCGCAACAATCTTGAGCGACGGCTACGGCGATGGCCTCGACAACTGTGCGTTGCTCGGGGCGCTGCTGAACGCCGCTGGATTTCACACCGAAGTCGCGCTGCTTTCCTCCAGCGCGGAGCTAAACCCTGATCTCCCGTGGCCCGGCGCGCTGAATCATGCGATTCTTGCGGTCACGGCGGGAAAAGAGGTTTTCTGGCTCGATCCTTCTTCCGACGTGCTTCCGTTTCGTATGCTGCTGCCGAACCTGCGCGGCAAGCAAGCGCTCATCGTATCTACGGCCGTTGCGCCGCATTTCGCGGCAACACCTCTCGATCTCCCGTTCCAATCCTCGCAAACAGTGGAAATCACCGGACGCGTAAGTTCGCTCGGCAGATTGGTGGCGCGGATCCGCTATACGCTGCGCGGCGACAATGAAGTGGCGCTGCGCATGGCCTTCGAACACACACCGCAAGCGCAATGGAAACAGGTGGCGCAAACAATGGCGAGGCTCGATGGCCTGCAAGGCGAAGTTACCGACGCGAAGCCGAGCAATCCCACCGCCACGCGCGACCCGTTCACGCTCGATTTCATCCTCGTCAACGAAGGTTTTCTCGACTGGTCGCAGCCCAAGACGGTTCTCGCGCTTCCCTTGCCCACGTTCGGTTTTCCCGATGCCCCAGAAAATTCCGCGAGTCCCATCGAATTGGGAAATTCGCTCGATGTGACTGCGAAACTCACGCTAACTTTGCCTGTAAACGACACGCCGCAAATGCCTGTGGGCGCGGGCGTGACGCGAGACTACGCCGCGTATCGCTCGAGCTACGCCTCGCAGGAGCACGTAATCACTGCGGAGCGTTCCTTGCGCTTCATTGCTCGCGAAGTGCCCGCTTCGCGCCGCGCGGATTATCTCGCGTTCGCGCATGCCGTCGAAGCGGATGAGAGCCAGGCAATAACGGTCGCAAATATCATTCCCGGCGTGCCGGACGATGCCACCTCCGGTGCGCTGATGGAATCAGGTACCGCCGAATTGAAGGCTGGAAACAACGCCAAGGCTCTGCAATTGTTCGACGCCGTGGCACAAATCAATCCGCAGCAAAAAGATCTGTGGCGTGTTCTCGGGCTGGCACAGCTCGGCGTCGGCAAATATGCGGACGCTGCCACGTCATTTCGCAAGCAGCTCGCGGCGAATCCCACCGACGACACCGCCAATAACTTGCTCGGCGTTTCCCTCTACGACCAGAAAAAATACAACGACGCTGCGGCCGCCTTCCAAAAACAAATTGCCCTCAAGCCGCTTGATCCCAATGCCTATGGGTATTTGGGCGCCGTTTACATTGACCAGAAGCGTTACGATGCCGCACTCGCGCAGCTCGAAAAGGCCGTCGTGCTCGATCCGGACAGCGCCGCGGTTCGCCTGCGCCTCGGCGAGGCCTATCTCGCCACCGGGAAAACCGAAAATGGTCTAGGCGCGTTCGACAAAGCAGCCAGCCTCTCGCCTTCCGCGCTGATTTGGAATCAGATCGCTTACGATCTTGCGGAACGCAATGTGGCGCTCGATCGTGCCGAGCACTACGCAAATTTGGCAGTCAATTCAGCGGAAGCAGCGCTCAGCCATGTGGACCTCCGCCATCTCACCAATGAAAACTTCGGCGACACAGTTGTGCTTCCCGCTTTTTGGGACACGCTCGGCTGGGTGCATTTTCAACAGCGGCGGATGAAAGAGGCGGAATTGCTCGCCGCCTCTGCGTGGCTGCTCGATCAGCGAGGCGACGAAGGCTATCATCTCGCGCGAATTTACGAAGCGCGCGGTGACAAAGAGCTGGCGATTCGCACATACACGCTCGCGCTGGCGCGCTGGCGGCGCGCCCGACGACGCGCGAGCGCGGCTCGCGAAATTGCTTGGTGGCGACGCCGGAATTGACGCGCGCGTGAAGCGAGCGGGCGCCGAACTCCTTCGCATGCGCACGATTCCGCTCGGAAAAGCAACGGCCGCGAGCGGCAAGGCCATCTTTTTGGTTTCGCTCGAGCCGGGGCCAAACGGGTCTGTGGTCCGCCAAACAAGGTTTCTTGGCGGCGACGACAAACTGTCCGCGTTTGGCGACCGCCTCCGCCAGGCCAAGTTTCCTGCGGTTCTTCCGGCAAACTCAAAAGCGCGGCTCCTTTTGCGTGGAATCCTCGAATGCACAGCAAAAGCGGCGGCATGCAATTTTGTTTTCGACCGACCTCGCGACCTTCTCGCCCCGCGCTAATCGAAACATCCAATCCCCGGAAAATTTCGCGTCCCTAATTTCTCGTTCGCAGACAAGCTCGAAGTTGGCAGTAGGTCAGTTTGTGATTTCCGCGTTAATCGTCCGATTCAGTGCATTCCGGCGCAGGCGACCGTAACGGCCTCGATATTTCATTTGTTGCCGCGCTGACGCATGTCTGTCGTTTGAATCAATTTCAACGGACCCGATGGACTTGTACGAGTCAGAATAAAATAGTCTGAGTAGCCCATCGTGCCGCCCTCGGCGCGACCGCCTGTGAATACCAGGATGTCTTCTATACCGTCACCGTTGAAATCCGCTCGCGCGCCCACCCAGAACGACTGCCGAAATCCCCCGTAGGACACCCTAAGGCCGTCGGCGTCTGATTCAATCACGTCCTGCGGCGGTACAACCTGCGCGATCGTCTTGCCACGCCGCGCGCGGTCCGTCGCTCCTCCAACAGGCATGGATGCAAGAATTTCCGCAGGCAGCAAATTGAGATCAGCGAGAGTCACGCGGGGATTCGCAATGAAGCTCCTGATCGGGAGCTTTGCTTTCTGCAACTCAAACAACAGGTTGCACGTATGAATAAAGAAACTTTCCATCGCCATATCATATGTAGTCGCCGAATACGCTCCCTCCGCTTGAGCACTCCTCCACTGCCGACATGTGTAAACCATAAATTTCGTATTATTTGGTCCGGTCATCTGCACGCCGTAACCTTCAGCAAGGTCAGTATCGCCGTTGCGAACAGGCAAATCGAGAAGCTGTGGGATGTCAGATTGTCGCAGAGAACCCGAAACAACACGCCCCTTGAATTTAAGCGGCGTGGCAATCTTGAAGGCTAATTCCTTTCCCCGAGCGGCAGACGGTGCATGCGCGACCACCGGACCCGCAAGGATGGCCACCAGTGCAACAAGCCAAGGGTTAACCAGTCTAGCCATTGTCTTCGCGCGATTGTACTACCGTTCTGTTGTCACAAATCACGGCTTGGCCTGGTTAGTCGAATAATCGTAAACCACTCACCACCCAAAAAAATGTAGTCACAGAATGCCCTGAGCCACAGTGTGTTAACATTGACGATTCCTGCGCGAAAGGGAACGCACCGAAACATGCCGAAAGTGGGATTTGTCAGCCTGGGATGCCCGAAGAACCTCGTGGACAGCGAGGTGATGATGGGGATTCTCGCGCGCTCGGGCTACGAAATCACGCCGCGCGCGGACGACGCGGACGTGCTGGTGGTCAACACGTGTAGCTTCATCGAGCCAGCGCGAAAAGAATCCGTGGACGCAATTCTCGAGATGGCCGAGCACAAGAAATTCGGCCGCGCGCAAAAATTAATCGTCGCCGGATGCCTGGTCGAGCGATTTCGCAACGAAATCCGCGAACAAATTCCAGAAGTCGACGCCGTCATCGGAACGGGCGAAGTCGAAAAAATATTGCAGGCGTGCGAAGGCGAGCTGCGAAATTCGTCCGATGAATCGCCGACTTTTCTTTATCACGATTTGACGCCGCGCATCCTTGCGACGCCGCGCCACACCGCGTACATCAAAATCAACGAAGGATGCGATCATCCGTGCGCGTTCTGCATTATTCCGCAACTGCGCGGGCGCTTTCGCAGCCGCCGATTCGAATCCGTGGTGCGCGAAGCGACGAAATCTGGCCGCGTCAGGCGTGCGCGAAATCAATCTGATCGGGCAGGACACGACTTTCTACGGCGAAGATCTGGGCATGCGCGATGGGCTGCCGCTGCTGCTCGAACGGCTCGCGGACATTGAAGAGTTGCGCTGGGTTCGCTTCCTTTATTGCTATCCGAATCGCATCACAACGAAGCTGCTCGAAACAATCGCGCAGCATGAGCGGTTGGTGAAGTATCTGGACATCCCGTTGCAACACGCCAGCCGCAGCGTTCTGGCGCGCATGAAGCGTGGTTCGCATGCGGATGCGTTTCTGAAAATGCTCGAGCGCATTCGACGACACAATTCCCGGCGTGTCACTGCGGACGTCTTTCATCGTTGGCTTCCCGGGCGAAACGGAAGAAGATTTTCGCGTGTTGTGCGATTTCGTCCGTGCGGCGGAATTCGACTGGATGGGCGTGTTCGCGTACTCGGATGAAGAAACGGCGAAAAGCTACGCTTGCGACGAAAAAGTGGACGCCGAGACGATTGCGCGACGGCGCAATACTCTGATGGCCATTCAGCAGAAAGTATCGCGGCGAACGCTGCGCGCGAAAGTCGGCAAAACTTTTACCGCTATGCTCGAAGGGCCGTCGAAGGATACGGAGCTTGTGTGGGAAGCGCGTCTGGAAGGCATGGCGCCGGAAATCGACGGCAAGGTTTTTATCACCGAAATTGCAGGCGTGACGGACGCAGCGCAACTGCCTCCGCCGGGAACCATGGCGCGCGTCGAAATCACAGAAGCGCGCGATTACGATTTGATCGGCCGCGCGGTCGAAATTATTTCGGCCGACACTGCAATCCCGCAGGACACGCAAATTCTCGCGCAGCCATTTCCAATCCTCGCATAAATTCCTCCGGAAAGCGGACGGCATGAAGCCGTCCACGCGGCAACGACGTGGTGACGGTCTACGCACCTGTAGGGGCGGCTTTACGCCGCCCGAATTTCAATTTGTCGGCGCGAGAACGCGGGCGGGATAAACCCGCCCCTACAACGCCCATGAACGGCGTGTTAGTCTAGGCTGACTGCCATGGAATGGCATTGCCCCATTTGCCGGAAGGCAACCGATTCGACAAAGGACAGCGATTTCCCTTTTTGCAGCGAGCGCTGCCGTTTGACCGACCTTGGCAACTGGGCCAGCGAGAAATACAAGGTATCCGAGCCGGCCACCGACGAATCGCTGTTCGAATCGCACGAGACATCTCCGCACCAAGCAACTTCGCACGAAACATTGCCGCGCGATGAACACGAAAACTGACACCGCTCCCGCCGCGCCTCCGCGAAAACCGCGCCTGTCATTATTTCTCGCAACGGTGGGCGGCGTGGGCTACCTCCCGAAAGCGCCTGGGACGTGGGGCTCGCTCGTCGGCGTGGCACTTTATTGGGCGCTGTCAAAAATTCCGGGCCAGCCCGCAATAGACCTCTATCCGCGCGATGTCTACCTTGTTCTCCGGCCAGAATGGCCGATTGGAGTCGTAGTTGCACTCGTCCTGGCACTCCTCGGCGTAGCGGCCTCGAACCGCGTGGCGAAGTTCACCAGCAAGAAAGATCCTCAGTTTGTGGTCATCGACGAAGTTTCTGGCCAGCTTTTCACATGTCTCTTTGCGCTCAGTCCGCCCAACTGGAAATATTTGGCTCTGGGTTTTATACTTTTTCGAGCGTTCGATATTTGGAAGCCTTTTCCGGTGCGGCAAGCAGAATCGCTGCCCGGCGGCTGGGGCATCATGGCGGACGATTGGATTGCCGCCGTTTACGCCGCCATTGGAATTTGGATTGCCAGAGGTTTAGGCCTATAAAGGTGTGGGGGATTTGCGGTTGAAAACGAACGGCATCCCGAAAATTGAGCGCGTGCAGCCTCCGGCAGCGATCCCCGGCGGCGAGATCACCATTCACGGCGCGGGCTTTGCGAACGGAAACTGCGCGCGTCCCGAAGTGCGTTTTGGAAACACCGGGGGCGACGTGGTGATGGCGTCGGAGAACGTGCTGGTCGCGCGCGTCCCCGATGGCGCCGACGGCGGCATGGTGCGCGTTTACGCGGGACATACGGAGAGCCAGCCGTTCCCGATTTCGATTGGCTCGCTAGTCGCCGACAACTTGCATCCCGTGTCGAATCCGGCGGTGGATCGCGAAGGAAACGCGTACGTGACGTTCAGCGGGCAGCGCGGACAAAAAGTTCCCGTCTCTCTTTACAAAATCACGGCGAATCGCACTGTGAAGCCCTACGTCACGCAATTGATGAATCCCACAGGCTTGGCTATCGATCGCGACGGCGTGCTTTACGTTTCGTGCCGCAACGATGGAACCATTTATCGCGTTACGCCGGACGGACGCACCGAGCAGTGGCTCGAAGGCATGGGCATCGCCACAGGAATCGCGTTTGACCACGCCGGAAATCTTTACGTCGGCGACCGCAGCGGAACGATTTTCAAAATCGGAGCCGACCGCGAAATTTTCGTGTTTGCGACGCTTGAGCCTTCGATGTCCGCGTATCATCTGGCATTTCATCCCAGCGGCGATTTGTACGTTACTGGGCCCACCACGTCGAGTTTCGACCGCGTTTACAGAATCACTCCCGCAGGGGAAGTGGAAGTTTTTTACCGCGGCTTGGGGCGACCGCAGGGACTGGCGTTTGACCGCGCCGGCAATTTGTACGTCGCGGCGTCGCTCGCGGGTAAGCGCGGAATCGTCCGCATCTCGCCGGATGCTCACGCGGAGATCGCCCTCAGCGGCAACAACATCGTCGGCCTCGTGCTCGAGCCGTCGCGCCAAGCCCTCGTCGCCACCGTAAACGCACTCTACACGCTGGACTGGGACGTCGAAGGCCTTTCGCTAAACAATTAGCACCTCGCCGCGCGCGGCAGACAAACTTTTCCTCCTACCCAAAAATAAAGTTCCCTCGCCCCTTGCGAGTTGCGCCGCGCATCGGGTACAACATTTGCGATGGATGCGGAGATCATCGCTGTCGGCTCTGAACTGCTCACGCCCTATCGCCTCGACACCAATTCCCTTTTCCTCACAGCCGAGCTGAATCGCCTGGGCTTTCACGTGCGCAGAAAGCATGTCGTTGGCGATCGCGATGACGATCTGCGCGATGTCTTCCTTCGCGCCCTCGAGCGCGTCGACGTTGTCATTTCCTGCGGTGGCCTCGGCCCAACCGAAGATGATCGCACGCGCGAAATTGTCGCGGAGGCCCTCGGGCGCAAGCTCAAGCGCAGCGAAGCCATCCTGCGCAGCATTCAAGAACGCTTCCGCAAATTTGGACGCACCATGCCCGAAGTGAACATCCGCCAGGCCATGGTCCCCGAAGGAGCCGAGCCGCTCCCCAACTCTCAGGGCACCGCCCCGGGCTTGTGGCTGGAATCCGACGGCAAAGTGGTCGTACTGCTCCCCGGCCCGCCCGCGGAACTCCAATCCATGTTCGTGCAAGAGGTAAAGCCCCGTCTCGCGCGCCGCGGCGCGAATCTTCGTCTTTACACGCGCGATTTGCGAACCACGGGCTTGCCGGAGTCGGAAGTGGATCAGCGCGTCGCTTCGATTTACAAAGAGTATGCCGGAACGGAAACTACCATCCTCGCCGCGCCGGGAGAAATTCAGCTTCATCCTCGCGTCTGGTCGGAAGATGAAGCCGCCGCCGTCAAGCTGCTCGACGAAATAACCAAGCGATTCGCCCTAGCGCTCGGCGAAAACCTGTTTTCGACTTCAGGCGAGAATCTGGAAACGGTTGTCGCCAACCAATTGCAGGAGCATCGCGCTACGATTGCCGTCGCGGAGAGCTGCACGGGCGGAATGTTGGCCGCGCGCCTCACCAATGTACCGGGAAGCTCGTTGTATTTTCGCGGTGGAGTGGTCTCTTACAGCAACGATTTGAAATCCGCGTGGGCGGACGTGCCCAGAGAAATCATCGAAGCCAAGGGCGCCGTCAGTTCCGAAGTGGCCCTTGCGATGGCGGATGGCATTCGGCGGCAGACCGGTTCGAC
The DNA here is from genome assembly GCA_963757905.1 of uncultured Acidobacteriota bacterium. Taxonomy (GTDB): domain Bacteria; phylum Acidobacteriota; class Terriglobia; order Acidiferrales; family UBA7541; genus DAHUXN01. The sequence continues at coordinate 76,385 of CAVWSV010000010.1, read as the reverse complement.
GCTCGGGGTGGGCGTCACCGGAATCGCGGGCCCCGGCGGCGGCACGCCCGAAAAACCAGTGGGCCTGGTACACATCGCGATCGCCGACGAAAAAGGCACGAAGGAGCGTGAGTTTCGTTTCCCCGGGACTCGCGATCGCATCCGCCATCAAGCCACTCAAGCAGCGCTCGACATGGTGCGTCGGTATTTTCTCTACGCCGCCTCGCCGGCGAAGGGTTAACGCGTGCGCCTGTTCGTCGCGCTCGATGTCCCGGAGCAGACGCGCCACTTGCTCGGCGAACTAATTCAGAAATTCGAGAGCGTCTGCCGCGGCGCGCGCTGGATGCGCCCGGAGAGCATTCACGTCACTTTGAAATTCATCGGCGATGTCGACGAAACAAAACTGCCCGTGATCAAGGATTCTCTCAGCCAAGTGAAATTCAAGGCTCCGGTTGAAATTGCCTTCCGGCATTTTGGATTTTTCCCCAATGAACGCCATCCGCAAGTATTCTGGCTTGGGATTGAAGCAGGTCCGGAACTTGCGGCATTGGCGTCGGACGTTGGATCAAGTCTCGAATCCGCCGGAATTCCGGCGGATTCACGAGCGTTCAAGCCACATTTAACGTTGGCGCGATTCAAAACCGAAGAAGGGATCGCCAAATTGCGCGACGCCGTGGCGCCCGTCACGCACCAGAGTTTTGGCGCCACAACTGCCGCGGAATTCCATCTGTACGAAAGTGTGCTAAATTCCAGCGGCGCCGTGCACACTAGGCTGGCGACTTATCGTTTCGTGGAAGGCCGCACACCGTGAAATCGCTCTGGCTGATTCCCATTGCCGCGTATCTCCTGGGCTCGATTCCCTTCGGATACTTGATTGTAAAAATGGGCCGCGGCTCGGACGTGCGCGCATCCGGCAGCGGCAACACCGGCGCGACCAACGTGACGCGCATCGCTGGCAAGCCCGCGGGTTTCTTGACGCTCCTTCTGGACACGGGCAAAGGATACTTCGCCGTCTGGTTTGCTTCGCGATGGTCGCACGGAAACATCCGCTGGGTGATGGCGGCCGGCGTCGCGGTGGTCTTGGGGCACACGTTTTCATGCTGGCTGCGCTTTCGCGGCGGAAAGGGCGTCGCCACGGGACTCGGTGTCTTCCTGGCCGTCGCGTGGCAAGCCGTGCTCGCGACGCTGGTCGTATGGATAGTGGTGGTCGCGTTTTGGAGATACGTTTCGCTCGGTTCAGTAGTCGCCGCGGCAGCTTTGCCAATTTTGGTCTACTTGTTTTACGCACCAGGACACGCTCCTCCGTTGGCCGTATCGTTTGGTGCCGTCGCTGTTGCGATTATCGTGATTTTCAAGCATCGCGAAAACATCGCCCGCCTGATCATCGGAACGGAAAACCGGCTCGGCCGGAAAAAGTAGTCCGAAAATGAACATCCAAGAACAATCATCTTTGACAGACTGGAGCGCGCGGCGTTCAGAGCTTCGCCCATCGAACTGGCTCTCATAATTCCCCCGCGAAAATATATGCCTGACACGAAAAAAATCGCCATCATCGGAGCTGGAGGATGGGGCACGGCCCTCGCCATCGTGGTCGCGCGCAGTCGCGCGCCGCATCGCATCGCTCTGTGGGCACGAGAGCAAGACGTCCTCGACTCGCTCCGCAAAGACCGCACAAACCCGGCATTCTTACCGAGATTTACCGTGCCCGCCGAAGTTGAAGTCACCGGCGAATTGCGCGAAGCCGTCGACGGCGCGGACATTGTTATCGGCGCAATGCCCTCCGCACACGCGCGGGAGCTTTATACCGAGATGTTGCCATTCTTCGGCCGCATGACCGGTTTCGTCAGCGCCACAAAAGGACTCGAGTCCAAAACCCTGCTGCGCATTACGGAAGTGATCGAGCAAGTGCTCACGCCTAAATTCTGGCCGCGCGTCGCGGTGATTTCGGGGCCCTCGTTTGCCCTCGAAGTCGCCCGCGGCGACCCCACCGCCATCGTCGCCGCCTCAAAAGATCGCATGCTCGCCACCGAATTGCAGGAGCAGCTATCTGGTCCCACGCTGCGCGTCTACACGAACGACGACGTGGTCGGCGTGGAGCTCGGTGGCGCGATGAAAAACGTCATCGCCATTGCCGCCGGCGTCGCCGAAGGACTCGGCCTGGGTCATAACACAATCGCGGCGCTCATCACGCGCGGCCTCGCTGAGATGACGCGCCTCGGCACCGCATTCGGCGCCCGCAAAGAGACCCTCGCGGGATTAGCCGGAATGGGCGATCTCGTGCTCACGTGTACCGGCGACTTGAGCCGCAACCGCTCCGTCGGCGTGGAACTGGGCCGCGGCAAAAAGCTTGAAGAAATCCTTGCCTCCACGCGCATGGTCGCCGAGGGCGTCGGCACCACGGGTGCGGCGCACGCACTCGCGCTGCGACTGGGAATCGAACTACCCATCACCGAGCAAATGTACGCCGTCCTCTACGAAGGCCGTGCGCCGCAAGACGCCATTCGCGAACTGATGGAGCGCCCGCTAAAAGCCGAGTGATTGTTGCCGCACGATGTCGTCGCGCGGTCGGCGCCGAGCTACACGACGAAACCACCGCTCACGTTCAAGATCTGTCCCGTCACCCACCGCGCATCATCGGAGCAGAGAAAAGCTACTACGTCCGCAATTTCTTCAGGATTCCCTAACCGTCCCAGCGGGCTCCTCGCGATTGCACGACTGCGAACTCCGGTCTCTGAGAAATGCTCGCGGGTCATGTCGGTCGTAACGTACCCTGGCGCGACTGCATTGACAAGAATGCGGCGCGGAGCTAACTCCACAGCCCAGTTGCGGGTCAGGGCTTCGACTGCTGCTTTGGTGGCGCCGTACATGCTCCGCCCACTGGCAACGCCGATCTTCGCCGCAACCGAAGATATGTTCACAATCCTCCCTCCGTCACGCATCAACGGCAGACATTTTTGCGCAACCCAGAACACGGCCCTAAGATTTACGTCCAATATCTCGGACACGTCTTCCAATGAGGAGCCGCCCAGCGGAGTTGGCTTCCAAATCCCCGCATTGTTAATAAGGATATCCAAACGGGAATGCTTCAGTGCCGCGAACATGGAATCAATGGCGTTAGTGGAACGCAAATCCGCCTGGAGGACTCTCGTAGAATTCACTTGGCGTGCGACTGCTTCAACGGCTGCCCGATCTTTATGGTAGTGGAGGAATAGTTGAGCCCCTTCACGGGCCAGACGCAGCGCGATGGCGCGCCCTATCCCTCTTGAGCTCCCCGTGACCAGCGCGCTTTGTCCTTCTAGCCGCTTAACGTAGTTCATTCACAAAGCACATTACTACAATTGCCGATTTTGAAGCAGGTTCGTCGAATCCATCTCGGCCCTCCCCCGCCGGGCTAACGTTGCCAATCCGCCAATAGGTAGTACTTTCGGCCAGTTGTACCCCGGTGCAGGCTCGCTTACGATTTTCACGTAGACACTCGCATGCCCGAAAAACCATTCAAGGCGACCGGAATGCGCCGCCTGCGCATTCTCTGGATTGTGCTCGGAGCCCTACTGTTCACCAGCGCGCTGCCGCTTTGGCTTTATCATCGCGAAGTCCTGCAACTTAGCGAGGAGAAGCTCCAGGACACAGAGCGCGTGCAGCAATCGGAAATCACCCGTTCCGTGGCCAGCGAAATCCTCCAATTTGAATCGAATCTCAGCGAGCAGCTCGAAAGCCAACGCCAGTTGCTGGCCCTCACCGGCTGGATCAAGAACGTCAGCGACCCCGCGCACGCGCCACAACTCAGCCGCATGCTTCAGAACGTTCTGCAAAATAACCACGATATCCTCTACGTCACCACCATCGGCACGGACGCCAAGGGTGAATCGGCGGAAAGCGTTAAGGGCGCTGACCGCGATCCGTTCGTCGACGCGGCTCTCAAGCGCGCCTTCACCGCCAGCGTGCAGGGTGGCAATTGGGTCAGTGGCACGTTCGCCCTCGGCCAGCAAAACCGCCCCGCCATCGTCATCTCGGTCCCGCTGATGTCCGACGGCCAATTTTCTGGAATGCTCGCTGCGGTCGTGTCCCTCGATCACATCGTCGCGCGCCTTAAGGACGCGAGCGTGCGCGACCGTACCGTCTACGTGGTCAACGGCGACGGCCGAATCGTCGTCCACCCGGACACCATCGACATGGTCCCCGGCCGTGACCTCAGCTCGAATCCTGTCGTCGCCCAATTCAAGCACTTCCCGCAGGAGCTGCGCGGCACCGAAACGACGCAGTTCACGATCGACGAAAATAAAAAGCCCGTCGAGATGATCGGCACCTACAGCACCATTCCAGAGCTGCATTGGGCCGTGATCGCGCAGCGCAGTTTGGCGAAGGCCCGCGTGGACGCGGGCGTGCAGGAACTCACAACTCAGGCGATGCGTTTCGTCATCGCCGTCACTTTAATTGCCCTGCTGGTCGGATACCTTTCCGCTCTAGGAATCACGCGCCCCATTCAAGGCCTTGTCCGCTCCACGCGCGCCATTGCACGCGCTGAATTCCACCAACGCGCACCCGTCGAAGGGGCTGCGGAGATCAGCGAGCTCGCTGAAACCTTCAACGGCATGGCCGACGACATCGAGAAATACGTCGACCGCCTGCAACTGGCCGCCACCGAGAACCGCGAGCTTTTCATGGGCTCGATCCGCATGCTCGCCGCCGCCATCGACGAAAAGGATCCTTACACGCGAGGCCACTCCGGCCGCGTCGCGAAATATTCGCTCACCATCGCGCAGGAAATGAGCCTCGACGCCGAAGCCATGGACAAGCTGCGCATTTCCGCGCTCCTGCACGACGTCGGTAAAATCGGCGTCGATGACAATGTCTTGAAAAAGCCCGGCAAGCTCACCGAAGAAGAATTCACGCTGATGAAGCAGCATCCTGTGAAGGGCGCGAACATCATGCGTCCTGTCGCGCAACTGAAAGACATGCTGCCGGGAATCGAACTCCACCACGAACGCATGGACGGCCAGGGCTACCCCTACGGCCTGGCTGGCGACCAGATTCCCATGATGGCGCGCATCATCGCCGTCGCCGACACGTTCGACGCCATCACCACCAATCGCCCTTATCAATCCGCGATGGACCTCGAATACGCCATGGATCGCATCCAGCAACTCGCCGGAACGAAATTCGATTCCGACGTTGTCCATGCCATCGAGCGCGCCGTCGCCGCCGGCAAACTCAAGCTCAGCCCCTCCGTCGTCGAAGTCGAAGTCGCCGTCGTCTAGCAGCCTATCGAAAGACTCGCCTCTCGCGTCATCCTCGCTACCAAACTCCAAGACTCGTCGAGCGCCTCTTTGCCTTCCTCTGCTAGAATGAACGTTTCCGCCAGCGCGGCGGAAGCGCCATGATCACCCTATTCGGCAAACCCGAGGAAACGGTCCTCGAACGGCTCAAGAACTCCGTCGCGAAAACGCGCACGGAGCTGTCAGCTCGCGTCGAGCAATTGTTGACAGGCGACCGTCCTGTCGATCCCGCGTTGCTCGCGCAGCTCGAAGCGGCGCTTTTGAGTGCGGACATCGGCGTAGCCACCACTAAAGAGGTGCTGGCCTCCCTGCGCAGGCAGGTGACGGAACAGAAACTCACCGGTTCTGCCGCTCTTAAACTCGAACTTAAAAACCAGCTCGTCCGCATTCTCGCAGCAGCTCCCGTTCCGCGGAATGGCGACTCCGCTGCGGCTATCGCGGCCGCGCCGCGCGTGATTTTTGTTGTCGGCGTCAACGGCACCGGAAAAACCACCACCATCGGCAAGCTCGCCAATCGTTTGCGCGCCGAAGGCCGCTCCGTGATGCTCTGTGCTGCGGATACTTTTCGCGCGGCCGCCATTGAGCAACTCGAAGTCTGGGCCAAGCGCTCGGGTGTCGAGCTAATTAAGCAGAAAGCCGGCTCGGATCCTGCCGCTGTCGTTTTCGACGGCCTCACCGCCGCGCGCGCGAAAAATGTCGACGCTGTTATCGTGGACACAGCCGGCCGCCTCCACACGAAATCCAACTTAATGGCCGAGCTCGAAAAGATGAAACGCACCGCCGCAAAGCTCGTCCCCGGCGCTCCTCACGATGTGCTCCTCGTGATGGACGCGACCACCGGCCAAAATGGACTCGCGCAGGCGCGCGAATTCACCGGCCACGTCGGCGTCACGGGGATCGTGCTGACCAAGCTCGACGGCACCGCCAAAGGCGGAATCGTCATCGCTATTTCGCGCGAACTCGGCTTGCCCATCCGTTTTGTCGGGACGGGCGAGCAGATAGACGACCTGGTGCCCTTTGACGCGCAGACCTACGTCAACTCGCTCTTTGACTAACCTTTTGACTAACACTGGCTGACATTGACTGACCCCACGCGCACTCGCAATACGAACACCAAGAATACGAAGCAGCTCAATTCCGTTTCGAGCACTGGCTCCGCTCGTCTCGCAGACTCCGTTCGCCTCACGGATGAAGCCTGGATGGCCCGCGCGCTCGTGCTCGCCCATCGCGGCGTCGCGCTCGCGCACCCCAATCCCATGGTTGGTGCGGTGGTCGTGAAAAACGACGCTGTTGTTGGCGAAGGATTTCACACTTACGAAGCGCGCAAGCACGCAGAAATCGTCGCCCTCGAACGCGCGCGCGCCAATGCGCGTCACTCCACTCTGTATGTGAATCTCGAACCGTGCTGCCACACAGGCCGCACCGGTCCGTGCACGAAAGCAATCATCGATGCGGGCGCGAAGCGCGTCGTCGTCGCGATGCGCGATCCCAATCCCGCCGTCGCTGGCCGCGGAATTCGCGACTTGCGCGCAGCCGGCATCGAAGTAGTTCTCGGCGTGCGTGAAGACGACGCGCGCCGCCTCAACGAAGCCTTTGCGAAGTGGATTCGCACCAAACTGCCCTTCATCACTCTGAAAACCGCGCTCACGCTCGACGGCCAAATCGCGTCGCCGGGCGGCACGGTCACGTGGATCACGTCGCCCGAATCGCGCGCGGAAGTTCAAACGCTGCGCCACGCCGCCGACGCGCTGCTCACGGGAATCGGTACCGTGCTCGCCGACGATCCGCGAATGACGGATCGCACCGGTCTGCCGCGTCGCAGGCCGCTCCTTCGCGCCGTGGTGGATTCCAGGCTGCGCATTCCGGTAAAATCGCAAATCGTCCGGACGACGCACAATGACGCGCTGATCTTCACCGCGCAATCGCCGGATTCGCCGAAAGCGAAGTTGTTGCGCAAGGCAGGCGTCGAAATCGTGCAAGTCCGTTCGCGCGGCGGCCATGTGGATTTGCGCGGCGTCCTGCGCGAACTCGGCAAGCGCGAAATTCTCAATGTCATTCTGGAAGCAGGCAGCGATTTGAACGGTGCGATGCTCCAAGCGGACCTGGTCGACAAAATGATCCTGTTTTACGCGCCCAAAGTGCTCGGAGCAGTCACTACGCCTGTCGCCCGCCATCGCGCGCGCGCCATTGACAAAACTCCCGCGCTGCAAAATATAACGCTGCGGCGCTTTGGCTTTGACTTTGCCGTCGAAGGATATTTTCACGATGTTTACCGGAATCATTGAGCATCTCGGTACAATCGGCGCGCTCGCACGCCATGAGGATTTGGCACGCCACAAAAATGGCGCGCGCCTTAAAATTAATTTCACCGGTGCGAAGGACCTCGCCGCGGAAATCAAAATCGGCGCGAGCATCGCCGTCAACGGCTGCTGCCTCACCGTCGTCGAAAGTGGCAAACGCTTCTTCGCCGCCGATTTGTCACCCGAGACTTTGCGCCGCACTTCGTTTGGCAAACTCGCAGCGGGGCGCGTCGTAAATCTCGAATTGCCCGTAAGGGCTGGCGCGCCGCTCGGCGGCCATTTCGTGCAAGGCCACGTCGACGGCGTAGGCTGCGTCGAACACCTGAAAGCCGAAGGCGAAAACTGGTGGCTCGCCGTTCGCGTTCCGGAAGATTTACGCCGCTACGTCGCCGAGAAAGGCTCCCTCGCGGTCGACGGCATCAGCTTGACTGTCGCGCGCTGGAACGACGGCGTCGCCGAGTTCGCCATCATTCCGCACACATATGCGAACACAAATCTGCGGCAAATCGCCGTCACCGATTCCGTGAACCTCGAATGCGATATTTTGGCGAAATACGTTGAGAGCCTGATGAAAGGCCGCGCGGAAGTCGCAACGTCACGATGGACCGTCGAAAAACTAATCGAGGAAGGATTTTAGCGCTTCGCCTTTGCATCGCGCACAATGCCTGACCGGCGAACTTTCGACGTAGTCGTAATCGGAGCGGGCGTCTTCGGCGCGTGGACTGCGTATTGCCTCGCCCGCAGCGGGACCAAAGTGCTGCTCGCCGACGCGTACGGCGCAGCCAACAGCCGCGCCAGCTCGTCAGGTGAATCGCGAATCATTCGCATGGGCTACGGCGCTGACGAAATTTACACGCGCTGGTCGAAACGGGCGCTCGAGCTCTGGACCGAATTCGACACCCAAACCGGCGCGCGCCTTTTCGACCGCACCGGCGTCCTCTGGATGGCTCGCGACAGCGAACCTGTCGCATCCGACACATTGGCGACGCTGAAGAAAGTCGGCGTGCCGCACAAAAAACTCTTGCCCGCGGAAATCGAGAAACGCTTCCCGCAAATCGCCTGCGACGATATCGATTTCGCCATCTACGAACCTGAAAGCGGCGTCCTTATGGCGCGTCGCGCAGTGCAGAAAGTGGTCGAGGAGTTTCAGAAGGCAGGCGGCACCTATCAAATCGCGGAAATGGAAGCGCCCAACGGCAGCGGCCTCGTCGATGCACTCGCCACGTGGAGTGGCGAGACTCTGCGCGCGGACAACTACGTTTTCGCCTGCGGCCCGTGGCTCCCCACAATTTTTCCGGAGCTCCTCGGCCAACGCATTTTCCCGACGCGCCAGGAAGTCTATTTCTTCGGCGCGCCTCCGGGAGACAAAAGCTATGCCGCCGGGAATTTTCCCACCTGGCTCGATGTGGGAATGGAAATTTACGGCATGCCGGATCTCGAAAACCGCGGCGTCAAAATCGCCAGCGATCGTCACGGCTCGCCGGTTGATCCCAACCGCGTCGAACGCATTGCCGGCGAAACGCTTTCGCTTGTGCGCGATTATTTGCACCGTCGCTTCCCCGCCCTGCGCAACGCGCCCGTCATCGAATCCCGCGTCTGCCAATACGAAAACACTTCGAACGGCGATTTCCTGATCGACCGCCATCCAAATTTCGAAAATGTGTGGCTCGTCGGCGGCGGCTCAGGCCACGGTTTCAAGCACGGCCCCGCCATGGGCGAATACGTCGCGAAGCTTGTCCTCGAAGACGGCGACACGGAGCCAAGATTCTCGCTCGCGACAAAGCAAACGGTTCAGAAGCGCGCTGTCCACTGAACGCAACTCACAAAATAAAACCGCAGGACTTCGCGCCGCGGCTCCCCGTTCAAAACGTCACACCATTACGCTGCGGGCTCCCCAAACGCCGCCTTCACGTGCGGCTTGAACAGGTAGATCACGATCCACACATCGATAGCGATCAGAACCAGCTCCCAGATAATCAGCCCTATCATCATCGGCGCCATCGCCCGCACGATTCCCAGCAGCCCAAAAATAATTCCCAGCGCGACCAGCAGAATCGTCAGCAACCGCGCCCACCCGCGCAGCTTCCACAGACCAACCCCATTCACCACATAGAGAACCGCCAGAATCAGGCACGCTACGCCCGCAAAGGCGCCCATCGCCGCCAGTGGACCGCCCATGCCGCCGCCTCGCCCAGCCATTGCCGCTAGTCCTGCCGACGAACCCAGAAGGAACATCACCGCCGCCCCAATCACCATCAAAATTGCCCCGAGGAAACTCAGAACCGCCAGAATCGTTACGCCCGTGGGACGCGCCATGTCTCACCTCCGTGAGGATGCGTTCCGAAAATTAAATTCAATTATTCTCTGAAAGTTTGAACCAGGGCCGCAAACTGCGCACAAATTACATTTGCGCGCGCGGATAATCAAGCGAATTCCTTATCTTACGAGGTCAATGCCATTTTCTTCTTCTCGCGCGCCCCTCGCCAGTAAAGCGCAAGCCCGACGAGCACTGTGCCGACTGTGCCACCAATCACTTTCGCCAGAAAACTGAATTTGTCCGTCGCTTCCCCCGGCGGAATAAACGACAACGCGATGCCCAGCGCTGTAATCAAGAAGCCCAGTCCGCCCGCAATCCACGCGCCTATGATGCCGCCCGGAATCAGCACCACGTGCTCGTTGCTGCGCCGGTCCTTGCGATACGCCAGCTTGATGGCCGCCGCGTACATATATAGAAACGGAATGAAATACAGAATCACCGCCGCGTCCACCACCACCTGATACGCCGTCGCCGCCGTCGCCTGAATCTGCGCCAGCAGCAAAATGATGCACGACAGCACCGCCTGCACGATGATCGAGATATACGGCGTTCGCCAGCGCGGATGAATTTTGCCGAATGCCTTCGGCAAGTAACGGTCGATCCCGACCACGAAGGGCACGCGCGCAATACCCGCCACGGTCGAGCCAACGCCGCCCGCATTCCCCACGCTGACCAGCAGCGCAGCTATCACGCCAACGAAGCCGATTTTCAAAATCGTCGAGCCCGACGTCAGCGCCTGAAACACGCCGCTCAGCGGATTCACTTGCTGCGCCGGAATCAGCACCAGAACCGCAATCGTCCCCACGATGTAAATGAACGCTACCGCCGCGCCCGCCCCCCACACCGCTCGAGGCAAAGTCTTGCGCGGATTGCGCACCTCTTCGCTCATCGCGGAGACCAGCTCAAATCCGGCAAACGCGAAAACCATTTGCGGCCAGAAGTTCACGGTAGCCTGATTCCACACCGGCATCATGTTTCTCAGCGTGAAATGCGTCGCCGAACCGTGCGTCACCCAAATCCAAACGGCGATGCCAATCAATATGAGCAGAGGCGTATAGGTCCCCACACCGCCCGCGTTTTGCAGCCATTTCCCGATGTTCAGTCCAATGATGTTCAGAAAAACCGCAACAAACAGCAGCACGAAAGAGCCAATCACCAAAAATTCGCGATTCGTCGCCAGCCACGTGTGTCCCGCGCCGCCAACGTATGCGCTCATGGACGCGCTCGCCAGCAGCAGCCCCGGAAAATAAAAGACCGTGTAAATCCAGTACGTCCATCCGGCCAGGAATCCGTGGAAATCGCCGAACGCTTCCTTCGACCAAACGTACAGCCCGCCCTCATCGGGAAAGCGCGAGGAGAGTTCGTTGATCACAAATGCGCTGGGAATGAAGAACAGCACCGCCGCGATAATCCACAAGCTGATCGACGACGTGCCGTTGTACCCCGCGGCCGCCAGCCATCGCGGGCCCAGCACCGTCGCAATATTGAACAGCAGCACGTCCCAGAATCCCAGGACGCGCCTCAATTGTTTTTTGGGATCGACCGTGGCGGGCGAGGAATCCAAACTCATCGGCCCGCGCTCACTCGGTCACGTCCAGCGCGGGAATCAACTCATCTTGCAAGCGGAAATTGCGAATAAATGGTTCCTCTGACTTTTCGAACTCCGCCCACGTGCCGAAAAATCCGACGCCCGCATCGTGAAGAAAAATGACGCGGTCGGCGAGCCGCCGCGCCAGGTGCGTATCATGTGTGACGACGATGGATGTCTTATGGAATTTTTCCTTCAGTTTCAGAATCAGCTCGCCCGTATGCCCCGCCATGATCGGATCCACCATCGTCGTCGGCTCATCGTAGAGAATCGCTTCCGGATCCTGCGCCAGTGCCCGCGCAATCGCCACCGCGCGCTTTGTGCCCGTGCTCAATTCCGACGGCACACGATCGGCGAATTGCGAGACCTCGAGCATCTCCAAAAGTTCCGCCACGCGCGCATCCACCGCCTCCGTGTCGCGCTGGCCCAGCGACACCATCGGGAACGCCACATTCTGCGCCACCGTCAGCGAATCAAACAACGCGCCCGCTTGAAACACCATCGTCACTCGTCTCCGCACCGCCACAAACTGCTGCTCGGAAAAATCCGTCACGTCTTCGCCGCCGACGATAATCCGCCCCGCGTCCGGCCTCAGAAATCCCATGATCAATTTTAACGAAACGGATTTGCCCACGCCGCTGCGTCCCAGAATCACGGCAGTCTCGCCGCGATCCATATAAAAGCTCACGTCGCGCAGCACCACCTGCTCGTCGAATGCTTTCGACACGCCCTGAAATTCGATGTAGTGCTCGTTCACGATCCCGTGCCCTCTCTCAAACTCTTCTGCGCCTCGTCGTAGTCCTCGGGCGTGTTCACATTCTTGAACAGCTGGCCGCAAGCGTCAAAGCCTTTCCATTCCGCGGGTGCAATGCTAGCCAAAGTCAGAGCCGTCAGCCCGTCGGTAATTTTTCGCACGCCGCGCGCGAGGGCCTCTACGATTGTGGGCCGCGCGCTTTTTCGATACATCGCGCACAACGGCTCGAATCCCCGCTCGTTCAGCGGAATCACCACGTCTGCCGTTGACGCCATCGCGCGCGCCATCAGAAACTCCAGCCATTCGCGCCGCAGAAACGGCAAATCGCAGCCCACAACCAAATTCCATTCGCACGTTGCGATGCGCAGCGCCGTGGAAATGCCGCCGAGCGGCCCCATATTTTCGTCATCGTCGCGAACCACGCGATACCCCAGCCCTTCGTAAACATCCGGTGGCCCGATAATCACCGGTTTCATCATTGCTGGCGCAACTTCGGCTGTCCTATTACGCACCGCGCCCCGCGCCTCACCTGTGGATTCCAGCACCTGCGCGACGTGCACCACCATCAGCTGGCCTGCAAATTTCAGCAGTCCTTTTGGCTGGCCCATGCGCGTGCTTCGCCCTCCCGCCAAAATGAATCCGCCGATTTGCTCTGGCATCCCTTATTTCCCCGGCCGCTCGATGCCCAACTCGCGCAATTTTTCCTGCAAGCTCTGCCGGTGCAGGCCGACCGAAGCGGCTGTCCGCGACACATTCCAACGATGCTCCGTCAGTTTGCGCTTCAGAAACGCCACCTCGAATTTGCGCTTCGCCTCGCGGAAATCAATTTCGCCCAGGATTTCGTCAGACCCTCCCGCCACGCGTCCCACTGGCGAATGTCCGCGCCGAATTTCCTCCGGCAAATCTTCGACGCCGATCGTTTCGCCCGCGCAAAGCACCAGGCTGCGCTCCAGAGCATTTTTCAACTCGCGAACATTTCCCGGCCAATCGTAATGCACTAGCGCCGCCGCCGCTTCCTGTGAAATCCGCGCCACGCGATTGTGACGTGCGCCGAGTTGTTCCAGAAAAGCCCCTACGAGCAGCGGAACATCATCCTTGCGCGCGCGCAGTGAAGGCAACTCCAGCGTCACCACCCGCAACCGATAGTACAAATCCTCGCGGAACCTCCCCGCCCCGATTTCCTCCGCCAGGTTCCGATGCGTCGCGCTGATCACTCGCACATCCATGTCAATCGAATGCGTCCCGCCCAGCCGTTCGATCTTCCGGCTCTCCAGCGCGCGCAACACTTTCGCCTGCGTCACCGCATTCATGTCGCCAATCTCGTCCAGAAAAAGCGTTCCGCCCGAAGCCAGCTCAAATTTTCCTTTCTTCATTTGCGCCGCGCCCGTGAATGCGCCCTTCTCGTAGCCAAACAGTTCCGACTCGATCAAATTCTCCGGCAGCGCCGCGCAATTCACGGCCACGAACGCTTTCCCAGCGCGCGGCGAGCGCTCGTGAATTTCCTGCGCCAGCAAATCTTTTCCCGTGCCACTCTCGCCGTAAATCAGCACGGTCGTATCGGTCGCGGCCACGCGTTCCGCAAGTTCGTAAACGCGCCGCATAGCCGCGGACGCGCCGCGCATGCGTCCAAACTCTCCTTCCGTGATCAACTGCCGCCGCAGCCGCGTGTTATCCGCTTCCAATTCCACGATGCGCAGCAGATTTGCGATGCGTTGCCGCAACTCGTCGATGTCGAAGCCCTTCACAATGTAATCGTTCGCTCCCGCGCGCAAAGCTTCAACCGCCATCTTCGCCGTGTCCAGCGCGGACACCATCAGAATCGGCTTCTCGAAACCTTCAGCACGAATCGCCCGCAGAAACGAAATCCCATCTTCGCCCGGCAGCACCACGTCGAGCAGAATCAGGTCCGGATTCTCGCGCGCCAAACTTTCGCGCGCCGCCGCCGCCGAATCCGCTTCCACCACGCGATACACATTTTCGAGCGCCCGCCGCAAGCCGTAACGCGCCGCCGGCTCGTCATCCACAATCAAAATCGTTCGCATCACCATCACTTCCCTTCTGTTAAATCGTCGACTGTCGCCTCTCCGCGCCCTCTGCGCCTCTGCGGTGAATCTCCAGTTCGCTTGCTCCTTAAGCTGTCGGCTTCAGCCCGTGAAGGACCGCGCCTACCCTCCGGCCGGCACAGTAACGATAAATTTCGTCCCTCTTCCTTCATACACAGGACTCTCCCACGAAATCGTGCCGCCCATCTCCTCCGCGCGCCGCGCCACAATCGCCAGCCCCAGTCCTGTGCCGCTGGTTTTCGTCGTGAAAAATGGCTGAAATAGTCTCGCGCCCACATCCGCGGGAATGCCGGGCCCGTCGTCGGCAATCTCCACGCGTATCGCACCGCCGCATTGCCTCATCGACACGCAAACTTTCCCGGCTCCGCTCTGCGCTTCAATCGCGTTCACCACCAGATTCGAGATAACGTCCGTCCACGCCTCTTCCGAGCCCGCAATACTCATCTCGCTTCCTTCCGCCGCGAATTCCAGCTGCACGTTGCGCCGTTCCGCATCTCGCCGCAGCAGCGACACGACTTGCTCCGTAATCGCCGCAATTGCAATTCGCCCCACACCGTCGTTTCCACGAATGCCCGGCCGCGCGTAACGCAAAAGTTGCGACAGCTTGCTGCTCAGCCGGTCCATTTCTCGAACCACAATTTCGCAATCCTCGCGCACCCGCGGCGTCAAATCGCGTTCCTCGAGCAGCGCCTGCAAGACAGTCTTCATCGAGCTGATCGGATTCCGCAAATTGTGCGAAATGCTCGCCGCCATTTGCCCCACCAGCGCCAGCCGCTCGCGTTCCGCCAACTCGCGTTCCAAA
Source organism: uncultured Acidobacteriota bacterium (assembly GCA_963757905.1). Classification (GTDB taxonomy): domain Bacteria; phylum Acidobacteriota; class Terriglobia; order Acidiferrales; family UBA7541; genus DAHUXN01. Next base: position 61,306 of record CAVWSV010000010.1, on the reverse strand, counting down.
CGCAACTTCTCCCCAATCAATCGGCAGTGATTCACCAGTGTTGGCAATTGCTCCGCGAGAAATTCCAGCGCCACCGTGGTTTCGCCCACCAGCACAGCGCCCGTCGAACACGCCTCCAGCAGACCAATTTCTTCGCGCCCATTCTTCAACGGAAGCTCGACGCAATGCCCCAGCCCGCCCGGCGACCGCAGCGGCGACCACCCCGCCCCGCGCGAAAGCGATACGCGCACGGAAGACAGTGCGAACTCCTCCCGAATGCGCGTTTCCGCCGCACTGGCCAACTTCATCACGTCGCCGTTCTGCGCTTCGATCTGCAATTCCAGCAGTAACCGTTGCACGCGCTCCATCCGTTGCTGGAACGTGCGATACAGCGTGCGCCCAATCACCCGCTCCAGCGGCTCAAAAAAAATCACCAAGACAAACAACAGCACCGCCGCCGTCGCTTCGGGAGGAAGAACCGCTTCCAGCCACCCGCTCACGCGCCGCACCAGCGCCAGATAGAGCATTGCCAGAAACGCCGCGGACACGGCATAGACCAAATTGCGCTGCATGCCAATCTGCAAAAAGTTGTAGCGCAACGCGAAATAGCCCAGCACCGCTCCCGGAATCAGCCCAGCTACAATCAGCAATGTTCCCAAGTTTTTCAGCGTGTCCGGCACGTGCAGCGCGCCCAGGCCATACCCATAGAAAACGAGCGCCGCCAAAACGGCAAAAATTCCGCCTAGCAAAATGTGCAGTCGCCGCGAAGACGGATCATCGCTCGCGTCCGATGCCCGCACCTCAAACCATGCGCCCGCCGCCAACGCCAAGCTTAGCCAGATTCCGTAAAAAGCCGCCGCGAACCCTCTCGCCCACAGGACATCCAGACCCGGTCGTACCAATATTTGTGGAGCAATGCGCGCCAGGAAAAACACCGTCGGCAGGTAAAACGCAGTCACCAAAATTTTCTGCCACGCCCCGATCCGAACCGCCCCCGCCATTCCCCCGTATTCCACTTCCGCGTGCACCAGAAGCCCCGGCAAAAAGCCCAACCCGCATAGCACCAAGCCCATCGCGAATATCGCCGTGCTCACAGGCGGGATCACGTAATGAATCGCCGCATTGGCGGCCAGCAATGCCCCGGAGTAGAAGAAAAACAGCGCGAGGATCAAAAAGAAGAGTACGCGTTCAAATCGCCGCGGCTGCCGGTGCCCCACAATCAGCGCGAGCAAAAACAGGTATAGCAGCGCCCCCGCCGTAAACGCGATCAGCCGAATATAGAAGAGAGCGGGCATCAGCCTTCGTTGGGTCGGATTCTACTCGCACGCCTACTTGCAGTTCAATGCCCAAGTGTCAGAAAAATCTTGCACCATACAAGTAACTGTCCATGAACAAGATACATCACGGCAAAGCGGCCGCGCGCAAACCGCTGAATTTCTGAAAATGTCCGGAAATTCCTTGACAGTCGTCCTGAAATTCCATATATTAGCACTCGTCGAAGAGGAGTGCTAAATGTCCCTTGCACCTCACCTCGCGATAATCCCGAAGTCTCTTAGCGGAGGTTACGAAAAATGGCAGTGAACATTACCCCGCTCCACGACCGTGTGCTCGTGAAGCGGCTCGAAGAGAAGGAAACCGTCAAGGGCGGAATCATCATCCCCGACACGGCAAAAGAGAAGCCCCAGGAAGGTGAAGTCGTCGCCGTCGGAGCAGGAAAACTCGAGAAAGGCCAGCGAGTTCCCCTCGACGTAAAAGCCGGCGATCGCATCCTGTTCGGCAAATACAGTGGCAACGAAATCAAGATTGACGACGAGGAATATCTCATCCTGAAAGAAGACGAGATCCTCGCCAAACTCGGCGGCGCTGCAAAAGCGGCTTCCGGCAGAAAGTAACAACCCACGCGGAGCAATCCGTCTGGCAATTCATTCAAGAGGAATTGAGGAGGACTAGGTCTCATGGCAAAGCAAATTGTGACTGGTGAGAATTCGCGCCAGTCGATTCTGCGTGGCGTCAACATTCTGGCTGACGCCGTCAAGATCACGCTGGGCCCCAAGGGGCGCAACGCGGTCATCGAAAAGAAATTCGGCGCGCCGATCATCACCAAGGACGGCGTGACCGTGGCGAAGGAAATCGAGCTGCCCGATCCGCTCGAAAACATGGGCGCGCAAATGGTCCGCGAAGTCGCGTCGAAAACTTCCGACGTCGCCGGCGACGGCACCACCACGGCAACCGTTCTGGCCCAGGCTATCTTCCGCGAAGGCGTGAAGACGGTCGCGGCTGGCGCAAGCCCCATGGCGCTCAAGCGCGGCATCGAGAAGGCTGTCGAAGTCGCCATCGAGGAAATCAAGAAGCTCCACAAAGACGTGAAGGGCGACATGATCGCGCAAGTCGGCACGATCAGCGCCAACAACGACAAGCAAATCGGAGCCATCATCGCGGAAGCGATGAAGAAGGTCGGCAAGGATGGCGTGATCACCGTCGAGGAATCCAAGACGATGGAAACCACGCTCGAAGTGGTCGAAGGAATGCAATTCGACCGCGGCTACCTTTCCCCCTACTTCGTCACCGATCCCGAGCGCATGGAATGCGCCCTCGAGGATGTCCGCATCCTGATCCACGAAAAGAAAATCAGCTCCATGAAGGACCTGCTTCCCCTTCTCGAGCAGATCGCAAAAATGGGCAAGCCGTTGCTCGTCATCGCTGAAGACGTCGAAGGCGAAGCGCTCGCAACGTTGGTTGTCAACAAGCTCCGTGGCACGCTGCAATGCGCCGCAGTCAAGGCCCCGGGCTTTGGTGACCGCCGCAAGGCCATGCTCGAGGATATCGCCACGCTCACCGGCGGACGCGCTATCACCGAGGACCTTGGCATCAAGATCGAAAACGTGAAGGTCGAAGACCTGGGCCGCGCCAAGAAAATCACCATCGACAAGGACAACACCACCATTGTCGAAGGCTACGGCAAGCCCGGCGAGATCGAAGGCCGCGTCAAGCAGATCCGCACGCAGGTCGAGGACACCACCTCGGACTACGACAAGGAAAAGCTGCAAGAGCGGCTGGCCAAACTCGTTGGCGGCGTTGCCGTCATCAAGGTAGGCGCGGCGACAGAGACCGAGCTGAAGGAAAAGAAGGCTCGCGTCGAAGACGCCATGCACGCCACACGCGCTGCGGTCGAGGAAGGCATTGTCCCCGGCGGCGGCGTTGCTCTGCTCCGCTGCGTAGCGGCGCTCGAGAAGATCAAGGCCACTGGCGATGAGGAAATCGGCGTCAACATCGTCAAGCGCGCTCTCGAAGAGCCCATGCGGCAAATTGCTCACAACGCGGGAGAAGAAGGCGCGGTTATTGTTGGCCGCGTTCGCGATTCGAAGGACGACAACTTCGGCTTCAATGCCGATACCGGCGAGTATGGCGACATGGTCAAGGCCGGCGTCATCGATCCCGCAAAGGTAACCCGTCTGGCGCTGCAAAACGCGGCGTCCATCGCGGCCCTGATGCTCACCACGGAAGCTCTCGTGGCCGACATCAAGGAAGACGACAAGAAGGCTGCTGGCGCCGGTGGTCCCGGCGGTGGCGGCGGTGGCATGGGCGGCATGTACTAAATCTCCGCACCATCATGCATCTCAAGGCGGCCCATTTCTGTGGGCCGCCTTTTTTTTCGTCCAAGTTTTCTCGGGAGGGGGCGGGGCTTAGGAACGAAGGGCGCCGCCCGAACGCGCAGCGGTGAGTTGCGACGCCAGGAAGTTGAAGCGTGCCAAGGCGTACTCTCGTGCAGCAATTGCAGGGTACTTAGCCCACTTTGAATTGCGGACTACCGCAACAATTTACATATTAAGAACGTCAGCCTGCACTCTTAACGTGTTCGTCTTCAACGCCTATGAGGGAGAGCATTCCTCAGCTAACGCGCCCCTGACCTTGCGTACAGGTTCCGCGCAGAACACCATTCGCTTGCAGCATTCTTGAACTTGCTTCTTCGCCGCGCTACGCTGGAACCACTTGGACATCAGCGCCGCGGATTTGACGCGGCCACAACTTTCTCGCTCCCGGGGTGTTTTACTGGTTGCAGGCAAATGACTCGTCGAGGTGACAGTGATGCGTAAATATCGCTTCTTGCATTTGTTCTTGCTTGCGTTCGTGCTTCTCGCCATACCGGCCGCCTCTCACGCGCAGGTCCGCATCGGCGTCTCTGTCAGAATCGGTCCTCCCGCTCTACCCGTTTACGAACAGCCGCTCTGCCCCGGACCCGGCTATATCTGGACGCCCGGCTACTGGGCCTATGGCGATGACGGCTACTATTGGGTGCCTGGAACATGGGTAATGGCGCCCGAGCCCGGCTTGCTTTGGACTCCCGGCTATTGGGGCTGGGGTGACGGCGTTTACGTCTGGCACCGTGGCTATTGGGGACGCCATGTCGGCTTCTACGGTGGCATCAACTACGGCTTCGGTTATCCCGGCGTCGGTTTCTTCGGCGGCGAATGGCGCGGGCGCGAGTTCTTCTACAACCGCGACGTGAATCGCGTCGACGGACGTTTCATCCACAACGTTTACGACCGCCGCGTCGATGACCGCTTCGATAGAGATCGCGACCGCGTCAGCTTCAATGGCGGCCGTGGCGGCGTCGATGCTCGCCCGGATCGTGAAGAAGAGTTCGCCGACCATGATCGCCACTTCGACGCAACCCGCGATCAAGTGGAGCATCGCGACGAAGCCAGCCACAATCGCGCGCAGTTCGCCACGTACAATCACGGCCGCCCCGACGTCGCAGCGACGCCTCGCCCCGGCCAGTTCAATAATCGCGGCGACATACGCGGCAACGATCGCGGCGAACACTTCCGGGATCGCGCGAATGACGCTCGTGGCAACGATAATCGCGGCGCTTATCGCTCCAACGACCGCGGCTATCAGCCGAATCGCAACAACGAAACGCGCCAGAACAGAAACGAACGTTCCAACACCGGTCGCTACGGCGGCAACCCTCATAACCAAAGAAACGGCCCGCCACCCAAAAAGCCCCACGGCCCGGGCGGCAACGACCACCACGGTAATGACCACCACCGCGGCTAGCTCCGCGCCTGTACGCGCGTCATTCGCTGCCTAACGCCGGTCTGGTTCTGCCAGACCGGCCTCAGCGTCGTCTATGGAGTGTGGGCGGCTCGACGCCGCTTGCTTTTCTGCTTTGCCCTTTCAAAGCTCTCAGCCCATGCGCCTCTGTCTTCGCGCTCCCGCCTTGCTTGCTCCTCGGATTTCCTTCCGATATAGTAGGCCGCTCTTAACGACTCTCAAGTACAAGGATCGGTTCGCTTCATGCCCGGACTACTCAGCAAGCTTCTGCCTCGCGAAAAAGGCTTCCACAACATGTTTGTGGAGCTCGCCGAAAACGTTCACGTAGCCGCGCAAGCCATGGTCGCCATGCTCGAAGATTTCTCGAATCCCGCTGCCTCCGCCGAAAAAATCAAGGACATCGAGCACACCAACGACACCATCACGCACAATTTACTCAAGAAGCTAAATCGCACCTTCATCACTCCCTTCGACCGCGAAGACATCCACGAGCTTGCCAGCAAAATCGACGACGTCCTCGATCTCACCGACGCCGCCGCCAGCCGTCTCGTCACCTATCGCATCGAAAAAATCCGCCCCGGAGTTGTCGACCTCGCGCGCGCTCTCCTCGACGCCACAAAGGAAATGGTCGCCGCCGTCCGCGTCCTCGAAAGAAAAGATCACGTCCTCAGCCATTGCATCGAAATCAATCGCCTCGAAAACGAAGCCGACCGTCTCTGCCGTAATTTAATCGCCACGCTTTTCGAGCAAGAAAAAGACCCCGTCCAAATTATCAAGTGGAAAGAAATCATCGAAGTGCTCGAAATCGCCGCGGACAAATGCGAAGACGTAGCCAACGTCATCGAAACCATCACCCTGAAAAACGCATGAACCTCAGCCAACCGCCAAGCCGGCACGTTGTCGCCCGGCGATGCCATCGCGCGGAGCGCCCAGCGTGAACAGCTTCCACCTGCTGGCCATCATCGTTTTCGTCAGCCTCATTTTTGACTTCACCAACGGCTGGCACGACGCCGCCAGTTCCATCGCCACCATTGTCTCCACGCGCGTGCTACGTCCTTCCTGGGCCGTGGTCTGGGCAGCGTTCTGGAATTTCGTTGCGCCTTTCGTCTTCGGCACGGCCGTGGCCGCCACCATGGGCAAAGGCCTGGTCGACTTGCGCCTGGTCAACCAACACGTGCTGCTCGCCGGATTGGTGGGCGCGATTGTCTGGAATTACGCCACCATTAGACTTGGCATTCCTTGCAGCTCCTCGCACGCCCTCATGGGCGGATACGGCGGCGCGGCCATCGCCGCGGCTGGATTCAAAGCCATCCTCTGGCACGGCTGGACGCTTCCTGTGATTTTCATTTTCGTCGCGCCCGTGATTGGCCTGTTCGTAGGCCTTTTTGTCACCATCATCTCCAGTTGGCTTGTACACCAACAGTCGCCCAGCCGCGTGGATCGCTGGTTCCGGCGCTTGCAGTTGCTCTCCGCCGCCGCATTCAGCTTTGGCCACGGCACCAACGACTCCCAAAAAAGCATGGGCATAATCACCGCCGCGCTTGTCACCACCGGCTACATGACGAAGTACGTTGTGCCCGATTGGGTCATCATTTGCTGCGCGCTCGCCATGGCCGGAGGCACCATGGCCGGAGGCTGGCGCGTCGTGCGCACCATGGGCCAGCGCATCACCAAGTTGCAGCCCTTCACCGGATTCGCCGCCGAGACTGCCGCCGCCGTCACTTTGTTCGGCACCGCCGCCGCCGGAATCCCCGTCAGCACCACCCACGTCATCACCGGAGCCATCTCCGGTGTCGGCGCAGCGCAACGCCTCACCGCCGTCCGCTGGGGCGTCACTCGCCGCATTGTCTGGGCATGGATCCTCACCATACCCGCCGCCGGCCTCCTCGGCGCCGCCTTCTACCACATGTTCATCCTCTGGCTGCACTAGCCCGCCTTTGTGTTTCGCAGGGCCGATCGGCTTCATCGGGCCGAAGAGGCGTGCGCCGCACGCCTTTCTCCGCCGCCAGCCGCCTTCGTAGGGGCGCTGCTTGCCTGTCCTGACGCAGGAAGGGCTGCGCCCGCTTGTCCTGAGTGTCGTGGCGAAGGGCGCCCGACGCAGCCCGGGCGTTCCGCTTTGGAGTGCGGCGGCTCGGGCGTCTTGCAAGTGAAATTCATTACCGATCAGGAAAATGGAAGTGCCACATTTCAAGGCAGTTGCACTTGCGGGACTGTGCATGTCATTACCGATCAAGGTTTGGCGTCTTCGGGGAGTTCTTGGCTGGCGTTGAGGTGCCTTTTGGGCCGTTATACCTCACTTGTGTCGGCGCTCGCATCATCGTCCGGGTCGTCAGTGCCGAATTTTCGCTCTGAAAAGGCTAGCACGATGCCGACGGCGGGGCTAGAGCTGGCGGCTGTGGAAAGCAGAGGTAGTAGCCAGAAGACGCCCCAGCAACTTGCCAACTTGTGATTTATAAGTTACAATGGAAACTGTGATCGAGGTCCGCCACTACATTACCTGTGCTGGAAAAGACGTCTTTGATGTTTGGCTTTCGCAACTCCCTGACGCCCGCACGCAGGCCAAGATCGCGACGCGAATCAACCGGCTTACGGCCGGGAATTTTGGTGATTGCAAGCCGTTGCGCCAGGGTTTGTGCGAGTTGCGAATTGATTGGGGACCCGGTTACCGAGTCTATTACGCAATGCTCGGCAGGGTTTGCGTATTGCTTCTCTGCGGAGGCGACAAGCGAAAGCAGTCGTCTGATATAGACCGGGCATTAGCGTACCTCAAAGACTACCGCGAAAGGACAGGGATCAGATGAAACGCAAAACCAGTGTATCCCACGACGAGACTATCGTTCGCCGGCTTAAAAACGATCCGGATTTTACTGCCGAGTACCTCAAAGCTGCCTTGGAAGATGAGGACGAGCCGCGCGTTCTGCTCATCGCTTTGCGGCATCTCGCCGAGGCACAAGGCATCGCCAAAGTCGCAAAGGCGGCTGGAGTTCAGCGGGAGAGTCTCTATCGAGCATTGTCGCCGCGAGGAAACCCTCGTTTGTCCACGTTGGTCGCGGTCACCAAGGCAATCGGCTTGAAACTCACCGTCAAAGCCGCTTAGCGTGCCATGACGAGGGTCGCGTTTGGTCTTCGTAGGGGCGGGGCTTGCCCGCCCGTTTACCCTCCCGCTAATCACTCGCCACATGCCACCCGCTTTTTGCTATCATCCGCGCGAATGAACCATCTTTACTACGGCGACAACCTCGACATCCTCCGCCGCTACATCAACGACGAATCGGTGGACCTCGATCTACCTCGATCCGCCCTTCAACAGCAACGCCGGACTACAACGTCCTCTTCGCCGAAAAGGACGGCACCGGCGCCGCCGCGCAGATCAAGGCCTTCGAGGACACCTGGGGCTGGGACCAGGTCAGCCGCCGCCAAGCGGCGAGACCTGTCGAGCGCGACGGCCGCGTCGCCAAGGTCCTGCAAGCCTTCCGACTTCCTCGGCGGATCGACATGCTCGCCTACCTCGTCCATGATGGCCCCGCGCCTCATCGAGCTCCGCCGCGTCCTCAAACCCACCGGCAGCATCTATCTCCATTGCGACCCGACGGCCAGCCACTACCTGAAGCTCCTCATGGATGCGGTCTTCGGCCCGAACAATTTCCGCAACGAAATCACCTGGCGACGGACAGGTTCGCACAACAGCGCCCGGCGTTATGGCCCAATCCACGACACGATCCTGTTCTATTCCAAGGGCGAGGAGTCGTCGCGGCGCAGATCCAGCCTCCTACGCGAGTAAAGTCGATACCTTCTTCAATCGAACCGACGCGAGCGGGCGCGGTCCCGCTCACGCACCGTGACTGGATCCGGGACCGGACCGGAGAAAGCGGCGCACCTGGAAAGGCAATACCCCACGGCAAGAGGTCGCCATGCGGCGTCACGCGGCGTCCTGCAGAGGAGCTCGGGCTTAACTAAGGATCTCGCTCAACACGACAAACTAAACGCACTCCACGCTGCCGGCCTCATAGCTCCGTCCGAGGTAGACGGCTTGCCCGTATCGCCAGTATCTGTCGCAAAGTAAGGGCGTACAGCTACAGGATATTTGGAGCTATCAGCCCTATACAGACGAGTGTCCTTTACGAGACGCACGACCCTATCGATGGCGATGTTCGATGGCTGGAGAAACGCGGCGGAGACGAACGCCTTGGCTACCCAACCCAAAAACCCGAAGGGTTGCTTGAGCGCGTCATGAAATCGAGCAGTGTCGAGGGCGACACGGTCCTCAGAAACTGCTCTGCGGCTGCGGCACGGCGATCGCAGCGGCCCAGCGCCTGACGCCGACTGGATTGGCATCGACATCACGCACCTGGCGATCGACCTCATTCAAGGCCGCCTCCGCGACACTTACCCGGCGAGCCGGCAACGAGAAGACGTATGAGGTCGCCGGCGAGCCGGTCGCGCTCAAAGACGCCCAAGAACTCGCCCGCGAAGACCCATACCAGTTCCAATGGTGGGCGCTGGGCCTCGTCGGCGCTCGGCCGACGGAGCAGAAAAAGGGCGCGACAAGGGCATCGACGGCCGTATCTATTTCCACGACGAAGGCGCGGGCGGAAAAACCAAGCAAATCATCTTGTCCGTGAAAGCCGGTGCACGTTAACGTCACGCCCATTCGCGATCTGCGCGGAGTCATCGAGCGCGAAAAAGCCGAATTCGGCGTCTTGCTCACGCTCGAAGACGCAACTAAGCCCATGCGCACCGAGGCCGCCGCCGCTGGCATTTACATCGCCCTGGGGCGAGCGAGGCTCGGAGGAGTTGCATTTGCCGCACCTGCGGATAGCCACCATCGCCGAACTTCTCGAAGGCAAAGGCATCGACTACCCGCACATGAGCAACGTCACTACAAGACGCGCCCCTCGCGCCGAAACCCCTCAGCCCGAGCAACTCACCCTCGCCGCCCCCGCCGAAACCCGGAAGCCCCGAAAGCCGCGCAACTAGTTTCCCCCGCTTCCCCACGACAAGCCTCCAAAAACCACAGCCGCGCGCGCTACCCTTCCGCCCTGCACTTGTGCTAGCGTGGAGAGAGCGCAAACTGAAACCATGGCGACGACGAACAACAAAAAAATCGCGGCGCACGCTTCGCCGCACTTTTTACGCGCGTTTTGGAGTCTAATCGAGTGAATATGGGGAATTAGAACTTGATGCAACTGACTCAAAACAAAGGCCGGACACGAAGTCTAATCGAGTTTTTTTGCGGTTTTTACGATCCGACGTTCGATTTCGGACACCTTGGATTTAGTTCGGAGCGAACCTGAAATGAACGTCACAAAATCGCCCTTCGCCACCGTCGAGGAAGCGCTCGAAGAAATTCGCCAGGGCCGCATGATCGTCCTGGTGGACGACGAAGACCGCGAAAACGAAGGCGACCTGACCATGGCCGCGGAAAAAATCACGCCCGAAGCCATCAACTTCATGGCCAAGTACGGCCGCGGCCTCGTCTGCCTCGCGCTCACCGAAGAGCGCTGCGACGCGCTGAATCTGCCGCCCATGTCGCAGCGAAACACCTCCGCGTTCGGCACGCGCATTCTGCGAATCGATTGACGCGCGCCGCGGCACCACCACCGGCATCAGCGCCGCCGACCGCGCGCACCACCATCCTCGCGGCCATCGATCCCGACGCGCGGCCCGAAGATCTGGCGCGCCCCGGACACATTTTTCCCTTGCGCGCGCGCGCGGCGGCGTGCTCGTGCGCGCCGGACAAACCGAAGCCTCCGTCGACCTGGCGCGCATCGCCGGCCTCGAGCCCGGCGGGCGTGATCTGCGAAATCATGAACGACGACGGCACCATGGCGCGCGTCCCGCAGCTCGCCGACTTTTGCCGCCGCCACAATTTGAAATTGCTGACCATCGCCGACCTGATTCGCTATCGCATGCAGCACGAACGTTACGTCAAGCGCATCGCGGAGACGGTTCTGCCCACGCGTCACGGCGAATTTCGCATGATCGCTTTCGCCAGCGAAGTGGATAACGAACTGCACGTCGCTCTCATTCGTGGCGAAATAGGGCGTGGCGAACTCGCGGGCAGCCAGCCGCCGCTTGTGCGCGTCCATTCGCATTGCCTCACGGGAGACGTTTTCGGCTCGCTCACTTGCGATTGTAGCGAAATTATTGATCGCTCGCTCGAAGCCATTGCCGCCGAAGGACGCGGCGTCTTCGTTTATTTGCACCACACCGGACGCGGTTTTCGCATCGATTCAGCGGCGGAAGAAGGCGGCGCGCTGCCGCGGATTCTTTTTCATTCGCGCGTGGAAATCGATCAGGATTTGAATCGTCAGCGGCTGGTGTGGCGCGAAAGCGGCATCGGCTCGCAGATTCTAATTGATTTGGGATTGCGGAGAATTCGCGTGCTCACAAATCATCCGCGCAAAATCGTCGCGCTCGAAGGCTACGGCCTGGAAATCGCAGAGCAAGTGCCTCTGCGCCTTACGCAGCAGAAAACTTCTCACCAGCCGCTCTAATCACGATGGACAATTCGGGCGGGATTCAGAGGACGGCGCAAAATAGCGCCGCTTTGCCGTGCGCGCCCGCCCAACCCCGGAACTTGTTGTCATTCCGAGGAGCATGCGACGAGGAATCTGCTGTTTGTTTCAGATTTCGCAGATGTGAATCCCGTGTACTCGAAATCGCGGCAGACTCAATGATTTCTTTCAGACTTTGCGGGAGTCACCGTCACGTACGGCGCGATCTTCTGGAATCGCTTCTTCGAAATGCGCGGCACCGCCAGCAAATCCTCGGTGCGCTTGAACGGGCCGCTCTTCGTGCGAAAATCGATGATCGATTTCGCCGTCACTGGCCCGATCCCCGGCAATTCTTCGAGCTGCTCGAGCGTCGCCGTATTCAAATTGATCGGATGCGTGGGCAGCGGCTTCTTCTTCGCCGCCATCGCCGCGCTGGCAAATATCAGCGCACACACAAAAAAGTAAACCAATATTTGCGCGCCAGCCAGTCCACAACTCTTGCGGAGTTTCAGGGCCATAATTCTCTCCTCGCGCTTCCCCGCCGATTTACACAGCGAGCGCGTTGCCCTGAGTATCCCATACTTTTACGTTACCGAACAGTACAGCTTGTGGCTCGACTTGCGCGCGGTCGCCGACGATCACGATTTGCGCGTTGGCGGAATCGAAATAGCGGCGCGCCGCTTCCAGCACGTCGCTGGCGTGCAACGCGCGGATTTTCTCGCGAAATGTTTCGAGGTAATCTTCGGGCAAGGCGTTCAGATAGACAGTGGAAAGCTGCGCGAGCAAGCCATCCTGCGTCGCGATGCCGAGCGAAAAAACACCGCACAAATAATTTATCGCGTCGGCGAGTTCGCCTTCGCTGACCGGCAACGAGCGCAACCGGTCCAGTTCGTAAAACATTTCCGTGAGCGTGGCGGCAACCACGTCGTTGCGCACCGCGGCGTGCACGCTGAAATATCCGTGATGCCGCAGGGCATGAAGCGCGCTGCGCGGGCTGTACGTGTAACCTTTTTGCTCGCGAATATTCGCAACCAGCCGCGAATTGAATGCGCCGCCGTAAATTGCGTTCGCGAGAACGCTGCGCCGCCAATCGGGACTTTGCCGCGTGATCGCCAGATTGCCGAGCAGGATTTCCGTTTGCACGGTTCCTGGCAGATGCACCAGGTGCACGGCAGCGTCCGCGAGGACGAGGCAGCTCTGTTTCGCGCGAGCGTCGGAGCCGGACCTGCTTTCCAAGCGCCGAAAGTTTTCTCGACAAGCGCCATCATGCTGTCGCTCGCAAAATCGCCGACAGCAATCAGCAGCGCGTTCGACGGCACATAATTCTCACGATAAAACGTCGCGAGCGAATCGCGCTGGTACGCTTCGACCTGCGCCTCGGTGGGTGCGACAACGGCGTAGGGATGCTCGCCGAAGAGCACGCGCCGAAAACGTTCGTTGGCGAGAAATCCCGGCGTGGTGCGCTCGATGCGCAATTCTTCCAGGCGCTGGCGGCGCTCGCGCTCGAATTCGTCCGCGGGAAATGCGGCGTTGCGCGCGAGATCGTCAACCATCGCGAGCAGCTTTTCCGCAAATTCAGAAAGTCCGGAAATCGCGATGGCGCTCGTATCCGCGCCCGCCATGGTGCCGAGACTTGCGCCCATGCGCCGCAGATCCTCTTCAATTTGGCGGCTGGTGCGCGAATTTGTGCCTGTGCGAATCACGCGCGAAGTCAGCTCCGCGAGATCGGGCGACTTGCGCGACACGAGCGCATTACCGGAGTGGAAAAATAGTTCAACGCCGATTTTTGGAAATGTGTGTTGCTCGGCGAGCACCACTTGCATGCCGTTCGCGAGCGTGCGCACGGTGCGGCGCGGCCAGGAGACGGGCCGCTCGGGTCCGACGGCGGGAGCCATCACGGGAATTATGTTTTGCGAAGTCGCGCTCGTCATTGCTTGACTCCTTCACTCGCGGCGGCCGTGCGCAACGGGCTTTCGGAAAACGATCGAGCGATTTGCGGGCACCAGATATTTCCGCGCGGCGGCCTGGATTTCCGCCGGCGTGACGCGAAGAAAATTATCGAGAACTGTATTTACGCGCTGTGGATCGTTGTCAAACAAAGTGAAACACGCGAGCGCGTGCATCAGGCCGAATCGCGGAACGCCGGCGCCTCCGGATTCGAGCATGGAAAAATAATCCGCGCGGCATTTTACTTTTATTTGTTCCAGCTCATCGGCGTCGAGCGTTTTGTCGCGAACTTCCGCGATCACTTCATCGAATGCCACGATCGTCGCCTCCGCGGAATATTCCGGCTTGTGATAAATCGTCGTGGTGCCAAGGGTTGGCCCGTTGTATTCGAATGCGTCGGGAAATCCCATTCCGCCTTCGGCGGCGATGGCGATTTGCTTTTCAAGAACGAGCGCGCGATGAATGCGCCCCGCGCGGCCTCCATGAAGCACGCGATCCAAAAGCGCGGACGCGTACCAATCGCGTTCATGACGCTGCGGCATGTTGTAACCGATGGCGAGAGCCGGAAGTTGGCCAAATTTTTCCTCAACTTCGCCGCGACGCTCCTCGAGTTGCGGAGGCTCGGTTGTATCAGCGGAAGGCACGGCCGGATGCGGCGGAATACTTTCGAAATATTTGCGGGCGAGCTCGAAACTTTCTTTTGGTTCCACGTCGCCGACGATCAGAAGTACGGCATTATTCGGCGCGTAGTAAGTGTGAAAAAAAGTGCGGACATCTTCGAGCGTGGCCGCATCCAGATCCGCGAAATCACCGTAGAAATTGTGCGCGTTAGGCCAGTTGCGATACGCCACGGGCGGCAAATCCAGCCACGGAAAACCGCCATACGGCTGGTTGAGGACGTTGACGCGGACTTCCTCTTTTACGACGTCGCGCTGATTGCGCAGATTGTCATCGTCGACTTTCAGGGCCCTCATGCGGTCGGCTTCGAGCCACAGAACGCGTTCGAGAGCGTTCGACGGCACTACTTCGAAATAATTCGTGATGTCGTAATTCGTGGTGCCGTTCAAAACGCCGCCGGAGGAATTGATCAGGCGAATGTGCTCCATCTTGCCGGCGTGCTCCGAGCCTTGAAACATCATGTGCTCGAAAAGATGCGCGAAGCCGCTACGGCCGCGCGGCTCGAGGCGAAATCCAATTTGATAGTAGACGCCGACGGTGACGATGGGCGCGGAATGATCGGGCGAGATGACGACGCGCAGGCCGTTCCCTAACGTTTGGGTTTCGACTGGGATTTGCAATTTCGACAAAGTTCCTCCTTGGAGTTTTGCGTTATCGTTTCGGCAGCACGCGATCGAGCTGCTTGAGCTTCCGTTCGGGATGCGCATCAAGTACACGCGCGGAAAGACGCGCCAGCGCCGCGTACGATTGTGAAAATTCCTCCGGCCATTCCGCAAGCGCCGCGCGATGCCGCGCCACGGTCGAGTAATCGCCGCGCGCCACGGGCCCTGTCCACGACCTGCGCGCACCCAAACGTTCGTAGTTCGCCAGCGTCTGCCGAATCAGCGGCAACAGAGCCAGTTTCGCACGCTGGCGCCGAAATCCCGCGCGCATCAAAATGCGCATCGCACTTTCAATCAGCACCAGCACATACGGCGCGGCGAACGTCGCGGCGGCATGATACGCGGGCTTGACCGCGCTCCGCAGCGTTACCGGAGCGCCACCGAGCGCGTGCGCGATGCGACGAGCCGCTTTCTGCGCGCGCCTGTCGCCCTCAATCACGAATACGACGCCTTCGAGTTCTGGTGCCCCGCGCCCGCTGAATGTTTGCAAGGGATGCATCGCGCCAATCGCCGCGCCGGCGCGCGCCAGCGGCTGGAGCACGCGACCATCGAGCGCTCCGCTCGTGTGCAGCACAATTTTCCCGCGCCATTCTTCACCGCCGGCGCGCGCCAACTTTGCCGCCACTTCGCGGACCGCGTCATCCGGCGTCGCAATCAGAACCACGTCTGCATCCAGCACGCGCCGCGTCACGTCACCATAAGGATGGCCGCCGCCAATCGCGCGCACAGCCGACCGCGCCGTGCCGAAAGAACGCGTGATCACCGTGCCGATGGTCCATCCGCGCGCACGCAAGCTGCGGGCGAGCGCGCGGCCGACGCGGCCCGCGCCTACAATTGCGATCGTGCTGCTCATTCTCTCCCCTTAATCATCCCGCCTCCATCTTCTGAAATCGTTACTCAATCACGCCGCATGATAGGATAGCCTGTTCGTTTAATCCGCGCTTCGGAAAAGCCATCATTGCACACCTTCGCGATAATTTTCTTCGTCGCTCTCGCGGCATTCTGGATTTCGATGGCTGTGCTCAGCTATCGGGGAATGGCGCGCATCCCCGCGCTCAGCCGCGTGGCGCCGTTCGACGGCCCGAATTTTCCGCGCGTTTCGGTTCTTTTCGCCGCGCGCGACGAAGCCGCAGAAACTGCCCAAGGCGCTTGCTTCCCTGCTGGCGCTCGACTATCCGAATTACGAAGTGATCGCGGTGGACGACCGCTCCGCCGACGCGACGGCCCGCATTCTGGATGATTTCGCGCAGCGCGATCCGAGATTGAAAGTGGTTCACATTGCCGAATTGCCGCCGGGATGGCTCGGCAAGCCGCATGCGCTCGAAATGGCGTATCGTAAAGCGACGGGCGAATGGCTGGTGTTCACCGACGCGGACGTGCAATTCGCGCCAGATTTGTTGCGGCGAGCGCTGGCGTTGATGGAGCAGCAGCGATCCGATCATTTGACGCTACTCGCGGGGCTGGATTTGCATGGATTCTGGGAGCCGACCGCCGTGGGATATTTGGGCGTTTGTTTTGCGGTCGGCGTGCGGCCGTGGCAAGTGAGCAATCCAAAATCGAAAGTGTATATGGGGGTCGGCGCGTTTCAAATGATTCGGCGCTCGACGTATGAGGTGATCGGAACGCACCGCCGGCTGGCGATGGAAGTGCTCGACGACATGAAGCTCGGAAAACTTGTGAAGCAGCACGGCTTCGCCTCCGGCGTCGCGCCCAGCGAGAATTTGCTGCGCATTCGCTGGCAGGAAGGAATCGGGAACGTCATCAAGGGCATGACGAAAAACATGTTCGCTGGATTCGATTTCAATGTGGTGAAGACGCTCGCCGGTGTGCTGGGAATTCTTGTGATCAGCGTGCT
Source organism: uncultured Acidobacteriota bacterium (assembly GCA_963757905.1). Classification (GTDB taxonomy): domain Bacteria; phylum Acidobacteriota; class Terriglobia; order Acidiferrales; family UBA7541; genus DAHUXN01. Next base: position 44,633 of record CAVWSV010000010.1, on the reverse strand, counting down.
GCCCTTTCTCGGAATTATTTTCGCGCGAGGCCCCGCGCAAATTGCGGCGGGAGTGGCCGCGGTGGTGGGGATGGTGTTCGAAGCGCAATTGATGACGCAGGCGAAGGCGTCGAGATGGTTTGGGGTGACGCATGCGCTGGGGGCGATGATCGTTTGCTACATCATTGTGCGGTCGATGGTGGTGACGCTCGCGCGCGGCGGCGTGGTGTGGCGCGGAACGTTTTATGCGCTGGAGGAATTGAAGCGGGGACTGGTGTGACAAAACAAAGCGCAAGCGTCGAGGCGAGATCCTTCGCTGCGCGGAATACGCGTCGCGCGTCGTCGGCAGACTAGGCGCTGGGAAAAGCAGGTCCCTGCGTCAGGGCAAGCAGGGCAGGCGGGATGACAGCGAAAAGCAAAGACAAAGCGGCGTCGAGACGCTGCACTCCGAAAAAAAACAGGCTGAAGCCTGTGCCACTGAACGCAAATTCCACTGCGAGATCCTTCGCTCCGCTCAGGATGACAGAATAGGTTAAGACTTGGCGCTTTCGGCCGAAGGTGGGGCTTCAACGGCGGGAGTTTCCGGAACGGGGGCGGCTTCGAAGAGGGGGCCGAGGTCGCGCTGTTTGAGGACGCGGATTTTGTCGCGGAGAGTGGCGGCGCGCTCGAATTCGAATTTCTTGGCGGCTTCGCGCATCTGCGTTTCGAGTTGAACGATGGCCGCGGCGAGCTGCTCTTCGTTGCGAATTTCGCCGAGCGGCGCGTCGTCGAGCGGAACGGTGACGTAATCGGCCTCGACGATGGCGGCAAGTTGCATGTCCACGGACTTGATGATGGATTGCGGAGTGATGTTGTTTTCGCGATTGTACGCGGTCTGCTTCGCGCGGCGGCGATTCGTCTCGCCGATGGCCTGGCGCATGGAATCGGTCATCACGTCGGCGTAAAGAATGGCGCGGCCCTCGATATGCCGGGCGCAGCGGCCCATGCTTTGAATCAGTGAAGTGGCGCTGCGTAGAAAACCTTCCTTGTCGGCGTCGAGAATCGCAACAAGAGAAACTTCGGGAAGGTCGAGACCTTCGCGCAGCAGATTGATGCCGATCAGCGCGTCGAATTCCCCTCGGCGCAAATCGCGCAGGATGCGGACGCGTTCGAGCGTTTCGATTTCCGAATGCAAGTAACGGCAGCGCACTCCCACTTCGCCGAAATATTCCGCCAAATCCTCGGCCATGCGCTTGGTGAGCGTGGTGACAAGGACGCGCTCGTTGCGTTCCGCACGCACGCGAATTTCCTCGAGCAAATCGTCCACCTGCCCCTTGATCGGACGCACTTCAATCTCCGGATCGATCAAACCTGTCGGACGAATCACCTGTTCGGCGACAACGCCGCCGGATTTCGTCAATTCGTACGGGCCGGGGGTCGCGGAAACGTAAACGACTTGATTGACGCGATGCTCGAATTCCTCGAACGTGAGCGGACGATTATCGAGCGCGGAAGGCATGCGAAAACCGTAGTCGACGAGAGTCTGCTTGCGTGAACGGTCGCCATGATACATGCCGCGAAGCTGCGGAATCGACTGGTGCGATTCATCGACGACGAGCAAATAATCGCTGGGAAAATAATCGAGCAGCGTGGGCGGCGCCTCTCCCGGCAAACGCCCAGAAAGATGGCGCGAATAATTTTCGATGCCGTGGCAGTAGCCGATGGTGCGGATCATTTCAATGTCGAAGCGCGTGCGCTGCTCGATGCGCTGTGCCTCCACGATTTTTCCCTGCCGCGCCAGTTCCGTGTGCCACCATTCGAGTTCTTCCAGAATGCCCTGCACCGCGCGGCTTTTCTGCTCGGCGGGAAGCACATAGTGCGTCTTGGGATAAATCGGCAGGCGCGAAATCTCTTCGCTTGGAGAAACGATTTCACCGGTCAGCGGATCGATGCGCCGGATGGCTTCAATTTCGCTGCCCCACATTTCCACTCGGATCCCTAAATCGTCGTACGGCGGATGAATTTCAATCGTGTCTCCGCGCACGCGAAAAGTGCCGCGCCGCAAATCCTCGCCGCGCTCGTAGAGAATTTCGACCAGCTTGCGCAGAATCGCGTCGCGCGAAAGCGTTTGCCCCTTTTCGAGCATGAGCATCATGCCGTAATACGCTTCGGGGGAGCCGAGGCCGTAAATGCAGGAGACGGAGGCGACGATGATGACATCGCGGCGCTCGAATAGCGAACGCGTGGCGCTCATGCGCAGCTTGTCCAACTCGTCGTTGATGGTCGCTTCTTTTTCAATGTAGGTGTCGGAGGAAGGCATATACGCTTCGGGCTGGTAATAATCGTAGTAGCTGACGAAGTATTCGACGGCGTTGCGCGGAAAAAACGAGCGGAATTCATGAAAGAGCTGCGCCGCCAGAGTCTTATTGTGCGCCAGCACCAGCGTGGGACGATTCAGCTTCTCGATCACCTTGGCCATGGTGAACGTTTTGCCGGAACCGGTTACGCCCAGCAGCACTTGATGCTTGTCGCCAGCCGCGATGCCGCGCTCGATTTGCGCGATGGCTTCGGGCTGGTCGCCTCGGGGTTCGTAGTCGCTGGAAAGCTTGAAATCCATGCAGGGTCTCTCTGCGCCAAATTTCGGCGCTGCGTAAAACTTCCATTATAACGCAAACGGCGCAGCGCGGCGGGGGGACAGAATCATCAGTACTGGTATCGCGTGATGAATTTTTTGAGCACAAAAAACAAATACAGGATTTACCTTATTGCCGGATGCAGCGTTGCGTCGTGTACCCTACATTTCTGCTATGCAGATGCAGAGGCCGCCTAGTCCCAAATGGGTTATCGATTGCCGTAACTGCCTTGGGAGTTTTGTTCATTCCGAAATTGGAAATGACAGAAGGCTCATCGACTACCTGCTCCCCACGGCCCCTGAGTTTCCTGCCAACGGCGCGGAAATGGAATGCCCGCTCTGCAAAACCAAGGCAACCTACACCCGTCAGGATTTGCGTTACCAGCCGTAATAAAATTTGCGAGCCGCGAACGCACGCGCTAGAGAATCTGCACCACAGGCGCGCCCGCCGCGCGGCCCGTTTCGGCGACGCGCGCCACAACGTTCCTCGCCACGGCGTAAATGCTTTTCGCGCCCGGCGCGTCCGGCCCTTCCGCTGCGACGGGCTTTCCCGTGTCGCCGCCAATGCGAATCTGCGGATCGATTTCAATCTCGCCCAAAAACGGCGCGCCAAATGTTTTCGCCATGCGCTCACCTTCTCCGTGGCCAAAAACGTCAATGCGTTGCTCGCAGTGCGGACACGAAAAATAGCTCATGTTCTCGACGATGCCCAAAATCTCCACATTCACCTGACGGAACATTTCAATCGCCTTGCGCACATCCGCCAGCGCAACCAACGAAGGCGTGGTGACGAGCACGGCGCCGGAAATCGCCGCCGTCTGTACCAGCGAAAGCTGCACGTCTCCCGTCCCCGGCGGCAAATCCACGATCAAATAATCGAGCTCGCCCCACTGCACGCTGCGCAGAAATTGCTGCATCACGCCGTGCAGCATCGGCCCACGCCAAATCAGCGGACGGTCGCCCGGATTCAGCAGCCCCATCGAAATCACTTTCAGCCCGTACGCTTCCACCGGAATAATCACATTTTCCGCGACGGCGCGCGGCTGCTCCGTCGTCCCCAGCATCAGTGGAACGTTCGGCCCGTAAACGTCCGCGTCCATCAACCCGACTTTCGAGCCCATTTTCTGCAGCGCAATCGCCAGATTCACGGCAACGGTAGTTTTCCCCACGCCGCCTTTGCCGCTGGCCACCGCGATCAAATGCTTCACGCCGCGAATCGGCTCTTTCTCCGGCAACCGGCGTCCGCCGGGCGTGGCCGCGTCAAATTTCAAATCGAACGACCGCACACCCTGCACACGCCCCACCGCCGCGCGTATCCCGCGTTCGAGCGCGTCGCGATAGGCAGGCTCTGGCCGCAGCAGAGACATCACCAACGAAATGTCGCCCTCGCGCACCACTAGGCTGCGCACCATGTTCAGCGACAAAATGCTGCGATGATGCTCCGGATCCTCCACCGTCCGCAGCGCCTCGTACACCACCCCTTCCGTCAACGGATTCCCCGCCATTCAGTTCCGCCTTTCAAATGCGCCGCACAAGAACTCATGTCACCGCAACTTTGAATACTTTCATCATAGAACGCCCTTGCTGCCCTAGCAACTTACGCAATCACCCGTTGCCGATGTGTTTCGGACACCAGTAATACTCGCAAGCTATTTCTAGTGCTAAACTAGCCAGTGATTCCGACCGATGAGACGAATCCGGACTTAGAATGAAAGCTCAACGCCTCACTGCGCTCGCGATCTTAGCCTTTACGATCTCGTCGTGTGGTGGCGCACTCGCTTCATCCCGTCCGCACACTAAAAAGCGTTCGAAGTCGGATGCCGACATCAGTGCCATTGGACACCGGCACATCGCTCAGGGCCCGAATCTCTATTCCCTTGAAAGAGAAAAACAGTTAGGCGAAGCCTTATCGGAGAAAGTCGAGCAATCCTCCAGGCTGCTGACGGACCCTGCAATCACCGAATACATTGACCGTATCGCACAGACGGTGGCCAAAAATTCGGACGCTGTCATGCCAATTACGGTCCGTGTGATCGACAGCGATTCAGTCGACGCATTTACGCTGCCCGGAGGGTACCAATACGTCAGTCGTGGGCTTCTCCTCCGTTTGGCGGGCGAAGGCGAGTTGGCGAGCGTGCTGGCACGTGGAATTGCCCATACGGCATTACGCTCCGCTACGACACTGGCCACCAGGGCCGAAATCATGCAATCTGCGACGGTCCCGCTCATCAACTCCGCACCTGGTAGTTCATTTCCTAGTGACAACAACTTAGCCGTTCCTTTAACTTCACTAAAAATGCACTCGGACGATGAACTTGACGCGGACTATTTCGGTATACAATACCTATACAAAACGGGCTACGATCCTGAATGCTTCATAAACTTCGTTCAACGGATATGGGGTTCCGGTACCACGGCGACGAACGTCCCTGCGATCTTCAGCGCGTACCCTCCCTTGGATGAACGGCTCGCTGCTCTGCGAAACGAAATCTCCAAAATCTTGCCACCGCGCGACGGGGCAACCGTTTCCACGCCCGAATTTGACGCATTCAAAGACCGCTTTCGCGCCCTCAAATCAGATGGACAGAAGTAATCTCCGCAGAACACTACTAATCGCCCCGCTTTGCGCCCAGCGCGGCGAACAGGTTAGAATAGACTCTGCACCGTCCGCGGGCGGCTGAGGGGGACGTCCGGTGGAGATTCCCTGCCGATTGCGCTGCTCCTTGAACAGCGATAAATGACCGGCCACAAGAGAGGCTTGCGACGCTTGCTCACAGGCAAGCATCCAACACCAAAGCATGGATGCCGATAGGTTTGTTGAAAATATAATTGCGTTTTTCGTCGGGACGAAGCACGAGCGCGACATCAAGAAGCTCCAGCCGCTCGTCGCGCAGATCAATGCGCTCGAGCCTGAAATGCAGCAGCTTGCCGACGACGACTTCCGCATCAAGACCGCGGAACTGAAGATGCAGGTCACGTCGAAGCTCGAAGGCGTGGACATAAAAGATCCTGAATACCGCGCCAAAATGCAGGAAGCTTTCGCGCCCGTTCTTGTGCCGGCATTCGCGCTGGTCCGCGAAGTGGGCCGCCGCAAGCTCAGCATGCGCCATTTCGACGTGCAGCTGATCGGCGGCATGGTTTTACACGAAGGCAAAATCGCCGAGATGAAGACCGGCGAAGGAAAAACGCTGGTCGCCACCCTTCCTGCGTATTTGAACGCGCTCGCGGGACGCGGCGTGCACATCGTCACCGTAAACGATTACCTCGCCCGACGCGACGCGGAGTGGATGAGTCCCATTTACAAAACGCTTGGCCTCACCGTCGGCGTTATCGTCCATGATCTCGACGACGTGCAGCGTCGCGCCGCCTACGCCGCTGACATCACCTACGGCACCAACAACGAATTCGGCTTCGATTATCTGCGCGACAACATGAAGTACGATCTCGCCGATTGCGTCCAGCGCGGCCATCATTTCGGCATCGTTGACGAAGTCGATTCCATCTTGATCGACGAGGCGCGCACGCCGCTGATCATTTCCGGTCCCGCCGAGGAATCCACCGACAAGTATTACCGCATCGACAAAATTATTCCCAAACTCATTAAAGAAATCGACTACACCCTCGACGAAAAGCATAAAACCGCGACGCTCACCGAGGAAGGCGTTGCGAAATGCGAGCGCCTGCTCGATTTGCCCAACATGTACGACCCGCAAAACCTGGAACTGATTCACCACGTTTATCAGGGGCTTCGCGCGCATTCGCTGTACACGCGCGACGTCGATTACGTGGTGAAGGAAGGCGAAGTGGTCATCGTCGACGAATTCACGGGCCGCCAGATGCCCGGCCGCCGCTGGTCCGATGGTTTGCATCAGGCCATCGAGGCCAAGGAAGCGGTGAAAATCGAGCGCGAAAATCAGACGCTTGCCACCGTCACCTTCCAGAATTATTTCCGCATGTACAAAAAACTTTCCGGCATGACCGGAACGGCGGAAACCGAAGCGAAAGAGTTCAATAAAATTTACGGCCTCGACGTGGTGGTGATTCCCACGAACCGCACGCTCATTCGCCTCGAAAATCCCGACGTGGTCTACCGCACCGAAGCGGAGAAACTCGAAGCGGTGGTGAATGGAATCATGCAGGAAGACGGCACATACACGAGCGGCGTACGCCAATTGCACGAAAGCGGCCAGCCCGTGCTCATCGGTAGCATTTCGATTGAGAAATCGGAGAAAATCGCGGAGCACTTAAAACGATCCGGCATTCCGCACCAGGTTTTGAACGCCAAACAGCACGAGCGCGAAGCAAAAATCATCGCGCAGGCCGGACGCAAAGGCGCCGTCACCGTCTCGACCAACATGGCCGGCCGCGGCACCGACATTTTGCTTGGCGGCAATCCCGAAGCGATGACGCGCGATTATTGCCTTAAGAACAAGCTCGCGATTCCGTACGCGCCCGCGAGCGCGGTGATCGGCAATGGCGACGAGCATCCCGCTGGGACCGAAACTCCCAAGGAAATTCCGCAAGAGGCGGCGGCAGGCGGGAACGGCGCGGGCAATGTCGCCATGGTTCTGTTCCAGCAGGAAGGCAAAATCTTTCAGGTGCCTCTGGAGCAATGGAAGCCGATTTACGACCAGTACGCCGAGCAGTGCAAAACGGAGCACGACGAAGTGGTGGCGATGGGAGGCTTGCACATTCTTGGCACGGAACGCCACGAGGCGCGGCGCATCGACAATCAGTTGCGCGGCCGCGCTGGCCGCCAGGGCGACCCCGGCTCGTCGCGATTTTATTTGTCGCTCGAAGACGATCTGCTGCGCATCTTCGGCGGCGAACGCGTGCAGAAATTCATGTACATGCTCGGAATGAAGGAAGGAATCCCCATCGAGTCGCGCCTGATTTCGAAGCGCATCGAGAACGCGCAAAAATCCGTCGAAGCGCAGAACTTCGAGGCCCGCAAGCACCTACTTGAATACGACGACGTGATGAACAAGCAGCGCGAAACGATTTATTCCATTCGCCGCGCCGTGCTCGAGGGAAAAGACCAGAAGGACGACATCCTCGCGCTCACCGAAGATCTGATGAACGATCTCGTCGACACCTATTGCCCGCGCGAGCTGCATCCCGACCAGTGGAATATCGCGCAGCTTTCCGGCGAAGTCCTCAAGCAATTCGGCCTTGATATGAAAGCCGCCGGAATCGACCCGCTGCAGATGACTCACGACACTCTTCTCGACGAGCTGATCGAGAAAGCCAAACAGCGTTACGAGGAGAAGGAAAAATTATTCGGCGCGCAAATGATGCGCTGGCTCGAGCGCCACATCATGCTCGATATCGTCGACGCGCAGTGGAAGGACCATCTCCTCACTCTCGATCACTTGAAGGAAGGCATCGGCCTGCGCGGCTACGGGCAAGTGGATCCCCTCGTCGAATTCAAAAAGGAAGGCTTCAAGCTTTTCGAGGAAATGATGGGCCGCATCGATACGGAAGCCGTGCGCTTCCTCTACTTGATGCAGCCCGCGCGCCCGGAAGAAGAGGCCAAACAGATCGAGCGCCGTCAGCGCCGCGCCCAGCAGGACTTGCAATTGCAGACCGGCTCCGAAAAAGCCGAAGCGCCCAAGCAAGTCCGCACCGGCGCGAAAATCGGCCGCAACGACCTCTGCCCCTGCGGCTCCGGCAAAAAATACAAAAAATGCTGCGGCCGCAATTCCTAAGCGAGAGTCGAATTTGATTAAATCAATCGAGATTCCGTGTGACTCTCGACTATCAACTCTCGACTGCAAACTGTCTTCCTGCTCACCCTTTCCGACGCCGCGCGTCTGAACTTTTAGCGGGGCATTTGCGTTCCACATACAGGCCCATTAAATTCAAGAGGGGTGAATCCGATATGAAGCTGACGAAAACTTTGCAACTCGCGAGCGCGGCATTCGCGCTTGCCATTTTGGCCGCGATGGCTCCAGCGCCGGCGCGCGCGGCCGCCGACGGGCATTTCGACAAGACTCTCACCGTGAACGGGCCCGTGGAAATGGACGTCACCACCGGCTCGGGAAACATCACCGTGCGCACCGGCGATTCCGGCAAAGTGGAAATCCACGCGCGCATCCACGCCAACGATAGTTGGTTTTCCGGCGGACGCGACGCCGAATCGCGCATCCAGTACATCGAGCAGCATCCGCCCGTCGAACAGAACGGCAACACCATCACCATCGGCCATGCAAATGACCGTGAAATGCTACGCAATATTTCCATCAGCTACGAAATCGTCACGCCCGCGCAGACGCGCCTTCATTCCGCCACCGGCTCCGGCAATCAGACGGTCGACGGCGTGGCTGGGCCAGTCGAATCCACCACAGGTTCCGGCGACGTGAAACTTTCCAGCATCGGCAGCGATGCTTCCGCGCGCGCAGGCTCCGGCGATGTCACGCTTTCCAACGTGAAAGGCAACGTGCGCGCCGCCAGCGGCAGCGGCACGATTCACGCGGACGGCGTAACCGGCGGCATGAATGCTTCGACCGGTTCGGGCGACATTATTCTTTCGCAAACGGGTTCGGGCGACGTCGAAGCGTCGAGCGGCTCCGGCACCGTCGAAATCAATGGCGTGAAGGGCGCGGTCCACGTTGGCACTGGCAGCGGAAATATCCGCGCGCAGGGCACTCCAACGGGCAACTGGCTTCTCCACACCGGCTCGGGCGATTTGACGGTCCAACTGCCACAGAAGACTTCATTCGAGCTGTACGCGCGCACCAGTTCCGGCAGCATTAATTCAACGTTCCCGATTACCTTGCAGGGCAGAATCAACCCGCGCGAGATCCACGCCACGGTTGGCTCTGGCGGCCCGACCGTCGAACTGCGCACCAGCTCCGGCACGATTCGCATCGAATCGCGCTAGCGCAAAGTGAATCTTCACCTGTGACCCAGGCGGGACGGCGAACCTCTTTTCGCCACCCGCCGCGCTCCCTCAATTTCCCGCGTTTCGCGCTTATCCCGCGAAGGTTGAGGTTTATTTTTTCTTTTGCCTTTCGACTCTCAGCAATTGACTAAAAACTACCTTCTGCGCCCTGTTTGCTCTCCAAACACACCCCCGCACACGCCACTCCAAAACAGGAGTATCATTCCGCTTGACCTTGCCCTTTCTCTTGTCATGGGCAAGGAAGGCGAAAACGCAAATGGCTCGGCGTTGCGATATAGACGGCTGCGGGAAAGAAATCCTGCCGGCGCTCGCGGCCGAAGGCATGTGCCTGGATCATTTCGTCGAGATGGTAATCGACCGCGCCGATCAAGTGCGCGCCCGTTGCATTGAAGCCGGCCTGGTCGACGAAGAAATGCTTGCGTGGCTCCTGGCCGACGCCCCGAATACCGTCTACGCTCTTGCAAAGAGCGAGATGGATCGCGATCCTTCCGACAACGAGAAAATCCTCGAACTGCTTCTCTGCCTCGCGAATCTGCAGGACTACATCACTCACCATTCTCTTCGCGTGAAGTGGGTTCACTAGCCGCGCGCACGGGGTATCGTGCGTTTCTTTTGCCTTTGCGGGTGCCCCATCCTGAGCGGTGTTTGCGAAGCGCGTTCTTGGCGCTCCGGGTGTTTCTACGGAGGGTGGGGTTTTTGACTTTCGCTTTTTGCGGTATGTGCATTCCGACGTTTTGCGTCGGGACGAGTTTCGACTTTCCCTTTCCTCTCCGATCAGCGTTTACTCTCTGTCCCCCTCCGTCTTGCTTTTCGGTATCACGCGGTGCAAGCTCATGATTCGCACTTGAATTTTAAGATTGCGCGACTGTCATGCCCGAAAAGATCTCCACCGACAAACCGAAACCGACTTCCTTCCAAATTGCGCAACCGCAAATTCCGGGCGTTCCGCGCGAACGAACGGAAGCGGAAAAGCGCCGGTGGCTTTACCTATGGGTGGGTGCAACCATAGCCGCGGTGATTCTGCTTGTGATTATGATTTGGTGGGCGCGCGCGTCCGCGCGAGCCGCGCATCCTGCCACCGCCGTCGAAGCGCCCGCCAACACGGCGCCTGTCGCGTCGCCTCTCAGGTCAACGCCAACGTTGCCGGTTGCTCCGGGAACGGTAGCCACCACGGAAGAATTGTCGCATTCCTGGGCAACGCAGAAATTCACGTATCGCAACGCGCCCGGCGACACCTTCCCCGCGATGGTCGTGCGGCTGCCCGGCAACGCGTACTGGGCTTTTTCGCTGCGAGCGCCCTATGGCACATGCGATTTGCAGTTCGTCACGGATATGCAAGAACTCCGCAGCACATACAAATTTGACGCCGCGCATCCCATGGTCGCCGATCCCTGCACGCACACGCTCTATGATTTAACCAAATATGGCAGCGGACCGAATGGCCTTGTTCGTGGAGCCGTCGTCGCGGGCACGGGAATCCGCCCGCCCATCGCCATTGAGGTTCAGATCAAGGGCCACGAAATCCTCGCCACCCGCGCCGAAAAGCAATACTAGCAACGTTCCTCTAATCACTCCGTTTTGCTTTCCTTTTGCGCTTCTGCGTTGTAGGCCCCGCTCTCCCGCCTGGAGTTTTCGACTTTGAATCATAATCGCGTGCGCCTTGCGCGCATCTGTATCGCAATCTTTAATCCTGGCGAAGACGAAATGGACATTCCGGTTCACACGCGTTGCTCGATGACGTAAACTCGCGTCTACCGCCATGAATTTGCCGGCGGCAGGCGAAATCGTGTCGTCAGAGAACGCTTTTACGAAAAATCGTCTCCATCTCGGATGCGGCCTCACGACCCCGGTTGGATGGATCAATATTGACGGTTCCTGGAACGCTCGGCTTGCCAAGCATCCTGTCCTGCGCCGTATTGCGCATTCGCTGCGTTTAGTTTCTGCCGACAAACTGAGCGTACCGTGGAATCCAGCCATCTTCATCCACGACGTGCGCAATCCTCTGCCGTTCCCCGCCGATTCCGCGGAAGTGATTTATTCCTCACACTTGCTCGAGCATTTGTATTTTGAAGAAGCCAGAGAGCTCGTTCGCGAGTGCTTCCGCGTGCTCACGGCAGGTGGTGTCCTCCGCATCGTTGTGCCAGACCTTCGGGCAATCGTAAGGGAATACCTTGGAGACGGCCGAATCGGCGAGCCATCGGCAGACCCTGACAGCCTGCGACCTGCCGACCGCCTCAACCATCGATTGCTGATGCGACCATCAGCCCCTCCCAACGCCAACTGTCTATACCGTGTCTACACGGCATGGAAAGATTTTCATCAGCACAAATGGATGTACGACGCTGATTCTCTTATAGCGCTGCTTGAGTCATCCGGATTCACAGCGGTTCAAGAAATGTCTCTGCACCAGAGCCGAATTGCCGACATCAAAGATGTCGAGCAGCCTGGTCGTGTTGCGAACGGGGAGGGTATCTGCGTCGAGGGAGTCAAACCACCTGTGAATCCGGAGACTTGATTCCCACGGTGATAAACCTGCGTGGCTCAAACAAAAAGCCGCTCCGCCAGATTGTCTCCAGCGGAGCGGCCAATTTCATGACGATGTTACAAGACTTAATGTTGCGCGATGCTCTTCCCTGCAGACGGCGCTGCTCTCGTTTTACTCCGTCGCAGGCGTCACCAACTCCACTCTGCGCGCCACGATTTCCGGCTGATTTGTCTGCTGATTCACCAGAATGAACCCCACCACGCGCAGCCGGAGCGGTTGCGTTCCCGTGAGCGCAGAAAGTCCGCTGAGGCCCACGAAGGTCGTGAAGTTCGTGGTCATCACCGTCACCGGCTGTGGCAGCAGCACTCCTGCGAGGAAATCATCATTCAGTTGGAACCTGCCCGCGTTCCCGGTTTGAATTTGGGTGCTCCCCGGGACCCACGCGCCTTGCTGCCCTTGGCGTTCGAGCACCACGCGATGCACGGTCAGTGTTTGCGAACTCCCCGAGCCGTTCAATGCGCCACCGATGCCCACGCGCTGCCCCGCCGCGAGCGTTGTATTGCTGAACAGCAACGCGGTGAGCGGATTGTGGAAGTCAGCGATGTAATATTTTTCCGTGCCGTCGAGCGCCAGCGCGTTGATCTGTCCGCTGGGCGCCGTGGAAGAAAGGTCCGGCAATTCCGTGCGCGTGTAAACGTAAATCTGTGTTGCAGGACTCGGACTCGCCCGGATTCACGAACGTCACCAGTCCACCCAAAAAGAAATGATCCTGCGAAACAATTTCGACTTCGTCGGCATCGATTGCGTGCGTCACAGGGTCAAGCTTTCCGGAGATTTCCACGATCGAATTCGTCGTGAGCGCTGACAACGATCCGCCGTCATCCCATTGCGTTTGCGCGTTCGTGGTCACATTCCATTGCCGGCTGTGAATTCCCTGCACCGTGAACGCTGACGAGCTTGTGTCCACGCTCACAACGCCCGCGCGAAAATCGTCAATCTCCGCCCCGGAATCATCGGCGGTCAGCGCGCGAACGTCAAAAGTGGGATTGATCGTGCCGGTCAATTGCCCGTTCGTGGTTTGAATCGTCTGCCGCAGGTCCAAGTCGATCAGCAAGCCGACCAGATCGTTCTGATCGACCATCAGGGGATTCGCCAGCGGCACTGTCACCGTGAATGTCGACGGCGTCGCGTTCATCGAATTCAATGCGGGCGGCGATTGCGTGGTATCCAGAAATCCAATCACGGGGCTCGAGCCGGTAATCGTGACGCTCGTGTAAGTTCCCAGCGGCACGCTGTCGAGATCGATTAGGTCGTGCAATCCGTCGAGCTTGGCGAAGTCAATGCTCACCGGATTCGACAGCACGGACAACGTTCCGCCGGAATTATTCACCGTAACGCCGGTGATCATCACTTGAAAAGAAACCACGCTGGGCAGCGACGGTGGCGCGTCCGTGCCCACGGAAAACACATTGCCCATCTGCGGCGGCGGAGTTGTCGAGCTCGTTCCACCGGTGCATCCACTCATCACCATCAGCAAAATCCCTGCAACGAACACACCAATACTTCTCTGGATTCGCATCCCTTTTCTCCTGTCCACCCCAGAACCTGACGAAAAATGGCCGACGAAAACCGAAAAACCGCCAACTTCACCGCTCCCCATCAAACACACCTCCGCGCGAAAAGTTGCGGGCTATTTTCGCGTGTCCTATCATTGTTCCGAGCTACAGCCTGAACTGTTATCGGATGCCAACCGCAGGGTTCTTGAGTCTTGAGTCTTGAGTCTTGAGTCTTGAGTCTTGAGTCTTGAGTCTTGAGTCTTGAGTCTTGAGTCTTGAGTCTTGAGTCTTGAGTCTTGAGTCTTGAGTCTTGAGTCTTGAGTCTTGAGTTTTGAGTTTTGACTGTCAACTTTCGACTGTCGACTCTCGCTTTTCGAGCAGCCCTGGGTCTCGGAACCGCATCGAAAAACTGTAGTGCCCAATATTCTGTATAATGTCGCAGTAGACCGTTTCCTGAGACGGAAAGATCATGCTGGAGGGATGAAGATGCGCAGAAAGAGAACCACACTTCTGATTTCGCTGGCTGCTCTTACTCTCGCCGCGCTCGGCGCCGGCTGCGCCAGAAAGGCCGACGACGCGCAATTGGCCACCACCCTAAAAGCACAGTTGTTCTCCGATCCGCAAACGAAGGACTCCGGCGTGCAAGTCGCCGTCAAAGACGGCGTCGTCACGCTGTCAGGCACAGTGCCGGATAACGGCGCGCGCTACGAAGCCTACAAGCTTGCCACAACCACTCCAGGCGTGACGAAGGTAAACGACGAGACGGTTTTGCAATCGCCCGCGCAACCGCCGGTGCAAACAGCCGAAGCCACGCCGCCGTCAACTCCAGCTCCGGAAGAAACGCCAGCTTCCGAACCTGCGCGAGTCGCACCGCGCGAACGCCGCACCGCACGGCGGGACCGCGCCACGCGCAAGAGTCATCCTGGTCGCCTCGACGCGCATCGCAGAGACGCCGAAGCAGCGCGCCGTAGTCGCGAGCAGTCCTCATCCCGGACGCAGGAATCAGCGCCACCTCCAGCCGACGCTGCGCCGCCCGTTGCCGCGCCCGCGCCGGTCGAGTCCGCTCCACCTCCACCGCCTCCGCCGCAGCCCATCACCGCCATTTTCCCCGCCGGCACCACGCTTGAAATTCAAACCATCGACTCCATCGATTCCGCCGTCAATCATGTCGGCGACGAATTCCAAGCCAGTCTCGCCCAGCCGCTCACTTCCGCCGGAGTCGTTGTCGTTCCTGCGGGAGCGAACGTCTATTTGCGCCTGACCAAGGCGGCAACCTCGGGCCAATACAAAGGCCGCGACGTATTGGAGCTCCGGCTCGCACGCCTTGAATTTCGAGGCAAGGATTATCCCCTCGTATCGACCGCTTACACGGACGCAGGAAGCTCGCGCGGCAAAAATACCGCGGAGAAAGTCGGCGGCGGCGCGGTCATCGGCGCAATCATCGGAGCGATTGCCGGAGGCGGAAAAGGCGCGGCCATCGGCGCGGGCGTTGGCGGAGCAGGCGGCGGCGTTTATCAGGGCGTGACAAAACCCAAGCCGCTTCGCATTCCTTCTGAAACGAAACTCGATTTCCGGCTCGATCAACCGCTCCACGTGACTTACATGCCGCACCACCACGAGCCCTCGCGATAGAGTCCCGCTGGCGATGCAGTCCCGCGCGTGGGTACAGGGTCACCGGACCAATCGCGGGCAATGTGCTGGGAATATCGGAATGTATATAATTGACCCGTAACGTAGGCCAATTGTGATACGAAACCGCGCCCAAAGCGTGCCGAATGCAGTCGATCCCCGCCGGACATGTGAAGAATGTTGCATCAAACATTTCCTTGATATGTACACTCTCGCCGAACCCTCGCCGCAACGTCTAGAGCCCTAAGGAATCTTGGCGCGGACCTCAAATTGCTCGAAAGTAAAGCGAAGTCCGGTTTGTGACGGCAGAATTCGCTTGTTGAGGGTGTGATCAGATAATTTCCCCTTTTGGTGCTGAGTACAAACCGGGGAAGGAACATTCTGATGAGATTGCGCAGTATTTGCCTTTTCTTCCTGGCTATTCCCTTCCTCGTGGTCACCTCTTACGCAGGTCCCACCGGCGAGAACAGCATCCCGGCCCTTGGAAATTTTGCCGTCTTGGGCAATTCCACGGTGACCAATACCGGCTCGACCACTATCAACGGGAACCTCGGCGTCTGTTCCACTCCCGTTGGTACTATTTGTACTGGAGCTAACGCAATCACTGGCTTTCCTCCGGGTCTGGCGAGCGGGGTCACCGACGCAGGCAATGCCGTGGCGTTTCAGGCTCTGCTTGACGCCAACAGCACGTTCAATTTTCTCTCGGGTCTATCAGGTGGAACCTTGTCTGGCACGATCGGTAACCTAACGCTCAACCCCGGCATTTACGTGTTTTCGTCCACGGCTGATTTGACGGGAACGCTCACGCTCAACGGGAGCTCCGACGCTCCGTTCATTTTTCTGGTCGGCAGTTCACTCACGACGGCAAGCAGCTCGTCCATTGTCCTCGCCAACGGTGCTGAAGCTGGCGACATCTTTTGGGCCGTCGGCACGGGCGGTTCCGGCTCCGCGACCCTTGGTTCAAGCAGCACGTTTATGGGGAACCTGATCGCGCAGGCGAGCATCACCATGAACAATAGCGCCACCGTGTGCGGCAGCGTTACGGCGCTAACGGGCGCAGTCACCATGGATACCAATACCATCAATGGCAGCAATTGCGGCGCCCTTGACGAGGGCGGCGAATCAGGCGGCGGCACTTCCCCCACTCCCGAGCCTTCCACGTTCCTTTTGCTCGCGACTGGCCTGCTGGGAGTGCCCGGCTTCTTCTGGTCCCGCAAGCCAAAACCAGTCCGCTAACTTCCCCGTCTTCGGCGCGCCCTGTGCACCTTTTGCAAAGGGCGCGTCTCTTTTTTGCTTTGGGTTTCGCGTGCCCCATTCTGTTTACCCTGACTAAGGAAGGGGGCGATGTTTTGCGAAGCGCGTTTTTTGCGCTCCGGATGCTTCTACGGAGGGTGGGGAATTTCGCTTTCTTGCCCTGAGGAACGAAGGAGCGAGTTCCGCTTTTCATCTTTCTCTGCGCGTCTCTGCGCCTCTGCGGCGTATTTCCGCCTCGATAGGGCGCCTGCTATACCGCCGCGTTCTCCGCACGCCGCGAATGTTGGCGGCAAAAGTCCACGATGCGCTCCTCGGCCCAAAAACGCTGCTCACCTCGCTCCTTCGAAATAAATGCGCAATGCCCGCCATACCGCGTCGCTTCAAATTCCAAATGAGGATTCGCATTGAGATCCGCGGCCTCGAACGACCGGAACGGAATCATGGGATCGTCCTGCGAAGTGAGCAACAGCGCCGGCACGCGAATTTCGCCCAGTCGCCCGGAGCGCGCTCGACCTCTCGTAATAATCGTTCGCGTCGCGGAACCCGCAGAACTTCGCCGTGATCGCATCATCGAATTCGCGCACCGTGCGCACGCGTTCCATTCCATTCAACGGAAACTTCCCCGGAAACAGCGCCGCCTTCGCGTGCATTCGTCCGCTTCAGGCGCTTGACGAAATGATGTTCGTAGATGCGATTCTTCGGCAAATCAATCGCGTCCGCGCACGCGCCCAAATCGACCGACGGGCAAATGCCCGCCACGGCGCGCAACTCCGGCGGCGCGCGCATCCCCGAATTCCGCCGCCATTTTCAACACCAGATTCCCGCCCATCGAAAATCCCGCGACGAAAACTTCCGGCACGCGATCTTTTTCGATCAGCTCCATCACCACCGCGCGGACGTCGCAGCTCAACCCGGAGTTGTAAAGCGTCGGCGTCAAATCCTCCGTCGCGCCGCAATTCCGCTGGTTCAGCCGCAACGCGCTGAAGCCCGCCTCGAATGCCTTGTCCGCCGTGCCCCGCATGTAACTCGAATCGCTCGAACCTTCCAGTCCGTGCAGCAGCACCAGCGCGGGATGTCGCGAAGGCTCGCTTTGCCAGTGACAGTCGGCGCGCACGCGCGTCCCCGGCTCCGTCTCGAATAATCGCGCCTGCGTGGGAGGCAAATGAGGGAACGTCCGCGGCCAAAACGCCGCAGCCAGCGTCATCAGGTGAGGATTGCGCAGCAGCCCCAGAGGCTCAAATTTCCGCATCTCCCTACAATTTACGTTACCGCTGTCCGCCACGCAACCGCGGCGCATCCGCAGCCCTTGTCTTCGTTCTAAACAGTAGTAAACACAAGTCAAAGGGAATTTGGAGGATTGTCGGGAAAAACAGGCGTGCGGAAAAGTCCCGCGCGCACAAAACGAGCATGGGGCACGCGAAAAGACGGGCACGTCAGGGCTACGCGTTCCCGCTCCTGACTCACTCAGGATCACGGATTTTCTTCTCTGTGTATAACGCGGCGTCCTCGCAGTCAGAGGTGATTTCGTGAAAGTAACGCCCGGATGTCCACATCACAGCAAACACCGAGAGATCCTTCGAGCGCACCCTGGGCAGGAGAGCTTCGACTCTTTTACCAATCACGTTGCCTTTCGGATCCAGCTTCATGCTACGCACAATGATCTTGCCCGCAAACTTTGCCCTGTATTCCAATTCCGCCTTTGCTTCTGATGGCGAATCAAAATCACCGAAAACCGTCTGTAGAGTAATTCCATTCGAGGCCTTATAAACATGATAGGAAAGTCGTGTGCCGCCATCCGCTGAGGGCCCATCGGCCGCTATTGTCGCCCTGAATGTCATTTTCCGCGGATCGCATTCGCCATGAACGATTTTCCTGCTTTTCTGGACATGCGAGACGGGTCGATCTGTCTGGGCGCCGGAGGCTGCACACGCCGTGACCATCAACAGAGCCACCGAGAGTTGTCTGAGCAAACGGCTCATATGCGCCCCCTGTTTCTTAGACACCGCTGTGGGCCATCCGTTGTCATAAAAAAAACTAAACGCGTTACCACGGAAGATATCGAAACCAGTGCATCTTCGCCCACAGCAGAGCGAGACCGACGAGGAAGCCGAGGGCCGCTTGATACTCGCGATTGCGTTGATAGAGCCGCGAAGAAAATTTGGGAGATGATTCACGCGGATGCGCCGCGGGGCGAAAACGCGGCCAGAAGAGCGGGACGCGAGCGGCGTAATCGTCGAACGCATCGCCGTAATGCGCGCGCAGTTCGCCCTCCTCGCGCTTCATCACCGCCGGATAAAACAGAGCGAGATAGGCGGCGACAATGATGGCGGCCCAGAGCGAATCTCCGGCGGCCACGAATCCCGCGGCCAAAATCACGCTGCCGAAATATAGAGGATTGCGCGTGAAAGCATACGGACCGCTGACGGCGAGCGCTTCATGTTTGCGGAGATAGCCGGCGGCCCATGCGCGTATGGCGATTCCGAGCGCTCCAACCAGAGCGCCGGCCAGCAGCGACCGCACAGTGGGACGCGCGAAAAGCAAGTACGCGAGCGCCACGGGATAGCCGATGCGAACGCGCCATCGAATCCAGAAATTTGTGGCGGCGGGCGTCATGGAGTTTTCAGGCGGCGCGCGATTGCGTCGAGGACTTGCTCGACGGTAATGGACAGCATGGATGGCGCGGGAGTTTTGTCCCGGCGATACGTGGTCTCCGCGGCGGACGCGTTGCGGACTACGACATCGTGCTTCGAGAAAGGACCGTTGCGAGCAGGGTCGGTGGGACCGTACAGGCCGACGACGGGCGTGCCCAACGCGGACGCGAGATGCAACGGGCCAGTATCCGCGGCGACGAGGAATTTGGCGCGGCGCAGGAGTGCGATCAATTGCGGAAGATTGAATAACTCGACGAGAGGTTCCGCCGAATCCGTTGATGCAGGCGGGCGGGCGGCGCGCTGGACGTTTTCGGCGAGGCCGCGTTCGCCAGGGCCGAAACTGATGACGCCGCGCCAGCCGTAACGTTCAACCAGCGCGCGATGGAGAGCGCCGTAGCGCCCGGCGGGCCAGCATTTAGAGGCCCAGCCGCCTCCCGGCGAAAGAACGAAAAAGTCAGTGATGCCGCGTGCTGCCAGGACGCGATCGACGTGTTCGCGGGCTTCGCGCGAAGTCGGTAGCCAGAAACGAATCTCTTCTGCGTGCGCGCCGATGCTTTCGACGAGTTCGATATTATGCTCGACTTTGTGAAGGCGCTGCGGCGTAACTTTTTCCGTGTAGAAAAAAGTCGCGGCTGACTCGCGCGCGTAACTTTTGTCGAAGCCGACGCGACGCGGCGCTCCGGAAAGTCGCGCGAGAACTGCGGAGCGGTAGAGCGATTGAAAATCGAGCGCGATGGTGTAGCGTGCGGCGCGCAGTTGACGAATGGTGGCGAGAACGTTGCGCCAATTGCGGCGGTCGATGGGAATTATTTTTGTGGCGTCGGGATTGCCTTCGAGAATCGGCGACCATTTGGAATCGACGAGCCAGTCGATTTGCGCGCGCGGAAAAGACTGGCGCAGAGCGGCGACAGCGGGAAGTGTGTGCACGATGTCTCCGAGCGCGCCCATGCGGAGTATGAGAAGGCGGTCGTCAGCCATGGGATGCTTGGCGAATGCGCGCGACGAGATCGCGAGTGGAATGCTGCTTGGGATCTCCAACAATCGCGACCCGAATGCCGAGGCGCGCCGCTTCTTCGCGTTCAGGAACCGTGTCGACAGTGTAATCGGTGCCCTTGGCGTGGACATCTGGATGAAGGTCGCGCAAGAGAGCGCGCACGTCGGGCTCGTCGAAAATTACGACGTAATCCACGGCGGCGAGAGCGGCAACAAGTTCGGCCCGCGCTTGCGCGGACAAAATCGGGCGGCCAGGACCTTTGAGTCCGCAGACACTCGCATCGGAATTTATCGCGACGACGAGGACATCGCCTTCACGGCGCGCGCCTTCGAGATAGCGCACGTGTCCCGCGTGCAAAATGTCGAAGCAGCCGTTGGCGAGCACGATTTGTTTTCCGCTGGCGCGATGCTGAACGAGGCGCGTTCGCAAATCGGTGCGCGAAAGAATTTTCGAACGCGTGTTCATGCGCCGGCGGTGGCCTCGCCGCGAATCGCGGATTCAAGTTCGGCACGCGTGGCGGTGGCGGTGCCGCGTTTCATCACGACGATGCCGCCGGCGTAATTCGCAAGATGCGCCGCTTCGACAAACGAAGCACCCGCGGCGAGCGCCAGCGTAAAAACGGCGATGACTGTGTCGCCCGCGCCTGTGACGTCCACCGCGTCGTCGGAACCGTAAACGCGAATTTCGTAAGGAGGTTTTGCGCGCTCAAAAAGAACCATGCCATCTTTGCCGCGCGTGACGAGAAGCGCGTTGAGGTTCAGCGTGCGCAATGCGCGCTGGCCGAGACTTTCCAGCCTGCCGCGATCGCTCCCGATGCGCGAATGATAAAGAGCCTCGAGCTCCGGTTCGTTCGGCGTGGCGGCGGTGAGTTTCACGCCGCGATAAGCGAGCAGACGATAACGCGAATCGAGCGTGGCGATTTTCGGGCGCAGACTTTTGAGCAAGCGCGGAGTGACGGAGCCGGTGCCGTAATCGGAGACGAGCACGGCATCCGATTTGGCAATGCGCGCGCGGCTTTTGCGAAGGATTTGCGCGGCGATCCGTGGCGGCAATTCGGTTTCCGGTTCGCGATCGACGCGCAAAACTTGCTGGCGCGAAGTATGCGTCCAACGCGCGAGGTAACGCGTTTTCGTGGTGGTGGTCCAGTCGCGCGCGCGAATGATTCCGGAGACGTCCACCTGCTTGCGATGGAAATATTCGATGAGGGCGTTTCCGGCGGCGTCATCACCGACAGCACCGATGGGGAAAACTTTTGCGCCTAAATCGGCAAGATTGTTGGCGGCATTCGCGCCACCGCCGGGGATAATTTCTGTTTGCCTGTGGCGCAAAATCAGGACCGGCGCTTCGCGAGAGACGCGCGAGATTTCTCCCGTGACGTATTCGTCGACGACGAAATCGCCGAGGACGACGATTGTCTGGCGCGAAAATGCGGAGACAATATCCAGCAAGCGGGACAAATCAGGCGAGCGCGCGGTGCCGTCGGCTTTTTTTCGCGGCCTTTTCATCGCTTGCTCCCAAGGATGAGATCAACGGCGGCGGCGAGATTCTCGACAACGTGGTCTGGCTGGCGCGGCCAAGCGCGGCGATGGTATTCGTATTCGCCGCGGCCATAACCTGAAAGGACGAGAATGCTGTGGCAGCCAACGGATTGTCCCATGGAAATATCGTCGTAGCGATCGCTGACGAGGACTGAATCAGCGAGATCGAGCGCGTGTTCGCGCGCGGCCAGATCGAGCATTCCGGGGATCGGCTTGCGGCAGGTGCAATTATTGTCGCGGATGTGCGGGCAATAATAAATGGCGTCGACGCGCGCGCCGGCGGCCGCGAGTTCCGCTTTCATTTTATGGTGAACTCTATCGATCAAAGATTCCGGAAAGAAATTGCGGGCGACGCCCGATTGGTTGGTGACGACAATTACCGGGAGGCCAGCATGATTCAGGCGGCGAATCGCGGCGGCCGCGTACGGAAAAATAATGAAGCGGCTCAAATGATTGACGTAGCCCATTTCCTCGGAGATAGTGCCATCGCGATCGAGAAAAACGGCGCGGCGTTTTTTGGGCGAGTCAGGCACGGGGCAACTGCTCCAGCCATTTCAGGGCGGCGGCGTGAACATCGGCAACAGTGACGCGCGTCATGCAGCGATGGTCGATGGGACATTCACGCAAAAAACACGGACTGCACGCGACTTTCCGTTGCACCAAGGTTCGTCGCGGCGTGACGGGCGCGGTGCCATGCGGATCGGTGGAACCAAACACGCCTACAACAGGCACGCCGACAGCGGCGGCCACGTGCATGGCGCCGGAATCATTTCCGATAAAAAGTTGGCTGCGTGAAAAGAACGCGGGAAGCTCCCCGATGTGCGTTTCGCCAACCAAGCTGATGGGTTGATGGCGCATTCGTGCGGCAATTTGCCGCGAGACCTCGACTTCGGAAGTCGTCCCGAAAAGTATCACATCGGCATTGAACTCATCAACGAGGCTGTCGGCGACGGCGGCAAAACGTTCCGGCAGCCAGCATTTCGCGGCACCGTAGGCGGCACCCGGAGCGAGCGCGATGCGCAGCGAGCCAGGATGAACGCCTGTTTTTCGCAGGCGCGATTCGGCGGCTTCCGAAGCGCCCGGCGCGAGACGCAAAACAATCTTTGTGATGGTTGGCAATTTATCGAGCCAGCCGATGCGTCGAAGCAACTCGAGATAATAATACGATTCGTGCGCGGGGATTTCACCGTTGCGCGGAACGCGAACGGCGCGAGTGAGCAATAGGCGGCGGGCGTCGCTGGCGTATCCGATGCGTTCAGGAATTCCAGCGCGCCAAGCAAGCCATGCGGCGGAGAATGCATTTTGCAAAAGCAACGCGCAATCGAAATGCTCGCGACCAAGTTCGCGGGAAATATTGTCCATGGCGAAGGGGCTGCGTACGGAGGCGTCGAGGGAAATAAGTTTATTCGCGAATGGCTGGTCGCGGTAAAGATCGGCGACCCATGGACGCGCGAGGATTGAGATTTCGGCGTCCGGCCAGTGCACGCGAATGGCTTCTAGCGCGGGAATGCACATCACGGCATCGCCGACCCAATTTGTGGCACGGATGAGGAGCTTCATCGTGGCGATCCTGATTGTATTTCCGATTTCGCGCGCGCGAGTGTTTCAAGAATGTTTTGCCAGAGAGACGCTTCGTCATTGAAACGCAAAGCGATTGTGCAAAAGAATATTGGCAGGCGATTGGTGCGAAGCGGCGTCAAGTCCTGAAGATCTTTTTCCGTACATAGAAGAGCATCGGCTCCCGCCGCGAGGGCGCGAGATTCCAATTCGGAAAGATCAGCGTCGGTATAGAGATGATGATCGCGGAAGGTTGCGCGCCCGGCGAGTTGAATTCCCCAAGTTTTCAGATCGTCGAAAAAAGCAGACGGATTGCCGATGCCGCAAAACGCAAAAAAGTTTTGGCTGCCGGTTGGCTGATTATTTTTTTCACTGGAGGGCTGGCCGTACGTTTCCATGCCGAGCAATTCGGTCCGCGCGTAAAAGATGGGCGCGGACGTGTGGCGCTGAATGATCGCTTCGGTGGCAGGCGCGTGTTCGCTCCGCGTGATTACGATAATTCCCGCGCGGCGGAGCGCGGAAAGCGGTTCACGAAGACGGCCCGCAGGAAGAAGATAACCGCTGCCGAATGGATTCGTCGCGTCGAGCAAAACAATATCGAGATCGCGCGCGAGTTGGAGATGCTGAAAACCGTCGTCGAGAATAAAACATTCGACGCCGCGACTTTCCAGTTCCCTGCCCTTCGCGAAACGATTCGCGCCGACGCCGATTTCAACTTTATTTCCCAGGCGATTGTGGAGGAGAGCCGCCTCGTCGTTCCACCCTTGCGGAATTTCCGTGCCACCCGCCACGCGGGACCTTTGCGGCAACGGGCGATAGCCGCGAGACAGCACGGCAGTTTGTTTTCCACTTGCCGCGAGACGTTGCGCGAGCCACACGACCATGGGAGTTTTTCCCGTGCCGCCGACGGTGAGATTGCCGACACTGATGACGATGCCACGCAAACGGCGCTGATGGACAATACCTGCGCGATAAGTCCACGCGCGCAAACGCGCGCCGGCCCCGTAGAGAATCGAAAACGGCCACAGAAATGATTTGGCGAGAGTCACGCGCCGCCTCGCGTAGATTGCGAAGAACTTTCAAGAAGTTCGGCGATGCGCGCGAGCGTGCGCGCGGTGGCTCCGCGATTTGCTTCGACGAGAGCGCGGGCTTTGCGTCCCATTTCCTCGCTGCGTGAAGGATCATGAATCAAGTCGACCCACACTTTTCCGAGCTGCGCGGCGCTCGCAACCTGGGCTCCCGCGCCGGTGCTCGAGAATCGCGCAGCCATGTCGCGGAAATTTTCCATCGAAGGTCCGAAAACAGGCGGCTTAGAGAACCACGCCGGTTCGAGAATATTATGCCCGCCGGAAGGCACGAGCGAGCCGCCGACGAAAACGGCGTCGGCAAGAGAATAAAGGCCGGCGAGTTCGCCGATGGAATCGAGGATGAGGACGTCGCAATTTTCGTCCAGAGGCGCGTTGAGATTTAGGGAGTTGCGACGAACGGCCCTCCAACCGCGTTCCTCGACGGCGCGCACGGCCGCGTCGAAACGCTCAGGCTTGCGCGGCGCGAGAACGAAAAGCGCGTGACGCCATTGGCGCTGGACAATATCGTAGGCGGCGAGAACGATTTCCTCTTCTCCGGCAACCACGCTGCCGGCGACGAGAAGCGGCCAGCGCTCCTGCTCGCGAATTTGTCGGGCCAGCCAATTGCCGAAAGCGCCGGGCGGAGGCGGTTCGTGATCGTATTTCATGTTTCCGCTGATTTCGATGCGAGCCGCGGGCGCGCCCATTTCCGTGAGACGTCGTGCGTCTTCGGCGGATTGCGCGAGGAAAAGATCGGCGTTGTGCAAAACGCGCTCGAAGAATTTGCCGATGAGCGGCTTGAAACGGCGGAAGCGGCGAAAAGATTTTTCGGAGATGCGGCTGTTGACAAAAATGACGGGGACGTTGGCGCGATCGGCTTCACGCATGAAGTTCGGCCACATTTCGGTTTCGAGGATTACGACGAGAGCGGGACGGAGTTGATTGAGATCGCGGCGGACGGTACCGGACCAGTCAAAAGGAAAATAAAAAATGCCGTCGGCCGAGGCGATGCGCTCGCGCGCGACGCGCTGGCCCGTGGCCGTGGTGGTCGAGAGGAAAATTTGACGGTCGGGAAAACGCTGCTTGAGGCCGTCGATGAGAGGCTTGGCGGCGAGAACTTCGCCGACCGAGACGGCATGGACCCAGATAGAGGACGCGACGGAATTGTTGCGGGAAAGCGCTTGAGGGAGATGTCCCATGCGCTGGCGGAAGCTTGCGAGATATTTTCCGCGGCGGAGCGCTTGCAAGGCAAAATACGGCGCGAGCAGCACCATGACGATGGCTAGCAGCGCGCTGTACAAGAAATACATGATGGGAGCGAGACGCCGGTCAAAAAAAAACGGCAGCCGCAAG
The DNA here is from genome assembly GCA_963757905.1 of uncultured Acidobacteriota bacterium. Classification (GTDB taxonomy): domain Bacteria; phylum Acidobacteriota; class Terriglobia; order Acidiferrales; family UBA7541; genus DAHUXN01. The sequence continues at coordinate 19,055 of CAVWSV010000010.1, read as the reverse complement.
AGAAGCATTATAGTGGCAACGCTGATTTGAAACCCACAACGTTTCGGGCCGAGGGTGCATCTATGCGCATGAAGTGAATGGCGGGTGGAAATGATGCGAAGTCTGCTGCTGATTGCAACGCTGGGCGTGATGGTGGCCGTTCCGCAGGTCCAAGAACCGGATATTTCGAAATGGACGGCGAAGGACATGCATCAGGATTTTGTGGTGGCGGCGCAGGCGTATGGGGATGCGGCGCGCTCGAAAGAAAAATTCGGCAAAGGGGCGGACCCTTATCCGGCGGGATTGCTGGCCGTCGACGTATATTTTCGAAACAACATGAAGTTGCCCGTGCATGTGGACCTGCACACAATCCGCCTGAACGTTGACGATCCGAATGGGCAGAAATTTCACCTGGAGCCGCTGAGTTTGGGGGAAGCTGCGGACGATATCGCGCATCCGAAAGGGCCGCCGTCGCCAAGCGTGCGGCGATTGCCGATTCCCTTTCCGCACGGAGACAGCAAGCAACAGAGCGTGATGGGCAAGCTGGAGCCGTTGACGCTGCAATCGGATATTGTGCCGCCGGGCGAAACGATTCACGGGTGCATGTTTTTCGACGTGAGCCACCATTTCAACTTGGTGCCGGATGCGTCGCTGTATGTGCCGGATGTGAAATCGGTAGGGTCGGATACGGCGCTGATTTATTTTGAAGTGGCGCTGGGCCACAAGCACACGCAATAATCTTCGCCATCGCGATTTCCCTCTGCATCGCGCCGACGTTTGCTGAAACGGCGAGGCTCGGCTAGAATCTAGGTTCGCTTTTCTTTCCTCCACAAATCACCGAGGCTCATGGCGCTTCTCGACGAATTAAATTCACAGCAACGCGAAGCAGTGTTGGCGACCGAAGGACCCGTGCTGGTGCTGGCCGGCGCAGGGACGGGCAAGACGCGCGTGATCACGTATCGCGTGGCGCATTTGATCGAGCAGGGCGTGCCGCGCCGAAATATTCTGGCGGTGACGTTCACGAACCGAGCGGCGGATCAAATGCGCCGCCGAATCGAAGGGCTGGTGCGTTCGAGCGGGCACGACGCGTCAGATATCTGGATTTCGACGTTCCATTCGTTCTGTGCGCGGTTGCTGCGCCGCGAAGCGACACACGCGGGACTGCCGAGGGACTTCGCTATTTATGATGATGACGACCAGGCGCGCGCGGTGAAACTCGCTGTGCAGAATCTGAAACTGATCGAGAAGGAGTTCCCGCCGCGGCCCATTCGCGACCGCATCAGCTCCGCAAAAAATCACAATACTTCGCCGGGCGAGATGGAAGCGGATGCGTACGATCCCTTTGGCAAGAAAGTGGCGGCGATTTATCGCGAGTATGAGGAGATTTTGCGCAAGGCAAGCGCGCTCGATTTCGACGATTTGCTGCTGCGCGCCGTGAAGCTGCTGCGTGAGAACGCGGAGGTGCGCACGCGGTGGTCTGAGCGGCTGCGTTATGTGCAAGTGGACGAGTTCCAGGATACGAATGCGTCGCAGGAAGAATTGGTGCGGCTGCTGGCGGGCAAAGAGCGGAACGTCTGCGTCGTCGGCGACGAGGATCAGTCGATTTATAGCTGGCGCGGCGCGGTGAGCGGGAATTTCCGGCGTTTCCTTGAGGATTTTGAGGGTGCACGCACGATTCGCCTCGAAGAAAACTACCGCTCGACGCAAACCATACTGGACGCAGCCGGCGCAGTGGTCAGCAACAACCGCAGCCGGCTGGGGAAAAATTTGAAGGCGGCGCTGGGCGCGGGGGAGTTGCTGAAGTTTTACGAGGCGCGGGACGCTTCGGACGAAGCGGAATACGTTTGCGGCGAGATTACAGGAATTTTGCGCGAAGACGCGAGCGCGACAGTGGCAGTGCTCTACCGGACTTCGGCGCAATCGCGTTCGTTTGAGGAATCGCTGAGGCGATTAGGGATTCGCTACCGCGTGGTGGGAGGATTCAGTTTTTATCAGCGCGCGGAAATTCGAGACGCGCTGGCTTACGTGCGGATGCTGATGCATCCCGAGGACGATGTGGCGCTGCTGCGCGTGTTGAATGTGCCCCCGCGAGGCATCGGGAAAGTTACGGTGGATGCGCTGAGGGAGCTGGCGCGCGAATTTAACGAATCACTGTGGGAAGCGATTCCGCGGATGACGGGTGGGGGCAAAGCGCGAGGCGGGTCGGCGCTGGAAGCGTTTCGCGAAATGATTCTGGGCATGACGGAGGAATGCCAGTCGCGAAGTGCGGGCGATTTGCTGGAAGTGGTGCTGAGCCGCACGGGATATTTCGATTGGGTTGAGCAGCAGGATAAATTGGACCATTCGACGCGGGCGGACAATCTGCGCGAGTTGTCGAATGCGCTGGCGGAAGCGATTGAGGCGGGACAATCGCTCGAAGATATTCTGGACCGCGCGGCGCTCGTGAGCGACGCGGACGAATATGATGAGAGCGTGCCCGTGTCGTTGATGACGCTGCACAGCGCGAAGGGATTGGAATTCGATCACGTGTTTCTAGCGGGACTGGAAGAAGGCGTGTTGCCGCATGGACGGTCGATGGGGAGCGACGAAGACGTCGAGGAAGAGCGCAGGCTCTGCTACGTGGGCATGACACGCGCCAAGCGCAGGCTGACGATTTCACGAGCGATTTACAGACGGTCGTGGGGAAATGCGGAGTTGACTCCGGCGGCGCCGTCACGGTTTTTGGCGGAGATTCCGGCGGAGATGGTCGAGGCCGCGGCGGGGTCGTTGAACGGATCATTGAACGGGCCGGGGGAAACGCGCCGATATGAGCCGGATCCGGATTTTTACAATGCGGAATACCGAAGGCCGGGGAAATATGCAGCGGCGGGAAAATTTGGTTCGCGAGGGGCGGGCGCGGCGCGGGCGAAGCGAACAACGAATCCGCTGATTGGGACGCGGGTGCGGCATCCTACGTATGGCGTGGGAACGATACTGAAAGTTGAGGATGATGGAGACGATCGGAGGATCACGGTGAGCTTCGTCGATCATGGGATGAAGAAGCTGATCGAGCGGTACGCGCATTTGGAGGCCATGTAGGAGTTGGTGCGGCGGCGGGCGCCGCCCTTCCCGACGCAAATCGTCCCATCGCTGCGTCAAGGTAAACGGACGCAAAAAGCAGATCCCTCGCCGCATGGCGGCTCGGGATGACACGCAGAATTGTTTTACGCAAGGTGTTAAGGTTGTGCGGCGACGCAGCACATTCGCAAGGCTGCCGGCCTTCCCGACGTAAATCGTCGGGACGCAAAAAGCGCGGAACACCGCCGCTACAAAGGCAAACACACTCGGCCTGCGGCCTACGGCCCGTCTGAAGACGGGCCCTACAAAGGCTTGGCGATTTCGGGCACGCGGATGATATCTGGCATTGCGGCAGCGAGGGTGGTCAAGGTAGAGTTTGGCGCTACGAGCGCCGGCAAACGGCAAAAGGCGCACGAGAGCCGTCGAGACTCAGGGAGAAAAATACAGAAACAAAAACCCACCCTTCACGCCCATTGTTCAAGACGGGCGTTCAGGATGGGGCACCCGAAAAGCAAAGCACACAGGCTAAAGCCTGTGCCACAAGACGCGAAGGGCGCGCGAGACGAGGGGACGGTTCCGGTTGAATAACGAGCTTTTCCGCACCAAGAGCATCGACCAACTAATCGTCGACGCGGACCAACCGTCCAAGCGTCTGAAGAAGACGCTCGGCTGGCTGAGCCTTACGGCTCTGGGAATTGGCGCGATCATCGGCAGCGGCATTTTCATCACTACCGGAACCGCGGCAGCCGGCGAAGTAGATCGTTATCCCTCGATTCTTCAGGCCCCGCTGCTCAGCGTGCTGATGCATGGCACGCACGCGCTTGGTATCAACGGCAGACCCGGTGCGGGCCCGGGTATCGCCGTATCGTTTCTGGCAGTCGCCCTCATTTGCGCCTTGGCGGGTCTGTGTTACGCAGAACTCGCATCGATGATCCCGATTGCCGGCAGCGCCTACACGTACACATACGCAACGTTGGGCGAATTCGTCGCCTGGATCATCGGTTGGGATTTGATCCTCGAATACGCCGTCTCCAATATGGCCGTCGCGGTGGGCTTTTCCGCGTATGTCGACAATCTTCTTAATACTTTCGGCCTGCACATGCCCGCTTCGTTGGCCACTCCCGCGTACGATCCCATGGTCGGCTGGGCGTGGCACTTCAATATTCTCGGATTTCTGATCGTCATGTTTCTGACCGTTTTGCTCGTTCGCGGCATTCGTGAATCGGCGGGCGCAAATAACCTGATGGTTGGTATCAAACTATTGGCCATCGTTGTCTTCTGCGTCGTCGCGAGCAAATATATCCAGCCGTCGAATTTGAAGCCATTTTTCCCCAATGGCTTTCAGGGCGTCCTGACCGGCGGTGCGATTGTATTCTTCACATACATTGGCTTCGACTCGGTATCGACCGCCGCCGAGGAATGCCGGAACCCTAAACGCGATGTGCCGATCGGCATCCTTGTATCGCTGTTCGTCTGCGCAATTTTCTACGTGGGCGTCGCCATAGTGCTCACAGGCATCCAGAAGTGGGACACGCTGAACAACGCCGCTCCGGTCGCAAATGCCCTCGAAGCCATCGGATTAAAACTCACGGATCGATGGGTGACCGTCGGCGCGCTGATGGGGATGATTTCCTCGATTCTCGTTTTCCAGTTGGGGCAGGCTCGCGTATGGTTCGCGATGTCTCGCGACGGGCTTTTGCCTTCGATATTTTCGCGCGTCCACAAGACATTTCGGACACCCGATTTCGCGACCTGGGTTGCCGGTTTTTTCGTCGCGATTCCTGCCGGGATTTTCGACATTGGCACACTCGTGAATTTAACGAACATTGGCACTCTCTTCGCTTTCATTCTTGTCTCGATCGCAGTTCTAATCCTGCGAAAACGCCAGCCCGAGCGTCCGCGAGGCTTCCGGGTTCCTTTTTCTCCCTGGATTCCCATCGCCTCCGTGGTTTTGTGCTTCGTTCTAATGGCGAGCCTGACGGTGGAAAATTGGGTGCGGTTTTTTGTCTGGCTGACGATTGGGCTGTTGTTTTATTTCGATTTTGGAGTCCGCCACAGCACCGCCGGACGGTCGGCCGATGCGCGGGCACAGCGTGCACTTATGCTTGTTTCCGATAAGGCGCTAATGGCATTGAGCAGCGTGCTGCTCGTACTGGCCACCATTGGCGGGGGGGTTGTGTGGCAAGGACTATTGCAGGCCGGGGTACTGGAAAAAATGGGGCTCCTGATAGTCGCGATTTTCGCCGTTGTGTATTTATGGAAGGGCTACAACCATTATCGCGAGGACTCACTCGCCACAGAAAAATCATGATGGGCAACGCAAAAGGCACAGCCAACTTTGTTTGGTTGCCGCAAGGCTGCCAAGAACGATGGCCCTGCTTTCAAACCCAAGCGTTTACTCATACCAGCATCGCCATGCTGGTGGTCGCGAGTATTGTTTTCGCGCCGCTTGCATTCGGGTGGGGCGGGAACGCGGACCGGCTCGTGGTAAATAACGCGGTGGGAACTTTGCCGCAAGAAATGCGGCCGTTCTTTGAAGCGAACCGGCAATTTCTGGTTTTGCACGTCACCGATGCGGCGGAGGCGGCGCTGAAAAGTCCGCAGGAGATGGACAACCAGTACATCCGGCTGGACCATTATGGCGCGTATCCGTTTACGAGTCTGCCGCGGGTGTACAAGGATGCGGCGCGGAAATTCAGCAAGCGGTCGCTGCAGGCGAACGGTTTGCTGCCATGGGAAGTGGGCTTGTACAGCGCGAAACTTACGGACGATTTTCACTCAGGGAATTTGGCGGCGGCGAAACTGGACGCGGCGCTGCTGGCGCATTACGTGAATGCCGCGCACGACCCGTTTAATACGACGATGAATGCGGACGGGCACTTATCGGGGCAGCCGGGAGTGAACGACCGCTTCGGTAAAAAACTGGTGAATCGCTACGCGCTGTTTTTCTACCTGCATCCGAATGCGGCGTCGTTCATCACGGATCCGACGGACCGTGCGTTTGAGATGTGCCTGACGGCGCATTCGTGGCTGGAAAACATTCTGTTGGCCGACCGGCGCGCGCATGAGGGGCTTTCCGACTATAACGACGAATATTACGACCGGTTTTACAGCCAGACGGGCTCCGTGCTGGTGGGACAAATATCGAACGCCGCAACGGATGTAGGATCGTATTGGCTGACTGCCTGGGAAAATGCCGGCCGGCCGCCGCTGCCCACGCAATAGAACAGTTGCAATGCGCTGATGCAATCCTCCACCGGAATTCCCGCCGCAATACTTCAACTGCCCAAGGCGGAGCTTCACGTGCACCTGGAAGGCTGTCTGACGCCGGCGCTGCTTGTGGAACTGGCGCGGAAGCACGGCGAAAAGCTGGAACTGCGGTTGGTCGAAGAACGGTACAAGACGACGACGTTTCTGGAGTTCCTGGAATTATTCAAGTGGGCGACTTCGTATTTGCGCGAGCCGGAGGACTATGCGCGGCTGGCGGAAGTGACGGCGGTGCGCATGATGGAGGAAAAATGCCATTATGCGGAGTTCACTTTATCGATCGGCATGATGCTGCTGCGAAAACAAAATGTGGAAAGGAATTTCGCGGGGATTTTGCGAGGGGTGCGGAAATCCGGCCTGCGAACGCAGTGGATTTTTGACGCGGTTCGGCAATTCGGGCCGGAAAAGGCCATGGATGTGGCGCGAGTTGCGGCGGAGATGAAATCGGAAGGGGTGGTGGCGTTCGGAATGGGCGGGGACGAAGAATCACTGCCCGCAGCGGATTTCGTGCGCGTATACGATTACGTTGCCGGTGAAGGACTGCATCGAGTCCTTCACGCCGGTGAAATGGGCGAGCCGGAGGCGGTGCGCGACGCAATTGAGATACTGGGGTCCGAGCGCATCGGGCACGGAATCGCGAGTATTCGAGATGAAAGGTTGATGGAACTGCTGGTGGAGCGGGAAATTCCCCTGGAACTTTGCCCGCAGAGCAACGTGTGCACCGGGGCGCTGTCGAAATTGGTTGGCGTGAAGGAAGCGCGAATCGAAGAGCATCCGCTGCCGAAATTTATCGCGCGCGGCGTTCCGGTGACGCTTTCGACGGATGACCCGGCGATGTTTCGTACGAGCCTGGATGACACGTACCGAGCGGCCGTGGAAAAATTGGGAGTGGCGACGCAGAAGATGGTCAGCCTGACAGAGGCGAGCTTTCGACATGCGTTTTTAGACGCGGAAGAAAAACGGGAGATGATTGCCAACTTTCGCGCGGAAGCGACGAGGCTGGGCCTGCTATAATGGCGCGCATGAAAGCTCATGTGTGGGTAATGCCGAAAACGACAGTGCTCGATCCGCAGGGACAAACGATTCATCATGCGTTGACTTCGCTGGGGTATTCCAAAGTACATCAGGTGAGACAAGGGAAGTTCTTCGTGCTCGATCTGGACGGCGTAAGCGCGGAGGAAGCGAAGGCGCAGGTGGAGAAAATCGCGCGCGAAGTGTTGACCAATCCGGTGATCGAGGAATTCCGCTACGAAATTGTTGCGTGATTTTTAGCGACCGCGACATTCACTTCCCTGTCGTAACGCGACATTCACTCACGTCTCGTACTTCCCTCCCGTAACGTTCACTGATGCGCTGTGGCGTTTGTTTGCCGACTCTTTCTGACGGCGCGGAATATGCTAACCTGAACGAATTGCGCGGCACCGGCCTGGGTGCGTGCGCAGCAGGGAAAGAAAGCGAGCGACGGAACTTTATGTGCGGAATCGTTGGCTACATCGGGCCGAAAAAAGTGGTGCCGCTGATTCTCGATGGCCTGAAGCGGTTGGAATATCGCGGATATGACTCGGCGGGAATCGCCGTGGTCACGAAGGACGGTAAGCTCGATATCCGGCGCGCCTCGGGGAAATTGCGGAATCTGGAAGAGGCGATACGCCTGTGCCCGCTCGATGGACTCTACGGAATCGGGCACACGCGCTGGGCGACGCACGGGCGTCCAACAGAAGAGAATGCGCATCCGCACCGCGACTGCAAAGGCGAAATCGTGGTAGTGCACAACGGAATCATCGAGAATTATCTGGAATTGAAACAGCAGCTGATTCAAAAAGGGCACAGGTTTTTGACCGAGACGGATACGGAAGTGATTGCGCACCTGATCGAAGAGAACTTCAACGGTTCGCTCGAAGGCTCGGTGCAAAAAACGGTGAAGCAATTGACCGGCGTTTATGCGTTGGCGGTGATTTCGACGCGCGATCCGCGAAAAATCGTGGCGGCGCGCTGGGGTCCTCCCGCGGTGATTGGGCTGGGGCAAAACGAGTATTTCGTCGCCAGCGATATTCCGGCGGTGCTCCATCACACGCGCGACGTGGTTTTTCTGGCGGATGGCGACATTGCCGTGATTACCGCCGACGGCGTCCGGCTGACGGATTTTGATGGCGCGGCGATCGAGCGTCCAGTGCAGCACATCACGTGGGACCCGATCATGGCGGAGAAGGGCGGGTTCAAGCATTTCATGCAGAAGGAAATCTTCGAGCAGCCGCGCGCGGTGCGGGATACGCTGGTGGGGCGCGTGTCGCTCGATTCCGGAAAAGTTTTCCTGGACGAGATGGACATCACGGAGAAGGAATTCCGCGAATTCCAGAATGTAAAGGTTGTCGCGTGTGGGACGAGCTGGCATGCCGGGCTGGCCGGGAAATTCATGATGGAGAAGCTGGCGCAGATTCCGGTGGAAGTCGATTACGGAAGCGAATTCCGCTATCGCGACCCGATTGTCGACGGACGTAGTTTGGTTGTCGTCATCAGCCAGTCGGGCGAGACCGCGGACACGCTGGCGGCGCAACGCGAGGCGCGTCAAAAAGGTGCGAAGACACTGGCGATTTGCAACGTGGTGGGGTCAATGATTACGCGTGAGGCGAGCGGAACAATTCTGACGCACGCGGGGCCGGAGATTGGCGTGGCATCGACGAAGGCCTTTACGGGGCAACTGACGGCGCTGGCGATTCTGGCGCTGCACATCGGCGAGTTGCGCGGCAAAACGTCGCCGGAGGCGGGCAAGAAAATTGTGCAGGAAATGTCGCGCCTGCCGCACAAGATGGAAGCAGTGCTGCAACGCGACGAGGAATACGAAGCGCTGGGGCGGCAATTCTTCCGGCATTCGGACTTTTTGTATCTTGGACGCGGAATACATTACCCAATTGCGCTCGAAGGCGCGCTGAAACTGAAAGAAATTTCCTACATTCACGCCGAGGGATATCCCGCCGGGGAAATGAAGCACGGCCCCAACGCGCTAATCGACGAGAATCTGCCCGTCGTCATCATCGCCACGCGCGATGAAAATGACGCTGCCTCCATGACGCGTTATGAAAAAACCGTCTCCAACATAAAAGAAGTGAAAGCCCGCGACGGCATCGTGATCGCTGTCGTCACCGAAGGTGACCGTTTGGCGCGCGAAGCCGCCGACCATGTCATCGAAATTCCGGCTGCGCCGGAAATCTTGACCCCCATCCTCGAAATTCTGCCTTTGCAACTTCTCGCTTACCACATCGCCGTGCGCCGCGGTTGCGATGTCGACCAGCCCCGCAATCTCGCCAAATCCGTCACCGTGGAATGAGCGAACGTGGTGTGTCAGTTGCCGGTTGGCCGTGATACAACAAAATGCGTAAGTGCGGCCCAACAATGTGTAGCGCAGCGTCGTTCTCAATTGACAACTGCTGACACCGTCGCAGATACCGCGATCTGCGCATGTAGGATGCAACGGCACATCGCCGAAGGGCAATGCCCACCTACGATCTCATCGTGGAGGCCTACATGCCCAATCTAGAGAACCTCAAAAAACAAGCCAAGCTCATATTGCGGTGGCATCGCGAACGCCACTACCCCATCGCTGCACAGATCCGCGGACATTTACCTCGTTTCCTGAATAGGCCCGACTCCGAGATTCTTGCGGCGAGCTTTAAGCTCAGCGACGCGCAAGAAATGGTCGCAAGGCAGCAAGGCTTCGATAGTTGACAAACCCTGAAGGCTGGACTTTCGACCACCTCGCTCAAGGTGAAATCGCTGCGATCCAAAGCAACGATTGTCAGTGCAGAGCCGCAGCTGTTCGTCACCGATCTCAAGAGAGCATGCGAATTTTTCTGTAAGAAATTGGGCTTTTCGCTTGTATTCAGTTACGGCGACCCTCCCTACTACGCACAGGTGGGTCGCGACGCGGCACGTCTCAATCTAAGGTGTGTCAAGCGACCAGTAATCGAGTCGGCGGTCCGTGGTCGGGAGGAACTGTTGTCGGTATCTATGACCGTCGCTACAGCGGACGAGATCAAGCTGCTGTTTCTTGAGTTGCAGTCCGCTGGTGTTGAGTTCCACCAGACGCTGAAAAAGCAGACTTGGAGCGCCAAGAATTTCGTCGTCAAGGATCCGGATGGGAATCTGCTGCTGTTTGCTGGGCCCGCGAACTAGCAGCTACTAAGCCGGCGTGTGCTGATCGAGCATGTAGAGTCGGCTATCCGGCAGTAATCGGTTACTTCCGCATGGCTCGTGACTCGAGAGCAACGCGGTAGTGTTGAGCTTGTACCAAGCTCAAATGAGTGCATTGGCGATTTTGAGTCAACCGAGGAAGCGTTCTGTTGTCCAGATTTCAGAGTCACGACCTGGGCACCTTGCATCGATCCGCCGTTTGCCAAATTGATTCGGGGTAGCCGGTTTGCTAAGGTCGTCGTCATGTCCGAGCGTTCCACCGCGCAGATCCGCGAATTGCTCGACTCCCTTTATCGCGTGGATTCGGGACGAATCCTGGCAACTCTGATCCGCTTGCTCGGTGATTTTGATCTGGCCGAGGAGGCGATGCACGAAGCCTTTGCGGCTGCGCTGAGCCTGTGGCCGAGGAGTGGAGTACCCGGCAACCCGCGACCATGGTTGATTTCGACGGCCCGATTCAAAGCCATTGATACCCTGCGCCGACGGGCAAGATTTGATGCGTCTCAATCCGAGCTCGTGCGATATCTCGAAGCGCAATCGAGCTCGGCGGAAAGGTTCAATGAAGAGGACAGCCTTGAGGAGGATCGACTTGAGGATGACCGGCTGCGCCTGATCTTTACCTGCTGTCATCCATCTCTCGCGCCGGAAGCGCACGTTGCGCTCACCTTGCGTGAGGTGTGCGGGCTGACAACCGAGGAGATAGCAAAGGCCTTCCTCACCACTCCGCGCACGCTGGCGCAGCGCATTGTGCGCGCCAAGGCAAAGATTCGAGAGACACCGATTCGTTACGAGGTGCCGACGCCGGAGGAATTGCCGGAGCGACTCGGCGCGGTGCTTCAGGTCATCTATCTCGTCTTTAACGAGGGTTATTCGGCTGCGGCGGGAGCGGAGGTAACGCGGGCCGAGCTATCCGGCGAGGCAATTCGACTGGGCCGGTTGCTGACCGCACTCGGGCCAGAACCGGAAGTCATTGGGCTGCTTTCCCTGATGTTGCTACAGGAATCCCGTCACGCCGCCAGAACCTCTCCGACCGGAGAGCTGATTTTGCTGGAGAACCAGGATCGCTCGCTCTGGAACCGGGAGCAGATCGCGGAGGGAGTGGCATTGCTGGAGAAAGCCCTGCAGTCCCGCCGCTTCGGCTCCTACACACTGCAGGCTGCGATTGCGGCCGTTCATGCGGAGGCGAAATCGGTCGCTACGACCGACTGGCGGCAGATTGTTGCGCTTTACGACCGATTGGTACGAATTCAGCCTTCGCCAGTTGTACAACTCAATCGTGCCGTGGCAATTGCAATGCGCGATGGTCCAGAGGCCGGTCTGGCGCAAATCGACGCGGTCTTGGAACATGGCGAATTGGCCAATTATTACCTGGCGCATTCGGCCCGTGCGGATATGTACCGCAGGCTCGGGACCGGACCGCTGAGGCTCGGTCCTCCTATGAGAAAGCTCTGGCGCTGACCCAACAGGAACCCGAGCGGCAATTCCTGCAAGAGCGGATTCGGCAGTTGAAATAAAGAAGTAAAATTTATTACGCTTGTCGATTTCCGGTCTCCCGAACGACTATATTGTGAAGGCAGGGCAACCGCCCGGCCCTAAGACCATTCGTTACAGAAAAAGGAGAAATCATGCCACAGTATCTGGTTGCTAACTTACCTCCCCGACGACTTCGACCCGTCCACCGTAACCGAAGCGATGATCGAGGAGATCCACGCTCTCAACCGCGAATTGATTGCTGCCGGCGTGAGGAAGTTCGCCTGCGGCATTTCCCCGGCCAGCAGCGCGAAGACGCTGCGGTCCCAGCCCAACGGCAAGGTGCTCGTCACCGACGGGCCGTACACCGAGACCAAGGAGCACATCGGCGGATTTTGGATATTGGAATGCGCCGACATGGACGAGGCACTCGCGTGGGCGAAGAAGGGTGCCATCTCCTGCGATGCGGTGGGCGAGGTGCGCGAACTTCTTTTCCTCCCGGCTCCGAACAAGACCCCGGCGAAAGCAAGTAAGCAGCCTGGCCACTGCGGCCTCGAACACGCGCTCTAGTGACGGGACGAACGAGCCGGCGAACGCTCTGTGCCGGTTCGTTCAATCCGCTATGAGGAGAGGAACAATTCGAAATACCATTTGCTTTGGGATCCCACCTCGAGCCAGGACGATTTCGAAGGGATGGCCGAGGCCAGCGACACGCAGTGCTCGACGAATGCTTTGAGCACAACGACCATCTGCGCGCCAACGGACATCTTGTCGCCGAAGTACCGCTTCAGCCTCCGGAGACCGCGTGTGACCCTGTACTGGAAAAACGGCAAAGTCACGACGACCGACAGCCCCTATGCGGAAACCAAGGAACAGCTCGGCGGCATTCAAATCCTTGAGGCGCGAGACCTCAATCATGCCGTTCAGCTTGTCTCACAGCAACCAGGCTTTAAGTATGGACTTGGGCCGAGTCGAGATACGGCCGGTTATGGATTTGAGCGAAATCATAAGGAGAGCGAGCGGCGACGACGAAAGGATACCTCGCGATGAGAGCGGCCACGAGGAAAAGAAGATCAGTATCATGGCCTTGGTGCTGGTGATCAGCATCTGTTCCTAGTGCCGAAGGCGGCGGCGCAGTCGGATAAATGTTCGAAAATGGCGCCTGTCGACCAATACTTGATGAGAAAGGATGCTGAGATTCTGCTGGCGCGGAGCGCCGCTCCGGATTCCATATCCAGCGACGCGACGATCCTGGTCTTGGGAGGACAAGGCTATGAAACAGCTGTCCGAGGAAAGAACGGGTTTGTCTGTATGGTGGAAAGAAGCTGGATGGAGCGTTTGACTGGCCTGAGTTCTGGAACCCGAAGGTGAGAGGTGCCGAATGCCTGAATCGCCAAGCTGCGCGATCGATATTGCCGAGCGCTGATCTTGCGGACGAGGATGGCGTTGATGGCCACCAAGCTTTAAGGCGGAGATCGTGTCGGCCATCAAGGCGGCGTTCGATGGCGTTCATGATGTCGAAGTCGGCATATCTACTACGACGCAGGGGATCACAACGAACCGTCATGTGATGTTCTTTACCGCGCTCGAGGACGGTAAAGATTGGGGGGCTGGCAGCATCTGGTCCGCCAGTTTTTTCCGGTCCTAACTGGTTCTTATCGTCGAAGGCACCGTCCCAGGCGGAAAGGGCTGCTCCGCCGATTCTTGTGTTCGCAGTCGCAGTCGCAAAGTGGTCCGACGGAACGGCCGCACCCATGCATCAAGAGTAGATCGACCACTACGCAATCGAGACATCCCACTGACTTCCGGCATGGCAGCCCCAGTGGTCTGCCCAGCGAATTTTCGGCGATCCCGAAGTAATCGGTACAACGGGCGGACGGTCGCTGGACGGTTTCCGGTTAGTGCGCGAATCCGAACGTCATCCGATGATTTCCTTGTACGCCGCGATGGGAGCAGAATCCCAAAGGCGACAACGCGAATCGAATCTCAAGTGAATTGGCTACGGTCGAATCGATATATAATAAACCATCCTAGGAGGGCAATTCATGTTGCGCATAAACGACGAAGCTCCCAATTTCACCGCCGAAACTTCGCAGGGCACGATCAACTTCCACGAATGGATCGGCGACGGCTGGGCCATCTTGTTCTCGCATCCCAAGGACTTTACCCCGGTGTGCACCACGGAACTGGGCTACATGGCCGGGCTGCAGCCGGAATTCGAGAAGCGCAATTGCAAGATCATCGGGCTGAGCGTGGACCCGGTGAGCAGTCACAGCAAGTGGGCCGCGGACATCGAAGAGACGCAGGGCCACAAGGTGAAATACCCGATGATCGGCGACCCGGAACTCAAGGTGGCCAAGCTCTATGACATGCTGCCGGCCGACGCCGGCGATACTTCCGAAGGCCGCACCGCGGCCACGAACGCCACCGTGCGCACCGTGTTCGTGATCGGTCCCGACAAGAAGATCAAGCTGATGCTCAGCTACCCGATGAGCACCGGCCGCAACTTCGACGAAGTGCTGCGCGTGCTCGATTCGATTCAACTCACGGCCAAGCACAAGGTGGCCACGCCGGTGAACTGGAAGCAGGGCGACGACGTCATCATCCTGCCGTCGGTTTCGGACGAAGAGGCCAAGCAGAAGTATCCCGGCGGCTGGAAGGCGCCCCGGCCTTATCTGCGGATCGTTCCCCAGCCGAAGTAGCGTCCGCAAGCGAGGATGGTGTGCGTGATCTTCAAGCAGTTCTATCTGCCGTGCCTGGCGCACGCTTCCTACATGATTGGAGACGAGGAGACAGGCACGGCAGCCGTCGTTGACCCGCAACGCGACACGGACCAATACATTGCCTTTGCCGCCGAACACGCGCTCAAGATCAAGCACGTATTCCTGACGCATCTCCACGCCGATTTTGTCGCCGGGCATTTGGAGCTGCGCGATCGCGTGGGCGCAACGATCTATCTGGGCGCCGCGGCTAAGGCGGCGTACGCGTTTACTCCTCTTCGCGATGGCGACATTGTCGAATTCGGACGCGTACGCCTGAAGGTGCTGGAAACGCCGGGCCACACTCCGGAATCGATCTCCATCCTCGTTTACGACCTGAACGCCAGCGATACGCAACCGCATGCCGTACTCACCGGAGACACTTTGTTCATCGGCGACGTAGGGCGGCCCGATCTGCGCGCGGCGCTGGGCTGGTCGGCCACGGATCTTGGCGGCATGCTGTTCGATTCGCTGCACACCAAGCTGCTGGCGCTGCCGGATCCATGCCTGGTGTATCCGGCGCACGGCGCGGGTTCGCTCTGCGGAAGGTCGCTCAGCAAGGAGACGGTATCAACCCTGGGCGAGCAGCGGCGATCGAACTACGCGCTGCAGCCCATGAGCAAAGAAGCATTCATTCAGGTGGTGACGGCCGATCAGCCGGAAGCTCCGGCCTACTTCACCTATGACGCCGTGCTGAACAGCGAAGAGCGGCCCACGCTGGACCAAGCGCTGGCGCGCGAGATGAACCCGCTGACGCTCGACTGCGCTGCTTGAATTGCAGGCGGCTGGCGCGCAGATCCTCGACACGCGCGATCCCGACGAATTTGCCGCGGCGCACCTGGCGGGCAGCATCAACATCGGCCTCGGCGGCCAGTACGCAACGTGGGCCGGAACGTGCTCGATCGAAAGCATCCGATCGTAATCATCGCGGACCCGGGCCGGGAGAACGAATCCGCAATTCGGCTGGGCGCATCGGGTTCGATCACGTGGCCGGATATTTGAAGGATGGATTGCACAGCCTGGAATCGCGGCCGGAACTGACCGTCACAACCGAACGCCTCAGCGCACAGTTCGCCGCGGAACTCTTGTCATTGAATGGTCACCGGCGAGTCATCGAGTCAGACGCCGCTGGCCGTTGACGTGCGCGCGCCGCGCGAGCGCGATCAGAAGTACATCGCCGGAAGTTTGGGCATCCCGCTCAATCATCTGACGGAAAATCTGGAAAAGCTGCCGAAGGACCGTCCCCTGCTGGTCTATTGTGCGGGCGGCTACCGGTCGTCCATTGCCGCGAGCCTGCTGCGGCGAGGCGGATTTGACCACGTCAGCGAAATTGCCGGCGGCATTGTAGGATGGGAAGCCGCAAACCTGCCGGTCCAGACTGTCCAGGCTTTGTCATAGAAACTTCGGAGTCGCTGACTTCGACAATCAACCTGGGGAGGCGGCCCAGATTAGAATGTTCCCAGAGACCGTCGCCGGGCTGCCGGGCTATGAGGCCGAAACCCAATTGCTGCGCTCGATGATGGTCGGCGGTTCGTAGGTACACCCCGACGCCAGCCGCCTTTCCTCGCGGCGCGCGGACCACAACAATAATGGGCCAAGTAAGCTTGCTGTGATGCGCGCCATCACCGGAAACTCCTTTTTGACTTCCATCCTCAGCGCGTGGATCTGCTCACTGACGCTTTCGTTGATCTTCCTGAACTCCCGCTCCATCACCCAGAGCGCCGCATTGTAGGCGCTGCTCAGTTTCTTCGTTTCCCGCGCGAACCGCTCCCGGACACGGGGATCCGGGTAGTTCTTGTAGCGTTGCCATCCCCGGAGCATTGTCCGGCACATGCGATAAAGGCTCGGTCCGTTGCACTCGAAATCGCGCCGGAACGCTCTGTCCAAGAACATCTTTGAGTCATCGCGGGAAATCGCTGCGTGGCGGAAGTTGAATTTGTATTGTCCATGGATGTCGCCAGGGTCAATGCCTGTCAGGATGCGGCCCTGTTCAGCCATCTGTCTATAAAGCGGCGTACCCGGCACCGGTGTGTACAGCATGAACTGGTGGAAATCGGTCTGGTAATCAACCGCATGCTGGATCTCTGCGGCCATGTTGTCTGGTGTGTGGTGCTCGAGTCCGATGATACGTCGATCCTTGCACTCGTATACCGTTTTCGCTCAGTTCACGCGTGAGCTGTCTGGTATCCACACCTTGCAACTTGCGCATAGTTGGAGTTGGGAGATTCCAATCCCATCCATACCCAGGAGACGCCGAGTTCCACAAGTTCCTCCATGGAATATTTGCGGATGGCATTGGCGGAAGAGAAGACCGAAAGTTCCCAGCTCTTGTCCGCCTCCTTCATACGCTCTAATAGCGCATCGTGACGCTTGCGATGAGAAGAAAGTTGCTCGTCCATCACAAAAAACGAATGCACCTTGAGCTCGCGATTCGAGCTGGCACATCACGTCAAACAGTTCATCCCCGTCTGCATAAAAGTTCACAAACTTTCCCTTGCCCTCCAAAAACCGCGAGTAGTGCAGAAGTTGCACCCCATGGGGCAACCGACTGACGGGATTATGTCGGCGGCCGTAGAGCCTTTCCGCTGCGGCAGGCGCACCCCCATGATGCGTGTCTGCAGGCCGGAAACGATGGGCTGGATGGCGGATGGCGCATGCTCATCCTCTCCCAAATATCGCCGCATCCATGAGATGCCTTCCCCTGCGCACGACATGGTCGGCGTCGATCATCGATTCCAGGCCCGGGACAGCAGGCAACATGTCCCGCCAACCACGATGATCGAATCCGGCGAGACTTCGCGCGCTATCCGGCACATCTCCTTCACCTTGCCAACATTCACGATGATGGCTGTGATCCCGATAATGTCGTAATGGTTCGCGGTTAATTCGCGGGCAAAGGCTTCGCGCGTAGGAAAATCCAGCACCGTACACGGTGCCGAAATGTTCGCCTGGATCAGCATGATGCCCCAGGAGCGATGGAACATGCGCAGCGAAAAGCTGCCTTGCGCGCGGGTGACCTGATTGTGATAGAGCTCCATCGGATTGATGGACCGGCTGCCGAATTCGTCGTCTTGCGGCATAAGGCCCGAAAACCGAACTCAGCAGGATGCGCG
The DNA here is from genome assembly GCA_963757905.1 of uncultured Acidobacteriota bacterium. GTDB lineage: Bacteria > Acidobacteriota > Terriglobia > Acidiferrales > UBA7541 > DAHUXN01. The sequence goes on along the minus strand of CAVWSV010000010.1, from coordinate 1,222 downwards.
CGCGACTTTGCTTTGGATGAATTTCCATAAGATCCCCTAGTGAATATACCCTCCCGCAAAGTCCTCCGCAGTGATGTACGTCACATTACAAAAACTATTTCATGCGACATCCTTACCTGGCAGGCGGTCACAGTTTCACGGCAATCGCTGGTGTTTAATATGGACGAACGCGGCACCAAGATCTGGATGGCGGAATTTAACCCTGATCCGCCGTGGTCAGAGCTTACCCGGCCAGTTAACTCCTGACAAGTCCGGACGCAGAAACAGACCGGCTCGCAGACGAACACCACCCGGCGAATAGGGGAGCTTCTATTCGGCGAAGGGTGTCTTGAATTGTAGTGATGATTCGCGCTCCATTGCACACACGCGGCGCTCGATTGCTTCGCCGATGGTTCCGGGTTGCGCGGACTCGCGCTGATTGTGGAATTTCGTGTCCTTCGGCTTTATCGCGAACGGGGCCGGTCGCCGAACCGAAACTGCTTTCGGTGAACCGAGACGGGTTTCGAAGAAACTATTCGACGGCGCAGGTGATGGCGCTGAGCGGATTGCAAACCGGCGCGATGATCAATCGCGATGGCATCCAGGCGGCGCGGACCGGCTGGGGCACTCGGGTCGTTTCGAGCGTGCGCTGACAGTTTTACCGGAGAAACCGACGGCGTTCGCGTGAACATTCCAATTGCAGGACACGCCGAACCTTTTCCGTGTCCTTCGACATTCCCGTGGTTCACAGACGAGGAGCTATCCGCCGCGCTCATCAGGCGGGAGTTCCCTTCTCTGGAAACGCGCCAGCGGCGGGCACGGTTCTGGATGCGATGGCGCAAGCGCTCAAAAAACGCTGGCGACGCGCGGCGTGCGCGGCACCGTGAACCATCAAATGAGCGTTTTCCGGGCACGGAGACAACGAACGTTGCAGTTCAGCGTGCAGGGAGCGGATACTGACTGTAGACGCGGTGCAATTCACAGACCCGCTGGCGACGAATGATCGCGGCGTCAGAGATGAATTGCAAACGCTGGTGGAGCAAGCCATTTCGCGCGAAGCGATCGAGCGGTTTGATTTCGAACATGTCCGCCCAACCTACCTGAGCCACGCGTACCTGAACGTGCAATTCGGGCGGCCAGAGGCGCGATTTTCCGGGGATCCGCGCGCGCCCCTGCCAAAGAGCGTGGTGGTGATCGTCCCGATCACGCCGGGCGCGGCATACACGTGGGGAGGAATCACGTG
>CAVWSV010000009.1:0-146208 GCA_963757905.1 uncultured Acidobacteriota bacterium | reverse complement strand
TGCTGTCAACTCCGGCGCTACTGGCAAGCACTATTGACTGTTAATGCTCAAACCACAGGCTATCCAACCTACTGTTTCATCGCTATCAATCCAAGCCCCATCGGTATTGGCCAATCAGCTCTCGTTGACTTTTGGATGGCTGATGTAACCGCAGGATCTATCGGTGCCACTGGTAACTTCTACAGCGGCGTAACCGTAACAATAACAGCACCCGATGGAACCCAATCTTCAAAAGGACCGTTCACACTTAACTCGCTTGCAACAGGCTTCTTCGACTTCACTCCAACAGCCATAGGCACCTACACCTTCCAGATGATCTATCCAGGGCAAACTTTCGCGGCAATCGGCGCTACCTACTCTGGGTGCAGGAGCACGCCAGAAGCACTTGTCGTACAATCTCAGAGCATAGGCTATTATCCGCAAACCCCGCTGCCAAACTATTACTGGACACGACCAATCAACGCAATGAACTACGTTTGGAGCGCAGTTAGCAGTAACTGGCTGATGGCAGCTTGGAACGAATCTAGCTCAAATAGAGCTTTCGACGACGGTTCATCTTACGTCGGCGAAGGCGTATCTCCAAACAGTGCCCACATTCTGTGGACTTCCCCACTGTCGCCTGGAGGTCTAGTAGGCGGACAATATGGTCAAGCCGAATACTACACTGGAGCATCTTACGAGCAGTTCTTCGAACCCCCAGTCATCATGAACGGCGTAATATACTACCAAACAATACTTGCAAACGAACCCAGCAGCGAAACTAACTATCCAAGCATTACCGCAGTTAGCTTGACAACTGGAGAAACACTCTTCACCATCGACAACGCGACCTTCAGCTTCGGGCAAATCTACACGTACGTATCACCCAACCAAGCCGGCGACTTCAATTACCTCTGGTCAGTATCAGGCAGCACATGGAAAATGTACGATGCAGGAACAGGCAAATGGATTCTGACACTCGTCAACGTTCCATCAGGCGTTACAATTCCATCATCCGACGGCAGCATTCTCGTCTACTCACTCACCCCTAATGCAAACGGCTATGCGCTTTCGCTATGGAACTCAAGCCGAGCAATAGCGAATGACAACAATCATGCCCCCTCTGAATCCAACAACTACTGGACATGGAGACCTTTCGATTGGCAAGTGGGTCCAGCACATGGGCATAATAAATGCCACTGGAACAACACTAGATTCCTCTGGCGTGAATCAGGACACTAACGGAACAATGTGGACAGTGCAAGAACCAAACCCAGTACCAGCCGATCAGCGACAGGTCGAAGTCATTAAGCCTATCACCCTTGTTCAACCAAGGCGGCATGTTTGACGGAAACGACATAGTTGCAGCAGCAATCCCTGGAGGAATCATGAACGCCTTCTTCGGAATCACTTGGAACATTACTAGCACAACCCCAGTTTACGTCACAGCCTACAACATGCAAACAGGAGCCCAAGACTACACTTCAGTACTGCAACCACCTACAGGTCTGCCAAACGACTTCGGAGCTACGATCGAAGAAACATACCTCTACAACGGTCACTACTACTGCTTCATAAAACAGACAATGCAGTGGGCAATGTGGAATTGCCGCATCAGGCGGTCAACCAGTCTGGATTTCACAAGCCATACACTAACGCATGGGGCACCTACGCCCAAAGCGGCGGTGAGATAGAGGCTAACGGTCTCTTCTACGCTGCAGGTTGGGACGGCGAAATCCACGCATACAACGTCACCAACGGCAACCAAGTGTTTGACTTCCACGCAGCAAACGCCGGCTACAACACGCCATACGGTGTCTATCCATTCTACGGCGGCATAACAGTGACAGCTGACGGCAAAATCATCGCGCAAACTGCACAACACGGCAACGGTGTCCTAGCCATGTACCAAGGACAATCACTGTACGTTATCAACGCAACATCTGGACCAAGCCTCTGGAACATGACAGGCTGGTGGAACTACGGCGCACTCGCCGACGGCACATGGGTCGTTCAGAACAACTACGACAACCAAATCTACGCCTTCGGCAAAGGACCCACCGCAACCACAGTGGAATCTACACTGACGGCAATAACGCAAGGTCAGAGCGTAGTCATCCAAGGAACAGTCACAGATCAATCTCCAGGAGCCAAAGGCACCCCAGCAATCTCCGACGGCGACATGAGCACATGGATGGCGTACCTCTACGAGCAACAAGTCCTGTCCACCCACGTTACAGGAGTCAAAGTACACATCACAGCCATCGACCCCAACAACAACGTTGAAGACGTTGCTACCGTCACCAGCGACGCAAGCGGCCTGTTCAGCTACATGTTCAAGCCACCAGTCCCAGGCACATACACAATCGTCGCAACCTTTGATGGATCCAACTCGTACTACGGATCATACGCAGAAACTACAATCGGCGTCGTCTCAGCACCAGCGTCAGTACCAACAAGTCCATCGCCAGCGGTAACGCCAACCGGAGCACCAACAGCAACCGTTGTGCCAACGCCAACTCAAGCTCCAACTGCATTGCCATCTACGCCCGGGCCAACTCAGGCACCTCAACCAAGCAGCGGCATACCAGTAACCACTTACATAGCCATCGCAGCAGCAGTCATCATCATAGTCGTAATCGCGGCAGCAATAGCATTGCGAAGACGCAAGTAAAACAAAACTCCCTCTTCCTTTTTTTGTCAAGGAAGAAAAAGAGATCAAGAACGGGGCTGAAAGGGCTCTGGCAGTTCACAAGTAGTACTAGCTCGTTGGGTTTCGTTCTCTCTCCTATTAGCCAGAGCCCCAGCAAACCCACCAAAATTCAGGCATTGAAAGGCTTATTGTTCAAAATAAGCGAATTGACCTCTTGGACAAAAAGTGAACCAAGGAGAATCACAGAGTTCACAGAAGCAGCTTATCAATAAAACCGCATCGAAAATGAATAATCTGCCTTTCAGCCGGGTAAAAACATATATCTCCTGACCTGCCATGATAACCTTTCATCACCAGGCGCAAACAATGAAAGATTTACCCGCCCAGATCCTTCAGCTCAAGAAAGAAAAGAAAGCCATAATCCTAGCCCACAACTATCAGCGACCCGAAATCCAAGAAATAGCTGACTACGTGGGAGATAGCATAGAACTCAGCCGCAAAGCCATGCAAGAAAAAGAAGCAAAAATCATCGTTTTCTGCGCCGTAGACTTTATGGCCGAATCCGCAGCCATCCTGAACCCCAACAAGAAAGTTCTTCTGCCCACCCTAGGCGCTCGCTGTCCCATGGCCCAGATGCTCACAACCGACGAGATAAAACGTGCCAAAGCGATGTATCCAGGCGCACCTGTTGTCTTGTACGTGAACACGCTGGCCGAAGCTAAAGCCCAGTGTGACATATGTTGTACCAGCGCGAACGCTGTTGAAGTTATCAAATCACTCGACGCTGACACGGTCCTTTTCGGACCCGACCGGAACCTTGCCGAGTACGTGGCAGAGAAAACGGGCAAAACCGTTATCCCCTTGCCTGAGTGGGGCTTCTGTCCGACGCACCTGCTCTTTCAGCCTGAACGATGTACGCTTCCGCTTGCTCGCGCGCCGTGCGTACTTCCTGCGCCACCGCTCCGGCCGCGTCGCTTTGCATTGTGCGTCGCAGGTGCTGCTTTGCTTCCGCAAGCAGCCGCGCCATCTGGCGCGCCATGGACATCGTTTCGTGGCTCTGCGCTGCCGCCTGCGCTGGCCCCGGCAGCACTCGCACATTGTCTTCTGGTGACGCGCTCGGCGCGGTCTTGCGTGCCTCCATCTCCACCACGGGCGCGGAAACCTGCGCCTCCGCTTCTTGGTCGACCGCTTCCTTGATCGATTGATCGATCAACGCTTGATTCTTCGCTGTCACTGGCGGCGCAATCGGAATCTCAATCGCCGCTGCTTTTTCATCGGGCAGCGGGAACCAATCGGCGGGCGGGAACGCAATCCCCCAGGCGTTCCCCGGAACCGTGAACTGCACTCCAATCTGGAAGAGTTCGCGTACTGTCCGCGGGCGCTGCACCCATGCGACCGTCGCTTCCACCACTCTGGGCGGAGCGTCCGATTGCGGCCGCGGAATCTCGATTGTTATTTGGGAGCCCTTCGGAACGTAATGTTTTGACTGGTACTTACAGCCGTGGCAGTTCACCGACACCGTCGAAGTGCGCTCTTTGAACGCCTGCCCCAGCGCGTCCACACCGATCACCGTCACCGGCACGGCCTGCGCTATTCGCGTGCTTCGACGCTTCTGAATATCCGCGTCGGTCGATGCCATCGGCTCAGTCACACACATCTCCTCGGAGGCAGCTTCCTAACATAGCATCCGGCGAGTCCAATCAAAGGCTAGCGGAGTACAGGTGTGCGAAAAGGGTTACCTTGGCATTGCGGGGAACACCCTGAAAAACCGCGGAAATCAGTGCCCCCTCGTCGAGCCTTTGTGTCCTCCAAAAATCGCGTCTTTGATCTCCTTCGCGACCCACAGCGGCCCCACCAGGAAGTAAATCACCCCCTGAAAGAATGCCGGTTTGTTGCCCTCAATTCGGTGCCCGCCAAACAGCAAAATCCAGCCGAGGACAAACAGCGTTAGTCCCACCTTCCACCTCAGCATAATCAGCAACACAATCCCCGCGATCACCAGCGGAATCCCCACTCCGTGGCAAACCTTATTCCAGCCATTCGTGTGCTCGTGGTCATATCGTGCCATGTATTCGGAAAGAGATGTCATCTTGGCCCTCCTGAGGTGATCGTAAGCCAGCTTATATCCCAACTCCGTCGCAGCGGCAAGCAGCCCGCGTTTCCACAGCCACACACTCTCACGCTTTCTCTGGCGGTGTGCTAGCGTTGTTCTGTTCGCTCGGAACGAATATGTGAGGGAGTCAACGGCCGTATCGGGAGGGCGGCATTTCAATGCAAGCGTCACGGCGCCAAGAGGGCTCGCGTAAAAAATCATCCAATCGCGCGCAGAATTCCACGCCAATTCGCAACACCGCTACGCGGCTAGGAATCTGCTTTGCGGTGGCACAGGCTTCAGCCTGTGACTTCCACATTTCTAATCGGTACACTAAATTATTAGAGAATCGCGTATCTTACACAAAACAAACGACAGCGCCGCATTCTAATCGGTACAAAAAGGCACTTCTCGCGACGTGCTCTTTTCGTCTCTTCTCCTTATACTTTTCGTCTCGCATCCGTCGCGTTTCATCTCTTCCTGCAACGCGCCGCGCTCCCCGCACGTCTTCTGGATTGACACTAGCCTTCCTGCCGTGGTATCTGCGACGCCACCGGGGTGTGGATATGCGAAGGATTTTGCCGGGCCTCACCATCGCGCTGTGTGCAATGGTTTTCCCCGCCTGCGCGTTCGCGCAGCAGAAGCCAATCGTCATCGCCGCCAGCACGGTTCTCGACGGTCGCGGCCACATCCTTCACGACACGCGCATCGTCATCGAAAATTCGAAAATCGTTCGCATCGATCCCAACGCTTCGCCGGTCACCTACGATCTGCGTGGCCTCACCGTGCTTCCCGGCTGGATCGATTGCCACGTCCACATCACCTATCACTTCGGCCCCAATGGCCGCGCCGAGGATAAAGACGAAACGCCGGAGCAGTCGGCCCTCGCCATTGAATCAAACGCCTGGCTCACGCTGATGGGCGGTTTCACCACTGTTCAAAGCGTTGGTTCACCAGAAGACAAACCTCTGCGCGACATGATCAATCGCCGCGCCATTCCCGGGCCGCGCATTCTCACGGCTTTCCGCCCGTTGTTTGGACGCGGCGATGCCACGGGTACGCCCGAGCAGATTCGCGCCTACATCGACAAAGTCGCCGCCAACGGAGCGGACCTCATCAAGATCTTTGCTTCAAAGAGCATTCGCGATGGCGGCGGCCCTACTCTTTCGCAAGAACAGCTCAGCGCCGCGTGCAGCGAGGCTAAAAAATATGGCCTGCGCACCCTCGTCCACGCCTATCGCGACTCTGTCCGCATGGCTACGCTCGCCGGATGCACGGAAGTCGAACATGGGACGTTTGCCACCGATGACGACCTCCGATTGATGGCTCAGCACGGCGCTTACTTCGATCCTCAGGTCGGTCTCGTTATTCAGAATTATCTCGACAATGAAAACCGTTATCTCGGCATCGGCAATTACACCGAGTCCGGCTTCGCGCAGATGAAGCAAGCGCTCCCGCTTGACGCCGATCTTTTCCGCCGCGCGCTCAAAACTCCCGGTCTGAAAATTGTTTTCGGCACCGATGCTGTGGCCGGCGCTGATGGCCGCAACGCCGAGGAGCTTATTGACCGCGTCCGCGACGGGGGGCAGGATCCCATGGCCGCTATGGTCTCCGCCAATTCCCTTGCCGCTGAATCCATGAACTTGCAAGACGAAATTGGTTCCATCGCGCCCGGCCTGCAGGCGGACATCATAGCCCTCGACGGCGATCCGCTGGACGACATCACCGCTGTCCGCCGCGTTGCTTTTGTCATGAAAGGCGGCATGGTTTATAAAAACGTCGCGCGCGCTCACATCCCGCAATACGCCGGTGTGACGCCGTGAAAACGTCTGCTGAAAAAGCTTGCGAGAAAAGTTCTAGGAATCGATAGTTCAAATCTTTCGGAGGTGTTATGCGCCGTCTTGCATTTTTGATTGGTTTGATTTTCTGTCTTCCGCTTGTCACCGTTGGCCAGCAGCAGGAACAGGCCAGCCTCAACGGCTTCTTCGGCAATTCGGCCACCGCAGAGCAAAACTGGGAACAGAAGTTCCGCGCCATTCCTTCGCCGGACAACATGAAGCAATACATGCAGCTTCTCGCCGCGCGGCCCCACCACGTCGGCTCGCCCTACGACAAGCAAAACAGCGAATGGCTGCTCGCCCAGTTTAAGAAATGGGGTTGGGACGCGCATATCGAAACATTCCAAGTCTTGTTTCCGACGCCGAAGGAGCGCGTCGTCGAACTCGTTGCTCCCACGCATTTCGTAGCGAAACTAGAAGAGCCGACTGTCCCAGGCGACCCCACTTCGTCGCAGCACGCCGAACAGCTCCCTACCTACAACGCCTACTCCGCCGACGGCGACGTCACCGCGCCGCTCGTTTACGTCAACTATGGAGTGCCGGAAGATTATGAACAGCTCGACCGCATGGGTATTTCCGTCAAGGGCGCGATTGTAATTGCCAGATACGGCCACTCCTGGCGCGGCATTAAGCCAAAACTTGCCGCACAACATGGCGCGATTGGCTGCCTGATCTATTCTGATCCGCGCGACGATGGTTATTACGAAGGCGATGTATTCCCCAAGGGTCCTTACCGTCCCGATGAAGGCGTGCAGCGCGGCAGCGTTATGGAAATGGAAATCTATCCGGGAGATCCACTGACGCCGGGCGTGGGCGCCACAGCCAACGCCAAGCGCCTTACTTTGAAGGAAGCGAAAACGATTGAACCCATTCCCGTGCAGCCGATTTCTTACGGCGATGCGTTGCCGCTTTTGAAGGCCCTCGGCGGCCCTGTCGCGCCGGATAATTGGCGCGGCGCTTTGCCCATCACATATCACGTAGGCCCGGGCCCGGCCAAAGTTCATCTGAAGCTCGCCTTCAATTGGGATTTGAAGCCTGTCCGAGACGTGATCGCGAAACTTCCCGGCTCGGTATACCCCGACGAATGGGTCATTCGCGGCAATCACTATGATGCGTGGGTGAATGGCGCGCAGGATCCCATCTCCGGCCAAGTTTCATTGCTCGAAGAAGCGCGCTCGATGGGTGAACTTTATAAACAGGGATGGCGTCCGAAGCGCACGATTATCTATTGTGCGTGGGATGGCGAAGAGCCTGCCCTGCTCGGCTCAACGGAATGGGTCGAAGAGCATATCAACGAGCTCAACACCAACGCCGTCGCCTACGTCAATTCCGATTCGAATGGCCGTGGCTATCTGCGCGCCGAAGGCTCACACACTCTCGAATCGCTCGTGAACGACGTGGCCAAGGACGTTCAGGATCCAGAGAAAGATATTTCCATCTGGCAACGCCTCAGGCTCAATCGAATTGAGCACGCACCGAACGCAGCCGATCGCGAGAAGATTCAGTCTCAAAAAAATCTCATCATCGGCGATCTTGGGTCGGGTTCCGATTATTCCGCCTTCATTGACCACGCGGGCGTCGCCTCCATTGACTATGGTTTTGGCGGCGAGTCCGGTGGCGGTATCTACCACTCCATTTACGACGACTATTACTGGTATTCCCATTTCGGCGATCCCACCGAGGAATACGGCCGCGCGCTCGCGCAAACAACCGGCACAACCGTAATGCGCTTGGCGGACGCCGACGTAGTTCCTTTCGATTTCACGGGCCTCACCGAAGCGCTTGGCCGTTACATGTCCGAACTGAAAAAGCTGGCCAAAACCGAAAGCGACGAAATCAACGAGCGGAACAAGGAAATCCAGGAAGGTGTCTTTACCGCAACCAGCGACCCGACGAAGACCTACGTGCCGCCGGTCGCTGAACCGCCTGCACCTGCCTTGGATTTTTCGCCGATGGATGCCGCTCTCGCAAAACTCACCCAGAGCACGCAGCGCTACCAGGCAGCGTTCACCAAGGCAGAACAAACCGACGCCTCTACCGCCTCTTTCGAAGCCGTCAATCGCGCGCTCATGCAGACCGAGCGGGATCTTCTCAGCCCCGAAGGCTTGCCCGGCCGGCCCTGGTACAAAAATGAGCTTTACGCTCCCGGTATTTTCACCGGATACGGCGTAAAGACCATCCCTGGCGTGCGCGAAGCAATCGAGCAGAAGAATTGGCAGCAGGCAACGCAGCAAATCGCAATCGTCGCGGGTGTATTGCAGACGGAAGCGGACGCCATCAATGCCGCTGCGTCAGCCTTAGAATCCGCGTCGCAATAATTTGTACTTTTCAGGAGTGATGGACAGAAAGGAAAAAACACAAAAACAATTCGCTAAAGTTCGCGGCGGCCTTCCATCGCCTTCATCATGGTCACCTCGTCGGCATATTCCAAATCCGAGCCGACGGGGATGCCCATGGCGATGCGCGTAACGCGTACGCCGAGTGGCTTGATCAGTTTCGAGAGGTAAACGGCCGTCGCTTCGCCTTCCGCGGTCGGATTTGTCGCGATAATGATTTCCTCCACCGTGCCGCCCTTCAGCCGCTCGATCAAACTTTTGATTTTCAGTTGCTCCGGCCCGCGGCCCTGCAGCGGCGAAAGCGCGCCGCCAAGCACGTGGTACATCCCGTTGTACTCGCGCGTCTTCTCGACCGCCGAAATATTGGGCGCCTCTTCCACCACGCAAATCGTTTTCTTGTTTCGCGTCGCGCTGGTGCAGAAAAAACAAGGATCCGTGTCCGTGATGTTGTTGCACACGGAGCATTCGCGAATCTTTTCCTTTGCCTCGCGAATCGCATCGGAAAGAGCCAGCGCTTGTTCGCGATCCGCTCGCAGCAAATGAAACGCGAGCCGCTGCGCCGTCTTCTGTCCGATTCCCGGTAGGTGTTTCAATTCGTCGATTAAGCGCGTGATCGATGGGGCGAAATCGGGCATCAGCGGTCCACGAATACCGGCGAAAATATTGCGCGGATGGAAATCAGTCGCAAATGGATATGTGCGCGCAGCGTCCGGTTCAGAAAAGCCCCGGTATGCGCAAGCCGGCAACTCCCGGAAGATTTCCGGCCATGTCTTTCACCTGCTTGGCGAGTTCTTCATCCACGCGGCGCGAGGCTTCATTAACCGCGGCGAGAACTAAATCCTGCAACATTTCCTGGTCCTTGCCGGCGAACACATCCGGCTCGATCTTCACTTCGGTGAGCTGCTTCTGGCCGTTCATCTTCACGGAAACCATTCCGCCGCCCGCCGTCGCTTCCGCGTGGATTTCACCACGCTTCTGCTCCAGGTTTTGCTGCATCTGCCACAACTGAGACATCATTTGTTGCAGAGCTTTGACTTCCATTTCAGTCCTCGCTTCGCCGCTTTACGTCTGAAATTTGTCCGCCAAAGCGTTCCAGCATCGCGCGCACGATGGGATCCTCTTCGAACCGCGCGCGCATTTCCGATGCTCGCGGCACTGAACTCCGGCTGGAATCGAGTTTAACACAAACGCGGAGTGGTTGGCCCATCACGGTGCTCAGCACGGTGCGCAACTTCTCCATAGGGTCCCGTGCCTGCAACATTTCCGCGAGCGCGCGGCTCTCCGGCGGAAAATATAAATTCATTTCGCTGCCTTCTAGTTCCCAGCGGCTGGCGTGCTCGACCATGGACCACAAAAATTTCTGTTGGTTGCGCAGCGCGGATTGGATTGACTCGAGCTGCGCAGCCGCCAGGCCGCTGAATTGGCTCTCCGCAAGCTTCGCAATCACGCGCGGCGCGGAGACAGGCACCGGACCAGCCTTTTCCGCGGCGGCGGCTTGCACGATCGGCGCTCTTAAATTTTCAATCGTTCCAGACGCAGCGGTTGCTTGAAATTTCTTTTCGCTCGCTCCGCCATGACTAGGAGAAGAAATCGCGGGTGCTGACACGGAACGCACTGGATTCGCGTTACGTGCTGTTACGGGCCGCGCGCTCGGTTCGCCGCGCAATTCCGCAAGAATTTCCTCGAGCGGCGCAAGCCGCGCGGCATTCACCAGCCGTAGCAGGCCCAACTCCAAATGCAAACGGGGATCCGGCTTTCGCCGCAAATCTTCATCGGTGGCGAGCAGGATCTGGAAAAATCTTGTCAAATCCTCTTCGGCAAAAAGCGCGGCTTGTTTCTCCAGCCGCGGACGCTCGTCCGCGGGCGCCGCAATTAGCGGCGAATCCGCGCCGGACACTTTTGCGACCAGCAAATTGCGTACGTGGCGTATCGCCTCGCGGCAGAAATGTTGCAGGTTGTGCCCTTCCGCATGCAACCGCTGCACCAGTGTCAGAGCGCGTTCGGCGGAATGGTTGGCAACCGCTCCCACCAAATCGTCGAGCACATCTTCCGCGACCACTCCGAGAAGTTCGCGCACTTGCGTATCCGTGATTTTGTCGCCGGAATACGCAATCGCTTGTTCGAGCAGCGAAAGCCCATCGCGCAAGCTGCCTTCCGCCGCGCGTGCCAGCACGGCGATGGCTCCCGGCTCAATCTCCAAATTTTCTTCTTTGGTGATGTGCTCCAGCGCGCCGGCAATTTCTTGAAACGTCAGCGAACGAAATTGAAAAAGTTGCGCGCGCGACTTGATGGTGTCGGCAAGTTTTTCCGGTTCCGTCGTCGCCAAAATAAAAACGACCTTCTCCGGCGGCTCTTCCAGAGTTTTCAGCAACGCGTTGGAAGCTTCGTCGGTAAGCTGGTGGGCTTCGTCCAGGATGACAACTTTGTAGCGGCCCGATACCGGCGCGTAGCGCACCATCTCGCGCAATTCCCGAATTTGATCGATGCCGCGATTCGATGCCGCGTCGATTTCGAGCACATCAAGCGAACCGCCGGCGGTGATTTCGCGGCACGTGTCGCAGACATTGCACGGTTCGGCCGTCGGCCCATTCACGCAGTTCAAGCATTTCGCAAGGATGCGCGCCGTCGTGGTTTTTCCCACGCCCCGTGTGCCGCAAAAAATATACGCGTGCGCCAACCGGTTCTGGCGGATGGCGTTTTCGAGCGTTTGCGTGACGTGTCGCTGTCCGACGATTTCCCGGAACGTTTGCGGCCGCCATTTGCGCGCGATCACTTGGTAAGCCATGAAGTCTTTTAGGTCCGCCTCGTGTGTGGAAGGAACTTCGGGTGATCCGCGGCGCACGAAACTGATCCGCTACCGTTGCTCCCTTCCGGGCCTGGCGGGGTTCGCGGGGAATCGTCGCACAGAGCCCGAAGTTCCACCGACGCGCGAGCAATTTTTGCGCAGCGCAAATTTTGCTCGCTGCCGCGAGTCTAGCATACCGCCCGCGCACGCGAAAGCCGCGCGATGTTACCTCTGATTTTAGTAGGTTTTGAGAACAGAAGTTCGCGGCGGAGGAAGAGAGCAGATTTGATCGGCGGGAAAAATGCGGGTCGTGAAAACCAATATTTCGAGAATCCAGTTTTATCCGGCCGCGGGTTGTGGCCGCTGCCATTCTAGGTGCGCCGAGCTCGGGTTACGCGGTGGGCTTGCGGTCGGTTGGCTTTGGAAAGGCAACGAGCCAGATACTTTCTGGCTGCAGCTTGGCTGCACCGGCGACCCAGGAATTCGTATCCGCAACTGCGCGAGCGATCTGATACAAAAACGGCCGCTGTACGGAATCTTCCTTTGTGTGTTCGCGGAGCATCACCTTAATGGCCACAATGCTTCCACGCGACACTTCGCCCCGCAAGCGAAACGAACAACCACTCTCGCTGATGTCGACCGTCGTTGTGAGTTCGCTGAAGAATCGTGCGTCTGTGCCGAAGCCAGTCACTTGGATCGGAATGGACAGAGGCAGACGTGACTCGTGGCGGCGATCCTGATTCGCCTCGATTCCAAGCTCCTCCCAATTGACTTGGCTTCGCATTTTAGCCGGCCTCTTACTGAGAAGGAGGCAGTTGAGCATCCATACCGCGATGCAAATTTTCGTTGAAGCGAAAGGAATTGACGGGACCGGCACACCGCTTACGTAGCACATGCCGATACAAGTGTGCCGTTGCGGCACATTGTAGCGTAGCAGCTTGTGGAGAGAGTGCTCCTGGTTTTGATTTCTGCTGCCGCGAGAGACCGCAGTTTACAAAACCCAAGGAAAATGCAGATCTTTCGCCGCATGGCGACTCGGGATGACAGCCAATGGTTTTTTTCAGCAATCTGTTAGGACACTTAGCGCGAAGACATTTATGGGGCGCGGTCTATGCGGCGCTTTTTGACGAGGGCTGCCTATGTTCGCGTTTCAGAAAACGGTACAGGCTGGTGCGGCCGATACCGAGGACCTGTGCCGCGCGTACGCGATTCCCCGTGCACATTTCGAGCACGCGCTTGATATGGATTCGGCGGACTTCGTCGAGGGGCAGCGGCCGCCAATTTTCCTCGACTAGCCCGATATTTCCCGACGGCCGGCGCAAATTCGCGGGTAGATCGTCCACGTCAATGAATTCGTTGGTGGCGGTGATGGCCGCGCTGGATATCACATTCTCGAGTTCGCGGACGTTGCCGGGCCAATCGTGATGCAGAAGAACCATTTGCGCGCGGCGGGTAAGGCCCTGAAACGTTTTGCCGTATTCGTCGCTATATTTCTTCAGGAAATAGCGCACCAGGATGGCAATGTCTTCCGCGCGCTCGGTCAGGCCTGGTACGTGAATTTCAAGCGAGCTGAGACGATAGAAAAGATCCTCGCGGAAGCGGCCGGCCAGGACTTCGTTGCGCAGATCACGGTTTGTTGCGGCGATGATGCGTACGTCGACCTTCATGACTTCCGGCGAGCCGATGCGCTGGATTTCGCGGTTTTGAATCACGCGCAACAGCTTCGCCTGCATCTGCAATGAAGTTTCGCTGACTTCGTCGAGGAATACCGTGCCTCCATTTGCGTATTCAAATAAGCCGGGCCGCGTGTCCGTGGCTCCGGTAAACGCGCCGCGCATATGCCCGAATAGCTGGCTTTCGAGCAACGTGTCCACTAACGCGGAGCAATTGCACACAGCGAATCGTTGCTTCCCGACCGGGCTCATCTGATGTAGCGCGCGCGCGACCAATTCTTTTCCGGAGCCGGTGGGCCCGCTAATCAGCACGTTCGTGTAGTGCTTGGCGATCTTTCGAGCCATGTCCAGCATTTCGAGCATGGCGGGACTGCGGCCGACAATGCCTTCAAATTCGAAATTCGAAAGCAATTGTTCATCGAGCACGCGGATTTGCGAGCGTCGCGAAGACACTTCCGCGAGTTCATCAAGTGACTTCGTCAGTCTTGCCTGGTCGAGAGGCTTGCAAAGATAGTCGTACGCCCCGCGTTTGATTGCTTCGATCGCCGAATCAACCGTGTAATGGCCGGTGATAAGAATCACTGCGACACTGGGATCAAGCTGCAGCGATTTTTCGAGGAAGGTGAAGCCGTCCATCTGCGGCATCAGCATATCGACCAGCACCATGCGGCAGGCGCCGGCTCGCACCTGCGCAAGCGCCTCGTTTGGATCCATGGTGCCGTTCGCCGGATAGCCCATGCGCTGCAATCTGGCGGTAGTGGATTCGACTAGGTCTGCTTCGTCGTCCAACACGCAGATCGACACAGTGTGCCCAGCCAATTCTGCAATCGGATGTTCAGTAGTGACAGCCATTCTGTTGTGGTCCAGCACGGCTGGTGCCATAACGTTCAGACTGGCACACGCAGGGGAAAGTCCGGGCGCGCCGAATCCTGCACTCAATTTTGCGGTCAGAAATTATTGAGACTTGTGGAGTTACGGCTAAGTGGTTCACTTCGGTACAACGTCTTGGCGAGATAGACCGGAAGGCTTCGAGTGATTGTGGAACTATCGGAGCGTTTCAATTCCGAATTGTGGTGTCAAAAGAGAACTCGATGGTGTGCCGTTCCCGCGATGGCGAAACTAATTTTTCATCACGCTCTCAAACGAGAAATCAGGCAATTCCTTCCACGGCGATTGCCGCGGGTGGCGCTGCCGCAATTGAATTTCTTGTCCGACCGCTGAGAATTTTCCATCTATCGTGGCCACTTGATAGGTGATGGGGACAGCGCGATCCGGCGTTGGTTCGTCGGTCAAACGGGCGAACACCAGCGCACCCACGCGCAACAGCGTATGGAGCAGTGCTTTCTGGCTGCCGTCGCCACACCGGCGGAGCACTGTCTTCTCGACAAAGAAATTCTCTGCTGCGTCCCATCCGGAAATCTCGACGCGGCAACTGTCTTGTTCCGTTTCCCGGGGAGCCATCAATTGCTCACCTCTGGAGATGAGAAAAGCAGACTGGATGCCAAACTATGCGTGAGGCGTTTCGGTGAGCCTCAAGGAGTTACAGGCGTTACCTGTGGAGAAATCGCGGCCTGCGCATCGCAAATCAGTACAAATGTGCTGGTTTGAATCAAGGAGCGTTTTTGTGAATTCTCAGCAAAACGCGCGGGCCTGCGGCCTTTAGTGGTAATGGACGCTCGGGTAGTAAAGAAGGTCCAGCGCAAGCGGGTAGACGAAGGCGAAAATCTTGCCGTATACGAACCAGGCAATAAGAAGGCCGGCGAATCCGAGTCCCGAGAAAGTGCTGGCCATGAATCGGCGCGCGGTGTTTTGGCTCATTAGCACGGTAACGCCATTGTGGCCGTCCAGCGGCGGGAAGGGAAGCAAGTTGAACGTGCCGAGCAGGAGATTGAGCACGAATAGAATACTGAGGGCCGCAGCGGCCAGTTGCGCCGCGCTGCTCGCGGTATTTGTGGCCCGTGTGATTTGCGCGTATGACGACACGCTCTCTGGCGCGCGGAAGGCTTGCATGGCCACGCCCACGCGGATGGCAATCGCCGCCGCGATCATGAGGATGAAATTCGCCGCAGGGCCCGCCAAAGCCATCCACGCCGCCCGCCGCGGGTGGCGCTGAGCCCACACGGGATCGTAGGGCGCGCTCGCCCAGCCGATCATCCACGGAGGACGAGTGAGAAAATAAGACGCGATGGGCACAATCACGGTGCCGAAAAGCTCGCGACGAATGTGCGGCAATGGGTTGAGGGAAACTTGTCCGCCGTGGAAGGCTGTAGGATCGCCGCCTAGTTTTCCGGCAAGCGCGTGCGCGCCCTCATGGCAGACGGTCGAAAACAGGAACACGACGTACCAAATCACGCCCATGACAAGGAACTGTGGGTTGATGGCGTTCATATGGGTCGATAGGTTAAGTGCTTCCGCGCGCGAAGGCAAGCCCGTGGAGGTTCTAAGGTATCGTCGGTCTTGACACGGTTGGCCAAACGGGATTATCTATCGTTCCGGGAGGCTTTCTCCGTTACAGAGAGGGCGAGGGAGAAACAAGAAGTGCCTGGAACAAAAACCGGAAAACCTAGCCGTTCCTTGCGTGACCGCGATTTCGAAAACCTGCTCAAGACGGCTTCGCGCCGTCTCAGTCCGCACCCGTCCAAGCCCATAAAACACGGCCGCCAGGAAGTGAAAACTTTGATTTTCGCCGACTAGGCAGAGGCAAGCCCCTACTTTTTTTCTCGTTGGCTTGCTGGGCCGCCAATAAACTGGCGGCTTCGGAGGCATGCGCCTCGACGGCGCTGCGGCTGGGCCTGTTTGCATCGCGCGCCGCACGGGCGACCGTGTGCCGGCCACGTCCAAATGTTCAAGCGTGTGACTGCGTTTCGCAGCTTCGCGCGTCAGAATTTTTTCTTCGGGACTTTGGCGCCTCTCTTTCGTGCCTCGGATAGCCCGATGGCAATCGCTTGCTTGCGGCTCTTAACCGTGCCGCCCTTGCCGCCTTTGCCCGATTTCAACGTGCCCCGCTTTTCGCGGTGCACCGCGCTTTTCACACTTTCCCCCGCAGCCTTTCCGTATTTTGGCATTGCAGTCCTCCTCAATTTAGGATAGGTCCCAAGCAGAGCGGCTTTCGCGCTGCGTATCACCGGCGCTAACTCAGCATCGGCGCTGCTCCGGAACAGGTCGGCGGCATTTGCTCGCTCACCGGGTTTTTCCGTCGCACTCTTTTAGAGTTCTGAGATGTGAACTTGGTGACGTCGATCCTCGAAACGATCCACAAACGGCTTGCTGGATTAGGTCCAAGCCGCGGCCAATGCCCGAAACAAGTTCACCAAAGGCCGGCGCAGGTCAGATAGGATAGCATTCCTGTTTCAATGAAAAGGGAAGTGCGCCGTGAAGGCTGCTGTCCTTACATCTCCCAAGAAAGTATCGGAAAGGCCCCTCGCCATTTCTGAAGTGCCGCGACCCAAACTGGAGGCAGGATACGTTCTCTTGCGCGTCCGCGCTTGCGGAGTATGCCGCACCGACCTGCACATCGTCGAGGGCGAACTGGCGCCGCAAAAAAGGCAAATCATTCCAGGCCATCAGATTGTTGGTGAAATTGTTGAAGGAATGACGGAGGAATCGCCCGCGGGTTTGCGCGTCGGCGTATCGTGGCTTGGTGGTGTGGACGGGAGTTGCCCCTATTGCCGCCGGGGCCTTGAGAATCTCTGCGACAACGCCATCTTCACAGGCTACACGGTTGACGGCGGCTACGCTGAGTATGCCGCGGCGCGGGCCGATTTTGTGTTTCCGCTGCCCGCCAGCCTCGACGACGCGCACGCGGCGCCCCTTCTTTGCGCAGGGATCATAGGCTTTCGAAGTCTTCGGGTCGCCGGCGTGCAGCCCGGCGAGCGCGTGGGACTTTTTGGATTTGGCGCATCGGCCCATCTGGCCATCGCTGTTCTGAACGCGTGGAAGTGCGAAGTCTATGTGTCCACTCGTGGCGTCTCACATCGTCGGCTGGCCGTTTCTCTTGGAGCAAAATGGGTGGGAACGGAAGACGAAAACCCGCCAGTAGAACTCGATCGTGCCGTCACCTTTGCCCCCAGCGGGAAGGTAGTCATTGCCGCCCTCGGCAGCCTGCGAAAAGGCGGAGTGGTCGCCATCAACGCCATTCATCTCGACCAAATGCCCGCCTTCGACTACGACAAGCTTCTGTGGGGAGAACGCCAAATCCGCAGCGTGACCAACATGACCCGGCTGGACGCTCGCGACTTCCTCGAAATTGCTTCTCGGATCGGTCTGCGTCCAAAGTCCACCATCTTCCCACTGGCGCAGGCCAACGACGCTCTTGCGGCGGTGAAGAACGATTCCATCGATGGTGCGGCCGTCGTTGTTCCTTAAGTTGCTCAGGAAGTGGCTCCGGGGCCTGGACTCGAACCAGGATAACCAGCTCCAAAGGCTGGCGTGCTACCAATTGCACTACCCCGGAAACGGGGAACCCAAGAAGTATAGTGAATCGGCGGATATTGCGCCATTCTTCTTACATGCCCCGCAACACTTGCAGGCCGGCGATTTCTTATAGGTTCCCACGCGGATTGACTGATCCGTTGCGCGCTCCGCGGCGCGGAGTGACTTAAAGCACTGTCTCTGCATCATTAATCTCGAATGGCGGCCTCCTTCCAACTTTGCAAAGGACCCGAACCTATGGCATCCCGGCACCCCCGTACGTGGCGCTTGTTCGCGGTAATGTGTTTCGGCGTCGCTCTATCAACCGGAAGCGCGCTGCGAGCGCAGGAGGTGAAGGGAACCGGCCGCCGCGCCTGTGAAGTGCTTGGGTACACTGTTCAAGACTGTGCCGGCATTCGCCGCGCCAGAACCAACA
Source organism: uncultured Acidobacteriota bacterium (assembly GCA_963757905.1). GTDB lineage: Bacteria > Acidobacteriota > Terriglobia > Acidiferrales > UBA7541 > DAHUXN01. The sequence goes on along the minus strand of CAVWSV010000009.1, from coordinate 128,006 downwards.
TTTTCAGCAGCTACGTTTCGAATGCCGGTGCCGACGCCCAGTTTCAGCATTCCCGCGCCGGCGTTCTCCGTGCCTGCATTTAACGCCCTGGAGCCGCGACCGGGATACGTCACCGATTCTGCAACGGGCCAGCGCGATGTCTCCTGGGCGCTGCTGCCTTCAAATTTTCTCGACGATCAGCGAGCCATGTGGCTTTTTCCCGCACAGCTCGCGCACGGGCACCATTGGCTGCCCACTATTTCCATCGTGGGAGTTACGGCCGGCCTGATTGTCGCCGATCCGCACGACGCTCCGTATTTCCGGCGGACCAACAGCTTCCAAGAATTTAATAGCGCCTTCAGCGGCACAACGAGCGCGGCGGGAATCGTGGCGCTCCCGGTTTTGGCCTACGTGGTAGGACTTGTACGCAAAGACTCTTATACGCAGAAGACGGCGCTGTTTGCAGGGGAAGCGGCCGCCGATAGTTTCGTTCTCTACGCAGCGACGGATCTCGCGACTCATCGGCTCCGGCCGTCGGACATCGCTCCGTACGGCAACTTTTCCGACACCTTCTATGACGGCCACCGGGCTGTTCTAGCAAACAGCTTTCCCTCGGGTCATACGACAGAGGCCTTCGCCATTGCCACGATTTTCGCGCGGCGTTATCGCAAGCACCACTGGGTTCCGTTCCTGGCCTACGGCGCGGCCAGCGTCATCGCCTTCTCGCGCATCACTCTGCAATCCCATTTCCCGTCGGATGTATTTCTGGGCGCGGCCCTCGGCTACACGGTGGCGCGCTTCAACGTGTTGCGCGGCCAGTGAGTCTTTGCTGGATTTAAGATGCGTGAGCCTTTCCTTTTATGGAGCGCTACGGGCGCGTGTGCTGGCTGAGATTTTCCGCTTTCAGCATCATCTGGGACGCGTCCATGCCGAAGCGGCACGTTTGCCGCTCCTCGATCAATCTGCTACGCTTCTGGGTCGCCACGGTTCCGGAGAGGTGTCCGAGCGGTTTAAGGAGCACGCTTGGAAAGCGTGTGTAGGAGAAATCCTACCGTGGGTTCGAATCCCACCCTCTCCGCCACTTTGTAATGTTGTGCCACGAAGCTCAGTTTTATGCGTTCCATAGGAACTTAATTTCACCAGCGGTCGAGGAAGAACAATGAAAAAACGAATCTCTCGCCGTGATTTGTTGAAGACGGGATTGGTGGCAGGTGCATCGTCGCTGGCGTTGCCGGGCGTGGGAAGCCCGACGGCCGGAGCAGAGCCCGTAGCGCGAATTCCGGAGCCGCAAACGAGTGCAACAGAATCTACGGCACCGGACGGAACGATTCTTCCGCTGACTTCGACCACGGATATTTATATTCCGCCGCGAGGCAGGAGCTTCTTCAAGTTCAGTTTTGATTTTCCCGAGCCGTCGGTTTCGTTTCAAGGGATGCTGTTTTCCTTCCGACTGTACACCTTCGAGAATACGTATGGCCTGGACCGCGATCACTTAACGGCCGAAAAAACGGCGGATGGGATGGTGATCCGGTGCTCGCAATTTGTGTGGGCGGGAGAGCAAGAGAAGATTGCGGGAACTTTGGTCGCGCGGTTGCGGAAGAACGGAGAATTTGTTGAGTGGGACGTCTCCGCCGAGATGGACAGGCCGATTAAATCCGTCGCCACGATTCTGCGCGGCGTCCCGCGAGGGCAAATATCCGCGGGGAGCGAAGGCTTTTTTGACCCCAAGGACAATGAGCTGCTTGTCGGGTATCCGTTTGGAGGGGGAGACCACCATACAGCAATCGGCGCCGATTCTCCGCTCGTGGTGATTCAAGCAGGCGAAAAGGAATTCTTTTTTCTTTCGGCATTCCTCGACGATGTGCGCGCAAATCGTTTCTACTTCCAACCGGGAGCGACAGGATATCGCGTCGAACTAGTCTACGAACAAGAAGGGTGGAAAAAGAGCAATCAAATGCAAAGCCCCACGTGGCGCACAGGCCGAACCGGAAGCGCCGAGGACGCGTTTCGGCAACACTTCGAACACGTGGAACAGGCTTTTGGCATTCCGGCGTGGGAAAAGCGCCAAGATGTGCCGGAATGGTTTCGCGATATCGCGCTGGTCGTATCGATTCACGGAATGCATTGGACGGGATACGTTTTCAACGATTTTGCGAAAGCGGCGCAAATTCTCGAGTGGGTTGCGACGCAAATTCCCGCGAAAAACGTGATGGTGTTTCTTCCGGCGTGGGACGGCCGCTATTATTGGGAATATCCCATTTACAAAGTGAGCCAGCGGCTGGGCGGCGATGATGGCTTTCGCGCTCTGATTCAGAAAGGGCACAGTCTGGGCTTCCGATTCTTGCCCATGTTCGGCATGAACGGCGCCAACGATAAGCTGGCGGATTTTTCAAAATTCGCGGACGCGACGACGGCGGATGTTGACGGCAACTCCTTCGGTCTGGATTGGGTGGACTGGGACAATGACCGCCACATGGAAGGCTGGGGAAAGTACATGAATCTCGGAGTGGATTCATGGAGGAATTGGATGGTGGGCCGCATCTCCGAGATGATTGAGCGGTTTGACGTGGATGGGTATTTTTTGGACATCTCCGGCGGCTGGCAGAACAACACAAAGGCCGATATGCATGAAGGAACCAGACGGCTGGTGGCAGAGTTACGGCAGAAATTCCCGCATGTCCTTGCCGTGGGAGAATTTTCCTACGACGCTCTGATGTCCATCCTGCCTGTTTATCAAATATTTCCCTCGCGCGGTTATCCGCCGGCCTTTCAGAAGTACGCGCGTTCATTCGAGCACCTGAGCCATCCGGCGCCGGGCCGAGGGAGCAGCGGAGTCCACGAATCGGGATTCGGGCACTTCCATCCAGAGGTGCGGAAGGAACAGCCGGTGATTCCAACGATCACCGTGGTGGACGATACGTTTGACAAGTATCGCAACGTGATGGCCGAGATCATCGCGGGAGCAAAGACGCGGGCCGGAATCGCATAAACGCCGGTCAGGATAGCTCCAGCGGCTTCAACCATTTGCGGCGGTTTTGTTTATGACGTGGTTTGCGCCGCGTCCGAGCCGGAGGCGGCTTTTTCCCGGTAATGTCCGATTATGGTGATGGAGGCGCTCAGGACGGCCAGTCCAATCAGCACGTACAGAATGGGAAGGCCGTACTGCGAAAACAGACGCAGGATCTGCCGGCCATACACAGTTGCGAGGTACGCCAAGGCCGTATACCGCACTGCACGTCCCACCGTGAGAGCCACCAGGAACTTTTTCGTGGGATAATTCGTCGCGCCCGAAACCACCAAAAAGGGCACCATGGGAACGGGAGGCGGCAGGACTGCGGGGATGGCGATCGCGCCCCAGCCCCATTTCTGGAAGAGGTCGTATACCTTCTTCATCAAGCCGTGTTTCATCTTGCGCTTGAGCAAATCCTTTCCTTGTTTGCGGGCGAGCCGAAAAGTGACGTACCCTCCCAACACCGCGCCGATTGTGGCCATCGCTGCGTAGTAGGTCCACCACTGCCGCTGATGCGCGGCCAGCACAATTGTGAGTGCGTCCATGCTGCCCGGCAGGGGAATTACGGAGTTGTCCAACAGGCCGAGCAAGATCAATCCGGGTCCGCCGAGGTGAATGAACCAAACGGAAAGCGTCCGTCTGAGTCGCGGTTGCGTTAACTGTGCCGCAATCTTATCCGCCAGCATATCCCCCCAGCGCTCCCACGCGCTCGCCAGCTCTCCAATTTGCCTTAGCTAATATGAATTGCGAGGACAATCAGCGACGGTTTTCCAGACAGACAACTCAATTGTGCCCGAATCCGGCAGCTAACACAGCAGAAAACGACGCTCCTTCACCGCTTATAGCCGGTCTTCCGGACAAATTCGCGCCGCGCCCGGGCATCTTCCGCGGCTTCCACGCCTTTGGGCGGCGAGCCATCCACCACGCCGATTACCGCGCGTCCCTGGTTCGTCTGCGCGACGATCACTTCGACCGGATTCGCGGTGGCGCAATAAATCGAGCAAACCTCGAAGCAGTCTTTGATTCGGCCGAGCAAATTGATCGGATACGCGTTGCGGACCAGGATGACGAAAAGGTGCCCAGCGCCCACGGCCTGCGCGTTGGCAATCGCGGCAGCGCGTAGATGGTCGTCGTTGGCTTCGACGCGCACCAGACACGGCCCGGAAGCCTCGTTAAAAGCGATCGCGAATTTCGCTCCCGGCACGGTGTTGACGATGGCTTCAAACAGGTCCTCGGCAGTCTTGATGAAATGCGCCTGCCCCAGAAGCAGATTTGCGTCTTCCGGAATTTCCATGCGTACGGTTGTCAGTTCCATTTTTTGCTCTCGCCAGGTAATTCTTTTCCGGTTGCGCGCAATTTTGTTTTCCGTCACCAGTGCGGCCAGAACGGAACGCCATTATCTGCGGGGTTTTTGCGCTAAGCAAGTGCCGGCGGTTTGGTCATTCGCGTGCTAATGAATCTGTAGCCACGCGCGAGCATCTAAGAAGGTGCTTGAGAGATGCAAGCGGCACTACAAGATTATATCGGCCCGTTATACGGTCTTTTCCACGGCCCGCGAAACTGGTTGGTAGAACGGAACAGGTGATGGCAACACTCTTCAGGACATTTCATCAGGCCAAGCGTTTCCTTCGAATTCTCCTCGGCTTTACACTGTTGGTTCTCGGCGTCGCGTTGTTCTTCAGTCCCGCGCCGGGCTGGCTGGTGATGTTACTCGGTTTGGGGCTTCTGGGCGCGGAATTCGTGTGGGCTCGCCGCCTGCTTGACGGCATGAAAGAGCAAGGCGTGCGGCTCCGAGATGCGGTTCTGGCTCGCAGGTGACGCACGCGGCGCCCAGCCGCCTTCAGGGTGCGCGTAGATTCCAGCATTATTAAAGTCGGGAGCAGACTGCTCGCGCGCGATACATCAGCTTTCAGTTTTTGGGATTTTTCTACGAATTTTCATCGGAGTTAGCCCGTCGGAATGAGTTCTGTCCCGTTCCATTTGCGCGCAGTGTGCCGTAAAAGGTCAGAAAATATTGGCTGATTTGCCGGTTTTGATTCTCCAAGCAGGCTTATAAGCCGCTGCATAGTCTTGCCTTTAACCTGAGGGCACCTGCTTATTTAGCTTCGGACCTATTTCTCTCTGTTCAGCCGCGCCCGACTGTGATTTGATTTGCACGTCGAGCATTCGGAGGCAAGGGCATGGCGCACGAGGAACGCAGATGGGCAGGGAAATGGGCGCTAGTGACGGGTGCGAGCGCCGGAATCGGGCGCGCGCTGGCGGAACAGCTTGCCGCTGGCAGCGCAAGTCTGGTGCTCACGGCGCGCCGCCGCGACCGACTCGAAGCACTTGCTTCGCAGTTGGGCGCGGACCATTCCATCAAGACCGAAGTTTTCGCGGCTGACCTTGCGCAGCCGGGCGCGTCCGAGGAAATCCGCGCGTTCACGCAAGCGAAGAACCTCGAAATCGAGCTACTGATCAACAATGCGGGATTCGGCTCCTACGGCGCTCTTCACAAATCGGACATTGCGCGCCAGCTCGAAATGATTCAGGTTAATTGCTCAGCGATGGTTCATCTGACGCGCCTTTATCTGCCCGAGATGGTCGCGCGGGGCCACGGAGACATTCTGATCGTTGCATCCGTCGCGGCATTTCAGGCGGTACCGTATGTCTCGACGTACGCCGCTACGAAAGCCTTTGACCTGCTTTTCGCCGAGGGAATCGCCGAGGAAGTCCGGCGCTATGGCGTCCACGTTTGCGCGCTTTGCCCCGGCTCGACGACCACGGAATTTCGCGAGGTTGCGGGCCAGCCCGAGCGCACGTTTCGCGGTGCGGAAACGGCCGAAAAAGTCGCGCGCGTGGGCCTGCGCGCCCTCGCGCAAGGGGAGAGCAGCGTAATCTCCGGGCTAAAAAACAAGCTGAGTGTCGAAGGCCAACGCCTGGCTCCGCGCAGAATGGTCACGCGCGTCGCCGCCAGCATGTTCGACCCGGGGAAGTAGCTTTTGAGGTGCGCGAAATGACGCGACCACGAAGCATCTCGCACGATTTCACGCGCCGCGAATTTCTTTCCGTTTCCGGTGCTTCGGCCTTTTCGCTCGCGAACTTGCGCCTCGCGCAGGGGGCGCCAACTTCGCAAACTTCGCCTGCGCCTGGGGCGCAAACCACGCCGCCGTTTTCGAAGGATTTTCTGTGGGGCGCCGCGACTTCCGCGTATCAAATCGAAGGTGCCGCGCGTGAGGACGGCAAAGGCCTCTCTGTCTGGGACGAATTCGTGCGCAAACCCGGCAAAATTCGCGACGGCCAAACTGGCGACGTCGCCTGCGATTTTTGTCATCGTTACGCCGAAGACGTCGCACACATGGGCGAAATGGGTCTCACCGCATTTCGCTTCAGCATTTCCTGGCCGCGCGTGCTCCCCGGCGGCACCGGCGCCGTAAATCAAAAGGGCCTCGATTTCTATAGCCGCCTCGTTGACGCCCTTCTCGCCGCCGGCATCGCGCCCGTCGCCACGTTATTTCACTGGGACACGCCGCTTGCGCTCCATCATCGCGGCGGCTGGCTCACGCGAGACATGCCCAGATGGTTCGCCGATTACGCCGTCGTCATCGCTCGCGCTCTCTCTGATCGCGTCACGTACTGGCTCACCATCAACGAGCCACGCTCCTTCATAGGCGGCGCGTACGTCACCGGCGTGCAAGCGCCCGGCGAAAAGCGGGCCCGCGCCGAATACATGCGCGCCGCGCACATCACGTTTCTCGCGCATGGCCGTGCCGTGCAAGCGATTCGCGCCAACGCCCATCAGCCCGCGCAAATCGGTTACGCCTGTGACGTCTCGCCTTCCTTGCCCGCCACCGATTCCGCCGTCGACGCTGCCGCCGCGCGCGAATCCACTTTCGCGAGTCCGCTCGATCATTTTTCCGGCGCTCACTGGTGGCGTGAGAACGCCTGGTGGCTCGATCCCGTTTTTCTCGGACGCTATCCCGACGCCGCACTCACCGCGTTGGGCAAAGACGCGCCAGAAATTCTACCCGGCGACATGGAAACGATTCGTCAGCCGCTCGATTTTCTCGGTGCCAATATCTACGGCGGCTGGCTCGTGCGCGCGAGCGCAAATGGCGAGTTCGAAGAAGTTCATTTCCCGGCGGGTTTCCCGCTCACCGCGTTTGGCTGGCAAATCACGCCCGACGCCATGTACTGGGGACCCAAATGGCTTCACGAGCGTTACAAAATGCCCATTTTCATCACCGAAAACGGCTGCTCCTCCCGCGATTCCGTCTCCCTCGACGGCAAAGTTCACGATCCGCAGCGCATCGACTTCACCGCGCGCTATCTCCTCGCTCTCGCTCGCGCCTCGCGCGAAGGCGTCCCGCTGCTCGGCTATCTGCATTGGTCGCTGCTCGACAATTTCGAATGGCAGGAAGGCTACACCCAGCGCTTCGGCCTGATCTTCGTAGATTTCCCCTCGCGCCGCCGCATCCCCAAAGACTCCGCTCATTGGTACGCAAGCATGATTAAGTCCAATGGAGCCAGCTTGCCCCGGCTGCCCGCCGTGGCGGGCCTGCCCTGAGCGATGCAGCGAAGGGAGAAGCGCGGCGTTGTTACGTCGGCAACGCTTCGATAACAACCATGCCCGTGGGCGTCGGGACAACCCGATTCAGCCGGAAGCCCGCGCCGCCCAGCAGTTCTCGATACTGGTCGGTCGTACGCTCCCTCCCGCCTGTCAGCACCAGCATCGCAACATCCACAATCTTTCCCGGCGACGGCTCGTTGCCTTCCGCCAAGCCAAATTCCACCAGCAGCAACGCGCCATCGTTGGGCACTGCTCGCCTGCAATTGGACAGAATTTTGTGCACCTTCTCGTCGTCCCAGTCGTGGATCACGCTCTTCATCACGTACGCTCTGCATCCCGAAGGAATTTCGCGAAAGAAATCGCACGCCTGCATCGAAGTGCGCGCTTCCAGTTCCCCGCCCAGGAAACCGCGCTCCCGCGCGCGTTCCAGCACGTGAGGCACATCTGCCAGCACGCCTCGCAACTTCGGATGCGCCTTCAAAATGGACGCCAGCAGCATGCCGTTGCCTCCTCCCACATCCATCACGCTCTCCCAGCGCCCAAAGTCGTACGCCGCCACCACCACCGGCCCGATCATCGCGGACATCCCCGTCATCGCGTCATCGAAAATCCGCGCCTGGTCAGGATGCTCCCGCAAATATTCGAAGTCGTCCATGCCGTGCACTTTGATGCTGGCCGGCTTGCCGGTTTCGACGCTGTAGAGAATTTCCCCAAAAGGGACATAAACGAAATTGCTCCAGCCGAAAACGAACCGCGCCCGCATCGAACCCGGCACGTTGCCGCGCAGAAAATGCGATAGCCGGTTGTTTCCAAAAACGCGTGAGCCCGTCTCTTCGAATACTCCCACGCTGGCCAATGCCCGCAACACGCGATACAGCGCCGATTCGTTCACTTTCAACTCCGTTGCGACCTCCGCAACGTTCTTCGACCCGTTCGCGAGCGAGTCTGCGACTCCCAGCTTCGCCACCACGCACAAACATCGGTTCACAATGAATGCATCCGCCATCTGCAATAGTTCCTTCGGCGGCGCGTCCGGCGTCACATTGTTTGCTGCGGACGTCTTCGGTGCTGCTTCCATTTTTTCCGCCTCCCATTTCAAAATTCTGCGGCTCGAAATTCTGCGACCCGACGTTCTGCAAAACGATCCGCCGTGTCAGCCCGCGACCTCCGGCTGCGCTTGCGCCGCGCTAACCTGTGGTGCCCACCGATACGGTCCCAGCAGCATCATCAATAAAAAAGCCAGGGGCTGCTGGCTGCTCATTCAGCGCCTCCCATGCCGTGCCGGCTGAAGTCTCTTGAGATCTTTTTGGCCCGTGATGCCCGAGATGTTTGATATGCGAATCTACGCGGCCACTATTCTTCGTCAGTGCCTTTCGCGGCCGCCAGTTTCGCGATGACGCTCAAATCTTCGAGCGTCGTCGTGTCGCCCGAAACGCCGCCTTTTTCCGCGACTTCGCGCAACAGCCGCCGCATGATTTTTCCGCTGCGCGTTTTGGGCAGCAAGTCGGCGAAACGCACTTCGCTGGGCCGCGCAATCGTCCCAATCGTCACCGCCACATGCTCGACCAACGCTGCGCGCAACTCGCGCGTTGGTTGAATTCCCGAACGCAGCGTCACAAAACACACAATCGCCTCGCCCTTGATTTCATCGGGCCGTGCAACCACCGCCGCTTCCGCCACTGACGGATGGCTCACCAACGCGCTCTCAATTTCCATCGAGCTCAATCTGTGCCCCGCCACTTTAATAACGTCGTCAACGCGCCCGAGCACCCACGTGTATCCGTCGGCATCCAATTGCGCGGCGTCACCCGTGAAATACACGCCGGGAATGCGCGTCCAGTAATCGCGCTTGAAGCGTTCATCGTCTCCATAAATTGTCCGCAGCATGGACGGCCACGGCTTTTCGATCACCAAATAGCCCGTTTCGCCCGGTTTCACCGGCTCGCCTTTCATCGTAACCACCCGCGAAATCACTCCCGGCATGGGCAGAGTTGCCGAGCCGGGTTTTGTCGGCGTCGCCCCCGGTAGCGGCGAAATCATGATGGCTCCCGTTTCTGTCTGCCACCAAGTGTCGACAATCGGGCAGCGATTCCCGCCAATGACCTCGAAATACCATTTCCACGCCGCGGGATTGATCGGCTCGCCGACTGTGCCAAGCAGCCGCAAGCTCGACAGGTCACGCTTCGTAATCCAATCGTTTCCCCACGCCATGAACGCGCGCACGGCCGTCGCCGAGCTGTAAAAAATCGACACCTTGTATCGCTCGATAATTTCCCAGAAGCGGTCGCGCTTCGGAAAATCCGGCGCGCCTTCGTACATCACGCACGTCGCGCCATTCGCCAGCGGCCCGTAAACCAGATAGCTGTGCCCCGTCACCCAGCCAATGTCCGCCGTGCACCAATACACATCTTCGGCGCGCAAATCAAAAACCAGCTGCATCGTGTACATGCATCCGAGCAGATATCCCGCGGAAGTATGCAGCACGCCCTTCGGTTTTCCCGTCGTTCCGCTTGTGTACAAAATATAGAGCGGGTGCTCTGCATCGAACGCCGGCGCGGGACACTTCGACTGCGCTTTCTCTTCCAATTCGTGCCACCACAAATCGCGCCCCTGCTTCCACGCCACTTTTTCGCCCGTGCGTTTCACCACCACCACTTTCTCAATCGTCGGACAGCGTTCAATCGCCTTGTCCGCCGTATCTTTCAATGGAACCACGTGCCCGCGCCGAAAACCGCCATCCGCTGTAATCAGCCATTTCGCTTTCGCGTCTCCGATGCGATCCGCCAGCGACACCGCACTGAATCCGCCGAACACGACCGAATGAATCGCGCCAATCCGCGCGCACGCCAGCAGCGCAATCGGCAACTCCGGAATCATCGGCATGTAAACCGCCACGCAATCGCCATCGTTGACGCCGAGCGCCAGCAATGCGTTCGCGAACTTGCACACGCGCTCGTACAGTTCCGCGTAAGTGAACTTCAACTGCTTGCCATCTTCCGCTTCCCAAAACAGCGCGACTTTCTTCCCATTCTTAGCCAGATGCCTGTCGAGGCAGTTGTGCGCGACGTTCAGCTTGCCTCCGGAAAACCATTTCGCGTGCGGCAAATTCCACTCCAGCACTTTTTTCGGCGGTTCGAACCAGTCGAGCATCTTCGCCTGCTCGTCCCAGAAACCTTCCGGATCGTTTTTCGCGCGGTCATGCAGTTTCTTGTATTCTTCGAGTGTTCGCACCCGCGCTTGTTTCTGAAACTCCGCTGGCGGCGGGATCGGCTTTTCTTCCAGTACGTGCGGATCAAATTCCTGCATGGTTCCTCCGTTAACGCGCCTCTAAAGTACGAAACGCCACCCCGCACGGTCAAGGTTCGATCTGCGCAACCATCCTTGAGTTCGGGTGTTTATTGTATCCAGACTAATTTTCTGGAACTTTTGCCCTGCGCCGGACGAATGCATATACGTAAGGCGCAGCGGATACGTCAAATAGAGTGTGATGCCGGACAGAGTTGAACTCCGAGACGAGGAGCTGCTGCGCCGCATGGTGGCCGGCGACGACGATGCCTTTCGCTCGCTTTATTTGCGCCACCAGCGCCCGATTTATCGCTTCGCCTTGCATATGACCGGCCGCCCCGAATCGGCCGAGGAAGTGGTGCAAGAGGCCTTTATGACTCTGATTCGCGAGTGTGCGAAATTCGACTCTGCACGCGGTACGCCGCAAGGCTTTCTCTTTGGAATCGCGCGGAATCACGTGCGGCGGCTCGTGGAGTCAGACAGCCGTTTCGTTCCGCTTGCCGAAGATGACGATTTGTACGTCCGCGCGGGCCAGGCGTCGGTTTCCTATGGGCTAGGGGAGTCTTTCTCTGACTGTTTGGCTCGCGCCGAAATTGCCGAACGCGTTCGCCGCGCGGTGCTGGCGCTGCCCGCGCATTATCGGGAGGCGGTTTCGCTCTGCGACCTGCAAGGTTTCGATTATGCCGCCGCCGCGAAAGCCCTTGGTTGCCCGATTGGCACGGTGCGTTCGCGACTGGCGCGCGCGCGTGAAATGCTGGTCGCGAAATTGCGCCCGACGATGGCACCACTGAAAAAACCTTCAACGGCGGCGGGCGGCGCCAGATGAAACAACGCTCGACCGCTGAGATGACAGGAATCGAATGACGGAGTACCTGAAAATGACTTGCGCGGAGTTTGAGAGCATTGTGCACGAGCTGGCCCGACCCGATACTCTGGATAAGTCTGCCGCCGTGAGGGCCAAATTTCATGCGCAGACCTGTGAGCGTTGCGCGAATCGCCTTGCGCAGGCGCAGTTGCTCGCTCTGGCATTTGACGAAGCCGCGCAGGACGCGGAACGTATCGAAGCCCCTGCCCATATCGAATCCGCGCTCGTCTCGGCGTTTCGCGAGCATCGCCGCAGCCTCGAACGTACGCAGCATTGCCAGCGCCGCACGCGTTTGCGCTGGCTCGAATGGTCAGCACTCGCCGCGGCGGCTGCTTTGCTTCTCGCGATCGGCGCGTGGAATTTCTCGCGCCCGCGCATTAACGGAACGGACACGAATCCAAGCGTAGTTGCGAAAAGTCCGGTGAATTCCAATGCGAATGGCGCGGCGCAGCAGACAGCGCCTGTTGAAACCGCGACCGCCGAAGATTCGAATTCCGATTTCGTTCCCGTGCCATACGGTGAAACCCTGTCGGCGGATGATTCCGGACTGGTGGTTCGCGTTTCCTTGACGCGCAGCGCTTTGGGTAGCCTCGGCTATCCGGTGGACGAAGTGCACGCCGGGGATGTAGTTCAAGCGGATTTGCTCGTTGGCGAAGACGGCTTGCCGCGTGCCGTGCGTGTGGTGCAGTAGAAAAATATTCGCTTGGGGTGGCTTCAGTGCCGCAACGAAAGAGAAAAGAGGAGTTCGACAACGAGTTTAACAAGGAGCTTAACGAGGAGTTTAACAATGACTAGCAGGATCGCTAAATACGCCGTGATGGCATCTGTCGCGCTTGGGATGAGCGTGATGATGCAAGCCGGACATGTTCTGGGGCAGGGAATGCCGAGGCCTCATCCAGGAGAAATGGGGCCGGGGAGCTTTGCATTCGAGCGGATCGTCGGCGCCTTTGGCGGGAAAGTGGTGACGAACGCACCATTCTCCGCGCAGGTGAATCGCGAAACCGTTCAAGTGCTTTCCGACGGGACGCGCGTGGACCGAAAGGAGACGGGCAGTATCGCGCGCGATGGCGCCGGACGAACCAGGCAAGAGATCACCTTACCGGCCATCGGGCCCCTTGCGGCGTCGGGACAAGTGCCGCACATTGCGTTCATCAGGGACCCTGCGGCCGGGAAGAATTACATTTTGAATGAGAACAAAAAGACGGCGATGACCATCAGCCACCCAGCGGGGGCAAATGAGCAGGGACGAAGGATGATGAGAGAGAAGATGAACGCCGGGCAGAATCCTAACGTGCAAACCGTGTCGCTGGGCACAAAGACGATGAATGGTCTAACGGTGCAAGGGACGCGCCGCATACGCACGATTCCAGTCGGCCAGATTGGCAATGACAAGCCAATCGTGATTACGCGGGAAGAATGGTACTCGCCGGACTTGCAAATGGTGATTTCGAGCACGCGTTCGGACCCGCGGTTCGGGACGACCACATTTCAATTGACGAACATCAATCGTGCCGATCCGCCGCAATCGCTTTTCATGGTTCCGCAGGACTACACCGTCACGCCCGGCGGCATGATCAAGCGAAGATTCCCGAAGCCAGCGCCTTCTTCGCCGCCTGACGGTCTGTGAACGGTCTATTCGGGTCGCCCCGCCCGTCCGACGATGTGCGAGCGGCTTCTGGCATTGGAATTGTGATTTCTGTTCGATCTTGTGTCGCGGCTGCGCATCCGGCCAGCATGCAAGCCCTGAACGTGTCCGCAACCCCGGCGCGCTAGGGAAAAACAAAAAAGGGGCGCGCTCCCCGCGCGCCCCTTTCGTTTTTCACCCTCGTTTCTCTGTGAAACCTATTTTGCTCGCGCAGCGCTGGATTGCATGCCCTCCAGAGGTCATCATGTCAGGGCACGGCTTCAGCCGTGCCGAAAGAGGTCAGGAAATTCAGGGGTTTTAACCCCTGATGTCGGAATGATACGCAGCCGAGAGATTTATGAAATAGCTTGTGTTGTGTAGCTAGAATCAGGCGTTGTGGGCCGTCGCGCCGTCGAGCAACTCCACGACGTGCAGTACTTCCTGACCTGTCGCATGCAACTTCGCGCCCGCCCGCAATTGCAAAATGCATCCCGGATTTGCTGTGACAATCGCCGAGGTCTTTGTCGACGCCGCATACCGCATTTTTTCCGCAAGCAATTCCATCGACGTTTTCGTTTCCGTCACGTTGTAAACACCCGCTGATCCGCAGCACTGATCGGCCAGCGGCATCTCGACGAATTCCACTCCGGGTACGGCGCGAATCAATTTGCGTGGGGCCTCGCGTATTTTTTGCCCGTGAAGCAGATGGCAGGAATCCTGATACGTGACTCGCAATTTCATTTCACGCAGCGGCGCGGACAATCCCAGATCGGCGAGGAATTCGGTGACGTCGCGCGTTTTTTTCACGAACTCCGCCGCAGAGTCCGCCAGACGGGCACGATTGCCGGCAGATGCCTGAGCTTCTTCTGGTTCCGGTGGCGCGCCGTCTTCCAGCAAGTGCGTATATTCCTTCAGCGTTGAGCCGCAGCCCGCCGCGTTGGTAATGATGGCGTCGAAGGGCTCGCGCAAAAATACGTCCACGTTTTTTCGCGCCAAGTCGCGCGCCACGTCACGCACTCCGGCATGCGCGGCGAGCGCGCCGCAGCAAACTTGCCCATCGGGCACGACGACTTCGCAGCCGTTGGCTTGCAGAACGCGAATCGTCGCGTCATTGAGCGCGGTGAATGTGACTTGCGCGATGCAACCGGCAAAAAATGCCACACGCGCGCGCCGCTCTCCGCGTGCGGGAAATGTTTGGCCCAGCCGCGAGTAGAAAAACTCGCGGTCGATGCGCGGCAGAAGCGCAGCGCGTTCCTGCAATCCCAGCAGCCGCAAGACACCGGTACCGCGCGCGAGCGACTCCAATCCTGAGCGCTGATAAAATCGAACGATCCGCGCCATGCGCGCGATACGTCGCTGATCGACGAGCAGCCGTCGGTAAACGAAATTGCGAATCGCACGCGACACGCGCGGCCTTTTGAAATTCTTTTCGATTTGCGCGCGCGCCTGCTCCACCAGCTTCCCGTATTCCACGCCCGACGGGCACGCCGTCTCGCACGCCCGGCAATCCAGGCACCGGTCAATGTGCGTGACGAACGCTTCGCCCAATTCCATCCGCCCCTGATCGATCAGCGCCATCTGGCGGATGCGCCCGCGCGGAGAGTCCGCTTCGTTGTGCCACAGCCGGTACGTCGGGCAGGCATTCAAGCAAAGCCCACAATGAATGCAGCGCGAATAATCCGCGTATTCGGGATTATCTCCCGCCGTGAATCCGCTCAGCGTCTCGGCGAACTCGCGCTGCGCTTCTTCGTGCGTTTGCGGCGGTGCGCCAGGCATTTCTAAAGCCCTCCCACGAATCGCCCCGGCGCAAAAATACCGTGCGGGTCAAATGCCTGCTTCACGCGCTGCATCAAAAGAAAGTCTTCGCGCGGTGAACCCCAGACACTCATTTCGCGCTTCAGTTCGAGAGGACACCACGGAATCGTTGCACATTGGTTATCAGCGGTGGCGGCAAAGATTTCCTTCATGCATCGCGCAATGGCAGGCGCGTCGCGTTCCGCAGGTAACAGTGCGAAATAAATCACGCCAACTCCGCGTGCAAACACAGCACAAGGCAGGCCGCGTCCTGCCGCGATATTCTTCAGCAATTGCACGGTCTCAGCCATTTGCGTTGGCAGCGTCGTGATCCTTGCGACTACGCCGTCAGTAAACTGTTTCGCCGTCAATGCAGGGAATTCTCGAATTGCCGTGAAGAGTGAGGCGGCCGCGGAGCCATCGAGCGCACGAAATGTCGCTGCGTTTAGGTCGCGCGACATCTTTTGCAGGTCGCCCGCGCTGCGTTCGAGAACCCGCTCGTTTCCAGCCGCAGAGATTGCGACGCTCCATTCAGTTCGGTCGATTGGAAGCCGAGCATCCAATATCGCCGTGGCTGGCCTGTCAAAAATCTCCACAGTCTGCGGCGCTAGCGGCGATTTGCGAATACTGTCCGTTAACGCAAACGCCTCTTCGGCGCGCGCGAATCCCACGAGCCAGCCACGCGACTCAGCGGCCAGCGGGAACGTTTTGAAATTCACGCGCGTCATGATGCCAAGCGATCCGATAGCGCCGAGCATCAGCTTGTGCAAATCGTAGCCGCTGACATTCTTCACCACGCGTCCGCCGCTTTTAGCCAGCGCGCCATCGCCCGTGACGAATTCCATACCCAGAACGAAATCGCGCGCTGTGCCGTACATCTGTCGCAGCGGCGAATCGACGCCGCTCGCGAGTGTCCCGCCAATCGTCGCGCGCTCGTAGAAGGGAACTTCGAGCGGCAGAAATTGCTGGTGCTCTGCCAAAGTAGCCGCGAGTTTCGCGAGGGGAATTCCTGCTTCAACGCTCAGCGTCAAATCGCCGGGATCGTACGAAATCACGCGGTCGAGCCGCGTCATATCGATTGCGAGATCGTATCGTACTGGCGGCATGCCAATGCTGAGCTTCGTTCGCGCGCCCATGGGAATCACCGCAAGCTTTTCCGCGGCCGCGAGTTTCACCAACTCCGCCACCTCGTTCGCTGCCTCAGGCCGCGCCGCAGCGCTCGGCCGCTCGCCCTCGACTTCGTATGCCGCGAGTTGAGCGGGATCGTCGGTAAAGTTTGCCGCGCCCACAATTTCGGCTGCGCGCGACGGCATCGCTTTCGCGGGCGTGCTCAAGCGCGATCCCCTCCCGAGCGCGGCGCTCCAGCCCCAGTGCCACGTTGCGGCATAGGGCGAATGCGAACTTCGCCGCATCCTTTGCCCGTCGGGAAAATCTTGCCGGGATTCAGCAGCCCCGCCGGATTGAAAACGTCGCGAACGCGTCGCATCAGCGCCAAATCCGCCTCGCTGAAAAGCAGCGGCATCAACCGGTCCTTTTCCATTCCCACGCCGTGCTCGCCCGTGATCGTGCCGCCCATCTCGATGCAGAAGCGAATGATCGCATCCGCAGTCGAAACAGCGCGTTCGAACTGTTTCGGGTCGCGCGCATCGAAAAGAATAATCGGGTGCAGGTTGCCGTCTCCGGCATGAAAAATATTGCCAATCTCGAAGCCGTTTTCTTTTCCAATGCGCTCAATTTCCCGCAATGTTTGCGGCAATTTCGTTCGCGGAATCACGCCGTCCTGCACGTAATACGTCGGCGACAAACGGCCCACGGCGCCGAAGGCATTTTTTCTTCCCTTCCACAGCAAATCGCGTTCGGCGGCATCGCGCGCCACGCGAACTTCGCGCGCTCCATGCATTTTGCAGACTTCGCTGATGTCTTTCGCGTGCTGCTCCACGGCTTCGCGCAACCCGTCGACCTCGATCAGCAACACGGCCGCACTGTCCAGCGGAAATCCCGCGTGAACCCACGCCTCGACTGCGCGCAGCGTCCAGCCATCGAGCATTTCGCACGCGGCCGGCGTAATTCCGCGCGCCGTGATTTCAACCACCGTCTCTGTCGCGCCGTCCACGCGATCGTAAATCGCCAGCAGCGTCTTCACCGCTTCCGGCAAACGCGTCAGCCGCACAGTGACTTCCGTAACCAGCGCGAGCGTGCCCTCCGATCCCGACGAACAGCCCGCACAAATCGTAGCCCGGCGTGTCCACCTCTTTTCCGCCGAGGCGCACCAACTCGCCCGTCGGCATCACCATTTCGAGGCCCAAAATGTGATTCGTCGTCACGCCATACGCGAGCGTGTGCGGGCCGCCCGCGTTTTCGGAAACGTTGCCGCCGATGGTGCAGGCCTTCTGGCTCGACGGATCCGGTGCAAAATGCAGTCCCGCGGACGCGACTGCCGCATTCAAATCGGAATTCACGACCCCAGGCTGCACCACCGCGCGTTGATTCTCCGCGTCGATTTCCAGAATCTGATTCATTCGCGCGAACGAAACGATGATACCGCCTTCTCGCGCCAGCGCTCCGCCGGAGAGTCCAGTGCCTGCGCCCCGCCCCACGATTGGGACCTTGTGCCAGTTCGCGAGCCCGACGATTCGCACCACGTCGGCAGCCGTGCGCGGAAAAACGATGCATTGGGGACGCGCGATTTCCACCGAGCCGTCATATTCGTACAGCAGCAAATCCTCGGGCCGGCTCAAGACGGCATCTTTCCCGAGGAAGCGTTCGAATTCGTTAAGGAGGTGACGATCCATAGTTGGTTGGACGAATGGTTAGACGCTCGAAAACCACTATAGTCGCGCGTCTCCGCTGGCGTCAACGTGACGCAAAAATATCAGGGCTTTGTGTGCGGCATGGCGCGAAATACTTCCGAGGTGGCGCGCGCAAGCCAAATGAATCCGTCGATGACAATCAGCGCGGCAATCACGCGCCACATCAGCAGCCGGGCGCGATACTGTGGCTGCTTCGAATCGGCGAAGCGGGCGCGAGGCGCGGCCGACTCGGCCGAACGCTTCCCTAGCCAATGCTCCCAGAGATGAGTTAAGCCACGCGCGATTTCCGTCGCGGAAAGCAGAATCACCAATCCGACGCTCAGAATGCAGGTGCCGATGAGATACTTGACCAGCGGATCGCGCATCTGGCGCGAATATAGACTGGAACGCCTTCCCGTGCAATCGGGATACGCCGCGCTCATGCTGCGTTGACACATGGCGTGGCGATATGCTACTGACGCTCGCGGTGTTTTATCGGGGATCTCGATCATGAAACCAAAAGTATTCGCCACTCATGGCCTGTTCGCGCCCGCGCGCGCCCTGCTCGAAACGCATTTCGAAGTGGATTATTGGACCGGCCAGCCACGGCCGCCTCGTGACGAATTGTTGCGCCGCGTTGCAGACAAAGATGCGCTCATCTGCTTGCTCACGGAAAAAGTAAACGACGAATTGCTCGACCGCGCGCCGCACCTGCGCATCGCCGCAACTGTTTCGGTCGGCTACGACAACATTGACGTCGCCGCGTGCACGCGCCGCAAAATCGTCGCCACGCATACGCCCGGTGTTCTCGACGACACGACCGCCGATTTTGCGTTCGCACTGCTTATGGCTATTGCCCGCCGCATTGTCGAAGGCGACGCCTGGATGCGCTCGGGCACCTGGCCGGGCTGGAATCTCGACCAACTCTGTGGCTCGGATGTCTCCGGCAAGACGCTCGGCATCATCGGCTTTGGACGTATCGGCCGCGCCATGGCAAAGCGCGCCCAAGGTTTCGACATGCGCATTCTCTATACCGATGCGCTGCGCGCTGCGCCTGAAGTGGAGCGCGACCTGCACGCGGAATATGTCGACCGCGACCGTCTGCTCGCCGCCGCCGATTTTGTCAGCGTTCACGTGCCGCTGCTGCCCGAAACGCGCCGCCTGATCAACGCCGCAACACTGGCGAAAATGAAGCCGAGCTCATACCTGATCAACACTTCCCGCGGGCCCGTCGTGGACGAAGCTGCGCTCGTCGCCGCCCTCGATGCGAAACAAATCGCGGGCGCGGCGCTCGACGTTTTCGAAAACGAGCCAAAAGTCCATCCGGCGCTCGTCGCGCGCACGGATGTGATTCTCACGCCACACATCGCCAGCGCTTCGGTGGAGACGCGCACAAAAATGGCCGTGATCGCCGTTGAAAATGTGATCGCGCTGTTCGACGGACGTCGTCCGCCCAACGCGCTTAACCCTGAAGTCCTCGCTGCAAAATAGCAAGGGAGCAAACCAAATGCCGCTGGTCACGCGAAATCATCCGAAGCTGACGCTCGAAGGCGCGCGCGCCGTTCTTGCCGCGGCGGAAAAACACGCGCAGGAAATTCGCTGTCCCATGAATATCGCCGTGGTTGATGAAGGCGCGCATCTGCTGGCATTCGCGCGCATGGACGGTGCAAAGCCGGCGTCGATTTCCGTGGCGCTCGTGAAGGCGCAGGCTGCGGCGATGCGCCGAGCTCCCACCGGCGCCGCAATCTCAAGCGATCAGCCGAATGTCGTTCTGGCGCTGGGCCTCGCGCTCGCGAATTCTTCCGCACAAACGCCGATTCGTGGCGGTGTCCCGCTCAGTGTCGATGGCCAGATCGTCGGCGCGATTGGCGTGAGCGCCGGTTCGGAAGACCAAGATTTGGAAGTCGCTCGCGCCGGAGCCGCCGCCCTCGAAAAAGCATGAATTATTCTTGTTTCAGGATGCTCGACACGTAAACTGACGGCTACCATGGATGATCGCAAGGCTCTCGCCCGGCAAATCTTCGCCAACACGATCGCGGGAATTGACATACCGGCGACGCTCGCGCAGAAACTCCGGCTTTGCGACGGAGTGATTCAAGCGGGTGACGCGGAAGTGAATCTGCGCGCGTATCGCGAGATTGTCGCGATTGCGATGGGCAAGGCTGCGGTTGCGCTTGCGGAAGGGCTCAATGCCGTGCTGGCCCCGGAATTTCGCGTCCGCGGAATTCTTGCCGGGCCCACAAAGCCATCGCACACGCTGGACGGGTGGAAGACGTTTGCTGCGGGGCATCCGGTGCCCAACGAAGAAAGTTTTCGCGCCGGGCGCGCGATTCTCGAATTGCTGCGCGGCTGCAGCGACAAAACGCTGATTTTCTTTTTGCTTTCGGGCGGCGGTTCATCTCTGGTCGAATTGCCGCTCGACGAAAATGTTTCGCTGGATGATTTTGTGAAGTTGAACCATGCGCTGGTCACGTGCGGAGCACCCATCGAAGAGATCAACGCGATCCGCAAGCATCTTTCCGCCGTGAAGGGCGGGCGTCTCGCCGCCGCGGCGTCGCAAGCGATGAAGCTGACATTTGGCGTTACAGACGTGCCGGAAGGCCAAGAATCTGCCCTTGCCTCGGGTCCCACGCTTCCGGATCCAACGACAATCGCGGACGCCGAGCGTGTGGCGCGGGAATACCACTTGCTCGATAAATTGCCGGCATCGCTGCGGACGAAGTTCGAGCAGCACGCGCTGGTCGAAACTCCGAAGCCAGGTGATCCCGCCTTTGCGCGCGCCCAATTTGAATTACTTCTGGGCAGGCGCGATTTGTTTCATCACGCGCACGTTGCGACAGAGGCTGCCGGATTTTTGACCGTGTGCGACAACGCGACCGACGGCTGGCCGGTCGAGAAGGCGGCGCAACATTTGCTCGCGCAGCTCGATGCGATCTCGCGTTCGTTTGATGGCAAGCCCGTCGCGCTGATCGTCGATGGAGAAGTCAGCAGCCCCGTGATGGGGCAGGGAATCGGCGGCCGCAATTCCGCTTTCGTGCTGGCCTGTGTCGAAAAAATTGCCGGACGAAAAATCACCGTGCTCAGCGCGGGCACCGATGGAATTGACGGCAACAGTCCCGCAGCGGGCGCCGTTGCGGATGGCACCACTCTCGACCGAGCGCGAAAAATCGGAGCGGACCCGCAGGATTTTTATCGCCGCAGCGATGCCTTCACTTTCTTCGATCTGCTCGGCGACGCGATCATGATGGGACCGACGGGAAATAATCTTCGCGACCTGCGCGTTCTTCTTGCCGGTTAAGCCGCGAATCATTCCTGCCCGCCGGCCAACTGGCGCTGCGAAAATAGCGTTCTTGACCCGCCGAGCACCTCGGTTGTATAAGCGTCACCATCAGAGCGGTCAAATCGAAATTCCTGGATAATATGCGCTAGCGCAGCGCGTCGGAAATGACGCGCACGGGAGTGTGATCCATGCTTCGCTTCATCACGCGTCATATCACGAACTTCGGCATCGTCGTCGCGATGATCAGTGCTGCTATCATTTTGAGTTTGCCCGGCTCGATATTCGCGGCAGGGCCTGCGTCCGCCCGCAATCGCGCCATCGCAGGTGGCGCGTTGCCCGCCAATGGTGCTGCATGTACGCTGCTCACGCCTGCAGACATCGCTAAGGCGACGGGTCTGAAGGTCGGGAAGGGAACAGCCGGAGCGCCTATTCCCGGCGTCCTGGGCCGCTGCACATGGCTGGGTAGCGGGAACACCAAAGTGATCGTGACGCTCGCCGACGCGCAGCACATGCAGTTGACGGTCGCGGCGCAGGAACAATCGGGTGGCACCGCGGTTCCGGGTCTAGGCTCGAAAGCTGTAGGCATTAAAGGCGCGGCTTTTACCGGCGGAGGCTATATTGTGAGTGTCCTCGACGCCAAGGGCGGCTTCGGACTTAGCATTCTCGGGAAGGATGGAACTCGGGATCGCGCCATCGCACTTGCAAAAGTAGTCGAAAGTCGTCGCTAAGAAAGAGCTCGCGAAAATTTACAGCAAACTCTTCGTCCATCCGCCGTCCACCGGAATCGAGCAGCCATTGATATAACTGGCGCGCTCGGACGCAAGGAACGTCACCATCGCCGCAAATTCTTCCGGCCGGCCGACGCGTCCCACGGGCACTTGCGCGCTCAAACGCTCCAAAATCTTTTCGCGCTCGACTCCTGCATCCTTCGCCTGCAACCCCGCGAGTTCATCCAGGCGCTCCGTCAACGTGTAACCGGGGCAAATGCAGTTCACCGTGATTCCGTCACCGCCGAATTCGTTTGCCAGCGTGCGCATCAAGCCCGTCACGCCGGCGCGAATCGAATTTGACAGCAGCAAGTTGTCGATCGGCTGTTTCACAGAAACGGAAGTAATCGCCAGCAAACGTCCCCAGCGATTTTTCTTCATTCGCGGCAATACTTCGCGCGCGAAGTAAACGGCGCTCATCAGCGTCAAATCCACGGCGGCGCGCCATTCCTCAATCGAGATGTCGAGAAATTTCTTCGACGGCGGCCCACCCGCGTTCGTCACGCAAATATCCACGCGGCCAAAGCGCTTCTCCACCGCCGCCACAAGATCGCGCACGGCTTCGTGGCGCGTCACATCAAGTTCCTGTGCGAAAACTTCGCGTCCCGTCGCTTTACGTATGCTTTCCGCGGCCTTTTCAAGATTCGCGGTCGAACGCGCGCAAATCGCGACCTCGGCGCCTTCGCGCGCAAATTCCTCGGCGCACGCGCGGCCTAGCCCCTTGCTGGCCGCTGCCACGATCGCCACTTTTCCTTTCAGTCCCAGGTCCATGATCATGCTCCTCATCATCGGAGAAAACCGCTGCCGAAATTATCCGCGCAGATATGCATCCGTTTTCTTAATCCAGTCCTCGCGCGGCGGACCAAAAATATCCATGTCCACGGTGTCTTCCAGCGCCTCAGCCGCATGCGGCAGGTTGGCGGGGATCAGCAGCATTTCGCCGCTGCGTAGAATTCTCTCGCCGTCATCGAAAATCAGTTTCAACGCGCCAGAAATAATCCACGTGATTTGTTCGTTGATGTGCGAGTGGCGAGGAACAATGGCGCCGCGCGCCAGGGAAATACGCGCCAGCATGGCCTTCTCGCCGAAAATCATCTGCCGCGTGATGGTGGCGCTCAGTTTTTCCTTTTCGATTTTGTCCCATGAGGTTACGTCGGGCATATTCGCTCCTTCCGCTGCGTGCCGGATTTGGAATCCTCCAACGAAAGAGGCGCGACGTCAATGGTCGCGAGAAATTGGGCGCGAGAAATGCAGGGGGAATTTTTCGATTCGATCCGCTGCGGCACTTCTGTTATCCTCCCCAACAAACTTGCGCCCGGCAGGCGTCGCCATGGCAATTGCCCGGGACGGCTTACGGAGAACAACGGATCAAACAAGCGGAGGTGCGTATGCGACGCGTGAGTCTGATCGTGAGCGTGGTCAACCTGATAATTCTAGCGACCGCGGGCATTGCATCGGCACAGATTGGCAAGAGTGTCGCGGTGGCGGCGGGCACGCCTGAAGACGCGGAGGTGTCCGCAATCTACGCTGCACAAGACCCGGCGCAGAAGATTGCGTTGCTCGATACGTTTTCGGCGGAACACGCAACGGGTGATCTCGCGCTCCTGGCTGACCAGCTTTACGTCAGCGCTTATATCGCCGAAAAAAATTACGACAAGGCATTCGAGTACGGCGACAAAGCGCTCGCCATTGACCCGGACAATTTCGAGACGGCCGTAAATCTGGTTCGCGCCGCGGAGCAATCCGGCGATGCGGCAAGGATGCTGCATTACGGCGACATCACGGGCGGGATTCTCGCGCGATATAAAGCGTCGGCGGCACCGGCAGGCACTAGCGCGGCGGATTGGGAGCAGACAAAAGCGGAGAAGCTGAAGGCCGCCGATCCCGATGTGCAATATGTCGAATACGCGTTCTACAGTAGCGCCGTCAAAACGACCGATCCCGCAACCCGGGCGCAGATGCTCGACCATTACGTAGCCGCATTTCCCGATTCGCCTTACACAAAAAATGCCGAGATAGGGACCGTGCTCGCCTACCAGGCGGCCAGGGACAACGCGAAAATGCTCGACGCTGCGCAGAAGGCCTTGAAGGATGATCCCAACAATACGACAGTTCTCGTGCTGGTCGCGGACTATTGGAGCGATCGCAATCAGCAATTGGCGTTAGCTGAAGCTGATGCAAAGAAAGCTCTCGCGGCGCTCCCTACCGAGGCGAAGCCCGAAGGCCTATCCGACGCGCAATGGCAGGAGCAGGTATCGATGCAAAAAGGCCTGGCGCTATCGGCGCTCGGCGAAGTCTACGTGAATCAGGGCAAAAACGTGGCGGCGATTCGATCGTTTCAACAGGCCAGCCCGCTCCTCAAAGCGGATAATTTCAGCTACGGACGAAATCTCTATCGCTGGGGTTTCACGCTGGCGAAAATGAGACGGATAGCTGAAGCGCGCCGAATTCTCACCCAGGCGGTGAGCGTCGACAGTCCGTATCGCAGCCTGGCTCGGCAAACGCTGGAAAAAATCGGCGGATAGTGACGCAATCCGCGCATTTGCGCGTCCATTCTTCTGATTGTGCGGGACTTCAGAAAACAAAGACGCCCCGATGAATGGGGCGCCTTTGTCGTGTCACGCGTCTGCGTTGAGGGCTAGGGCGTGGGTAAAACTGTCTGCGAGAAACCGATTGTGTTGACGTCGCGGAACAGCGGCGTTCGCGGCGGCAACAGCGTCGGCGTCAGAAAGTCCGTATCGAAGTTGTAACCGCGTGTGGGCGGACCATATACCGTGGTGCAACACTTGTAGGTGCCCGTGGCCTGGCGGTTGTAGTAGAAACTCACAACTGAACCTCGATAATTCAAGGTCTGCCCGCCCCAGTTTTCCAGGAAGCGCAGGAAGTTGTGGACTCCGCCGTCCGTCCCGAAGTCCTGATAAGTGCCTCCGGGATGGGGGAATGAGAGGCCCTTGCCCGCGGCCACGGCAAAGCGATAGCTCGTAGTCGCGGCGCCGCGCCCCGCGGGATTGTAGGGCGAGGTGAACGAGCGTACATCATTCCAATTCTGCGACAACAGTGTGACCGCATCGGCTAGTACAGAGACGGCGACGTGCGGAGAAGTGGGGGTGATGGGGCCGTTGGGAGCATTGAAATTGCCCTGGATGTAAACGGGATTTTCCGAGACGATCGTCAATCCGCAAGCAACGCCGTCCGGGCACGTGCCGAGATTGATGCTGCTGCCGTTCACAATCTTCAGCGCACGCCGGAAAAATAGCGGCGTGTTCTCGCGAGCTTCCTGGTAATTCGTGACGTACTTGCCCGGCCAGATATTTGAAGGAGACGACGCAGCTGGGGCTCCGCAGTTCGGATTCGCGGTCAGCACCGGGGAACCGCCGGACGGAGCTATGCCCGCCAAAGGAGGAGGTATTAGTGGGCTAAGCAAAGCCTCACCGTAGCTTTCCGGCGCGCCGCCCACAGCCTGGTTCGCGGCGTTCTCCACCTCATCGAGAGTTTCCGCTTGATCCAGAACACCGTCCGGGCATCCATTCGCGTTTGCGTAGTTGACTGAGTCCTGGAAACCGTATTCGCCCGTTTCATGGTTTGAAGGCGAAGCCGGTGGCCAGCCCGCGACGGGAGCCGGCGTGTAATTGCCGCGACGGTCGGAGAAATAAACAACGAAGTCATAGGAGCTGTTGGTGGGGTCCTTGGCCAATTGTCCAGTCGGATCAGTTCTTAGATAGTTCGCAAGATCTGTGATGTCCAACTCAGTGTAGTTCATCACGCCGCCGAGGGCTGGCATCGTGTTATAGGGGCTGGCAGGTACAAAATCGCGAGCGTTGCCTTCGCGTGTGTCGAAGAGCACATTCGGCCAGTAGTCCGTGGGATTCGCGCTGCCGGTTCCGCACTTATTTCCCGATCCTGTCGATGGATTGTCGCGCACCCGCTCGAGCCGGATGATGGCGTTCGGGTCTGGCTCCGCGCAGGCACCTCCGAGAATGGGCGCGAGCAATTTGTCGCCATAGAAGCCGTAACTCCCGCTGGGAGCAAGGTTGCGTCCTGCGATACCCAATCCCAGAACTTGGGCAGTCACATCCCTCCAGGTTCCGCATGGTGCCGGCGGCACGGCGTATGCCGTCTGAATTTCGATCTTTATATAGCCAGCGGTCGGAGTCCCGCCGGAAGGGACGCCCGCGCCGAGCACTGGGTCAGTGGATGGGGTCCAGTATCCGTTGACTGCGGAGTACGTTCCGCTCGTGGCGCCGGACATTGCGACTGGGTTTCCGCCGAAGACGCTTCCAGCAGCCAAAGGAGTCGGGGGAGTGCCCGAAGAACAGGGCAGATTTGAGATGTCCGCCGGATCGTCCGACAGCAAAATGCGCACGCTGGCCTCGGAGTAATACCTCTGCGCAAGAGTGCCGGGGTTGGTCGTATCTTCGTTCGGCAATCCGCGACGGATCAAATCGATCGGGTAGGTGCCCGGATTGAGCGTGATGGACAGGTTCAGCGGACTCACGCCGGTTTTCTGGCTGCGGATGTAACCGTTGTATGTAGTCGTTGATATGTTCGTCCAATTGGGATTTGGGGCAGACATCGGAGGCCCTGCGCCGCCCACGACGCTTCCTTCGTTCATTGCGATGGCCCGGCACGTTGCCGTCGAGGCTGTCGGGTTGGCTAAACATCCGCCAGAGGTCGTGGGAATGAAGACGTTGCCAGTGTATCCGGTGCTCGTCGGCCAACCGTTTGACAGATTTGTACGGATAATTTGGCCCGCAGCCGTGATCTTATCCTGGAACCATGTATCGGCGCCGCTGGCGAGAAACAAATTGCCGTTGGTGTGAACGCGGCCGCCAAAATTAAAGTTAGGGCCTGGGAAATAGCTCAAATCGGTTTCCGAGAACATTCCAAACTGAAACACGGGAATCGCGACCGTCTGCACGTTTCGTTGCAGACGCACTTCCGCGCCGCTCGCGACGTTTTGAGCTGTGGCGGTCAGCGTAAACGGAGTTAGTAACCCGGTCAGACCCTGATAAGGGCCGGAAACAATCACATGGTTCTGCGCCAGCGGGTTGCCGGCGGCGTCCGTGGGGAACGAGATATCGTATCCGAGTGTTCCGTCTGGTTTGACGAACTGAATCCCAGGAATGACCGGAGTCGTCGCAGCGGTGGCGATGGCGTTCACCTGAGCGCCGCTAGGCGATGGATTCGTCGAGAACAGGAAGCCGAGATTGGCGGTGAGTTTTTCCAATCCCGCCTCGGCGCCATAGAAGGCGTACTGCTGATCGCCGTTGATGCCTCCCAGTTTCTGGTCCACCAGGACCATCCACGAGAAGCCCACGACGAGCGCAACGACCAGGAACAGAACGATCAGCGTCGTTGCCAGTGCCATTCCGGATTCCGTCTTGTTCTTCATGACTTTTGTCCTCTGTAAGTACGCTCAGTTATAGTTGTTATGGAACGCCAGCCCTCGCAGACTGATTTGCGAGGACAGGTTGTTTCGAAAGTATTTCTGAGTCCAGGAAAACGGCCTCTCCGAGCGCGCGGCAAGAAACAAATTCGCGCTCATCATCTGATTGGCGCTCATGCCCACTGGAGGCACAGGCTGGTTCGTGCAGGCCGCGCCGCACAGTGGATTCCCATTCACGAAGTTAAACGCAATCTGCAGCCCTTCGATGGATTCAGCAATCGGCTTTGCGGCATTGAAGTTCAACTGGCGCATCAGCCGCGGCCCGGCGGGATTGGTGTTGTCGAGGTAGTACGTCACCATCCAAATCCGCGTCGCGAAGGTTGGAGGATAGACGCCCGGACCTGTTTCGAGTTGCTTCATCGTGCCGCTGGTGTAGGTGGCGGCGGTTGCGTTCAAGCCATACGGGTCGCCCGCGGCGAAATTCAGTGTATTCGTGCCGGTATTCACGCTGGTCACGCATTCAATCGTATTGCCTTGCGCATTGCTGAACATGATCAGGTCGCCTGGGGCGACTGCCCCGTTTCCAACTGCAGGCAAGGTGACGCAATTGGTATCGAACGTGACGAACAGGCCGTTTCCACTCGGATCAATCGTCCCATTGCAGGGCTGCGAAGGAGCCGCCGCGCCCGGGTCATTGATGGCGTTCGCATTCAGCGGCACTGGGGGAACCAATGGACCATATGTCAAGTTGTCAGCGTAGATGACTGTGATCATGTCCGACGGGCCCTGAATCGCCGGCCCGAGTGTGAAGCCCGGGTCGACCGCAGGCAAAGCAGTAAGGGGCGCAGGCGTCTGGTCCACGAACGTGTATGCGAATCCGGCGGGAGATGGCCGGTTGATCGCCGGTCCACCTCCCGCAGGGATCGAAATTCCTCCGGTCGGAATTCCCGAACCAGCCAAGACCAGATCCTGGCTCATATTGTCCATGCCGGCGCGCAGATTCTCGACCATATCGCTCATCAGCGACACGCCTTCGGAGGCGTGTTGCGCTTGTGTCAGCGCGTCGAGTGCCACCATGACGATGATCACGGTTATGGCTACCGCTATCAGCATTTCAATCAAGCTAAATCCGGCATTTCGTCTCATTGCGTGCCTCGCCAAGTCCTAAGAAAATCTCGAGATGTAACTCGTCAGCGTGTAGCTGCGTTTAAAGCGTCCCGCTGTGTAATTGACGGTAACGGTGATCGTTCGCACGTTCGGATCGCCCGGAACATCGGTTATCGTGATCGTGCGCGTATAGGTCGAAAGCGGCATCCTGATTGCGTTGACGGGATCAGTTAAAACCCCATTTGCCCCAGGAGCCCAAATCACATCGACGTTGTTCACATTATCGTCAGCCGTGTCCACCACCCCATCCGGTCCCGGATCGCACAGCACTTCTGGCACATTCAAAAACACGCCCGGTGCTGTGGATGTGTTCTGAAGCTGAGCCCATGAATAGATTTTCGAGTCTCGCGCGTAGAAAATACTTTCAATGGCTGCTTCGGCCTTCTGCTGAGCAATGAAATCTGCTTGGGACATGTTCATGTAGGCAATTCCATCGGTCATCATCGCAGCGAGTCCCAGAACGCCGACCGCGAGCACCACCATGGCAATCATCGCCTCGATCAATGAGAAGCCGGACGTTGAAGCAGAATGGCGCGTATTCCTGCGTGCGCTATGATTTCGAATCGCTCGATGATTCCAAATTTTCATTGTAACCATCCTGTTCCGCTACCCTTATACAGGCGGATCCGACCGGTCGTGCCAAGAACCGTGATGGCGCGCGCCGTGGTGGGTATATTTGCTACGCCGATAAAAACGCTTCCGTTCATGGGAATCCCGTTGGCATCGACAAATGTTCCATTGCTTTGGAATTGCATGATCGGCGGCCCGCCAACCACGCCACCGAAATCCACGGCACCGGCATTGCCGAACCCATCCGGCGTATCTGGCATGCCGCCAAACTGCATAAAAAATACGGTGGGGCTCAAAAACAGATCGCTAAGCACCACGGGTCCCCCGGCGACTCCGGGGATGGGCTCCTGGGTCAGTTTGATTTCGTTGTTTCCGATGAACTGAACCTGAATGTCGCGGCGTTTGGCGATCGATAGCTGCCGAGCGGTGCGCAACTGACCGAGGATCAAGTCGGCTGCCGCGTTTGCGTGCATCTGCTGTATTACGGGCTCCATCTCGATGATCGTGGCGGCCATGATGACGACCATAACCACCATCGAAATCATGACCTCTACCATGCTGAACCCGCGCGTTGCGTTCGTTTGCTGCTTCATTTGCAAGCCTGCTCCTCGGCTGTTCCAGCCACAGGTATAAGAGCATGAAGGCAGCCATCCGGAAGTTTGCGCTAAGACCTTATAATCCTATGGAATGCGGAGGCTCTGGCCTGGGGTTCGTCAAACTGGCCAGTCTTGCAGGGGTGGATTTGTTACCAAACGGCTCCCGTGCGCCCTATAAGCCGCCTCGCGCTTGCGGGGATCGACTTCACGCGTCCGGTGCGGCTTCCCTATAGCGCATAGACGGTCAGCTCAGTGGTGGGCGGGTATCTCAGCGGAGGATGTCGAGGATAACTGCGAATAGTGCGGCGCCTTTGACACGGCCTCGCAGCAAGACGAGTCTGCTCCTTACGGAGCATCGAAAATTCCGGGCATCGATTTCCGTGATTCTCTGAGATTTTGTGTTTGGTCGGACGCTGTTCTGCGGAAAGCAGAGGCGAAAACTTCGCGCGTCCGCGTTAGCCAATCGTTGTCCGTGGCGCGACGCTCTGGTAATCTTTCTGCACGCTGTTGACGCGGAGAGGTGTCTGAGCGGTTGAAAGAGCCCGCCTCGAAAGCGGGTAGCCTGGCAAAACCGGGCTCGTGGGTTCAAATCCCACCCTCTCCGCCATGCTCTTGCATTCCATTGCGCGGATTCCATTCGGGCGCTCGCCGCAGGTTGCGACCCTGGCCCTGATCTGCGTCTTGGCGTGTAATCGGCGTGTCACCGGCGGGCGGCGAAGAATGCTTGCAGCAGCGCGGCGGCTTCGTCGGCGC
Organism: uncultured Acidobacteriota bacterium; assembly: GCA_963757905.1. Lineage (GTDB taxonomy): Bacteria > Acidobacteriota > Terriglobia > Acidiferrales > UBA7541 > DAHUXN01. Next base: position 97,592 of record CAVWSV010000009.1, on the reverse strand, counting down.
AAACGCCGGCTGTGATTTCGACGCGGTGATTGACTCGCGGATGCTCGAAGACGGCGAAGCACGAACGCACCGCGCCTCCTTTGGGATCGTCCGCGCCGTAAACGAGCCGCGCAACGCGCGCCTGCAGAATCGCGCCAGAGCACATCGCGCACGGCTCGATGGTCACGTAAAGAGTCGTTCCGAGCAGGCGATGATTTTCAATCGCCGCCGCGGCGGCGCGCAACGCAACCATCTCCGCATGCGCCGTGGGATCGCAATCGGCAATCGTGCGGTTCGCGGCGCGTGCCAGCACGCGCTCGCCCAGCGTGACGACGCAGCCGACCGGCACTTCGCCGCCACGCTCCGCCGCTCGCGCTTCCTCGAGCGCCATCTGCATATACGTTTCATCAAGCTTCAATTGCATTTGTCACGCGCTGTTCCAATCGTTATCCATCTCGCATCAGAATACCATGTCGATTCGTTTCAGAACTGGAGTGAGGGGTAATGGAGAATGAACCAATTCGCGTACGCTTTCTGACTGTTCGTCCAAAAGCGACGCTTGATGCTCAGCGATTGTACATTCTCCGACATGCGTCCTTGCTCGAAGCTCCGCGCTGCGGTATAAAACTTCGGCCTCTTGTAACGAAGCGAAACCATGGAACTACGCAAAGACCCGATCACACGCAGCTGGGTGGTGGTCGGACATTCGGGGTACGCGGAATTGCCCGCGGAGCCATGTCCTCTCTGTCCCGGCAATGAAGGAGACACACGCACGATTCTGCAATTGCCGGTGCAGGGGCCATGGGAGGTTCGCGTTCTGCCGCATTTCCGTCCGCTTTACCACATTGAAGGCGACGCTGGCCGTTCCGCGGAAGGGATTTACGACCGCATGAGCGGCGTCGGTGCACACGAGATCGTGGTGGACACGCCGGACCACACCCGTTGCATGGCCGACCAATCGGGCGAAATGGTAGCCTTGGTTCTCGAAGCCTACGCGCGGCGCATCGCCGACTTGAAAGGTGATCCGCGGTTTAAATACATCACGGTCTTCAAAAATCGCGGCGCGAATTCTGGCGAGGAGTGGACGCACTCGCATTCGCAGATCACCGCGACCACTTTTGTTCCGCGGCGCGTGTTGTATGAATTGCGCGCGGCGCGTGACTGGTTTCACGAGCGCGACCGCTGCGTCTTCTGCGATATTCTCCACCAGGAGGAAAAGCAGGAGAAGCGCGTCGTCGATTCGCAGGGCGATTATCTTGCATTCTGTCCGTACGCCTCGCGTGTGCCCTTTGAAACATGGATCTTGCCTCGCCGCCACGCTCACCTTTTTGAATCCCCCGGCGCGGGGGACTTTCGCGCGCTTGGCGAACTGCTTGCCCGCGTGATTCGCCGCCTACGCTCGGTGTCGCATGGATATCATCTGGTCGTGCATACGGCACCGAATTCGCTGCAGACAAAAGGCGAGTTGAGCGATTACTGGAAGAGCATCGCCGAGGATTATCACTGGCACATTGAGATTCTTCCTATTGTAGCAACCGGTGAAAAATCTTACGTGATCAAGGAAGTATATTTCAACGGCTTGTTGCCCGAACAGGCTGCGGAATTGCTCCGCCAGGTCGACCCAGGCCGGTGACGCCGCGCATGAATCGCGCGCAGCGCGGCGGCATTATTGCAAAGCTGCTCGTTCTGGTAATACTCATTGTCCTTTGCTTCCTGATTTATCTGGTGCGCGCGCCGCTGCTGCGCATCGCGGGCAATTTCTGGATTACGCCCGACCCTCCGGCCGCTTCTGACGTTATCGTGATTCTCAGCGACGACGATTTCACAGCCGATCGCGCCTCGCGCGCCGCCGAGCTTTACCATGCAGGGTGGGCGCCCAGGATTCTTGCGAGCGGCAGGCCGTTGCGGCCCTACGCCAGCATTGCGGAGTTGATGCAGAAAGACCTCGAGGCGCGTGGCGTTCCCGACAAAGCCATCATTCCTTTTCCGCATGATGCTAGCGACACACTGATCGAATTGACCGGCATTCGCGGCTTCGTCCAACAGCATGGATGGAAGCACGTGATGATCGTCACGTCGAGCTATCACACGCGGCGCACCCGCTATCTCTGCCGGCACATTTTCCCGCCGGATATCAAAGTGCTCGTCGAGTCCGCGCCCGACGTCAATTACGATCCTGATTCATGGTGGCGCACCCGTGAAGGCTTGAAAATCTTCTTGCATGAGAGTATCGGAATCGTAGTGGCGGCGTGGGAAGTGCACCACCAGAAAACCAGCCCTGCGGGAACGTTGCTGTTCGCGCCGGTTCGGCAATTTCCTTAAAGTCACTCCCCCCAGGCCTCCATTTGGTTTACACTGCCATGGCTCTGTACTATAGTTCCTGAACCGCAAAGATTGCCTGTATCCCGTTCGCAGGCGACCTTGTTATCTCACCGCACTGGAGGTTTCCATGTGGCGGAAACAACCTGAAGGAAAACCGTCTCCCTCTGCGACGCCGGCAGCGCCCGGAGCATTTGCGCCGCCGTCATATTCGCCCACCGCGCAGAAAACGACACCGTCGTCATCCGCATCGCCGGCCCCAATTACGCCGCCAGCTCCCGCGTATTCCGCGCCTCCGCCGGAAGCGGCAATCTTGACGCAGGGAATTCGAATTCGCGGCGACGTGACGGGGAAGGCCGACCTTTTTATTGACGGTGATGTGCAAGGCAGCATCCGGCTGGGTGAATCGCGCCTGACCATCGGCCCCAGCGGGCACGTGAAAGCGGACATCGAAGCGCGCGAAATCCACATCCGCGGCACCGTTGAAGGCAATCTTCGCGGCCGCGAACGAATTATCTTGGGAAACTCATGCCACGTGAAGGGCGATCTCGAATCGCCGCGCATCGCCATTGAAGACGGTGCGCAGTTCAAGGGTCGTGTGGAAATGGGACCCGTTGCCGACGCGCGCGAGCGCCAAAACAAGCGCACCGCGCCCGCCGTCCCGCCGCCCGTTACATCAACTACAAGCGCTTCGACGCCAGCTTCCGAGCCTATCGAGGCCCAGCGAGGCTCGCATTAACAAATGAACTGGATGGGGGGGAAATCGCGAACGGGGAGCGCGGCGGCGCCGATGGCGCCCAAAACGCGCGGGGCTTCGCCTGCCATCGCGTCCGTGTCGAAGTCCAACCACAATTCCGAGAATTTCCGCCTATCGAATGGCCTGAAGGATTTTCTCTGGCTAATCAGCGACGTGGAAAATGGCCGCCTGCTCGATCTCGGCCAGGTTTCGCAGGCCACGCTTAATTTCTTCATTGAGCGCGGTTTTCGCGTCACCACCGACGACATGCTTCGCTCCTGGAGGGAATTCCGTCGCGCCGAAGAGGAAAATCAGCGCAACGCACCGCCGAGCGATTTCAACGAACCACTTTCTCCCGAGGAGATCGCCCAACATTTTCTGGAGAATTCGCTGCAATATCCGGATGACGAATTCAACGCCGTGCTCGTCTGGGATATTTTTGACCGCCTCGACGCGGGATTGCTTTCGCAGGTCGCCAACCGCCTTTACGAAATCGTCCACCCGGGCGGCGCGGTGCTTGCGGTCTTCCACAGCAAGACGCCCGACCGCACTTACCGCTACCGCATCGTCGATAATCAGACCATTGAAATCGTGCCTATCGGCCCGGCCGGCGGCCATGTGCGCATATTTCAGAATCGCGAAATCTTGAACCTCTTTAGCCGCTTCCGCTCCGCAAAGACTTTCGTTGGCCGCGACCAACTCCGCGAAGGCCTCTTCATCAAGTAATTGCCTTGCGAGATTTCCCGGAATTTTTCCAGAGACTGTGAATTTCGCGTTATTTTTGCACTTGCTTTGCCGATGGCATCGGAGTATTACGGGAATTGTACTTGGAAAACGAGGGAGGTTAGATGACTCCACCGGATAACCAAGCATCCTGAAGACATCCACACCGCTCTTGCGGTGCGACACCCCCACGACGCCCGAGTCATGCGTAATTGACGCCGCGTGGGCCTCAGGAAACGACAAAGCGGGAAGCCGCCAGGCTTCCCGCGTCGCATTTTAGGAGCAGTTTCCGCCGGTATGCGTTAACGGCCCGCAAACGGCAAACTCATTAGGATTTCGCCGCTGTTTTCGCGCTGCGCTTCTGTGCGCGCATCTTCAGCGCCTGGATAATCGCAGGCAAGAGGGACACAAAAATGACTCCGGCGATCACCCAGTGAATTTCCTTATCTACATTGGGGATTTGCCCAAGCGAGTAGCCGATGATCACCATTACGCCGACCCACAGAAAACCTCCGACGACATCGAACGCCAGATACCGTGAATAGCGCATCCGCGCGGCACCGGCCACCGGCGGACAGAAAGTCCGGATGATCGGCACAAACCGCGCGATGATAATCGTCTTGCGGCCGTGCCTCTCGTAGAAGTCCCTCGCCTGTTCCAGGTGTTTCTTGCGAAAGAATCGCGAATCTTTCCGGCGGTAAAGATTGTCCCCAGCCTTCCGTCCAATCCAGTAGCCGAGCTGGTCGCCCGCAATCGCGCAGAACGGGACAATCGCCAGCAACCAGGCCAGCTTCAACTGGCCCGTCGCCGCAAACACGCCGGCCGTCACCAGCAGGGAATCGCCGGGCAGAAAAAAGCCCACAAACAGGCCCGTTTCCACAAACACGATCACGCAGACCAGCAGCGTTCCGCCCCAGTGAATCAGGCCTTGAACGTTATAGAGCTGATGGATCAAATCGCGCCAGGGAACTGCCATGTATCCTGATGATCCTTCCCGTAACTTACAGGGTCTATTGAAGCTGCGCAATCACGATAGCAGAAAGGGAGGTTCTTCGCTCGACCGTCCCGCGCCCCCGTATCGGGCTAGTACTTTGCTCCCAGCGATTCGACTCCCCCGTACCATTTGCCCAAACAGCCCTTCGCCTCACAATGTCCGCGTTGGAGCAAAACCTAGTTTGGAGGGGCGAGCATATGGAAGGTGGCTACGCAGTCTGGATGGGGCAGCCGGTCATTCTTCGAGTGGTCGCGGGTAACCTGCGCGTTCCGTTGCGTGGACGCCTCGTCAGCGAGACGAACGACGCCTTGCGGCTGCGTATTGCCGACAACTGGGACGTTGATGTTTTCAAATCCATGGTAGTTGCTGTCGAGCACGATAGTCCCTTCACCGTGGTTCACTAGCAAGGAGACGAAATATGAACCCTTTGCCTGACACCTCGGCGAGCGAAACGCGAGCAGTGCAAATTCCGGCGAGTTGGTGCGCCGCGAATATTCACCCTTGGTTGTGGGCCGCGTTTGGCGTCGTGGTTATACTGACCCATCGCGAAGCGCTACGACTCCTGATGCTCGCGCGGCAGTTGGGCTACTAGTTTAGCGCTCCATACAATTCGATTTTCGCTTCCCCTCAATGCCCCACCCGGGCTCGTTCCCCCCAGCGAGCCCGGTTTTTTTGCCGCTATCCGATCCAGCTATTCCGCCAGAAACAGACTCTGCGCGAATGGCCATTCCGCGTCCACCCACTGCGCGTCGCAGCGAAAGCCTGCGCGTTCGCCCATGCCTGCGGCTTCGTCGCAACGATACTTGTGCGAGCTTTCCGTCCAGATTGTTTCGCCTTCGATGAAACTAACTCTAAGTTGGGCGCCGCGAATGTAGACGGTCTGCGGCCGGGTCGAGCGCAAATGCATTTCGATTCGCCGCTCGGCTTCGTTCCACCGCGCTTCGTGTCTGAAACAATTCAAATCGAAATCCGCCCCCAACTCCCGATTGATGCGCGCCAGCAGGTTGGCGTCGAACGCAGCGGTCACGCCGGCGGGGTCGTCATAAGCAAGCAATAACTGGCTGACGGACTTCTCTAGATCAGTGGACAGCAGCAGCGCATCTCCGGGATGCAAAATCTGCCGCACTTCGCGCAGGAATTGTTCTCCGGCGGGCCGATCGAAATTCCCAATCGTGCTTCCCAGAAAAAGCACCAGCAATCGTTCGCCTGGTTTGCGGCGCGATGCTACATCCAGCAATCCATCCAAATACGCCCGCTCGAATCCCACCACGCTTACCGAATCGATTCGGCCCAGTTCCTGCCAACAGCGCGAAAGGGCCGTTCGCGAAATGTCGATCGGATAATAAGTCACCGGCTGGCGACGGGAGAGCGCTTCAAGAATCCACCGCGTTTTCGTCCCGCTTCCGCTTCCCAGTTCCGCCACCGCAACCGGCGAAGGCAGGCGGTCTATCATTTCGTCCGCGTGCCGCTTCAGCAAACGGGCACCCGCGCGCGAAAGTCCGTATTCGGGCAGCAAGCAGATCACTTCAAAGAGCGCGGAGCCCACTTCGTCATACAAATATTTCGACGGCAATTCCTTCTGGCCCGCTCTGTCGAGGCCGACGCGAACGTCCGCGGCCAAATCGCCGGCAGGCGTTCCAGAAACGTCATGCGTATAAATGCGCATTGCGGTCGCCATGGATTATTCCTCCACTGTGCGGAACTTTGCGTAGACGTAGCGATAATGCGGCTGAAACCAATTGCGGAACGAGTGCCGCAACATGCACGCGGCCGTGCGTTGCGAGCCGCCCTTCATCACGAAATGTTTCCCGTCAAAAAAGTTTGCCGAATATCCCGGATAAAATGGAAACGGTTTGAAACCAGGGAAAGGCGCAAACGGTGTTGACGTCCATTCCCACCCGTTGCCAAGCAGGTCGTGTACGCCAAACGCGCTCACTCCTGCGCGATGCGCCGTTACGGCCGTTGGATCCCACCGCGCGAAATCGAAATTCCCGCGCTCTGCGGATGGGCCGACGTCGCCCCACGGATACAAGCATTCGCTTTCCGTCGGAGTTCCGTACGCTGCGCGATGCCATTGCGCCTCGGTCGGCAGTAATTGATTTTTCCATCGCGCGTAAGCCGACGCCTCCGCGCGGCTCACACATACCGGCCAATCGAGGGGCAACGGAATCTGCGCGAACATTCCGCGATATTCCCAGCCGTCACCATTGCAAGCGTCATTGCCGCTGCGTTCCCAAAAAAGCGGATGCGAAATTCCCTTCGACGTAATCCACTCGCGCGCCTCCGCGCTCCACAGCGATTTGTCTTCGTATCCGCCGGCGCGCACAAATTCCACGAACTCGCCATTGGTTACAGGATAGGTTCCGATGTGAAACGCAGGTACATGCGCCTTGTTCTCTTCGAATTCATTGTCCCAGCCAAATTCACCGCGGTCGCGCCGCATGCCGAGCGTCGCTTCGCCTTCCGGAATCGTTGCCATTCGCTGAAAGTCGTTTCGCGGAGACGCCGCGCCAATTGCGGGTGACGCCGAAGTGCGTGGCGCAACCTTCTTATCAATGGCCAACTGGTGCAGCAAATAAGCTAGCGTCTCGGCGTGCATAAGCCGGTGTTCAACGGCCACATTCAGTAATGTGTCCAAAGACGTGCCGGAGGCTTCCGCGGCAAGCTTGCTCGAGGGGGCGCGCAATGCGGCGTCGATTGTCTCGCGCAACTTCGCGTTGTACGCCTGAATTTCCTCCACCGTTGGCCAGTCCGCCGGCTGATCGATCGGCAATTGCCCGTCCACGGGATCGATTCCGAACGCGAAAAGTTTATCGAATCCCGGGTGCACGCTCGCGAGCCCAAAAGTATCGCGCCCCAGCAAATTCCAATCGAACGCTTCCAAGTGCCCCAGATAAAAAATCAGCCGATGGCGCTCGGGAATCGGACGCTCATAAATCGCATCGCTTCGCAGCAATGCAAACAACGAATCTGTTTGTGCGCGCGCCTGCTCCATGCGCTCTTGCAAGCGATAGAAAGACTCCGTCATCAGTTTGGGAGTGGCCATGGGAGAATCCTCGCGGACAGAAGACTTCTTTCTACTCCTTTGCCGCGCATTCCACAACTACTCTTAGATCCAAATTTTTGGCGCGAGATTCTACAGGATTTACGGTATTTACTGCGTCTCAGCGAAGATGTAAGGCGCCGGATATCTTCACGGAGAGATATCCGCGAGCAATTTGCGAAATGCCTTGCCTCTGTGGCTCACGCCGTTCTTTTCCGCTTCACGCAATTCGGCGAATGTTTTCGAGCGCGCGGGAAAATAAAAAATCGGATCGTAGCCGAACCCTTCGTGTCCGCGCGGCTCGTCCGCGATAACGCCTTCCGCTGAATCGGACACCACTGCCAGCATGCGGCCGGCCCGCGCCGCCGCAATCACGCACACAAACCGCGCGCGCCGCGCATCGCCCTTCACCCCACGCATTTCGCCAAGCAGTTTCGCAATGCGCTCCGCATCGCCCGCGTTCGCTCCGGCGTACCGCGCCGAGTGCACTCCGGGCGCACCGCCCAGCGCCGGTACGATGAGCCCTGAATCGTCCGCAAAAATTATTTCCTCGTTCGCTTGGCTGTAATGCAGGGCTTTTCCCGCGGCATTTTCGGCGAACGTGGGGGCTTCTTCGGGAAACGCCGGTAATTCACGGAATCGCGGCAGCAAATCCAAATCAAACGCCCGGCTATCCGCCATGGCGCGATACTCGCGCAGTTTATTCGCATTCGATGACGCGAGCAGCAACTTAACACGCGCGAGCACGAAAATCCATACGCAGCAGCTCCTGCTGCACCTCGGTCAATTGCCGTATCCCAGTCGCGCCCAGGCGCAAAAGCGCTTGCATTTCGCTTTCGGTGAACGGCCGTCCTTCCGCGGTTGCCTGCACTTCGACCAGTTTTCCCGACCCGGTCATCACCACATTCATGTCCACCTGCGCGCGAGAATCTTCCTCATACGCGAGGTCGAGCAGCAGTTCATCGTTCACGATGCCGACGCTGATCGCCGCCACGGAATCGTGCAGCGGAATCGTGCGCAGGATGCCGGCTGCCTTCATGCGTTCAAACGCCAGCGCCAATGCCACAAACGCGCCTGAAATTGACGCTGTGCGCGTTCCGCCGTCCGCTTCGATTACGTCGCAGTCGATCCACACGGTTCTTTCGCCCAATGCATCGAGGTTCGTCACGGCGCGCAGCGCGCGTCCGATCAGTCTCTGAATTTCCTGCGTGCGCCCCGATTGCTTGCCTCGCGCGGCCTCGCGCGGCGTGCGTTTATCGGTGGCGCGCGGCAGCATTCCGTACTCGCTCGTCACCCATCCTTTTCCCTGATTCCTCAAAAAGTGCGGCACGCCGTCTTCGATGGTCGCCGTCGCCACCACGCGCGTCCGGCCCGCTTCAATCAGCACGCTTCCTTCGGCCGTCGACACGAAATCCGGCGTCAGCTTGATCGGCCGCAGTTCGTTCGCCGCGCGAGCATCGGGTCGCACAAATCCTCCTTGCATCGCCAATTCACGGATCGTGTATCAGTTTGACGGCCAGCGCAGCGAGTGTCAACCGGGCGGCGCGCCTGGCTTAGCCGGCTGCGCAGGCGCGCCAACGGGAACTGCCGGCGCGGGCGCGACGTGCACATCGAAAAATCCGGAAATGTCGACGTGGCCCGCGAGCGTCTCGGTTTCCTGCCCGTGAATCAGAATTTTCAGCCGCGTAATTCCGGGCACGTTGGCCGCGAGCGTTTGCATAATCGAATTCACCGCCATCCACTCGCTCAAAATTCCCGAAGGCATTTCCGAAGCGAACTCGTCCGAGAAATCCGCAATCGCCGTTCCGTCCGGCAAAATATAAAAACTCAGCAGCGTCGTCCCCACCGGGAGCGTTCGCTGCCCGGTGGTCGGCGTATTCGCGATCAGCGCGCCGATCAGTTGCTTCGCGCGTTCGACCGGATCGGCCGATAGCGCCAATTGCACGGTGACCGGCGCCAGCTGATCCGGCTGCGTTGCGGAAAGCCAAAACAGTTGCGCATTGGCGACCACGTCGGTGGGCGTCGAAATCGGCGGTGCCACCACTTCGCGGCGTTCTTGCTCCTCGGTTGCTTGTGTCTGTGTCAGGCGCGCGACGCGCTGGTGCAAAACACGCAAATAAATCAATCCCGCCAGCACTGCAACCACCAGCACGGCAATCGCGATTTTCACGTGACGCTGCATTATTTGCCTTCCGCGGGATAGATCGTCTTGTACGCCGTGACCGCACGCGCAATCGCGTCGGCCAGGTCGGGCGCCATCGCTTCCAGTTGCTGCGGGTCAATCGTAATGTTCGAAAGTTCCACGGCCACCGCCGGAGCAGCAACCGACCGCAGCTCGTATACCGGCACACTCGAGGAAATTTCCGGCGAGCCTTTGAATTTTTGCGCAAGCTCCACCTGTAGCAGATCGCCCAACTTTCGACTCTGCTGCTCGTACGGCTTTTGAGCCTCTCTCCACGGCACAAATCCCGGCGGTGGGGCAACGGCTTGCACGGCAGCATTCACGCTTGGCGTTCCTCCTGCGGTTGTCGCACTCGGCGTCGCTGCGGCGGGAGCAGACGGAAATAAATACGTGTACGTACGCACAGTTCCTGCCGGTCCGATGGAGCCGATATGCAAACTGATAAAAATTGCATCGTTCTGGGCATTTGCAGTTGCCGCGCGATCGTCGAACGAAGGATCCGTGTCGCCCTGTCGCGTCAACACAACTTGAAAGCCCTGCGCGCGCAAAACGTCGCTGGTGATGCGCGCAAATTCAAGCACCAAATCCTTCTCTGCGGTTCCGCTTGGCCCGCGCGCACCCGTGTCGGCTCCGCCGTGCCCGGGATTGATAACCACTATGCGCAAGACATGCGCTGGTGCCACTGGCGCTTGGGGTGTTGCAGGCGTTTGCGCTCCGGGAATTTGCGCTGGAGTCGTTTGCGCAGGCGGAATCGTTTGCCCTGGCGGAGTCGTTTGTTGAGCAGGCGGCTTAGCGGGCGGCAGTTGCGCTTGTTGGGGGTTCTGCGCGGCAAGCGCCGCGCAAACGCCGGCAAGGGATAGGAAGCAGGCGATAATCAGCGCGCGTCGCACGCGGAGAGAATAGCAGAAATATTCCCCAATAATTTTATGAAGAGGCGCGCGGCTTCGCGCCCGTTACGCACAACAACTGAATATCGCCTGTTGCCAGCTTTGCGATCAACTCGCGGTCTGCGTCAAGGAAATCCATTTCCGGCAATTTCTGCGGCGTGACCCATGCAATCGCCTCGAACACGCGATTCTCCATCTCGCCTGCTTCAATTTTCGCGGCGAAGAAAATCAATTCAACCACTGACGGCATCTCCGGATATTTGTGCCTCGTGCGGTAAATCTCTGCGCCAGCGCTGGCGCTAACCCGCAACTCCTCGCGCAATTCGCGTACAAGCGCGGCTTCAGGCGATTCTCCTTTCTGCACTTTACCGCCCGGAAATTCCCACTTCAGCGGAAACTTGCCGGAGCGGCTGCGCTGGCACGCAAGCAAGCGCCCATTGTGCACAATCACCGCCGCGACAACTAGCACGGCGCATCCAGGAAAAGCTGGCGCGGCATCACCACAGTGGATCATCCTGCGCCATGCACGTCGTAAATGTGAACGCGTAGCATTCCAGGCCGGCCTGCCGCGCAACCGTTTGCAGCAGCCGCTGCTTCATCGCCGGATTGCGCACCAGATCGTACATGCGCGGCAAATCCACGCGGATAATCGTTAGCCCCGTCTCGACCCGAACCACATCGCTCACGTTTTTTGTTTTCTATAGCGAGCGATGTCGAGACTATTGGACTCCGAGAGCCTTGTGCATGGCTGCGGCGCCCTGGTTCTTGTAAACTTGGCGCAAATAATCCATCGCCTGCGAGAACCCTCTACGCGTCGCCATTACCTTCTGATAGTTCGGAGATTTCATATCTCCCCAGGCGGGTCCCACCGCTGGGATGACGAAATCAACGCGTACTACGGCCGTGGCGAGAGGAATGTCGTTTCCATTGAATCTGAAACCTATCGCGCCAGTTTCAAAATCAACAACTTCGCCTGGCTTGAATGCTCCCGCCACCGCTGCCGAACCCAAGCTACGGTCATGCGTGGTGGATAAAGTTTGCGTCCGCCCGTTTTGATACGTGAGGGTCCACTTAATTCCGTAAGCAGTCCATAAGCCCTTCGACGCAAACTGGACACTCGCTTTGCACTGTGATCCTGCCGTCTGTACCGGCACGCACTCCGCGCTCGTGATCTGTATGGGCGCGGTTGGCTGGGATTCTATTTCGGCCGTGACTTGAGCCTCGGCACAGGGCGCAAAGGAAAGACAAAATAGACAAGAGATCAACAACGTTCCAGCTTTCATGATTCACCTCATCCGGCAGCTTTTAACACGAGACCGAAACGTCATCCAACTGGCCTGTGCAGAAGTCGAAGGCAGTATACCCTGCCGTCCCACCTCCCGAATAACATTGACACCCGCCGTAACAGCCTCCGTTGTTACAGTAGGCGTATACTTGGCTGCCGTTGTCGCAATTGTCATAAGCGAAGCACGCGAAGGCACTGGTCGGATACAGTAAAATGCTCACGACGAGCAAGGCGAAAAGCGCAAATCCTTTACGCCGAGAAGGGATCTTCATGATGGATCCTCCTTGGTTTCGCTTTTAAGCCCCCGGGGGGGTACTGTCAAGCGCTAATGTAACGAACGGTTAATATCAAATCCCTGGTGTTTCCCAGGCACTTGGGCCGATAACGAGGAGGACAATTCATGCGCGCTAATTACAAAGCGCGCGCGATCCTAATTCCCGCGTCTCCTGAAAGTTCCGGATGTAAAATTCGCAGTAATTCCCCCGCGCCGTGAACCAGCGGCGGCCCTGGCGTATTCAGCAATTCATCGTGCATGGCGAACACGCGCCTGTCGCGCACCGCCGGCACTTCCTGCCACGCGGGATTCGCAAGCGCTTGCTCCGGCTTCGATTTTCCGCCGGTCGCGGTCCATGCCAGCACAATCACATCTGGACGCGCGCGCGCGACATCCGCATCGGAAACTTTTTCTCCCGCCGGTACGACCATTTCTCCGCCGGCAATTTCGACCAGCTCCGCAACCCACGGAGGAGAACTGATGCGCGGATTTGGCCACGCCTCGCAATAAACGCGCGGGCGAGTCTTTGTGCGTTTCGCAATTGTCCGAATGCGTTCGAAGTTCCGGCACATTCTGCGAATCAGCGTCGATGCGCGTGGCGTTGCGCTCGCCAGGGCGCCGAGCGCGCGGATATCACTTTCCACGTCGGCAAGAGTTCGCGGATTCAATGCCAGGAAGGGAACTGGCAGCGCCAGGATTTTCTGCACGGTTTCGGTTTTGAATGGCACCGAGCCAATAATCAGCGTCGGTTGCAATGCCATCAGCGGCGCAGTGTCAATCTCCCAGCAATCGCCCAACTCCGGCAAGCCGCGAACATCCGCGACGTCTTTGCACCAGTGGCTTACCGCAACAAGTTGCCGCCGCGCGCCAATGGCCACCAAAATCGAAGTCACGCTCGGCGCCAGCGACACAATGCGTTGGAATTTCTTGGCCATTTGGACTCTCGATTCTATCGGTCTCGTCGCGCGCCTACAACAGAAACGGGTAGTGGGCCAGCCTGTCAAATTCAAACTGGCCCACTACCCAGAAACGCATCTGGTTGACTTACACAGCCACTGGTGCCAGCATGCCGAACAACGAATCCTTCAAGTTTGTCCCACGAAAAGGAGATACCATGCCTCACTATCTGTTGCAGGTCGCGTACAACGAAGAAGCTTGGCAGGCGTTAATCAAGAATCCAGCCGACCGCATCGAAGCGGTGCGCCCCGCAGTCGAAAATCTAGGCGGAAAACTTCGCGAAGGCTGGTTCGCTTTCGGCGATTACGACATCGTTTGCATTGCCGAAATGCCCGACAACATTTCCGCCGCCGCAATTGCAATTGCGTTCGCCGGGGGCGGCGCATGCAAGAGCGTTAAGACCACGCCGCTGATGTCTACCGCGGAAGCCGTCGAAGCGCTCAAGAAAGCATCCCGCGCCGGTTACAAAGCGGCCACGGCCTAGCACATCTTTGCTTCGCGAGACATTCGCGCCAAATAGAAAGGGCCTGCGCCGTTTCCGGTGGCAGGCCCTTTTGTTCAACTACGTTGTTTGATTACGATGTTTGCGCCGACATTCATCGGCTGCGTTTTTATTGCTATGGCTTCTGCGCAGGCGGCTGACTCGGGTTCTTCCGCCTTACGCACGTTCCTCAGCAACGGCTTCGGCAACTGCCACAGGATTTTCGCATCCGACGCGCCGTCCGGGTAAAACTTCGTCGATTCTTGACCCGTCGGTTGCAGGATGATATCGACGCGGCGGTTGTACGCCAGCCAGGTATTCCTGACGCGGCGCATCATCCACTTTTCCGGCTTCGCGGGATTTTGCTGCTGCAGTTGGTCAACTTCCGAACGATCGAGCTGCCGCTCTTTTCCTTCCGCGCGCGTCTCGATCTTGTCCGCCGAGATTCCCTGCGATACAAGGTAATCCTTCACGCGATCGGCACGTCTTTGGCTGAGTGCTTCATTGTATGGCGCTGAGCCTCGGACGTCCGCATGCCCCACGACCGTCAACTTCGCCGTGTCGTCATAGTCCAAATATTTCTTGAACGTTGACGCCACTTGATCGAGCGACTGCTGCTGGCTGCCCAGAAGTCCGACATCCGGATGCTCCTTGACAGGATACGCCGTGGGATAAAAAACGCTTTCGAGCGTCACCACAGGCATCGGCTCAATCGAGCCGGTGATGTGCAGATTCGCCGTTTGCGTCGTCGTGCCGCCGCAAACGTTCGTCGCGGTCAGCGTGTATGGCTGATTTTCGTCGATTGGCCCGATGTTCTGCTGTTTCGGCGTTGCGGTAATGGTTTGATTCCCGCTGGTGGCGACGTCGCCGATGGGATCGATGGTCACTTTGCTGGCATTCGAGGACGTCCACGTCAGCGTCGACGTACCGTCTTCTTTCACCTTGTCGCCGATCTTGTGATACCTCACATCGGTGGGATTCAGCGTCAGCGCCGCCGTAGGTTGTATGTTGACGTTGATGGTCGCGCTTTGCGTCACGCTGCCGCCGGGCCCCGTAGCCGTGTAGTTGTAGGTCGTTGTCTTCTGCGGCGACACGGTTTTATTGCCGCTCGCGTCCACGTCCCCAACTTCGCTGATGTTCACGTCGACGGCGTCCGTCGAGCTCCAAGTGAGCTGCGAAGAATCGCCGCAATTGATTTGCGTCTGCGAAGCGGAAAACGTCCCCGTCACGGGAGCAACGGCTACGGTCGAGCTCGCAAGGCCGGCCTTGAACCTTGGCTGCGGTCCAAGTGTGTTGCCCTGCTTCCAGTTTTTCGTCTTGGTTGCACCGCCGTGGAGTTGCACCGTCACGCGTTGCCCTGCCTGCACGGTCACGGGCCCCGACCACACGGTTTGGCCGTTGTGTGTCACGTCGATTTGATACGTCCCTGCCCTCACCAGCAATTGCTGGTGCCACAGCCAATTCCAGTCGAACTCGTCGACGTGCCCGACGAAATAGGCAGGCTTCTTGCCGTTTAGCAGCACCGCCGCGCGGCGGTCGCCTTTGAGTTCGATGTCGCCGAACGGTCCCGAAACTTCTCCGCCGGCCGACTGCAGCGTCACGTTAACGTCGGTCGTTTTGCCGGCCGTGATATCCACGTCCTGCGTATGTGGGCTGTACCCATAGTTATAAACGCCCACGGAATGCTTGCCCGCGGGCAGCTTTATCGTTTGATTGCCATTTTTGATTGCATTGCCGTCCACGAATACATACGCCTGTTTTGGACTTACTTTGATCTTGAGCTTTCCGTCTTGCGCGAATGCCGAGGAAGCGGCCATGAGGGCCACGAGCATCGCGAGAACAGGAACGAGAGAGAGAAATTTCGTTCTCATCTTGAGTAAACTCCTTCCGAGACTGTCAGTAGTAGAGCGAAATGCTCCACAAAGTTAGATGCACGGGGGGCCTAAGGGTGGGCAGGTTTTATTAAACGCTGCGCTGCGCTCACAGTCAAGGAATTTAACGGACGAAATCTGTCAACTCTTGTGCGGTATCCGCGACGTTCCGCAGCTTGGGTTTCGTCTGCTACAATTGCAAATACGCTTTTCTCCGGTGTGATCAACTCTTGCTTTGTCGTCCGGAAAAAATCCGGGACTTTCACAATGTTGCGGTCCAGTCTGCTTCCACGCTTGTGTCCATTTCAGGGATAATGCCGTCCCACTAGCGGACACTCATGTGGTTTACCGCTCTAAATGTATAGCTAACTTGATTGAAATAAGGTGCCTGCGCGTACTTATTTGGGCATACAGTTGCCTCGTCAGGAAGTGAGCGGGAGAAAGACATGAATACGCTGCTTCAGGATTTTCATTACGGTCTTCGGGTCCTTTTGAAGTCGCCGGGATTCAGCATCATTGCCATTCTCACCCTGGCGCTGGGCATCGGCGCAAACTCCACGATTTTCAGCTGGATCAATTCGACGGTGCTCAACCCCATTCCCGGCGTGAAGGATACCAACCAGTACGCCGAGCTCGCGGCAGGCCCGGAAAGCGATCCTAATCCTATTTCCTATCCCGATTACGTCGATTTGCGCGACCGGAATCGCAGCCTGACCGACCTGGCGGTGTACTCGCTGTGGTCTATGGATTTGACTGGCAACGCCAAGCCACAACGCGTTTGGGGTGAATTTGCATCCGCGAATTACTTCGACACGTTTGGCGTACACCCATTCCTTGGCCGGACCTTTCTTCCGGTAGAAGGCACTCGGCCGGGCGGCGCTCCGGTTGTGGTGCTCAGCTATCGGCTGTGGCAAACGCATTTCGGCAGCGACCGCAGCATCATCGATAAAACAATTCAGGTCAATAAGCGCCCGTACACCGTAGTTGGCGTAGCGCCGCCGATTTTTCAGGGCACGCAGACCGGCGTCCGTGCGGACCTGTGGATCCCCGCCGTGATGATTCAGCAATTCGTGAGCGGGAATGCGAACCTGCTGCAGGATCGCAAAACGGATTGGTTAATGTCCATCGGGCGTATGAAGCCCGGCGTGACGCGCGAGCAGGCGCAGGCGGACCTAAGCAATCTTTACGGGCAGATCGCCAAGCAGTATCCGGATTCGCATCGCGGCACCAGTGTCGCGACGCTGTACCCGCTGTGGCGCGCGCCGTGGGGCGCGAATTATTACCTGCGGACGATTCTGTTTCTGCTGATGGCCATCTCCGGAGTAGTTCTGCTGCTGGCGTGCGCGAATGTTGCGAATCTGCTGCTGGTGCGTTCGGTGTCGAGGCGGCGCGAGATGGCGATACGGCTGTCGGTTGGTGCCACTCGGTGGCGGCTAATTCGGCAATTGCTCGTCGAAAGCCTGATTCTGGCATCTTGCGGCGGCGGCATTGCGATACTCTTCACGTTGTGGACTGCGGGAATGTTTGGCGACTTCATTCCTCCTTCAAACATTCCGGTCGTCATGGATTACCACGCGGATAGCATGGTGCTGTACGCGACCCTAGCCATTTCGCTGCTCACCGGCGTGATTTTTGGAATTTTGCCGGCGCTCCGCTCTTCCTCGCTGCAACCAGTCACCGTGCTCAAAGAAGAATCGGGCAGCGCCAGCGGGGGACGCAAAAAAGCCCGCCTTTCGAGCGTTCTTGTCGTGGCGCAAATCGCCATGTCGCTGCTGCTGCTGATCTGCGCAGGGCTTTTCATCCGCAGCTTCCGTCTCGAGCAAAAATTCAATCCCGGCTTCAATCCTCAAAACGTCCTGCTGGAAAGCTATGACTTGGGAGCTGTGGGTTACAGCAAAGATTCTGGGATGGAATTCCATCGTCAATTGCTCACTAAGCTCAATGCGCTGCCGGGTGTGAAGTCCGCGGCGCTGGCCAGCTGGATTCCCATGAGCATGACCATCAGCGAGATGACCATCGACGTGGAAGGCTATGTTCCACGGCTGCACGAGTC
Organism: uncultured Acidobacteriota bacterium; assembly: GCA_963757905.1. Taxonomy (GTDB): domain Bacteria; phylum Acidobacteriota; class Terriglobia; order Acidiferrales; family UBA7541; genus DAHUXN01. Next base: position 79,808 of record CAVWSV010000009.1, on the reverse strand, counting down.
AATGAACATGGATGTGGCGTGGGTCAGCCCGGACTATCTGCGCACCATGCAAATTCCGCTGATTGCTGGACGCGAATTCATGGCGAGTGACACGGACAAATCGCAGCTGGTGGCCATGGTGAATCAGGAATTCGTGCGGCGCTACTGGCCGAATCAGTATGCAATTGGCAAGCGCGTGCGCGAGAACGGGAGGTGGTACACGGTGGTCGGCGTCACTGCGAATTTTGATAGCGATCACCTGGGGCAGAAGCCGAAACCGTTTGTGTATTTTCCGTTGTTCCAAGATTACACGCCGCTTGCGGCCATCCATCTGCGCGTCAGCGGGAACCCACTGGCGTACGTCGGCGCCGCGGAGAACGCCGTGCATTCGCTCGATGCAGACTTGCCACTTTCCGATGTGGCAACGCTGCAATCACGCATTGAACTCAACAGCACCACTCAGCGCATTGGTGGAGTTTTCGTTGGCGGATTTGGATTCCTGGCGCTGATTCTCGCGGCGGTAGGAGTTTATGGCGTGCTGGCATATACCACCCGTCAGCGCACTCACGAGATCGGCATTCGCATGACGCTCGGCGCGGAGCCGCGCCGCATCTTCGCGCTGGTGCTTCGGAAGGGCGCGATTCTGGCGTTTGTGGGCATCGCGATTGGCCTGGCGGCGTCGTTTGTGCTGACGCGCGCGCTCACGGACGAACTTTTTGGCGTGAGCCCCACGGATCCGCTGACATATGCGGGCGTGGGGATTCTACTGCTAGCCGTCGCGCTCGTTGCCTGCTACATTCCCGCGCGTCGCGCCATGCGCACGGATCCGATGGTCGCACTGCGCCACGAGTAATCGAGACTTGCCGAGAGTTAAAAGCGCATGACACCAGGGCCGACGAGTTTGCGCGGCTGAGCACGTAGAAGCGTACCTTCATTCTCTACTTTCGACTGTTGAATTTCGACTGTACACTTTCTCTTCATGCACTCCGCCGCCGTCCTCGACCATTTCAAGAATCCGCGCAATGCCGGCGAGCTTCCCGACGCCACCGCTGCCGTCGACGTTACGAATCCCGTTTGCGGCGACGTTCTTCGCCTCGCCGTGCGCGTCGAAGACGGCAAAATCGCCGCCGTGCGCTTCAAAGCCCAAGGCTGCGTCGCGGCGCTCGCGTCCGCTTCGGCGCTCACTGAACTCGTCGCCGGAAAATCGCTCAACGAAGCGTGGAGCGTCACCGCCGCGCAAATTTCCGCCGCGCTCGGCGGCCTGCCGCAAGCAACATTCCACGGCGCGCAGCTCGCCTCCGACGCACTCGTCGCCCTTTTCGCCAAATTGTCTTAGGAAGTTTGTTCCGCGAGCGTCGCGCAGCTGCTCAAGAAGTGAATCTTCGCTCGAGCAGCAGCGCGGCACAGACCACAATCACGACAGTGGCCCACAGCACACCTGTGGGGATTCTCCAAACGTCCGCGGTGTTTAAAGCAAACGCGAGCGCCACAAGAAGAAAAAACGGTCCGGTGATCACACAGTGGAAAGTCCGGTTGCGCGCCGCATTCGCCACGCAGGCCAGTCCGAGCGCGGCGAAGAGCGCACTCGTCTGATAGCTCTGCACGTGTAGCCAGTAGATTGCCAGCAGCCCAGCCGCGTAAAAAACGACGAATGCGCATCCCCAAAAACAAAGCGCCTGCCACGATGAGCAGCAGTAACCCTTCGCGGGGATGTCGCGTGTGCCGGTCATGTTCTTTGATCTTACTCCTATTGCGATTGCGCTGAGAAGCGGCGGAAGGTTTCGGGATCGTTCAGATTGATGATGACGCCCTCTTCGTTCACGGGAACTTCGACCACATCCGTAACGTGAGCGCGCACCACGCTGCGCGCGCCAGCATTTTCGGGGGCGCCTTCACGTACCGCGAGCAGCTCCGCGTACAACGCGGCTGGAAAAATTACGGGATGCCCGCGCTTGCCGCCATACGTGGGAATCGCAATTTTATTTTTGTCGCGCTCGAATGTTTCGATGAGCACCGAAACGAGTTGCGCTGAAATCAGCGGATGATCGACGAGGCAGACGAGCATTCCTTCTGTTTTTTCTGCGGCCAGACTGCGAATCGCCGCTTGCAGAGATGAAAGCTGGCCCTTCTCCCAATTTTCGTTCACGACTATCGCGTCGCTGTGCAATTTTACGCGCGCGCGAATTTCTTCCGCGTGCGCGCCAACAACGACGCGCAAAATGTCCGCCCGCGGATGGCGCGTCACTTCGATCAAATGCTCCAGAAATGTTTTTGGAGTTTTTGCGGGCTGCGAATGCGCAGAGGAAAATTGCTTCAGGGAAGGGAAGCAGCGCTTTCGGCTGGCCCATGCGCCGCGATTCGCCCGCCGATAGTATGACAATGGCAATCATGCTGACGCGGCACGAGGTCCTGAGCGCATTTTGCGAAGGGCCGCAAGTATCACGACAGCGAGCATGGACTTAGTTGTGTTTCAGCGCGGGGACTTCGTCGAGGCGCACGGCTTTGTGCGGCGCTCCCGGTGCGGCGTTGCGGCGGACGGCAATCAGTTCCGCGGTGACGCTCACGGCGATTTCCTCGGGCGAGAGCGCGCCAATCTCAAGGCCGACGGGCGCATGCACGCGCGCGAATTTCTCCATCGCGATGCCTTGCTTTTCGAGCGCCTTGTACACGGAAATCACTTTGCGCTTGCTGCCAATCATTCCGATGTAGCGCGCGTCAGTACCCACGGCCCATTCGAGCACGCGCATGTCGTCCTTGTGCCCGCGCGTCACAATCACCAGATACGACGACGCGTTCGGCTTCAACTTCGTGAATGCGTCTTCGTAGCTCGTCAGAGTTTCCTCGGCCATCGGAAAACGTTCCGTGTTGGCAAAGCTCGCGCGGTCGTCGATCACCGCTGATCGCGAAACCCGCCGAGATTCGCGACGCGCGCGAGCGCCGTCGACACGTGCCCTCCGCCGAACAAATACAATTTCGGCTGCGGCAGAATCGGCTCGACGAAAATCTCGAGCGTGCCTCCGCAAATCAGCCCCGCGTCGTATGCGGCTTCGTTGTTCAGGCTGAACGTCATCTTGCGCGGCATTTCCTGCTGGATCACTTCTTTCGCGGCGGCCCACACGTCCGCTTCGACGCATCCGCCGCCGACCGTGCCCGCAATCGAGCCGTCTTCGCGCACCAGCATCCGCGAGCTTTCATAGCTCGGAATCGAGCCGTTCGTGTGCACGATAGTCGCCAGCGCCCCGCGCTGGCCGGCGCGCCGCATTCGCACGATTTCTTCGAACAGGTCCATAAAGTTTTCGGTCGCTCTCAGGTTACGGCTCGCGCCCGCCGGTGTCAATTGCTTGACGGTTTGCAGAACACTGGCCATTATGTCGTGGATGACTCCCGCGAAAGCGATCATTTGGGCTGCGAAAAGGGGAGACAAAGTGGCCCTTCGGCGTGCAATCGAGGCAGGTGCTGACCCTAACACCAGGGATGTAGGCTGCTGGACTCCGCTCTTTCATGCCGCGTGGCGGGGCAACATAGCAATTATCGAGATTCTGGTTCAAGTGGGAGCGGACGTAAACCAGGGTGCGGAAAAAGGTTTCACGGCATTGTTTGCCGCTATCCTGGGTGAGCACGCCGAGGCAATACGGGTCTTGTTGGATGCTGGGGCGCGCGTGCGAACGGGCGAAGGAGTGGACCTCGCAACCCAATTGCAAAACCGGACTACCATAAAGGGTCGGAAAATTCTCGAAATGTTGGAAAGAGCGAAGGCTGAACAAGGTCAGAGAGCCTCGGAGGATTGAATGAAGGCTGTCATTTTCACCGAGCACGGCGGGCCTGAAGTTCTGAAATACACGGACGCGCCGGATCCGCGTCCCCGCGCCGACGAAGTGCTGGTTCGCGTTCGCGCCTGCGCGCTGAATCATCTCGACCTGTGGATTCGCAGGGGCATCCCCGGCATTCAAATTCCCATGCCGCACATCAACGGCAGCGACATCTCCGGCGAAATCGCCGCCGTGGGCGAACTCGTCACCGACATTCGCGCGGGAGAAAAAGTTCTGCTCCAGCCGGGGATTTCCTGCGGACTCTGCGCCGCGTGTCTTGCGGGGAACGACAATCTTTGCCGCAAATACACGCTGCTCGGCTATCTGGTGAATGGCGGCTACGCTGAATTTGTGTGCGCGCCGTCGCGCAATGCCGTGGCGATTCCCGCGGGACTTTCTTTCGAAGAAGCCGCCGCGATTCCGCTGGTTTTCATCACCGCGTGGCACATGCTCGTCACGCGCGCGAAGTTGCAAGCCGGCGAAGACGTTTTGATTTTGGGCGGCGGCAGCGGCGTGGGCAGCGCGGCGATTCAAATCGCGAAAGTGCTGGGCGCGCGCGTCATCGCCACCGTTGGCGCGGAAGAGAAAGTCGAAAAAGTTCGCGCGCTGGGCGCGGATGAAGTCATTGTGCATACGAAACAGCAAATCCACGCCGAAGTGAAACGGCTGACGGGGAAGCGCGGCGTGGACGTCGTCATCGAGCACGTTGGCACCGCGACGTGGGATCAAAGTGTCGCGTGCCTCGCGGTGAATGGGCGGTTGGTCACTTGCGGAGCCACGACCGGCCACGACGCGAAAATCGATCTGCGTTTTCTGTTCAGCCGGCACTTGTCGATTCTTGGTTCTTACATGGGGAGCAAGGCGGAACTTTTTCCGGTCCTCGAATTGGTCGCCCGCAAATTGATTCACCCTGTCGTTGACAAAGTTTTTCCTCTCACCGAAGCCGCCGAAGCACATCGCCGCCTCGAAGCGCGCTCTCAATTCGGCAAAATCGTCCTCGCGGTGTGAAGCTGTCTTTGTCTTCGTAGGGGCGACCCTTGGGTCGCCTGGGCGGGGGGCAAGCCCCCGCCCCTACGCGCGCTGCTTGCTGCGCCCTTTGCAGGCTTGAGATTGCCGGCGGTGGGCTTCTGTAGGGGCCGACCAGGGCCCGCCCGCGCCTGACCCACGTCAGGCATTTCGGCGTGCGAACTGCATCTGGGGTGATTTGCGCTTGCGGCGGCAAAAGGAAAAACGGCGGCGGTGCCCGCCGGGACCCGTCCCTAGGCGGGCCCTACAAAAACGCGCCTGATGCACGCCGGGGAATCTTCATAGCGGGATTCTACGCGGTTCCGGGGAGGAGGCGCTTGAGGAGGCTGTGGAGGTGGGTGCGGGCGGCCTGGTCCATGCCGACGAATTCGACGCCCATTCCGCGGCCTGGGTCGGAGTTGCGGATGACGGCGCGAGCGCGCACTTCGCCTTCGGGCGTGTCGATGAGCAGTTGAATAAAAGCGCCGGCGGCGGGCGGCTCGGCGGTTTCAATATAGAGTCCGCCCATGCCGAGGGTTTTCGCGCGGTCCGTGCGGCGGGCACCCGCTCCTTGCCAGGCGACGAGCATTCCTTTCTGCAATTGTTTGCGCGGGTAGCGGCGCGGCGGTGATTCTTTCTCGGCCATTGTCGGGGAAGGATACCACCAAGACCGCTCGATGGTCGCGCATTTGCACTCAGCGCGGCAAAGTGGGAAAATGATTGAGTAACATTGAGCAAACGGAGCGACGGGGAGAGGCGCGAATGGCGGTGCAACTGGCGAAGGGCGTCACGCTGGAGACGCCCGAAGAGGCGACAAATTTCCTGAAGAAAGAAGGGATTTTGTTCGCGCAGCTGGACAAGCTGGTGAACTGGGCGCGGCGGAGTTCGATTTGGCCGATGTCGTTTGGGCTGGCGTGCTGCGCGATCGAGATGATGGCTTTCGCGGCGTCGCGATTCGACGTGGCGCGATTCGGCGCCGAAGTTTTTCGCGGCTCGCCTCGTCAGTCGGACTTGATGATCATCGCGGGGCGCGTTTCGCAGAAAATGGCGCCGGTGATCAAGCAGCTCTACGATCAAATGCCCGAGCCGAAGTGGGTCATTTCCATGGGCGTGTGCGCCACTTCCGGCGGCGTGTTCAATAATTACGCGATCGTGCAGGGCGTGAATCAGGTGATTCCCGTGGACGTGTACGTTCCCGGCTGCCCGCCGCGTCCGGAGATGCTGCTTTACGCGCTGATGCAACTCCAGCGCAAAATCGACAAAGAGAGCGGCAGCTTCCTCGAAGCAATCAACATCGGCAAGAATCGCAATCCCGGCGACGCACCCGGGATCAACAACTAAAATCCAAGCAAATTAGTGAAACTATCCGCATGAATCGGCGCTCTTGGCGGGAGCCGGCGACTCGATGACTTTTGCTTCGCCGTTTTTCCAGGTGAGTTTGGCGCCGGGCGCGGAGTGTTCGTGGCGAACGTAGCCCATGCCGATGATGGCGCCGGTAGCGGGAGATTTCGCCGCGCTGGTGACGAAGCCCACCTCTGCAGGCGCTTCCTGTTCGCCTTCGGCGTTTGAAGCGAAAAGAGGCTCGCCTGCATTTGGAATTGCGTCGCCGGCGAAGCGCAGTATCGCGCGCTGGCGTTGAATGTGGCCGCGCGAACGCACGCGCTCGACGATTTCTTGTCCCGTGTAGCAGCCCTTCGAAAAATTGATGTGCGTTTTTTCGAGCGCGGCCTGATGCGGGATTTGATTCTCGTCGAAATCTGCGCCGTACCAGGGGATCCCCGCTTCGAGTCGCAAAATATTTAACGCGTCGTATCCGACCGGGCCGCCGCCGTGACGGTGCGCGGCTTCGAGGAGCAAATTCCAGAGCGCATGTAAATGCTCGCGGCCAACGATGAAATCGGCTCCGGGGATTTCTCCGCGCGAATACTTGACGACGCGGCAGGGAATGTTTGTGGCGTCTTTTTTTGCGAAGGCTTCGGCGTGGCCGAGTTCGGCAAGGGAATTGAGATCGAGGCCGCAAAGTTCGCGCACGATGGCGGACGTTTTCGGGCCTTCGAGCGCGAGCGTTCCGGTGCGGTCGGTTAGGTCTTCGAGAGTGACGTCGTCCATGATGATGAATTTGTCGAACGTCTCGACGAGACGCGCGCGAATCATCGCGTACGAAACAACGAGCAGGCGATCCTCGAGCGCGAGCGTTTCCGCTTCGGCCATAATGCGTCCCTGCGGACTGAGCAAAAGCGAAACGTTTCCGAGGCCGGGAGCGAGATCGCGAATGTTGTTGGTGAGCATCGCGTTCAAGTATCGGGCGCGGTCTTTTCCCGTGAATGAAATGACGGCGCGATAGTTTTTGTCGATCAGGCCTACGGATTCGCGAGCGAACTTGTATTCGCGCGCAACGTCGCCGTAATCGCGCGGCAACGCGCAGCCGAAGTATTCGCCGAATTTCGCGCCGACTTTGTCGTGCTCCGATTTGAGTGGCGTGTCGATGGGCATAGTGGATGCGGCAAGCGCGCCGCTTGTTCAATCTTAGCAGATGGCCTCTAAGGGCGCGCGTTTTGCAGTTGACTAGACAGATTTGCAACAAAGACCGAAGGCAAAAGGCAAAAGGCAAAAGCAGATTCCTCGTCGCATGGCTCCTCGGAATGACAGGCCGTGGAGATTTCCGTCTCGGGAGTTCGATGGAAGTCCATCGGAATAACAAAAAGTGGAGGGCGTCATTAGGCTGGCATGGTAGGGAAACGTGCTTGCGCCCGGGTGAGTGCGGAAATATTGCTATACTGGTTGAAATGGCGAGTCGGCTGATTCACGAAATTATTCCCGTGGGGATGCTGCAGTGCAACTGCTCAATCTTGGGGGATCCGGAGACGCGCGAAGCGATCGTCATCGATCCTGGCGACGAAGTCGACCGCATTCTCGCGATCATCGCAAAGCACAAATTGAAAGTGATGGCGATTGTCAGCACGCACGCGCATATCGATCACGTTGGCGGATTGAAAAAGCTGCACGACGTGACGCACGCGCCCGTACTAATGAACGAAGGCGATCTGGAACTTTATCGCGCAATGGATATTCAATCGCAATTTCTCGGCATCGCGCCGCCGCCGCTGGCAAACGTCGATAGCCTGCTCGCGGAGGGCGACGTGGTGCGTTGGGGCGGATACGAAGCGCACGTTTTACACACACCGGGACACACGCCGGGCAGCGTGAGCTTGTATTTGCCGTTTGCCCAGCGCAAAGAAGAAGACAAAAGCGAGATACGAGCGGGCGGCGTTAAAAAATCGCACGCACACGGTGGCGGCGATTCTGTTCCGTGGCTCTTCGCTGGAGATACGCTTTTCGCTGGTTCGATTGGGCGCACCGATCTTTGGGGCGGATCGTTTCCGGAGATTATTCGCTCGATTCAAACGAAACTGCTCACGCTACCGGCCGAGACGATCGTCTTTCCGGGCCATGGGCCTACGACTACACTTGCCGAAGAGCGCGAACGAATCCGTTCCTTCAGCGCCGCTGACCCATGCCGGGCCCATTTTGGGCCAATCAGTTTCGTGGCGTGGAGTTCGGCGGGCGGTGCTGGCCGCGGCCCGTCCATAGACGGGCCCTACATTTTGCGATTTCCGTTGCGAGCTACTTCGTATTTTGGCGGGCATCGCGCTCGGCGCGCAGGTTTTCCATCACGCTCTGAATTAATTGCTTGGCCTTCTGCAATTCGGAGCTGATGATGCGAATATCCATCGACGGGTGTCGCGGGATTTCCGGCGCTGTGGCAATAAACACCGTGCTGGCCGACGAGGACCATGGCGTTCGTCAGCATGTCGAGCGAAACAGCGAGGCGGCCCGCGCTGCGGGCCCATCATCGTTTCGTAATGCTCGAGTTCGTCGCGGTGCTCGTCAAAAACAGTCATGGGCAAGTGCTCCCTCGTGGTATCGCGTATTTTTGCGATTCAACGTTACTCGCATTGCGACTTGCCATCAACATCGCGGATCTGGCGGGTGGCGGATTGCCACTGGCCATGTGGTGCACGGGACGTGCACCCATTCTCGTGTAGTGCCAGAGAGGGTATTGCAATCGAGGAACTTCGCGCGCGTCGTGGCTTTACAGCCTTGGCCACGCGACACATAATCGATGGCGAAGGAAAAACGCGCACCGCGCGAGGCATAGTAGGAGCCGCACCTTGGGGATTCTCGCTATAAACACAAAATATTTTGCGGCATTGCTCGCCTGCGGAGAGTAGTGAGGGGATCATGAGACGCTCGGATCTGGTGCATAACGCAGCGAAAGGGAAGGCGCCGCGAACCTCTCAGGTGGTTTTCGGTGAAAGGCAGCATCTGCTGCGCGTGCTCGATTCAGTGGAGCACAGCGCGCTGCCGCATGGGCGTCTGGAGCAGGAGCGGCGGGTGATCGAGCAGCTTATCCATGCGCGCACGCAGGAACTGAATCGCATCAATACTTCGTGGGATGAAAAAGTCGGCTTTGTTTTGAGCGCCGAGGTGAAGCCGGAAGCGCTGGAAAAGCTTTCGCGCGAAGCTCCCAAGGAAGATTTTTACCTACTGCGGCTGATCAGCGAGCATCCGAAAGTGTCCGCGAAGACGCTGCGGCGCCTGGCGAAACACGAATACGCCGCGATTCGCGAAAACATCGCGCGACATCCGAATGCCGACGCCGCAACGCTCACGGCTCTCAGCAAGGATCGCACGCAGCCGCTGTGGTATCTGGTGGCGTTCAATCCCAATGCGCCCGCGGGCCTACGGCAGAAATTGCGCGAACGCATGCGCAAGCTCGGCGAAAAAACCGCCACGCAGTAAACTTCCACAACAAAACTTTACAGGAATTCAGCGGCCGTGCGAAGGATCGCGCGATGCGGCGGAGTCTAAATCCACATGAACTTTTTCGTTTCCGGGGAGTGGTGCGTAGCAATTGCCGTCGGAATTGTATTGGAAGGGGCAAAGCGCGGTGAACTGAGGCCTGCGAGGCGATTGAGCGAATTGCCACACCGTGGCCGATGATACGCCGCTTTGGCCGGGCAATAAAGGTTCGGCGCCGAGATCGCAACCGGGCGCCGGCGGGCAGACGTCGTTGTAAACAAAAAATTCGATTTTCCGGCCTTGCGCGTTTTTCTGAATGTCATCCGCAGTGGTAAGTTCCGCGCCGCCGGATTCTTGCACGGGAATTCCTGAGCAGTAGACGCCGGCTTTGTAACCGGAGGAATTCACGGCGTCGATCCAGGCGTACAAGTAAGCCTGCTGCTCGGGCAGCATTCGGCCGCCTTCTTCCTGGTCGAGGAAAATGACCGCGCCGGAAGGAAAGCCCTCTCGTTTGGCGGCTGCTATGGCGGCGGCTCCATCGCTCGAGCCTAGGGCTCTTGGATCACGCGCCGATTTCAGTTCCTTGTCCATGCGGCCATTGAACAATATTAAGAATCCAAAACCATGTGCGCGCAAAATGCCGCGCTTGCCGCGCCATGAAGTGTCTTTTTCGCCCGGAGGAGGATTCAGCCAGTAGCCAGCAAAGGCAAAATCATTGGCAAGCGCGTCGAGCACGGCGTCACCAGGATAATCATTGCGATCGAAGCCAAGATAGGAGCCCAGCGGCGGCAGGGCTCCTATGGACTGTGAAACGTCTTGCGCGCCGCGCGGGCGGACAGCTCCGCCGATCCCGGCCAGCGCAATCGTCGCCAGCGCAAAAAGGGTTACCGCCGATATTCGCAATCCCATCCGCATGATTCTACTCTGTTCAAATGTCTTCGATTTGATTCACGGGGATGCGTTGCAACAGAAAAAGAGCCGGTCAGAAATGCAAAACCAATCCTGCCGAGATGCGCGGCTGGTTCTGCGTGTGGCCGAAAAACCGCGTCCTCAGGTAATCAGCCTGAATCAACCGTAACGACAAGAACGGCGCAGCTTTCATGTCGATTCCCCCGCCGAAAGTCGACGCGAGCGCGCTGTCGGAGCCAGGGCTAAAGAATGCCGGTGTATTGAAAGGCCCTACGGATTCGTGGGCCACGCCGAACAGCACGTGCGCGAAAGGCGAAATGCGTCCTGGAACAGACACCTGCGGCCCCAAAAGATATGTTTGCAGGTGCGTGGTGCCGCCATTCAATTCGCCGTAATGCCCGCTGAAATCGGCGATTGGTCCGAACCAGCGATTCAACTTGTATGTTGCGGAAAATTCCCAGCCGCTCAAGTTCACGTGCTGCGTCACGGGGCCGCAGATCGGCGGACAGGGCTGGAGAGGAGTATTCGGCGTCACTTGCACAGTCCCGCGGACATAGGAATAGCCGACGAACAACTCGATTTTATCTTGCGCACGGCACATGGTTGCGGCAAAAGAAACGAGGCAGAATACCAGGAAGAAAAGCACGGATTTGCGCATCGGATCTCCCGCGAAATTCCGTCGAGTGCGATGCCACGAACGCGACCGGCGGTTGCTTCGTACAACGGCGCCCGAAACTCGACATGCGATTTTTGAATTTTCAGCGCGGCGGCATGAAACCTTTGAGCGCGCAACCGCGTCGGAGAAGTAACGGGCGTTCGGCACAGCCGCGGAAGTGGCGAACGGTTACCAGGGAGTTTTTCGTCACGTGACCGTGCTGGATTTATCGGCGTACATCGGACTGATCGCTGTCGGTCTTGCCACGGCCAACATCCTGATTGGCTTGTTGATCTTTGGGCGCTACAGCCCGGTTCGCTATTGGCCGCATCGCCGATTCGATATTTTCGGTCTGCACCGGTGGACCGGCTATGGCGTACTGAGTTTTACGCTGCTGCACCCGCTGCCATTATTGCTGAGCTCGCGGCCGCATTTTCGCGTCGTCGATATTTTACTTCCGCTGTGGTCGCCGCAGCAGCCGCTTCAAAACACGATTGGCGCTGGAGCGCTCTATTTGTTCGTGATTATCGTTGTTACTTCGCTTTATCGCATCGAACTGGGCCGCCATCTTTGGAAACTTCTGCACTACCTGACGTATCCAGCGGCGACCTGCCTGTTTATTCACGGAATCTTTACCGACCCGAACTTGACTGGATCGGCGGTTGATTATCTGGATGGCGGGAAAGTGTTCGTCGAGATTTGCTTTGCCATCATTATCGGTGTCTCGGTGTGGCGGTTGCGCTACGCCCGCAAAAAGCGAGATGCGAATCGGCTGGCGAGCTTGGGTCAGGAAGCGGCGGCGGAGTAGAATCCCCGCATGCCGTTCGAGATTCCACGCGCAACTGAACATCGCCGAGGAGTTTGTCTCGCGTCCTGCGCGGGAGCATTCGAAACGCACGGCGATTCTCGGTGAGCCTTCGCACTTTTCCTATTCTCAGGTGGAAGAAGCAGTCTGCCGCGCGGCAAATGCCTTGCGCGAGTGCGGTTGCGAGCCGGGCGACCGCGTCCTGATTATTCTGCCGGACTCCATTGAATTCATCGGCGCATTTTTTGGCGCGGCGAAAATCGGCGCGATTGCCGTCCCCGTGAATTCGATGGCGCGCTCCGCGGATTATGCGTACTACGTTGCGGACACGGGCGCACGAATCGCGATTGTGCATGTGTCGGCGATGGCGGAATTTTCGCGGATCCCGGATGCGCAGAAGCTTCGCGTGCTCGGCGTTTCCGGTCAAGGCGTTGTGGACGCACTGACATTGACCGGAGTTGTGTTCGAATCTGTTCGCAAAATTGCCTGGGACGATGCCTGGAACAAAGCGTCGGCGGATTGCGAAACCCACGGCACTGTGGCGGCCGATCCGGCATTTCTTCTGTATACCTCCGGCAGCGGAGGAACTCCGAAGGCGGCGATTCATCGTCATGCGGACATGGTGCGTACGAGCTGGGGATTCGCGCACGAGATCATGGGGCTGCGCGCGGACGATGTGTGCTACTCCGTGTCGAAATTATTTTTTGCGTACGGGCTCGGCAACGGGATGTATTTCCCGTTTTCGGCCGGCGGAAGCACGGTTCTCGATCCGGGAAAACCAAAGGCCGAACGCACGGCGGAACTGTTGGCGAAATATCGGCCGACGATTTTGTTTTCGGTGCCTACTTTTTTCGCCGCGATGCTGCGCGAAGCAGAGCGCGGGCTGGCGATTGATTGCACGTCATTGCGCATGGCGGTATCGGCAGGAGAAACGTTGCCGGCGGAAATCTTTGAAAAATTCAGGGAAAAATTCAGGGTAGAGATTCTGGACGCGATCGGTTCGACGGAAATGCTGCACATGTTTTTATCGCCTCGGCCAGGCCGCGCGCGCGCGGGAAGCTGCGGGATGGAAGTGCCAGGATGCGAAGCGAAAATCGTCGACGATGAAGAACGGGCGGTCGCGGACGGTGAGATTGGAAGTTTGTGGGTGCGCGGCGGGGGCGCGTTTGCGGGATATTGGAATAAACCGGAGCTGACCTCGCGAACCAAACGCGGCGACTGGGTGATTACCGGAGATAAATTTACGCGCGACGCGGATGGCTATTTTCATTATTGCGGGCGCGCGGACGACATGATGAAGGTGGCGGGGATGTGGGTGTCGCCGGGAGAAGTTGAGAACGCGCTGCTGGGCCATCCGCTGATTGCGGAATGCGCGGTGGTAGCGCACGCGAATGAAAACGGATTGATTCATCCCGCGGCGTACATTGTGTTGAAGGGCGACGTAGTGAGACGCGAGGGAATGGAGGGAGAAATTCGCGACTGGCTGCGGCAAAAAATCGTGTCGTACAAATGCCCGCAAACAGTCCAATTCGTCGAAAATTTGCCAAAAACGGCTACGGGGAAAATCCAGCGATTCCGGCTGCGGTTTACAAGTCCATGATGTAGATGGAGATAGTCGTGGCCACGAATTCTTGCGAAAGAGCCAAATTGGCTCTTTCAGACGCCTTTTTTTGGTCTATATTGGCCTGTATGAGCAGGCCATTCATTCCTCTCCATTTGCAGCCTGAAAGCAACATTCCCTTGTACGCGCAACTGCGCGATCAAATGCGCGCGCTGGTGCATTCGGGAGAATTGCTGCCGGGGGATCGCATTCCCGCGAGCCGCGAACTCGCGAACCAGCTGCAGATTCACCGAACTACCGTGGCGACGGCGTACGCAGAACTTGAATCCGAGGGACTGATCGAAGGCTTTGTGGGGCGCGGAACGTTCATCAGCGAATCCAGTGTGCCACGGGAATTCACGGCACCGCCGCGCGAGCAGGGCGGCGTGTTGCGATGGGAAGCTTTGTTCGCGGACGAGCGCGCGGGCGACGGTTTGAGCCGTTTGATGCCGGAAGTGCCCGAAGGCACGATTGCGTTCATCAGCGCGCGGCCGTCGGAGGAATTTTTCCCGGTCGATGATGTGCGCACGTGCGCGAATGCCGTGTTGCGGCGCGAAGGGCGGGAGATTTTGCAGCTCGGCGCGTCAGATGGCTACGGCCCGTTGAAGCAGGTGCTGATCGAAAGTTTGCGCGCCGAAGGAATCGCCGTACGCGAGCGGCAGCTTTTGATCACTGATGGCTGCCAGCAATCGCTCGACTTGCTTGCCAAGGCGTTTCTGCGGCCGGGCGACGCGGTGCTGGTGGAAAATCCGGCGTATCCGGGCGCGTTGTCGATTTTGTCAGCGGCGCGCGTGCGATGTTTGCCGGCGGCCGTGGAAACCAATCCGTCGCGGCAGAATTACGTGGGACTGGACATGCGGGCCGTGGAAGCAGTGCTCGAGCAGAACCGCGTGAAAATGATTTTGGTGACACCGGATTTTCAAAATCCGACTGGTGCAACGCTGCCTGTGAACGAACGGCAAAAGCTCCTCGAACTTGCGGCGAGGCACAAAGTTCCGATTGTCGAAGATCACATTTACGCGCGATTGCGGCTGCGCGGGAATCCGGTGTCTTCGCTGAAAGCAATGGATCGAAACGGAATAGTGATTCAGATTGATAGCTTCTCAAAAGTGGCGTTTCCGGGATTGCGCGTGGGATGGTGCGTGGGGCCGGAGCGCGTGATCGAACGGCTGCGATTGTTGAAGCAATCGAGCGATTTGCACACCGACCAACTGGCGCAAGCGACGCTCGCGGAATTCGTGAAACGCGGGATGCTCGAGAAACATATGAAGCGGATGATCCGCGTGTATTCGAGACGGCTGGACGTCTTCGAGAAATCGATGGAGAGGCATTTGCCCGGCGGAGTGGAATGGACGCGGCCCGATGGCGGGATGTCCGTGTGGATCACGCTGCCTCCGGGGCTGGATGCAGGCGAATTGCTGATTCATGCGCGCGAGCGCGGTGTACTGTTTGTGCCGGGAAGATATTTTTATTTCGAGCATCCGCAAACGAATACGCTGCGTCTGGGATTTGCGGGGTTGGACGAACGCGATATTGTGCGCGGGATGGCAACGCTGGGACAAGTGATCGAGACGGAGATGCGCAAGAAGCAGCGCGGCGGTGCCAGGCGCGAAGCGGTCGAGCAACCCGTGGCCACGTCGCGCGTCGCGTTGATTTAGAAGCAGTGGTCAGTGGGCCGTGAACAACGAAAAGCGTAAGGAATAGTGAACAGTGGCCAGTGACGAGCAAACGGCGGAGGTGGATGCAATGTGGCGGGACGTTAAATTTGCGGTGAGGATGCTGGCGAAGGCGCCGGGGTTCACGGCGGTGGCGGTACTGTCACTGACGCTCGGAATTGGCGCGAACACGACGATCTTCACGCTGGCGAAGGCGGTTTTTCTGCACTCGATTCCGGTGAAGAATCCGTCGGGCGTGATGATGCTTTACTCGACGGCGCAAGATCGCAGCGGACCGCTTCAGCAATATCTTGGTACGCCCTATCCGAATGCGTTGGACTATCAGAAAGATCTCAAATCTTTCTCAGGAATTTCGATCGCTTTTGGCAATGGATTCGGGCTGATTGTTTCCGGGCAGAAGACGCAGGTCCCAGGACAGCTCGTCAGCGGGAATTTCTTTAATGTTCTCGGCGTGCCGCCTGTCATCGGCCGCGAGTTCTCGCCGGATGACGAGTCCTCGAGGCGTCCGGTGGCCGTGCTCAGCTACGAACTATGGAAGACCCGCTTTGGAGGCGATCCCCAAGTAATCGGCAAGACGATTCAGTTGGACCAGATGGAATATTCCGTGATCGGCGTGGCGCCGCAGAGTTTTCGCGGCGTCGGCCAACTGGGCAGTCCAGATGTTTGGATACCCATCTCGCTGGCTGATGAGGTTTTAGCGCAGCCGGAAAAAGATCTCTTTCACAATCGCGGCTTTCGCGCAGTGAACATGGTGGGTCGGCTCAAGCCGGGTGTAACAATCGCGCAGGCCGATGACGAGGTCCATGCTCTCGCCGCGCAACTGCAACGCGAATATCCCAACGATAATGCCGGGCGCGGCGAGATGGTGGTGCCCATCAATTACACTTCTATTCCGCCGCAAGCGCACAGAATCTTCGCGCTTGCCGGTGCGCTGCTGATGATTATCGTCGGATTAGTGCTGTTGATTGCGTGCGCGAATGTCGCGAATTTGCTGCTGGCTCGCGCCACACAGCGGCAGCGTGAAATCGCCGTGCGTTTGGCGCTTGGGGCATCGCGCAACCGGCTCATCCGTCAATTGCTGACGGAAAGTTTGCTGCTGGCGCTGCTCGCGGGCGCGCTCGGGATTTTCTGCGCATACTGGGCCAAGTCGGCCCTGATGTCGTTCATACCACCGTTCTTAACTAGGAATCTGGACTTCAGTCTAGACGGGCGCGTTTTGTTTTACACTTTTGCGCTTGCGCTAGTCGCGACTCTGATTTTTGGGCTAGTGCCGGCGCTGCAGGCCTCGCGCGGCAGCAGCGTGGTGGCGCTGAAAGACCGCACTGGCGCGCCCACGGGAAGCACCCGCTGGTACGGCCTGCGTGGAATTTTGGTGATGGTACAGGTCGCGCTATCGTTGATTGCGCTGGGTGGCGCGGGACTTTTCATTCACAGCTTGCGCAACGCGGAGGAGATCAATCCCGGTTTCGAAGTACAGCACGAAATGGTCACGTTCCTGAACCCAGGCGCGCAACATTATCAGCAACCACAGGCCGAAGCTCTGTATCGCGATCTCGTGCAGCGGCTCGACAGCTTTCCGATGGTCTCGTCCGCGGGTCTTTCCGATAATTTTCCGCTCGGTGGCGGCCTGGCACGCACCACGTTTACCGACGGCGTGGACACAAATGATCCGCGCAACGGTAAGATCACGCCCGTCGCCAATATCTCGCCGGGCTTTTTCGATGCGGCTGGCATTTCGTTTCTTGAAGGCAGAAATTTTATTGAATCCGACGACGCCACGACCAGACAAGTGGCGATTGTGAATGAGGCTGCCGCTCGCAGCTTCTGGCCTGGGAAAGATCCCATCGGCCAGCATCTGCATTTTCTCGGCGAGACGTGGATTCCCACCGTGGTCGGCGTGGTGAGGACCGTAAAATACGGGACACTGGGCGAACCGCCGCAGCCGATCGTCTACCTGCCTCTCAAACAATACTATCAGGATGCTGTGGTGCTCTATGTCCGCGCCAAGGGCGATCCCGCGAAGGCCATTCCGGTGGTGCGCAGCGTGTTGCACTCGCTTGCGCCTTCGGTACCGCCGCTTTTCGTGCAAACCATGCCGCAGGTGCTCGTTCAGTCTCTTCAGGCACCCCGCATGGGTGCTGAACTGCTCGGCACGTTTGGATTGCTGGCGCTGGTGCTCGCGGCGATTGGGACGTACGGCGTGATGTCTTACTCCGTAAATCAGCGCACGCAAGAGATTGGCATCCGCATGGCGCTGGGCGCGCAGCCTGGGAGCGTCCTGCGGCTGATGTTGCTGAATGGGATGGCGATGGTGGTCGCAGGAGTGGTGGTTGGGCTGGGACTTTCCGTTTTGCTGGCCAAAAGCATGAGCACGCTGCTCTACGGCATCGGCATGTTCGATGCGCCAAGCTTTTTGAGCACTGCGGCGCTGCTGATCCTCGTGGCCCTCGGCGCTTGCTACATTCCGGCGCGGCGCGCGATGCGCGTCGATCCGATTGTGGCGCTCAGGTATGAATAGCTGATAGTCAAGAATTGGCAATTGAGAAGCGAAAAGCGAAAAGCGAAAAGCGAAGGCACCGCAGAGGCGCAGAGCGCGCAGAGAAGAGCACGACGCGGAGGACCGCGCTACGCGAAGAAACGCATGACGCAGCAGACGCTGGGAAGGTGAAAGCGTACGAACAGCAGGACAGAACAAGGGAGCGGAGAACGAATGACGATCGAGAGGCTGGAACCGAAGCCTGACAATGCCTGTTTTGGCTGCGGGGCGGCCAATGCAAGCGGGATGAAGCTTGCGTTTGAGCAGGATCACGAGCGACGGAGAATCATGGGGCGCTTCCGCCTTGGCGGGCAATATCAAGGCGGCGGCGGGATGATGCACGGCGGCATCATTGCGCTACTGCTCGATGAAGCCATGGGGAAGTTGAACCGGTTTCATGATGTGCGCGCGGTGACGGCGGAGCTGTCGGTGGAATACTTGCGGCCCGTGCCGGTCGATGAGGAAATTACGGTGGAGGCGGAGGAAGTCTCGCACGAGGGAAGGAATTTGACGCATCGCGGAGAGATTCGGAACGCCGCCGGCAAAGTGCTGGCGCGAGGAAAAGGACGATTTGTGGTTGTGAATCACAACAGCAGCGGCGGCAAGAAATGATTCCTTATGCTGGCACGAAAGAGTCGTGCCGGTTCTGAGCGCCGAAGACGAAGAAAGAAGAGGCACGGACAGGACGACGAATTCATCTAAAGAGAAGGAAGGGGAACAGTGATGGAAAACGGTAACGAAAAAAAGGGACAAGAGAATCTGTGGCGCGTGAAGGTCGGACTGGCGGAGATGTTGAAGGGCGGCGTCATCATGGATGTGACGACGGCGGAGCAGGCGAAAATCGCCGAAGACGCGGGAGCGTGCGCGGTGATGGCACTCGAACGCGTGCCGTCTGACATTCGCAAGGACGGCGGCGTGGCGCGCATGGCGTCGCCGCGAATCATCCGCGACATTATGGCCACGGTAACGATTCCGGTGATGGCGAAAGTGCGCATCGGGCATTTCGCCGAGGCGCAAGTGCTCGAAGCGCTCGAAGTGGATTACATCGACGAGAGCGAAGTGCTGACGCCGGCGGATGAAGAAAATCATGTGTGGAAGCACGCGTTCAAAGTGCCGTTTGTTTGCGGCGCGAGGAATTTGGGCGAAGCGCTGCGGCGCATTGGCGAAGGCGCGGCGATGATTCGCACGAAAGGCGAAGCGGGCTCAGGGAACATTGTCGAAGCAGTGCGGCACATGCGCACGATTGTCAGCCAGATGAAAAAGCTGACGACGCTGGGGGAAGAGCAATTGATGCACGAAGCGAAAGAACTGGGCGCGCCGCTTGATTTGGTGCAGCAAGTCGCGAAAACAGGCAAGCTGCCGACGCCGAATTTCTCGGCGGGCGGAATTGCGACTCCGGCGGACGCGGCGTTGATGATGCAGTTGGGTGCGGAGGCTGTGTTCGTTGGCTCGGGGATTTTCAAATCTAGCGATCCGGCGAAACGCGCGAAGGCAATTGTGTACGCGACGACGAATTACCAGGACGCGAAGAAGGTGCTGGAGGCGTCCGACGAATTGGGTGAAGCGATGAAGGGGCTGGACGTGCGGCAGATCGACGAGAAGGATTTGATGCAGACGCGCGGATGGTGAAAGGGCAGTGGCCCTTCCTTCGTCAGGGCAAGCGAATGATAAGTGACTAGCGGCCAGTGAAAGTCGAGAACAAACCCATGGCGCATTTGTTTGAGCCGTTGACGATTCGAGGGGTGACGCTGCGGAACCGCATTGCGGTTTCGCCGATGTGCCAGTATTCGTGCACGGACGGACTGGCGAATGACTGGCACCTCGTCCATCTTGGAAGCCGCGCGGCGGGCGGGGCGGCGATTGTGTTTTGCGAAGCGACGGCGGTGACGCCTGAGGCGCGCATTAGCCCGGAGGATTTGGGGATCTGGAGCGACCGACACGCGGAAGCTCTGGCGCGAATTGTGCGTTTCATTCACGAACAGGGAAGCCTGGCGGGGATTCAACTGGCGCACGCGGGGCGCAAAGCAAGCACGTACAAAACGTGGGCGGCGCGGCACGGAGAAGTGCCGGAGCGCGAAGGCGGATGGAGCAACGTGGTCGCGCCGAGCGCGATCAAATTTCAGGAGGATTATCCTCAGCCGCGCGAAATGACGCGCGAAGAAATTGGCGGCGTGACGAAAGCGTTTGCGGCGGCAGCGCGGCGAGCGCGCGATGCGGGCTTCGACGTGGTGGAAATTCACGCGGCGCACGGATATTTGATTGATGAATTTCTTTCGCCGCTCAGCAATTTCCGCCACGACGAATATGGCGGCGCGTTTGAGAATCGCACGCGGTTCGCGCGCGAAGTGACGCAAGCAGTGCGCGCGGAATGGCCGGAGAGGCTGCCGCTCTTCATGCGCATTTCGGCGACCGATTGGAAAGAAGGCGGCTGGGACATTGAGCAGTCGGTGGAATTGGCGCACGAGGTGAAAAAGATGGGCGTGGACTTGATGGATTGCTCGTCGGGCGGTGTTGTGCCGGGCGTGAAGATTCCCCTGGGCGCGGGATACCAGACGGAGTTTGCGGAGCGGATCCGTCGCGATGCCGGGATTTTGACGGGCACTGTCGGGATGATTACGGAGCCAGTGCAGGCGGACCATGTTATTCGCAGTGGGCAGGCGGATATTGTGCTGCTGGCGCGGGAGATGCTGCGCAATCCTTATTGGCCGTTGCGTGCGGCGCGCGAGTTGGGCCAGCCCGCGAGTTGGCCGCCGCAGTATTTGCGAGCCGCGCCCGAGAAGTCGCCGATGCGCGAGCCGGTGAAGCACGAAGTTGAGGAGAAGCCGGCGGTTGCGGAGGCGGCGCGGCGTTAGAGCGAAAAGCGAAACTCGAAAAGCGAAACTCGAAAAGCGAAACTCGAAAAGCGAAACTCTTCACAGAGGGCGTTCGGTGCAGGCAGGATGGGGCATTCGGAAAACCCGAAAGCGAAAAGTGCGAAATGAAGATTGGCATATTGGCGATTCAGGGAGATTTTGAGGCGCACGCGCGTGTGCTCGAGAAATTGGGCGTCGAGTATGTGTTTGTGCGCACGCCTGAGGATTTGCATGGCATCGACGGGCTGATTTTGCCGGGCGGCGAAAGTACGACGCACATGAAGATGCTGGCGGAAACGGGTCTCGATGAGGCAATTCGAAAATTGGCGGGGAACGGCGGCGCGTTTTTTGGGACTTGCGCAGGCGCGATTTTGCTGGCACGCGAAGTGAAGGGACCGCAGCAGGCGTCTCTGGGATTGATGGATATTACGGTGGTGCGGAACGCGTACGGAAGGCAGGTCGCGAGCGACGTGTTTTTGCTGCCGACGAAATTGAGCGAGCAGCCGCTCGAAATGGTGTTCATCCGCGCGCCAATTATAGAGGCTGTCGGCAAAGACGTCGAAGTGCTTGCGGAGCGCAATGGCAAGCCGGTGCTCGTTCAACAGGGGCGCATGATCGCGGCGACGTTTCATCCTGAGCTGACTGGCGATACGAAAATCCATGAACGATTTGTGAAGCTGGCGGAAAAAGCGGTGATGAGTGAGGCGAGTTCACAGTCGAAAGTTGAGAGTCGAAAGTAAGAGTCGAGAACAGTGGCGAGTGAAAGGCAAATCTCAAGCGCAGAAAACCGAAGAAACGAAAACAGAATAAAGAGAAGTAGAAGCTCTTTCCGGAAGCGCGGCGGAGTTGAAGACGAGAAGCGGGGCACAGACCTTTGAAGATTGCGAGCGAAGGGAGATTAAAACATGTTGTTCAGGCCTTACCTTGTGTACGGATACTTGATCGTGCCGCTTGTGTGTTTCATGATTTCCGCGAAGTGGACGCGGGAGCTGGGCTACGGATTGCTGTGGCAACTGGTCGCTGCAATCTGCGGATTCGTGCTGGGGCCGATCATGTTGCTGCTGCTTTACGTTCGCGGATTTTGGGGACCAAGAGGAAACGCCAAGCCAGTGTCATTAATCTAAGTACCTAAGCGATGGACACGTCCGAACGAGGCCCGCGACGAACAAAAGTGCTTTTCGTTTGTGTCGGCAATTCCTGCCGCAGCCAATTGGCCGAAGCGATCGCGCGTCATTACGCCTCCGATGTGATAGAGGCGGAAAGCGCGGGGACTTCGCCATTTGGATCTATAGCGCCACCGACGCTCGCAGTGTTGCAGGAAAATGGGATTCGCGCGGAAGGACATTATTCGAAGGGCATGGACGACGTTAGCGAGTTTTTCGAGCCGGAGATTGTCGTGAATATCTCGGGACGCACGCTGGACGGAATGTTCCCGGGCGCGGCCTTGATGGAATGGCAGATCGACGACCCGTTTGGGAGCGAACCGCAAACTTACCGGCGAATTTACGGCCAGATCGAGAAACGTGTGAGCAAGCTGGCGGCGGAGCTACGCAAAAAGGCAAAAAAGTGAGGCGAGAAAAAACGAGCGTCTCGCAGGAGGATTATTTAAAGGCCATCTGGGAGATTGTCCTGGAGGAGCAAGTTCCCATCAGCGCGCGGCTGGCCGAGGATTTGAGCGTGACGCCTCCGGCAGTGACCGCGGCGCTCAAGCGAATGACGCATGGCGGGTTCTTGCGCGTCGAACGAAATGGGCGAATCGCCCTGACGGCGAAGGGACGGAAAATTGCGCAGCATTTGGTGTTGCGGCACCGCTTATCGGAGAAATTGCTGACGGACGTGATTGGTCTCGATTGGAAGCGAGCGCACGAAGAGGCGGAGCGTTTGGAGCACGGCGTGTCGCCCGAAGTGGTTGCGCTACTGCTGAAGCGATTCGGACGCGAGAGCCGGTGCCCGCACGGTGTGCCGCTGTTTGGCGGAATGTCGAAACTGCGGCGGCGATATGGCGCAATGCAACTCGCGGAGGCGCCGACGGGGCGAAAGTACGAAGTGCTGCGCGTGTACGAAAAAGAGCCGGAGTTTCTGGCGTTTCTTGCAGGGCTGAAGCTTTTGCCGGGCGCGCACGTGCGCGTGCTGAAACGCGAGTACGATGAGACGATGACGGTGACACTTGGATCGTCGGCGCGGAAGATTTACCTGGGGAAGCCTGCGACGAGTCGCATTTGGGTGAGAGCGACGAGCGGGTGAGAGTCGCACGAATGCACAGACCTACATGCAAGCGTGGATAGACAAACACGCGGTGTTATTCGCTCTTGGCGACATCGCCTTTTTGCTGCTAGCGGTGTCCACAATTATTAGCTATACGGGCGGGTGGCACTCTCTTTCCCGTAGATTCCGGTTTCGTGGGAAGTTTCAAGGGCAGCGCTGGCGATGCCAGAACATCCAGATGCGAGGAATTGCAGGCTACCGTAATTGCGTTACCCTCGGCGTGAGCTCGCAGGGGTTGTACCTTGCAGCCAGTCTGCCGTTGTTCCGCATTGCGCATCCTCCATTGCTAATCCCATGGGACGAGATCTCCTCAACGCGCGGAAAGCTTTTGTTTTTGAAAATGGTGAAGCTTCAGTTAGGGAGGGAGTCTCCCGTTCCCCTGTGGATCCGAGTAGGTCTTGCTGACAAGCTAAAAACTGCAGCAGGATCGAAGTGGCCGATCGAACGTTTGGGATAACCGATCGAACGTTTCCGGCGTAAAAATAGTTGGTGCGCGCGTTGAGGGGCGAGACTAGTATCGATCCTCATGGCTTTTCACTCCGGATTCGTAGCGATTCTTGGGCGGCCGAACGCAGGGAAATCCACGCTCGTCAACAAGCTGGTCGGAAGAAAAGTGGCGATTGTGTCGCCGCGACCGCAGACGACGCGCAATCGCATTCAGGGAATGCTGAATCGCGAGAACGGCCAGGTGGTGTTGATCGACACGCCGGGAATTCATCGCGCGACCACCGCGCTGAACCGGCAAATGATGCAGGAAGTGACGCAGGCGGTGGAGGGTGTGGACATCTTGTCGCTGATCGTGGACGCCACGGAAGATTTTCAGGCGGCGGACCGCCATTCTATCGAATGGGTGAAGCGGTTTTCGGGTCCTGTGTATTTATTGCTGAATAAAGTGGACCGTACTCGCAAGGACCGTCTGCTGCCTTTGATCGACCGTTGGAGAGGCGAGCACGATTTCGAGGAAATCTTCCCTATCTCCGCGCTCACTGGCGAGGGCACGCTCGATTTGGTGGAGAGCTGGATCGCGCATCTGCCGGAGCATCCCGCATATTTTCCCGAGGATCAGTACACGGATCAGCCGGAGAGATTTCTGGCGGCGGAGATTGTTCGCGAAAAGGCGATTTTGC
This sequence comes from uncultured Acidobacteriota bacterium, assembly GCA_963757905.1. Lineage (GTDB taxonomy): Bacteria > Acidobacteriota > Terriglobia > Acidiferrales > UBA7541 > DAHUXN01. The sequence goes on along the minus strand of CAVWSV010000009.1, from coordinate 55,787 downwards.
TGACGCGCGAGGAATTGCCGCACGCTGTTGCGGTGCTCGTCGACGATTTCGAGGAAGGCGAGAAGCTGCTGAAGATTCGCGCGACGATTTACGTAGAGCGCGAAGGGCAGAAGGGTATTTTGATCGGACGCGGCGGGTCGATGATGAAGGAAATCGGGACGGCGGCGCGCAAAGAACTGGAGGAATTGCTGGGCGTGAAGATTTTCCTGGAACTGTTCGTCAAGGTGCAGGCGAACTGGCGGGGGAATCGCGCCATGGTCAAGCAACTCGATTGGCACAGGCAACTGGAGCGGATGAGCGAAGAGTAGATTTTTGCCAGCACTGATTGCGGCTACATTCGGGTCGGTGCGATTCCAAGAGATTTCATTTTGCGATAGAGGTGGGTGCGTTCGAGGCCAATCGCGGTGGCGGTCTTGGTCATGTTCCATTGATTTTCTTCGAGCTTGCGGAGGATGAATTCGCGCTCATAAGCGGAGCGGGCTTCCTGAAGCGTGGCGTAAGGATGCTGAGGGCCGCGTGCGGCGTCTCGAAAAACTTCTGGCGGCAGATGCTGCGGTTCGATGCGCAGCGCGGGGGACATGATCACTAGGCGCTCGATCAGGTTTTTCAGTTCGCGAACATTTCCCGGCCACGGATAGCGCAGGAGCACATCCATCGCGGCGGGAGTGAGCTCTTTAGGTTTCTTTCCATAGGCACGGTTGAATTCGGCGAGGAAGTGACGCGCGAGGATGGGAATGTCCTCGGTGCGGTCGCGCAGCGGCGGAACAGTGAAGGGAATCACGTTCAGGCGATAGAACAGGTCTTCGCGAAAAGCGTTGCGCGAGATTTCGTCCTCTAGCTTTTTGTTCGTGGCGGCGATAACGCGAACGTCCACAGCGGCCATCTCGCTCGAGCCGATCGGCTCCACGCGTTGCTCTTCGAGCGCGCGCAATACCTTCGATTGCGTTTTCAGGCTCATGTCGCCCACTTCGTCGAGGAAAAGCGTGCCGCCGTCAGCCTTCTGAAATTTTCCGGCTTTGTCTTCGCTCGCTCCGGTGAAACTGCCTTTGCGATGTCCAAATAATTCAGATTCGATCAACTCTTCCGGAATGGCCGCGCAATTCACTTCCACAAACGGGCCTTTCGAGCGGGCGCTTTGGGCGTGGAGGGCGCGGGCGACAAGCTCTTTGCCTGTGCCACTTTCGCCATAAATGAGGACGCGGCCATTCGTGGGCGCAGTCAGCGCGATTTGCTGGCGGAGCGCTTTCATCGGGACGCTGTCGCCAAGGATTTGGTAACGCTGTTCGAGTTCGGCGCGCAGCCGGCGATTTTCCTTTTCGAGACGCAAATAATCGAGGGCATTTTTAACGGCGAGCACGGTCTTATCGAGTGAAAGAGGTTTTTCGATGAAGTCGAATGCGCCGAGCTTGGTGGCGCGAACCGCGGTTTCAATTTTCCCGTGGCCGGAGATCATCACGACCATCGGCGCACCGTCGCGTTCGTTGAGGCGTTCCAGGGTCGCTAAGCCATCGATACCCGGAAGCCAGATGTCGAGGAGGATAAGGTCGAAGGCGCGCTGCTCAACAGCTTCGAGGCATTCCTCGCCGGAGCTGACCGCCGTGACGTCGTAGCCTTCATCACGAAGAAGCGCGGAGAGCGACTGGCGGATGCCGCTTTCGTCGTCGACGATGAGGATGGAGGAGGGCATTCGAATCAGTGTTTCAGGATTGCGTGCTCGGTTGCGGCGCGGCGACTTCGGCGGCAGGGAGCCGAATCAGGAATCGCGAGCCTGAGGGTCGATTATCCTCGACGCGCAATGTGCCGTGATGTTCACTGACAATGCGGCTGGCGATCGCGAGACCAAGGCCGGTCCCGCGATCTTTTGTGGAGAAATGAGGGAGGAAAAGTTTGTCTTTATCCTCGGGCGAAATGCCGTGGCCTGTGTCGGCGACTTCGATTTCGATAGCATCGCCCTGCCCGGCGGCACGCGTGGTGACTGTGATGGAGCGAAGCGTCGCGCCTTCAAGCGCTTCAGCGGCATTGTCGATCAGATTTACGACAACACGGCGGAGCAGTTCCGCGTCCGCTTTTACGATTGGCAAATTCGGCGTGAGTTCACGGTGCAAGGGAATGCCTTCAAGGCGGCCGTGAAATACGTCCAGGGCATCCGAAACGATCGAGTTCATGTCCGCGGGAGCAAGGCGCGCAGCTGGGAAGCGGGCGAACTGTGAAAATTCGTTAACCAGCGATTCGAGTGTTTCGACTTCGCGCTCGATCAAATGCGCGCATTCGGAAACAAGTTGCGGCCATTCGGAGCGATCTTCGCGGCGGCGGGAAGGCGAAGAGCGCGCCAGATGCCGGAGCAGGCGTTGGGCGGAAAGCTGAATCGGCGTGAGCGGATTCTTGATTTCGTGCGCGATGCGCTGCGCGACTTCCTGCCACGCAGCGGCCTTTTGCGCGCGAAGAAGCTCCGTGACGTCGTCAATGACAACCACGAATCCCGGATTGTTGCGGCCTGATCCCAACGAACTGACGGTGACGGCGGCGTGATGAAGACGGCCGGCGCTCGAGACCTCGAGTTCCTGCGTGGCAACGCCCATACGGAGCGAGCGCCGCATCAGGTCGAACACGCGGCGGCCCGCGTCTTCTCCAAGAAGTTCGGCAAGAGAATTGGCCGAAGCGGCGCGCTCGCCGAACATTGTAGCGGCGGCTGAATTGATGCGATTGACCTTACCGTTTGCGTCAAGCGACAGAACGCCGGTGGGAATATTTTCAAGAATCGTTTCCATCAGCTTGCGGCGGCGCTCGATTTCCTCGAGGGCCTGCTGGAGGCTATTCGTAAAATCGTCAATTTGCTTGCGCGATTCGCCCAGTTGCGCGGCCATCTGGTTGAAAGAGCCAACCAAGGAACCCAATTCATCATGCGCCCGCGTGGTGATGCGGTAGTCCAGGTTGCCGCGGGCGACTTGCTGCGTGGCTTTCGCGAGCGCCTGAATTGGGACGGTGATGCGTTTGGACAGAAACAGCGCAACCCACGTCGTGGCGTAAAGCAGCAGCAATGTAATCAGCAGGAGACCGAGGAGAATCTCGTTTTTAAAGAAACGCAGGTGCTGATACTGCGACGAGTACGTTTGCATCTCGGTCTGAATTCGGCTGAGCCGCGTGACGAAATCGTCAGGGATGCCGCGACCAACCATAAGCCATCCGCCTTGGTACGGCACACGGCCCGCGAGGTAGAGTTTATGGCCAATCTCCCACACGTCTGTGCCATTAGGAAGGTTTTGCACTTCGTGAAAAGGCGTTCCGGGCGCAAAGGCGGGCGCGCTTGCCGTCTCGGTGCCGTTTTTGTTCGTAGTCCACACGATATCGAATTCAGAATCGGAACGAGTGGCGTAGTGTCGCAGATCCCGCTTGCGGCCGGGGCCGGAAAGCCACGCGACAACATCCTGCGCGAGAGTGTCGAGGCGTTCGTGTTCCTTCTTGCTCATTTCGCCGATCAGGGCCTGGCTTTGCTCATTGGCGATTTCCAGCGGCTTGGGAAACCAAATATCCATCGTGCGATTGACGAGCGCGTAGCTGAAGAAAAACAGAAACACGACGGGCAGCAGCGAAACGCCCATCGCGCCCAGCACCATTTTTGTCTTGAAGCGTGAGCCGAGAATCCCAGCGCGATGTTCGATCCAGAGACGAACGACACTGCGTATAAGGATGAACAGGAAAACCAGAAACACGATGAACGTAAACACAGTCAGGGAAAACAGAATGGCGAGTTCGCTGCTGCTCTGCGGGTGAACGGGAGCATTGAGCGAGCCGAGGGTGAAGATGATCGCGGCAAGTACCGAGAGCCCCAGGCCGCCGAAAGCCAGCCATAGATGACGCGCCCACCTTCGTTTACTCATCGCGGCGCCTCGAGAAATGGTCCCAGCGGACACTCCGAGCAGCGCGGGTCGCGCGGGCGGCACCAGTTCTTGCCAACGTTAACGAGCAACGCATGAAACTCATTGTAGCGCGATACGTCCCGCGGAAGATGAGACTCGACGAGTGTGCGCGTTTCCTCGTAGGTAGCTTTATCCCCCACCCAGCCGTGACGAGAGAGGATTCGCTTCGTATAGGCGTCCACGACGAAGATTTCCTTGGCCCCGGCGTAGAGGAGAATCGAATCAGCAGTCTCCGGTCCGATGCCATGAACGCCCAAAAGCTTTTTGCGAAGCTCGGCCGTGGGCGTTTGAAACATCCGTCTCAGCGAACCTGAATATTCATCGCGCAGAAAACGGACGAAGGCCTTCAACTTCTTTGCTTTTTGCCGAAAGTAGCCCGAAGAGCGAATCAAAGACGCGAGATGCGACGGAGAAACGCGCTCCATCGCCTGCGGTGATAGAAGATGTTCGCGACGCAAATTCGCAATGGCGCGCTCGACGTTCGTCCAATTGGTGCTCTGGGTGAGGATCGCTCCAACAATCACCTCGAATGGCGCTTTCGCCGGCCACCACGATTGTGGCCCGAGGCTTTCGTAGAGAGTGTGGTAATATGAGCTCAATGGGGTAGTAGCAGGAGGCGCAGTTCCAGTGCGCCTTGGGGTTTCCCTCCGCTGAAAATCTGCGGCGATTATCGCTTCTTGGGACATCTGCAGCCAAGATAACCAGCAAAAAATGGCAAGTCAAGGAATGGACCGAAAAGGTTTGCGCAACCTGTACGTGCGTACAGTGGCTGTTACAGAACGACCCGAAAGGGGACATCTGATTCCTACTTGGCTGCGTGCTAACCTTTGGACTCCGAGCAGTCCGCGAATGGGAGTGCTGTGAATGTCGTCGCGTCTTGGTGAAATTCTGGTTCGAGACAGTCTGATCTCTTCCGATCAGCTTAAGCAGGCGCTCGACTATCAGAAGAGGGAAGGCGGACGGCTCGGCACTTGCCTGGTGAAATTGGGGCTGGTCAGCGACGAAGATATCACCGCCGTTCTTTCGCGCCAGTACGGCGTACCTTCCATAAACCTGAAATTCTACGAAGTCGATCCGTTGGTCATCAAACTGATTCCCCAAGAAACAGCAGTGCGATACCAGATTGTGCCGTTGTCACGCGTGGGTTCCACACTGACGATAGCGATGACGGATCCGACGAACGTATTCGCCATGGACGATATCAAGTTCATGACTGGGTTCAACGTGGAGCCGGTGGTGGCGTCGGAATCGGCGATTTCCGAGGCGATTGGCAAATTTTACGGTGCGGCGGAGAGCGTCGAAGAGCTCGACAAAGTGATGAAGGATCTTGCGGGCGAAGACGCGGCTCTCGAGTTGACGCAGGAAGAGGCCGATATGGACCTGGCCTCGCTCGAGAAGGCGGCTGAAGAAGCGCCGATCATCAAGCTGGTTAACCTGATACTCACGGACGCCGTGAAGCGCGGTGCGAGCGACATTCACGTGGAGCCTTACGAGAAGGAATATCGCGTGCGCTTCCGCATTGACGGCATTTTGCAGAACGTAATGTCGCCGCCAATGAAGTTGAAAGACGCAATCACCAGCCGCATCAAGATCATGTCCAAGCTGGACATCAGCGAAAAGCGCCTGCCGCAAGACGGGCGCATCATGATCAAGTACATCAAGGATGGAAAGAAGAAGGAACTGGATTTCCGTGTGTCGACGGTCCCTACCCTCTTCGGCGAAAAGATCGTCATGCGATTGTTGGACAAGGAAAACCTGCGCCTGGATATGACCAAGCTTGGGTTCGAGCAGGAATCGCTCGATAAATTCGCGAAAGCCATCCTGCGGCCGTATGGAATGGTGCTCGTGACCGGACCCACGGGTTCGGGCAAGACGAACACGTTGTATTCCTCCGTGGCCCGGCTCAACACCATGGACACGAACATCATGACGGCCGAAGACCCGGTTGAATTCCAATTGGCAGGTATCAACCAGGTGCAGATGAAGGAACAGATTGGGCTGAACTTCGCCTCGGCGCTGCGCGCATTCCTGCGGCAGGACCCCAACATCATCCTAGTCGGCGAAATCCGCGACTTCGAGACGGCGGAAATCGCCGTGAAGGCCGCGCTTACGGGCCACCTGGTGCTTTCGACGCTGCACACGAATGACGCTCCTTCGACCATCAGCCGCTTGATGAATATGGGCATTGAGCCATTTCTAGTGGCGACTTCGGTGAATTTGATTTGCGCGCAGCGCTTGGTGCGGCGAGTCTGTTCGCAATGTAAAGAGCCCATGACCATCACGCCACAGGCGCTTATCGACGCCGGGTATACGCCCGAAGAAGCGAAGACGACGACGGTATATCACGGGCGGGGATGTGGGACATGCAACAACACAGGCTACAAGGGCCGTGTGGGCTTGTACGAAGTCATGGAAATCAATGACGAATTGAAGGAATTAATCCTGGTGGGCGCTTCCGCATTGGAGTTGCGGAAGAAGGCTCTGGACAACGGAATGATTACGTTGCGTCGCAGCGGCTTGATCAAGATTGCTTCGGGACAGACGACGATGGAAGAGGTAATACGCGAGACGGTGCTTTAGACGAAGGGGTGGAAGATGTCGAGTATTTCGCTAAGTGAACTACTGAAGAAGATGATCGAAATGGGCGGCAGCGACTTGCACCTGTCAACGAACAGCGCCCCGCGCATCCGCGTAAACGGGCATTTGCGGCCACTGGACATGCCACCGTTGACGGCGGCGGACACGAAGGCGCTTGCCTATAGCGTGCTGACAGACGCGCAGAAACACCGGCTCGAGGAAAATCTCGAGTTGGACTTTTCGTTTGGATTGAAAAGTCTGGCGCGGTTCCGCGGAAACATTTTCCATCAACGGGGCGCCGTCGCGGCTGTGTTCAGGACAATTCCGTGGGAGATCAAGTCATTCGAAGCACTCGGTCTTCCGGCGGTGGTAAAGACGCTCTGCGATAAGCCGCGCGGGCTGGTGCTTGTGACGGGACCCACTGGCTCGGGCAAGTCCACCACGCTCGCGGCCATGCTCGACAAGATCAATAACGAGCGTGAAGAGCACATGATTACGATTGAGGATCCGATTGAGTTTCTCCACAACCACAAGAAATGCCTGGTAAACCAGCGCGAAGTGCACTCGGATACGCATTCTTTTGCGAATTCGCTGCGAGCCGCGTTGCGCGAAGACCCGGACGTGGTGCTCATCGGCGAAATGCGCGATCTGGAAACCATCGAGTCCGCGCTGCGAATCGCAGAGACGGGCCACTTGACCTTCGCAACGTTGCACACGAATTCCGCGCTTTCGACCATCAATCGTATCGTGGACGTGTTCCCCGCGCACCAGCAACCTCAGGTGCGCGCACAACTATCGATGGTGCTGGAAGGGATTCTCTGCCAATCGCTGCTGCCGCGCATTGACGGGCGCGGACGCGCAATGATCATGGAAATCCTGATTCCGACCTCCGCGATCCGAAACCTGATTCGCGAAGACAAAATCCACCAGATTTATTCGGCTATGCAAACGGGCACGGGACAAACGGGCATGCAGACATTTAACCAATCACTCGCAAACGCGTATTTCCAGAAGGCTGTCAGCATGGAAACGGCGCTTTTGCGCTCATCGAATCCGGACGAGTTGCAAGACTTGATCAACCGCAACGTGCAATCGCCAGTGGCTACGGGGAAATCCCCCGTACGCCGCTAACAGCGGACATGGAAAAGGAATAGGAGGTAAGGAATATGCCAGTCTTTACATATACAGGGGTTAATCGGGGCGGGACGAAGGTCACGGGAGAACGCACTGCCACGAACAAGACGGAGCTGCAGACACTGCTACGGCGAGAGCAAATCAACGTCAGTAAAGTGTCGGAAAAAGGCAAGGAGTTTGCGTTTCCGACCTTCGGCGGCGGCGTGAAAGCAAAGGAACTCGCCATTTTCACGCGGCAATTCTCGGTAATGATCGATGCCGGCTTGCCTCTCGTGCAATGTCTGGAGATTCTTGCCAATCAGCAAGAGAATAAGACATTCCAGAAGATATTGACCGGCGTTCGTGGATCGGTCGAGGGCGGTGCGACGCTATCGTCTTCGATGAAGCAATACGACAAAGTCTTCGACCCTCTTTACCACAACATGGTGGAGGCGGGCGAGACGGGCGGTATTTTGGATACGATTTTGCAGCGGCTTTCGACGTACATCGAGCAAAACGTCAAACTGACGCGAGCGGTGAAGTCGGCGTTGATCTATCCTATTTCAGTGCTCGGCATCGCGAGTTCCGTAGTCGTTCTGCTGTTGTGGAAGGTCGTTCCAATCTTCGTGACGCTGTTCGCGGGATTGGGAGCGGACTTGCCGCTTCCGACGCGCATTGTGATCGGCTTGAGCCGATTTATTGGAAGCTGGTTTGGATTCCTGATCCTGGCATTCTTTATTGCGGCGGTGATTTCATTGAAGGTGTGGTACGGAACACCGCAGGGAAGATACGCCATTGACGCAACCTTGCTTAAGATGCCGATTCTCGGCATGATTCTCCGGAAAATTGCGGTCGCGCGGTTCACGCGTACGTTGGGGACATTAATCTCCAGCGGTGTTCCGATTCTGGAAGCATTGGACATCACTGCGAGGACGTCCGGCAACGCGATTGTGGAGCGCGCCATCCAAAAAACACGTAAGGCGGTCGAAGCGGGCCGTTCATTGGTTGAACCACTGAAAGAGACGGATGTTTTCCCGGGCATGGTGACGCAGATGATTGCGGTCGGCGAACAAACCGGCGCAATGGACACCATGTTGCAGAAGATCGCCGATTTCTACGAAGATGAAGTCGACGCTGCCGTGAAGGATTTGCTCACGTTGCTCGAACCGGTGATGATCGTATTTCTAGGTGTGGTGGTCGGCGGCGTTGTCATTTCGATGTACCTGCCTTTGTTCTCGCTGATCGGCAAGCTGGCAAACGGCGCCTAAAGAAATTCGGCGAGCAACAAGAAAAGGTGTTCAGATGTTTTACGCGGCGCGGCTTTCGCACCGCATGGTAGCACCGAAAGCCGCGCGGGCTGTTTTCCGCGGGGGTGCGGAAGGCGTTCCCATTCCTTGGGGCTAGCCCCCACAGGAACAATCGGCAATGGATCTCACACAAAACACCAGTGAATGGCTTAGCTGGCTGGGACGAGTCCGCTTCCTCGTCATCACTTTCCTTTTGGCAGTGGTGCTGGCCGTTAGCCAACTCACCCCGCTGCCGCTGACAGCAAAATATTTTGTCCCTGTAATTCTTCTCTGGTACATCCTCGCCATTTGCTACGTCATTCTGTTTCGCTGGATACCGCAGGCGCACTGGCATGCGCCGCTGCAGATTATCGGCGATTTGCTTCTGGTCACTGGCCTGGTGTACTCGACCGGCGGACACGAAAGCTATTTCATTTCGCTGTATGTCGTCGTCGTCCTGATGGCTTGCGTCATGCTTCCTCGACGAGGAGTTTTTCTCGTGGCGGGAGGAGCGTTCGCGCTTCTTGGGGCGCTCGTCGAACTGGTTCAATACGACGTAATACCAAGTACGTCGCTGAGCACACCCACGCCGCGCGTGCTCGAATTCAAGGTCCTGAGCAATCTACTCGCGTTTTTTGCAGTGGCTTATCTGGGGAGTTTGCTCGCACATATGTTGCGCAGCAAAGGCGTTGAGCTCGAAGAAAAGCGCGAGGAGTTGAGGGATCTGCAGGCCTTCAATGAAGACATCATTCACTCCATGCGTGGCGGATTAATCACCACCGACCTCGAAGGACGGATTCTGCTGGTGAATCGCGCCGGCGGAGAGATCACAGGAATTTCTCCTGCTGCTTTCGAAGGCAAGCAGATTCGTGAGGTTCTGCCCGGCTTCTGGTTGACGGACGCGGATACGGGAACGGGTTTCTTGGCCTCGAGGAAAGAAACTGAGTTCCATACGCCGACCGGCGAGCGGAAATTTTTAGGTGTGTCTGTAGCCCCACTGCGCTCAGGCCAGAATCAAATTAGCGGATACGTTTTCAGTTTTCAGGATTTGACCGAATTAAAGCGCCTGGAACATGAAGTGGCAACCAAGGAGCGAATGGCCGCGGTGGGACGTCTTTCCGCGGGGATCGCGCACGAAATCCGCCAGCCCCTGACGGCAATGACTGGCGCGCTGAAAGAATTGGCCCGCCTCGCTCCTCTTGACGAAGACGATAAAAGGCTGGTGCAAATTGTGAGCCGCGAGTCCGAGCGGCTGAACCAGATCATCACCGACTTCCTGGATTATTCGCGGGACAAACAATATTCGTTTTCGGATACGGACATTGCCGCCTTGATCGACGAGACTTTGATGCTGATTGAGCGGGAGCAGGGGGCAACCGGAAAATATCGAATCGAGCGGCAATTCGCTGCGTCGAACGCGCGCGCGCGCGTGGATCGCGACCGCATCAAGCAGGTGTTTTGGAACCTTTGCAACAACGCCCTCCGAGCGATGCCGGATAACGGCACGTTGACCGTCAGGCTCGATGCGGATGCCGATTGGGTTCGCATTGGAATTCGCGACACAGGTATAGGGATGGACGCGCGCCAGGCGGGCAAGCTGTTCGAGCCGTTTCAATCAGGATTCCCGCAGGGTACGGGTCTTGGCTTGGCGATCGTCTACCAGATCGTGCAGGCACACGAGGGTCATATTCGCGTGGAATCGGCGCCGGCTCAAGGATCCATATTCGTGATTGAGCTGCCACGCCGCGGCGCCACTCGCTTTGCGGGAGAAAAGCAGCACGAGAACGGTGAGACGCATATGGCTTCCGCGGAACGGGAGTGACGTGAAATGGCGCAACTACTCATCGTGGATGACGAACGCTCCATCTGCGAATTGCTCGAGATCACCTTTCGCAAGGAAGGGCACCGCGTCGATATCGCCGCAAGCGGCGAGGCTGCGAAGCGCCGTCTGGAGTCGCAAATCTACGACATTGTTATTTCCGACATTCGTATGCCAGACATGACCGGTGTCGAGTTGCTCCAATACGCCAAAGAAGTCTCGCCTAGCGCCGTGTTTATTTTAATCACGGGCGTGCCAACGCTGGGAACGGCAATTGATGCGGTCAATTTTGGCGCTGATCGCTACGTAATCAAAGGCGACAAACTTCTCGATGAATTGAAGCCGGCCGTCAAGCAAGTGGCGGAGAACCTGAAGTTGAAGAAGGAAGCGGGAATCCTTCGCCGCGAGATCCGGAGATTAACAGGCCTTGATCACATCATCGGAACAAGCCCTAAAATGCGCGCGATTTTCGATTTGATCCAGACGATAGCGCCGCAATCGAGCCGCGTGCTGATCACGGGCGAGAGCGGGACCGGCAAAGAGCTGGTCGCGCGAGCAATTCACGAAAACAGCGCGCGCAAGGATGCGCCATTCATCACCATCAACTGCGGAGCGTTTCCCGAGACCCTGCTCGAATCCGAGCTGTTTGGCTACATGAAAGGCGCCTTCACGGGGGCGAATGAGAATCGCGCGGGCCTGTTTCAAGCTGCCGATGGCGGCACGCTGTTCATGGACGAAATTGGCAACATGAGTCCGACGATGCAGGTGAAGTTGTATCGCGTTCTGCAGGAAGGGAAGCTGCGGCCAATCGGAAGCAACGAAGAACGGGATGTCGAGGTGCGCGTGATCACCGCGACGAATCGCGACCTGGAAAAGGAAATCGCCGAGGGGCGCTTTCGCGAAGACTTGTACTACCGCTTGAGCGTGATCCCCATTCATCTCCCTGCGCTCCGCGAGCGACGCGAAGACATTCCGCTGCTTACGCGTCATTTTCTCGAACGCTTCCGCGACATGACGGGCAAACGCATCGAAGGCATCGAGCCCAAGGCCATGGAGCGCCTGGAGGCCTACGAGTGGCCAGGCAATGTGCGCGAACTTGAAAATACAATCGAGCGCGCCGTGGCCCTCGAAACAGGAAAGAAAATTTCGCCCGAAGGGCTTCCCGAAAGAATCACGATGTACTATCAGAACCACTTTACAGAACGTCAATTGCCCGAACGCTCGCCGCGGCTGATTCCTGAAGGTGGTATTGACCTTGAAAAACACGTCGCAGAGCTCGAGCGAGCGTATCTGCTGGGCGCGCTCGAATGTGCTGGCGGCGTGCGCACCAAAGCCGCTCAACTCCTCAAAATGACCTATCGTTCGTTCCGCCACTACGCCAAAAAGTACGGGATTTAGTGCTCCATCCTGAATCATCGTGACGTTTTTCGGCGGCAAATTGTTCCGCGACGAAACGTAAAATTCGCGCTATATCGTCACGAGACCTTCAGCGATCTGCCCATCGGAGTGAACCCAATCGTCTTAGCAGTGCGTTTGCGGTTGCGTCCGTATGTTTCACTATGCAACGCGGGCGTTTGTGGGCGTCTCTTCGCGACACATTAAGTTACTTTGCGTCGTCAATTTCGACCCTGCATCTGTTTCGCTGTGAAACTGCCCCTCAACACTAGCTGTCAATAGACATTACGTCATCGAATCGCCGCGATTTTCCTGCGCGATATTGGGCCAACCGCGTGCCCTTAGTCACTGTGGCAACGCCACCAGAAGTCGAAGAGATTCTGGAAGGCTTGAAAAATTCCAAGGAGAGCAAATGAGAGTCAGGACCAAACAGAAGGGCTTTTCATTGATCGAGCTTTTAATCGTCGTAGCGATCATTTTGATCATCGCGGCGATTGCAATTCCGAACCTGTTGCGCGCGAAGATGGCGGCGAACGAAGCGTCAGCCGTCGGCTCGCTCCGCACGATTACGACAGCCGAAGTGTCGTATAGCACGACGTATGGCACTGGCTATACGCCCCTGGCTAACCTCGGGGGCGCCGCTCCTTGTACGGCGGCTGCCGCCACTGCATGCCTGATTGATCAGCTCCTGGCGGCGGGCACCAAGTCCGGCTACACCATTGCAACGCCGATACCAGCAGCGGTAGGGACAGTAGCCGCTCCTAACGTATCATTCGTCGCCACGGCCGTTCCGGTGGCGCTTGGTCAGTCCGGGCAGCGCTCGTTTTGCACGGACGAATCCGGCGTAATCCGCTACGACCCGGCTGGCGGAGCAATCGCAAGCCAGGCTGCCTGCCAGTTACTTACGGCACTCCAATAAATAAACGACTCCAACCAAGCGGGGAGGAAGAAATTCCTCCCCTTTTTTCTTGATGCGTTTTAGAAGCAGCACTAGCTGGGGACACACGGAGAAAAGATGACGTACATGTCTCGCATTCGACAAGACTGGCAGACAAGGAAGGGGTCCGCGCGGCTCTCCGGTTTTTCGCTGATTGAGCTTTTGATCGTAGTCGCCATCATCTTGATTATCGCAGGAATCGCGATCCCGAGCTTCCTTCGATCGAAGATAGCCGCGAACGAAGCCGCCGCAATCGAAAATACCCGTACAATCACTACATCGAATGTAATCTATTCAACTACTTACGGAATTGGATATGCCGCAAATCTCGCCAAAATGGCGACGCCTCCGGTGGGACCAGTCAACGCAAACGCGGCCGGCCTGCTCGACAATATCCTGGTGGCTGGCACGAAGTCCGGCTACGTATATACGTACGTCGCAGGCCCGGTGAGCGCCGGAGGAACAATTGACGCGTATACTCTCAAAGCGGATCCGGTAGCTTCGAACATAACTGGGACGCGCCATTTCTTCGTCGATGCGACTGGAGTGATCCGATTTAATCCCTCTGGTGCCGCTGGGCCCACTGATACCCCTGTACAATAGGCCCCCCAGAGCTTGTACCGAATCCTAGCCGCACAAGCAACTTCCTCGCTGATCTCATCATATTTGTCATCCCCACCTCGGTTTTCCGGGCACAATTGCACAGCCTCCGGCTCTCGTGTCTTGTCCACTCGATTGGCTTCTTAAGTCCCATTGAAAAGATTAGCTTGGGCAGCGAAGCCGGACGTGAATCGGCGCTCGTCGATGACGTTTTTTGTCATTTTCCGCTCTCCGCCAGCTCCGCGCCAGAGCAAGCTGGCATCTCGAAGCTAATAATGTGAATCTAAGCTGCTTATTATCAGTGTGATATGCAGTTAACGCGACGGCAGAGTGTTTCGTTGTGGTACTGGAACCACGCTTGCACTGTTTCACTACGGCACGCCGCCAAGCAGTTCAAAGAGATTTTTGGCAGGCTTAGAAATCACTCAAGGAGAACACATGAACAGGAAACAGAAGGGTTTCTCGTTAATTGAACTTTTGATCGTCGTGGCGATCATCTTGATCATCGCGGCGATTGCAATTCCGAACCTGCTCCGTTCGAAGATGGCCGCGAACGAAGCGTCTGCCGTTGGTTCCGTGAGGACCATTCTCACGGCGTCGGTTACATATAGCTCGACCTATGACAATGGTTTTCCCCCGACCCTGGCAGCGTTGGCACCTCCAGCGGCTCCGCCAGCTACGTGCGACAACTCAGGGTTGATTGACCCTGTCGTGGCTAATGCAACGACCGCGGCAACAGCGAAGAGCGGCTACTACTTCACATACAGTGGCTTTTCGCCGCTGGCGACTGCGGCCAAGGGCTGCACCAACCCTGGCGTTCAGGCAATGGCCGTTGACGCACAGCCGGCGATTGTCGGCACGACCGGACAGCGCAGCTTCTGCACCGACCAAACGGGCGTGATCCGGTTCGATCCTACGGGTGCGGCTATCGCGGTTACCGCGAACGGTTGCGACCCGACCGCGACAGCATTGCAGTAAATCGTTCACTCTCAACTGGGAGGAAGTTCACGCTTCCTCCCTTTTTTTTCGGCAGCAGCAGTTGATGAGAAAGACGGCACGAAGGGAAATGCCATGATGAGACGAACAAAAAGAAGCACAGAAAAAATGAGAGAATCGCGCGGGTTTTCCCTGATCGAATTGCTCGTCGTGATCGCAATCATTCTGATCATCAGCGCTATTGCGATACCTAACTTTCTCCGGTCACGGATGGCTGCGAATGAAGCGTCTGCCGCAGCGAATGTGCGAACCCTAACGACGGCCGCGACCGCTTATAACAGTACATGGAGTAACGGGTACCCGCCGAACCTCGCGACGCTGGGTGGACTGGGTCCTGGAGCTACCTGCGACCAAGCGATCTTGCTCGACCCGTTGATGACAACTCCGCCGTTTCAGAAAAATGGCTACACATTCACTTATACCGGCGTGGGACCGAATGTGGCTTTAGGTCCGGCATGCACTTCTCCGGGTTATAATGCGTATTTGACCACCGCTGTGCCGATTGTGGTCGGAAATACAGGCGGACGCAGCTTCTGCAGTGATTTACCCGGTGTAATCCATTTTGATTCGACCGGCGCTGTCATCGGCAGTCCCGCCGCATGCGACGCGCTCCCCGCAATGCAGTAGCATCTCCCTGATTCAGCATGGAATTCACTTGAAGGGCGATCTTTAGGGCCGCCCGTATTCTTGCTACACTTCAAACATGTGCTTGATGTTGTTTCTTGCGAGCGTTCTCGCTTTTCCGGTTTCTAATGCCCAAGCCCCAACCGCGCGCGGTGTTGCTAGCGCGCTCGAGGCGCATTACCACCACACGAAAACGATGTCGGCGATATTTCTGGAAACGTACAGGTCAGGCGGCGCTGGAATGCGCGCTGAAAGCGGCAAAGTGTATTTCTCGCGACCCGGGCGGATGCGCTGGGACTACGATTCGCCGGGAAAGAAGCTGTTCCTCGTGGACGGCAAGAACGTCTGGTATTACGTTCCCGCGGATCACACGGCGAGTCGCACGTCAATCAAGGAAAGTTCCGACTGGCGGACGCCTCTGGCTCTCCTGACGGGCAAAGTGAATCTGGAGAGGCTATGCGGCAGCCTGGAATTGGCTGGCGCGCCAAGCCCCCCGCGAATGAGTCGGCAAGGCCCATTGCGTCGGTAAAAGATCCGGAAGAACGCGCGACCGAAGCTGGGAACACTGTCCTGGTTTGCAAGCCTCGGCAGGAAGACCGGGATGCATTCAGCAAAGTGCTTTTCGAAGTGAATTCGCACAATCAACTCGCACGCGTCACTATCCGGCAGGCGGGCGACATCCAGACGGAATTCCGTTTCGGCGACTGGCGCGAAAACACTCCTCTTCAGGAGGCGAAATTCCATTTCGAGCCTCCTGCAGGGGTCGCTATTGTCGATGACTCATCGCTGGTGAATCGGAAAAGCATGCCCGGTCCGTAAAGACCCCGGACCGGCCGCTGCGCAAACCAAACGGCAAACGCCGTTGCCTCAGAAAACAAATTTCACGGCGAGCTGCAAAATGCGCGAGCCGGGACCTCCATTGATGTTCGTGCTCGTCGCTTTGCCGAACGACGGAACCGGATTGAGGCATTCGCCAAACGTGTTCGTCGTTGTGCCCGTGCAGGCCGCGCCACTCACAACGTTGAATTGAGTTTGGTTGACCCCGATGACGTTGGCCCGATTGAACGCATTAAATGCCTCGGCGATGAACTGCAGCTTGTAGCGTTCGGTGATGTTGACGTTGCGCGTAACGCGCGGATCGAGCGAGACGAATTTCGGAGTATAGAACGTGTTGCGCCCCTGTCCCGGCGTGCGATCTGTGCTTCGATTGCTGTCGCCGTTCAAATCAAATCCGAGGAAGCCCGAATACGGCTGGCCGGATTCCGCCGTGAAAATGCCGCTGAGTTCCCATCCGCCCAGGATGCCGCGTGCAATGGATGATGACAACTCACTCGCGTAGTTCAGATTCCACACGCCGCTCAGAACAAAACGGTGGCGCTGGTCGTTGATGCCGGGCCCTTTGTCGGCGCGAATGTTCAGCGGATCGGAAACCATTTTCGTGTCGTCGAAGGAGAAGGGAACGACAGACGTCGCGTCAGGAGCGTCATCAATTACCTTGCCAAATGTATAGCCCGCGGTGAGCTGATAATTCTTTGCGAAGCGTTTGTTCAACTGCACCGTCATGCCGTTGTAATTAGAATTCGCATTGCTTTGGAATTCCTCGATGCGCGAGAAATTCGGGAACGGGCGAACGGGATTGCCGAGGGGCTTGCCCGTTTGCTGGGGCATCTGGCTGTACGTTAGCACCGTGCTCGTGCCAGCGATCCCGATTTGTTGTTGAATCTCAGGGCCCTGCAAATTGATGTCGATAGTTCGCGTGAGGTGCGTCCCTTTGACGTGCAGATACGTGATGGAAACGGCGGTATTGGGATTGATTTCGTATTCTGTGCCAAGGCTGAACTGCTGCACATTTGGCTCTTTGTAATTCCTCTGGAAGCCAAAGACGATCGGTGGACTTGCCGTGCCTCCCGTTGGAGCGGCGCAACTCGGAGACTGTGTGGGGGCGCCGCAAAGATTGTTCGGATAAGCTGGAATCGACGGAGTGGAGCTCGGGAAAAACGTCAGCGTTGTAACGTTCAAGCCATTGTTTGACATGGCTGTACCGACGGTGATTGCCGGTGTCCGACCATAAAAAATCCCGTAGCCGCCGCGAACCACCAGGCGGTCACTCGCCAGCGGAGTCCACGCGAAACCGAACCGCGGGCCGAATTCGTTGCGCTGGTTGTGAATCTGATTGGTAATTACGCCTGCCGCGGCGAGTTGTGGATCAGGATTGAGTGTCGGCGGTTGCGCAATCTTATCGAAATCGTAGCGCAACCCATAATTCAGCGTCAGATTAGGACGCACGCGCCACTCGTCTTGAACGAAGCCAGAGTACTCGGATAGGTTGGGGCTGGTCGTTGGCCCCGTCGTGCCGGTTCCTGCGAATGCCTGCACAAACGTGTCATTCGCGTCGCCGCCCGTAAAGCAGCCCGCGCCTCCGCCGTTCAAGTTGCAGCCGAAAGCCTCGAGGCTGTTGAACGTGTACTGGCCAGAGAAATTTCCCGGGAAAAAGTTGGCGATGCGGTCGATCATGATGTGCGCGCCCGTCTTGATCGTGTGAGCCCCGTGAACCCATGAAATTGCATCGTCGAATTCACCGCGCTTGATATTGGTGAATCTTGGGCTGAAGAAATTGCGACCCGCGGTGAGAACGGTGACGCCGGCATTTCTCACCGTCACCTGTGGCAGATCGCTATTGGCGAACCCCGGCTCGTTGTCGCGGGCGTAGTTGAATTGGAATACGTTGACGAGCGTGGGGCGCAGCGTCGAAGTCAGCGTCGCGGTCAGCGTGTCCGAAGTCACGTCAGAAGCTCCGGTATGTTCGGACGAATTCTGCGGGCCGCCGCTTTCGAGATTCAATCCCGTGAATCTCTGCGCGTTGTAACGCGCGGAAAGCATTTCGTTCGAGCTTATGTGCCAGTCCACTTTTGCGAGGTAAACATTCTGGTTGAAGGTCGAGCTCCAGGAATTCGCGCGAGCTGTGAGGTAATTGATGGCCGTGGTCTGATTGGCCGTGCACGTAACGCAGAACGGCGCTCCATTCAGGAAAACGAAATTAGCGACCGTGTTCCGCTGGCCATCGTAATCGAAGAAGAAAAACAACTTGTCCTTTACGATCGGGCCGCCAAGGTCGCCGCCGAATTGGTTGAAGTGGTATGGCTGGCGCGGCTTGCCGTTGGCGATTTGTATCGGATCGTTGGCATTCATCGAACGGTCGCGATAAAACTCGAAAGCCGAGCCATGGAACTGATTCGTGCCGGATTTGGTGACGACGTTAATCACCGCGCCGCCCGCGTTGCCCAGTTCCGCCGAATAGTCGTTCGAATTGACCTGAAATTCCTGCACAGCGTCCTGGCTGAATTGATACGGCGCGCGCCCGGAGCCAGTGCGCCCCAGCGTTTGGCCGAAGAACGTGTTGTTGTTGTCGGAACCGTCGACGATCAGCGAATTGAGCGTACCGCGCTGGCCAGCGAAGCTGATATCTCCGCCGCGGTTATCGGTCGTGACGCCGGGAGTCAGCAAAACAAAGTTGATGAAGTTGCGCCCGTTCGTGGGCAGATCCGCGATAGCGCGCTCATTGACTGTGGAGTTGACTGCGCTCTTCGTGATTTCTACGATCGGAGCTTCAGCGGATACCGTTACGGTTGACTTCTGGCTCGCCAGCGGCATCGAAAGATTGAGCGTCACCCGAGCGCCCACGGTCACGATGGTGTTTTCCTGCGTCACTTTCGCAAACCCGGACTTTTCTGCGACCACTGTATATGTTCCCACGGGCACAACAAGAAACGTATAGAGCCCCTCCGCGTCGCTGGTCGTGGTGAAGCTGATCCCAGTCTGCGCGTTGGTGGCTGTCAAGTTGACTCCGGGGACTGCTGCGCCAGATTGATCCGTAACCGTGCCTTGGATGGAGCCTTGACTCGCGCCCTGGCCAAACGCCGGTCGCGCCATGGTGAACATCAAAAGGAAAATCGCCAAATACATCGAGATCTTTCGAATGCGCATCAAATGTCTCCTGAACGCCTGAACGTTTATCTTGCGGGTGCTGGAAAGCAACGCATCATACGCAAAAACCGTCCCCGAAGCAATCCCAAGGACGCCTTGCGCCGGGACGGTGAAGACGGCGGCCTCTTGCCAGCGCTTCGCGCGGAAAATGCGCCCGAGCGAATAATTTCGTCCTGTTTGCGCCTGGACACAGACAACCCCAGCGCTCCGCAGGAGTTCTTTTCAATATGCTAAGCTGGAGCGACAAACCGAGGGGCAGCCGGAGTAAACTCATTTCGTATGGCTGAGTTTGTATGCAAAGTGGGGGATACCACGGGGCACGTCTTCCAACAATTGGAGACCGCCCAGACCGAAGTCGAAGCTCGCCAGAAGCTCGTCGACCGCGGGTTCTACGTTTATAACGTCCGGCCGAATCTTAGCGTAACCCGAGCATTAAGCGGCTTCCGCGGGGGACGCAAACTTCCAACCGGAGATTTCCTGATCTTCAATCAACAATTCAACACGCTGATCAAAGCGGGCCTGCCGATTTTGAAGGCCCTCGATCTGCTTGCTGACCGCGCGGCGCTGCCCAAGATTCGGCCGTTTCTGAACGATGTGCGCCTGCGCGTGCGCGACGGCGAACTGCTTTCGGATGCCTTTGAGGCCACGGGAGCGTTTCCAACCGTTTACGTTACGTCATTGCGGGCCGGAGAGAAGAGCGGCGATTTGCCGGGTGTGTTGGATGATTATATTGCGTACCAACGCGTCACCACCGGAATCCGCAAGAAACTGATCGGGGTATTGATTTATCCGATCATCCTGATTGTTGTGGCATCGTCCATCGTCTCGTACCTGGTTGCGTATGTGATTCCGCAGTTCGCGAAACTGTATTCGGACCTGGGATCGACCCTTCCAACCCTAACGAGAATTCTGATTACGGTCGTGGTGGGTTATCGAGACTGGCTGATCGCGCTGGCGGCCACGGTCGTGTTCGGCGTGCTTTTCCTGTTTCTGTGGTCGAAGACCAGCCACGGAGCCCTCGTGCTAGATCGAGTGAAATTGAAAATGCCGGTTATCGGGGACGTCTGGATCAAGTTCCAGATGGCGCAGTTCACGCGAACGCTCAGCACGCTGCTGCGGGGAGGGACGCCTCTGGTCGCTGCGCTGGCGACGGCGGCGAACGCGATGACGAGCCGGCTGATAGCCAGCTCAATTCATAACGCAGCGGAGCGGGTACGCGAAGGCGGCTCGCTGCACACCGCGCTGGCCGACACGCACATGATTCCCGCTCTCGCACTGGACATGATCGAGGTTGGCGAGGCTTCCGGGGCGCTCGCGCCCATGCTCGGGAGCGTGGCGCAATTCTACGACGAGGAAACCAGCATGAAGACCGCCATGCTAATCTCCATTATCGAGCCGACGATTCTGATCTTGATTGCGGTGCTTATTTTTTTCATCATGTTGGCGCTTTACCTGCCGTTGTTTTCCCTTCAAGCCGGCGGAGGGTGATAAGGGAATATGACCACGATCAATCGAGATTTGCATCCTGAACCGGCCCGCGACGAAGCGGCCGAGCGCGAGCGTACCCAAACGCTCGCCGAGCGCTACCGTGTGCCCTTCATCGACATGACGGAACAGCGAATCGATCCGGAGCTGTTTCATTCAATTCCCGCCGAGTTGATGTTCCGTTACAACTTCGTGCCTCTCGAAGCGCACAACAATTCGCTCGTTGTCGTCGTTTCAGACCCCAGCCAATTGCTCGTCAACGATGAATTGTCGCTGCTGCTCGGCAAGAAACTTATCATCCGCGTCGCCACCGCCACGCAGATCGGCGATTTGCTGAAGCGCACCGAGCAATCCCAGCGTGTCCTCGATCAGGCGACCGAAGGATTCACGCTGCAGGTCGTCAGCGACGAAGAGGGCGACGAAAACATTTCGATGGAGAAGCTCACGAGCGACACTGGGGTGAGCCCGGTCGTCCGCCTCGTCGACACCGTCATTTTCACCGCTCTCGAACGCCGTGCCAGCGACATTCACATCGAAACGCGCAACGCCGAAGTCGCTGTGAAGTACCGCATCGACGGCGTGCTGCAATACGCCATGCAGCCGCTCGCGAAGGAATGGCATTCGACGATCCTCTCGCGCATCAAAGTGATGAGCGAACTGGATATTGCCGAGCGCCGTGTTCCGCAGGACGGCCGTTTCCGTGTGCGTTACAAAGGCCGCTTCATCGATTTCCGTGTCTCGATCATGCCCTCGATTCACGGCGAAGATGCTGTGTTGCGCGTTCTCGACAAGGAGACGCTAAGCGAGAAATTCCGCAACCTAAATCTCGACGTTGTTGGATTCGCCGAAGAAGATGTGCGCAAATTCCGGCGGTACATTCGCGAACCCTACGGCATGGTGCTCGTCACCGGACCGACCGGATCGGGCAAGACAACCACGCTTTACGCCGCCATCAATGAGATCAAAACCGATGAAGACAAAATCATCACCATCGAAGATCCCGTGGAATATCAAGTTCGCGGCATCACGCAGATTCCCGTGAATGAGAAGAAGGGCCTTACCTTCGCGCGCGGCCTGCGTTCCATTTTGCGTCACGATCCGGACAAAATCATGGTCGGCGAAATTCGCGATCAGGAAACGGCGCAGATCGCCATCCAGTCTGCCTTGACCGGACACCTGGTCTTCACAACCGTCCACGCCAACAACGTAACCGACGTCATTGGCCGCTTCATTAATATGGGAGTCGAGCCATATAACTTTGTCTCGGCTTTGAACTGTATTCTCGCCCAACGCCTGGTTCGCGTGATTTGCCCTAACTGCAAGAAACAGGTTCAGCTTCCGCCCGAGACGTTGCGGGAAGCAGGGTTGGACCCTCAGGAATGGGCCGGTGTGGCTATGTACGAAGGTGCGGGCTGCCTGGAGTGTTCCGGCAGCGGATATCATGGCAGGACCGCGATCTGCGAGCTTCTAGATCTTTCGGACCGCATTCGCGAAATGATTATCGACCGCCGCCCTACCTCCGAAATTAAGCGTGCGGCGAAGGAAGAGGGCATGGAGTTCTTGCGTGAATCGGGGCTCGCACGTGTTCGCGCGGGGATCACCACGCTCCGAGAGATCAACAAGGTGACTTTCATTGAGTAGTTCGACCACTAGTCTGACAACCATTCAGCCAGCGGCGCATCGCGGTGCGTCGCGCGGGCGACTCCTCGGCTGGCTGGATGCCATGCCGCATCCCGCAACTGTGGTGGAAATTGCGGCGACGCACGTGGCTGCCGCCAGGTGGGGTCGCGGTGTAACACATCTTTCAGCGTTTGCCGCCGAGCCGTTGCCCGAGGGCGCGATCGTCCCTTCCGCGACGCAACAAAACATTCTGAACCCGAACGCCGTGCGTTCAGCCATTCACAGCGTGCTTTCTCGCGTGCCCACTCAGGGGCAGGACATTGCGTTGCTGGTTCCCGACACGGTAATTCGCGTTTTCATTTTGCCGTTCGAGAGTTTCCCGCGCCGAGAGGACGAAGCGCGTCCTCTGTTGCGCTGGCGGCTCAAGAAAAGCCTGCCGTTCGATGCCGAAGAGGCCGTCATATCGTGGATGCGGCAATCCGGGCGCGAAGGGAAAATCGAAATCGTGGCGGCCGTGACGCGCCAGAAAATCAGCCGCGAATATGAATCCGCGGTGGAGGCCGAGGGTACGTTCCCCGGTGTAGTCCAGAGTTCAACGCTCGCAACCCTGCCAATGCTCGACCCAAATATGGCGACGCTTCTTGCACGAATGAGCGGCCGCAATTTGACCACTGTGATCGTTCGCGGCAATACGCTCTGCGTGTACCGTTCCACGGAATTGGGAACGGAAACAGACGTCCTAAAGCCGCAGGCTGTGTTCGACGAAGTATTTCCGGCGCTAGCGTTTTATCAAGATACTTGGGGTGGTAGTGTCGAGCAATTGCGCATCGCGGGCTTTGGTGCTGGCGAAGAAAGCCTGCGGGACATGCTGGGACGCGAAATCGGTTGTCCGGCCGAGCCCCTCGCTACGGCTGGCGAGTTCTCCGCCGAGGCTAGGTCGCTGGTCGCGCAGGGACTCGAATCGTTGGTGGGATGGCAATTGAACCGCGGAGCCTAGAAGCCAGGAGAATTTTGCAATCGCGTGAAGACTCATTTCAATCTGGCAACGTCGCCACTCGAAAATAACCGCCGCTTCATCGCTGGCGCGGTGACGCTGGGAATCATCACGGTTGCGGCTTGCCTGTTTCTTGCCGTTCACGCAATTCGGGTGCGGCGCACCAACGGCGCCATCCGTGCGGACATCAGCCGGCTCGAGGATCATATACGCGCATCCCAACGCGAACAGGACAGACTCCGCGTGGCGCTCAAGGATCCGAAGACCGTCGAAGTGATGAACCGCGCTCAATTTCTCAACAACCTGATTGAGCAGCGAACTTTTCCGTGGACAAAAATGTTTGCTGACCTGGAGCAAATCCTCCCGCCAGGCGTGCGCGTCGTTAGCATTTCGCCCCAAATGGATAAAGAGGGACGCGTGAGAGTGATGCTGGTGGTGGGCGCGGTAAACGATGAACAGAAGATGAAGTTCCTGCAGTCCATCGTGGGATCGCACGCATTTTCGAATGTGCAGGTGACGCAGGAGACCCGGCCCGCGAAAATTTCGACTGGAGACGCGGGAGTCGTACTACTTTCACTCGAAACACAATATGCGACCATATGACGGCTAGAAGCAATTCGCGCAAATGGAAGCTGGCGGTGAAGATCGCGCTCGGCTGTATGATCGCGGTCGACGGGGCGTTGATTTTTGCAAATGTCCATATCGCGCATCAGGCCCCGCAATCGCAGGCTCAAGAGCGCAATCGTCTTGCGCAGAAAGAGAAGTTGCTCGCTGCCGACGTCGCAAAGGGGCAGGCCATCGAGAAGCATCTGCCGGACGTCGCCAAGGAATGCGACATCTTCTACCAGCGCAATTTACTTCCCGCATCGTCTGGTTATTCCACGGTGGTTTCCGACATAGGGCAAATGGCCAAGGATTCAGGCGTCCAGATCACTGGTGTCGGTTTTCACGAAATCGCCGTGAAAGACCGTGGATTGAGCGAAGTCCAGATGACCGCCGTCGTGCAGGGCGATTATCAGAGCCTGATTCACCTGATTAATAGTCTCGAGCATTCGCCGCACTTTTATGTGCTCGACGGTTTGACTTTGGGGTCCGAAACCTCGGGCAGCATCAGATTGAATGTGACGCTGCGGACTTACTTCCGCGTTTGATGCCATGACGAAAAAGACTCGATATGAAGCCTATGCGCTGGGCGTGCTGTTGGTCCTTCTTGGCATCGCGCTGTACTCCAGCCAGTCGCACGATTCTGTATTTACCGGCGTCAGTGCCGACAGCGCAAAATTCGTTCCGCTGAACGTGCCAGATCCTTCCCTGAGGCTCGATTTGCTCGACCGCATCCAGAAGGAGGAGTACAAAGGCCAGCACCGCGATATATTCAGCGCCGAGCCGCTGCCTCCTCCTCCGTCGGTGCTGGCAGCCCAGCAGGCTGCGGCACGAGGCCCGGTGGTGCCCCCTCCTCCGCCTCCAGTCTCCGTGCCGGCGACTTTCTACGGGATTGTCACCGATTTACAGACGGGCCGGAAACGCGCTTGCTTCTCAGCCAATTCCGACGACGTGTACATCCTTCCTGAGGGCGGTACGCTCCTCAATCAATTCCGTATCCTGACCATCGGCAACAATTCCGTGGAAGTAGAAGAAATCTCTTCCGGCAGGCGCACCACCTTGATGCTCGCGCAGCCCGCGGACGGTGCACCAATGCCGCCGCAGCTGGGGCGGCCATGAGGATCCTGGTCCCGAGCGCCGGAAGGAAGGAACGAGGCTTCGCGCTTCTTTTCGTGCTTTTCCTCGTGGCCCTTCTGATTATTGGCGGTTCTGTGGCGCTTATGAACCGGTTGACGGAAGGCCGGCGCGAAAAAGAAGCCGAGACAATTTGGCGTGGCGAACAATACAAGCGAGCCATCGGGCTTTACTACCGCAAATTCGGACGCTTCCCCACTAGCGTTGACGATCTCGTGAAAGCGCAGAACGGCATTCGTTTTCTTCGCGAGCCATACAAGAATCTCATGAACACAGAAGACGGTTCCTGGCGTTTTATTTATGTCACGCCGACGGGTCAGCTCATCGGCAGTGTCCGGTACACATCGCTGCAGCAGATGGCCTTCCTCGATAAGCAGCGCCAGATGGGAATCACCACTGGGACAAATATGGGAGGAGTACCAGGCAGCGAATCAAGTGGGATTGCCGACGATTTGAACGCGCAATCGGCCGCCACCTCCTTGTCGCAGCCCGGCGCTGCCAGTGGTGCTGCTGTCCCGCCAGGGAATTTGCCCGTTCCGCCAGGGTCATCGAACCAAACGCAGAATGCCCCGATGCCGAATGCACCTCTCGGAACCCCTGCCGCACCGAGTGGGCAGCAGCCACCGCAGTCATTTTTTTCTCAGGGTCTTCAGGCGCAGACCGGAGCAAATTCCGGCATGAGTGTCAGCGAATCGGGTGATTCGTCGGGTCCCGTGATCGGCGGCTTCATCATTGGCGTGGCAGGGAAGTCCGATAAGCCTTCCATCAAGGTTTACAAAGGCGGCGTAACGTACAAGCAATGGGAATTCATTTTCAATCCGCTCGAGCAAATTCAAACCATCGGAACCACGTTGACTGGTCCCGCGCCCACGGGCACTCAGCCGCCCGGAACCACTGTGCCATTTACTATGCCCCAGCCTCCGCCGATGCCTCAGCCGCCGCAAATTCCACAGCAGCAATAGCACGCATTAGTATTCAGTTACGACGAGGTAAACGTGAGTTCCGAATTCCGATTTTCTGCGGCGATTAGCGAAGTTGTGCCGGCGGCCGCTCTGCTCTCAACTTCTTGAGCTTCTTGGTCACGCGGCGGATGTAGTTTTGCGTTTCGAGGAATGGCGGTACGCCACCATATTGTGCCACGCGCACCGGACCTGCGTTGTACGCCGCCAGCGCGAGCGGCAAATTCCCATGATATTGGTCTAGCAGTTGTTTCAAATAGCGCGTTCCTCCTGCAATATTTTGCGCCGGATCGAAAACATTGCGAACATCGTACTGACGGGCCGTTTGCGGCATCAGCTGCATCAACCCCATCGCGCGCTTCGGCGAAACGGCGCGCGGCGCGAAATTCGATTCCGCGAAAATCACGCTCGAAATCAGATTTTCGTCCACGCCGTTCCGCGCTGCTGCGGCGCGGATCTGCTTGGCAAAGGGAACATCGAGCGCCGCGGCCGGCGGGAACGGGGCAAACACATCCTCAGGGTCAAATCGGACGATCTCCTTCGACGGCACAACAATGCTGCCACCTGCAACGTAAAGGACTACGTTTGGACCTTGCCTAAGATAGCCAGTGATATGCAGCCGCTCTCCCGAACGCAGCACAGCGTAGTCCCCACGCGCAATGGGCGCGACGAGTGCCGCCACCATCATTGTGAAGACGACGAGGACGGCATTCGTAATCACTTGCCGCAAGGTCGCGATCGCTCTCATAAATGGCCACATATCCTTATACCTTTGAACCAATTTGTGTCTGCGCCGTTGCCCTGGCGACGTGATGTTCCTGCTTTTCGGCTTCCAACTTTCAACTATGGACTATCAACTCTTAACCGCTTCCCCCGAACGCGTACGAGCGAATCGCTGCCGCCACTCCAGCATCGTCATTCGACAACGTCACCGCCCAGCCGAGCGCTTTTAACTCCGCGGCGCTGTTGGCCATCAACACGGGCAGGCCCGCGAATTCGAGCATATCGCGGTCGTTCCAGTTATCGCCAATCGCCATGATTTCCTCGCGCCGAATACCGCGCCGCCGCGCCCACTCCGCCAGCGCCGCGCCCTTCGAGCATCCGCGCTCGATCACATCCAGAATGCTCAAGTCGCGCTGCTCGTATTCCGTCAGGGCCGTCGAAAAATCGTTCACGCGCTGCATGGACTTGAGAGCCAAATGCGCCGCACGCATCCGCGCCACCGAGCCGACAAACATCACTTGAATCGGATCTTCGTCGAGGCTGTTTTCGAGCGGCACGCATTCGGCGATGAATTCGCGGTTGCGCTGGTAATATCCGCCGCTGACCGGATCCTTCCAGTCGATGCGCTCGAAAATCAATTGACGCTCGCGCACACGGTCGAAAACAACCGCGGCTCCCGAGCGAAAATCAGCGGTCGCGGCCAGCACTTCGCGTGCCAGCGCCCGAGGCAGCAGACGCCGCAAATGAGTCTCGCCTGTTTTAGATTTAATCAGCGCACCGTTGTTGACTACCAGCGTCAACTCGCACGGGAGCTGCTCGGAGATTAGCTTAGCAAAATCGAATCGCCGACCCGTAACAAGCATGATCTCGATGCCGCGCGCGTGCGCTTCGACGATTGCTTCGCGGTTCGCGGCGGGCAATTCGTGGCGGCTGTCGAGGAGCGTGCCGTCAATATCCATGGCAATCAGGCGAATCGGCATCCATCAATTGTACCGTGCCGCTCGCCCGCGCCGAGCATCTGTTGCTGCAAGGTGTGCTAAACTTTTTCGCTTATGACCAAACCACTACAAACCACCATGACTCATCTGGAATGTTCCCGCTGCAAAAAGACGTATCCACACAACCAACTCAAGAATCTTTGCGATTGCGGCGGCCCGCTCCTGGCGCGCTACGATCTGAAGGCTGCGAAGAAAACTCTGACACGCGAAGCCTTGCGTTCGCGCCCAGCAACCATGTGGCGCTATGAAGAAGTGCTGCCCTCGCGCGAACAGGTCACGCTTGGCGAAGGCATGACGCCCGTGCTGCACGCGAAACGTCTGGGCGCGTCGATGGGCTTGCGCAATCTCTATATCAAGGACGAAGGCCTCAACCCAACAGGATCCTTCAAAGCTCGGGGACTTTCCGCCGCCGTAAGCCGCGCAAAAGAATTGGGCGTCAAAGTTCTGGCGACGCCAACGGCAGGGAACGCGGGTGGCGCGCTTGCCGCCTATGCAGCGCAGGCCGGAATTCCGTGCGTGATCGTAATGCCTGCAGACACGCCTCTCGCCAACGAAATGGAATGCCGCGCATTTGGCGCGGACGTGCGCAAGCTCGACGGCCTGATCTCCGACTGCGGCAAATACGTCGCTGAAAACAAAGAGAAGAACGGCTGGTACGAAGTCACCACGCTCAAGGAGCCGTATCGCATCGAAGGAAAAAAAACCATGGGCCTCGAGCTGTGGGAGCAATTCGACGGCAAGCTTCCCGACGTGATTATTTATCCCACCGGAGGCGGAGTCGGCATGATTGGCATGTGGAAAGCCTTCGAGGAAATGGAAGCGATGGGCTGGATCGGGAGCGAGCGCCCGCGCATGGTCACGGTGCAAGCCGCGGGCTGCGCGCCCATCGTCGACGCGTTCGAAAAAGGCGCCGACAGCGCGCCGATGTGGCCGAACGCCGCGACGATTGCTTCTGGCTTGCGCGTGCCGAAAGCGATTGGCGATTTCCTGATTCTTCAGGCGATTCGCGAAAGCAAAGGCACTGCCATTGCCGCAACCGACGACGAGATTCTCGCCACCTCGAAAGAACTCGCCGCAAAGGAAGGCATTTACGCGGCACCCGAGGGAGGCGCCACCGTTGTTGCCGCACGCAAGCTCGCAGAGAAGAAATGGATCAAGCCCGATGAGGCCGTCGTGCTCTTCAACACGGGCTGCGGCTACAAATACAACGAAGCCTGGCAAAAAGCGCTGAAAAATAGTTGACAGTCAAGAGTCGAAAGGCGGAAGTAAAAGGCAGACTCTAACAGCTTGTTGAAAAACTCCACTCGTTGTCATTCCGACGAGCGACCGCGAGGAGGAATCTGCATTTTCCTTGGGCTTTTGTAAACTGTGGTTCCCTTGCAGCGGGAGAAATGACAACCAAGAGCACTTTTTCAACAAACTGTTAAGAGTTAAGGGTTGAAGAAGCACATTGACCGAACGGCTGTATTACGACGATTCATTTCTGCGCGAATTCGACGCGCAAGTGCTCGCCTGCGAACCCGACGGCGCGCGCTGGCGCGTGCGCTTGGACCGCAGCGCGTTTTATCCCACTTCGGGCGGACAGCCTTTCGACACGGGGAAATTAGGTCACGCGAATGTTGTGGAAGTGCTCGACGCCGAAAATGACGAAATCATGCATTTCACTGACCAGTCCGTCGCGGCGGGCGCGGTTCGCGCTGTTATCGACTGGCCACGCCGCTTCGATCACATGCAGCAACACACGGCTCAGCACATGCTCTCCGCCGCGTTCATCGAGCTGTTCAAATTTCAGACTGTATCGTTCCATCTCGGCCGCGAGATTTCCACCATCGACCTTGCCGCGCCGTCCATCACGCCACGCCAGCTTGAAGAAGCCGAACGTCGTGTGAACGAAATTATCTTCGATGACCGTTCCATTGCCGTGCGCTACGGAAGTGCCGAAGATCTCGCCGCGCAGGGCATTCGCAAAAAAGTTGACCGCGAAGGCACTCTGCGTGTCATCGACATTGAGGCGTTCGACCGTCAGCCATGCGGCGGCACTCATCTGGCACGCACGGGCCAGGCCGGATTGCTGCTTATGCGCAAATGTGAACGTCAAAAAGGGAATTGGCGTGTCGAGTTCGTGGCAGGGTGGAGATCCCTTGCGGCCGCGCGCGGAGACTTCGCAGCTTTGCGACAGGCTGCCGAGCATCTTGGTTGTGGGATGGCCGAGCTCCCCGAAAATGTGCGTAAAATTCAGGAAGAGCGTCGGGCGAGCCAGCGTGATGCGAAAAAACTAACCGAACGCCTCGCCGAACTCGAAGCATCTGATCTGCTCGCGCGACACACCGAAATATCCCACGACGGCAAGTGCAGAATTATCGTTTCTATTTCCGCTGACGCCGCCCCAAGCTACCTGGCCATGCTCGCTGCCAAAATTGTCACAACTCCGAACATGCGAGTGATTCTTGCAAGCCGCGCAGCAACGGCAATCGTCCTCGCGCAATCAGCGGGTCTCGACGGCGACATGGGTGCGCTGCTACGTGAGTTGCTCGCGCCTGTTGGTGGCAAAGGCGGTGGCAGCAAAGTGTTCGCGCAAGGCGCCGTACCTGGAATATCAGCGTTGGATAGTGTAGTCGACGCCGCGCGAGCGCGCCCGTAAAGAATGCCCGCACGCGGGTAGTGGTCTATTTTGAAAAGCAGCTAATGCGACTTTGCGTACGCGGTGTCGGCCCGTGCCGGCGCCGCTGACGGCTTTGCCGGTGCCAGCGCGATCAGGGCTATGCCAACGACAACCAGCCCGGCAACGGCGCCCAGTAGCTCGCCGCGCTCGTCCGGATGCTGGAACGCCTGCGCCGCCATAACAGCCCCGTGAGCAAAACTTGACCATGCGGTGAAGGCAATCAAGCTGCGATGCGCCGAGGGATTGCGTACAGCCAGAAGCAGGAAAACCCCGAGTGTCACGTAGAGGCTCAGCATCATCATTTCGTAATCCGATTGGCCCGGGCGCAGGAAGGATATCGCCACCGGGTAGATGCCGGCCAAGAAAAGCAATCCTACCAGCACCAATGCAACCTTCAAGGCCCGTTCTCGTAGCATGGACCCTCCATTTTACATAACGTCCATTCCGTCGCCGCTAATTCTTGCGAGATGGGTTACTGCAAGACGACGATGCGGGTACCAGCATCACAATTACGCGTATATTAGGTTGCTTGTTCGAGGAAAGTCAACGGCTCCGCTTAAAAGCTTGAAAGGCAAGACGAGTCTCGGAAGTGCAGTCCTCTGGCGAAGCGACTTTGGCTGCTTTTCGAAATAGCCCACTGCCGGCGCGCGTGTTCATTTGGCGCTGGCGTCCGCCTTTGCTAAACTTAATTCGCTCGGTGGGCGGCTAGCTCAGCTGGGAGAGCATCGCGTTCGCAACGCGGGGGTCGGGGGTTCGAATCCCCTGCCGTCCACCAATTTCTCTTCACTTCTCTTTGTGCCCGACCGGGGAATGGTCTTTTCCTCTGCGTTCTCTGTGCCTCTGCGGTGAACTGTCTTTAAATTCCACGCGCAACCTCTCGCACGACGTGCATGTGTATAATGCCGCGATGCTGCGCCGCGCTGGGCAAATTGCGAAGTGGTTCCTTGACCCCGAATCGGGAACCTTCGGCCATCTCGGTCCGCGTTGGATTTTCCTTCGCGCGCTCGGCATAATTTTCTTCTCCGCATTTTACTCGCTCGTCTTTCAAGCCAAAGGCCTCATCGGCCCCAACGGTATTCTTCCCGCGAACGTTTATATCCACGCCGTCGGCCACTCTGTCCACGGTTTCGCGAAATTCTGGTTTGTCCCGTCGGTATTTTGGTTCAGCTCCACGGATCGCGCACTGGTGCTCGTCTGCTGGATTGGAATGATTGCGGCAATTCTGCTCGTCCTGAATTTCTGGCCGCGCGCCATGACGGCGATTTGCTTCGTCTGCTTTTTGTCTTTCATCGCCACGCTGCAGGATTTCTCGAACTACCAATCCGACGGCATGCTCCTCGAAGCCGGGTTCCTATGCCTGTTCCTCGCGCCGGCGGGATGGCGTCCACAATGGGGCGAATTATCGCCCCCTTCGCGCGCGTGTCTGTGGCTGCTTTTGTGGGAGTGGTTCCGTATTTACTTCGAATCAGGCGTGGCCAAAATAATTGGCGGCGATCCCGAATGGCGTCATCTGACCGCGATGTACGAGTATTACCAAAATGGCCCGCTGCCCACCTGGATCGGCTGGTATGTGCAGCACGCGCCGCATTGGTTTCATTGGCTGACGGCGCTCGCGACACTCGTCATGGAGCTCGGCATCGTGCTGATGCTCTTTCTGCCGCGCCGTTTCCGGCTCATCTGCTTTTTTATCGTCACGCCGTGGGAGATCGGCGTGATCCTCACGGCGAATTACGCGTTCCTGAATTACCTGGTACTCGCACTCGGTTTTTTGCTGCTCGACGACCAATTCCTCGTGCGCATCGCGCCGCGCAGCTGGTTCCCGAAATATCACGTCATGGTTGCGATGCGCGCCGAAGATAGTGAGGAGCAAGTTGCAACCATCGCCGAAAAACCAGTTTCTCTTTTCGCGCCTCCAGAGCCCAAGCCGCTGCAAGTCGCAACGTCCCTGCCGCAGACACCTGTTAGGTCGGCGGCTTCACCCACGCAAACGAATAGTGGAAGAAGTGCCATTCGGCATTTTTTTGCGCCCGTGCGCATGATTATCGCGGGAATCTGTCTCGCCTGGATTTTTTATGCCACCACGGCGCAACTCGCTTGGATGTTGTTCCCCGGCGCGCCGCTTCCGCAATGGCCCGTGCAAGCGATTGATCCTTTCCGCATCGCCAATCAATACGGTCTTTTTGGCTCGATGACGCGCGGGCGCTACGAAATAGAATTTCAGGGCTCGAATGACGGCGGAAATACTTGGACGCCGTATCCGTTCCGGTACAAGCCGCAAGCGCTAAACGAAGCTCCGCGCATTTATGCGCCGTATCAGCCGCGTTTCGATTGGAATCTGTGGTTCGCTTCCCTAAGGAGCTGGCGCCAATATCAATTCGTCGTCGGCACCGAAGAGGCGCTGCTCGACAACAGTCCTGAAGTCCTGTCGCTCTTCGCGCGTGATCCGTTCCCCAACGGCCCGCCGCAGGAAATTCGCGTCGTCATCTGGCAATACTGGTTCACCGATCTGGCCACGAAACGGCAGACAGGCGATTGGTGGACGCGCAAATTGCTGGGACTGTACGCTCCGACGCTCGTCCGCGAATCCAACGGACGATTCGGAGTTGTGCAATTTCCGGGACCTTTGCCGCCTCACGACTGAGCCAGTCGCTGGGCGACGCCTTCGCGCTACCCTGATTCGCTTCAATCGCGCTATAATCACCCGCACTTCCCTCGGAGGAATTTCCATGCACCTTAACAAGCCTCTCCCACGTTGGTTATCGTTTGAGCGGATGTCGCCAGCCCTGCTCACCGGCCTGATCCTTTTCGCCGCGAGTTTCTTCACGGACATTATTCTGACTTGGATCGGAACGCCCGCGCAGGCTAGGGTCTTCAATCATCTGGCGATCGGGATCATCGGAGCGCTGCTGATCCTGTTCTTTCTGTCGGCAAGTTACGAAAATCAGGTTTACGCCAGAGCGAAAGAAAGAATGCAGCTTGTTGCGGACATGAACTATCGCATTCGCGGCGCACTGAGCTTGATCGAGCAATCGGCGACTCTGGACGACCGGGACGAACGACTACGCGGCGTGGATGAGGCCGTCCGGCGCATCGACGTCGTGCTCACGGATTTTCTGCCGTCGGTGGGCACTGCCACCGAGCAGCACGGTTCCTTCCTGCACTAAGGCGCAAACTCCCTTTTCTTGCCAGTGCATTCGCGTGCGTGCTCGCGCGCGCGCAAACCCTGGCCCGATCCTTCCGGCTTCATTCAGAAGTCCGACCGGCCGTCAGCCAAGGCGCGCCTAACTCTGGAACGTCGAGCAGCGCTGCTACTCTCTTTCGAAGTGGAAAATATCCACGACAATGTTCGTTCGCCTGTTCCACAGCACGATGTGGCCGCCAATCACCACGTGTTCGCAATCGCGCGGAGGAGGCGGCAACTCGCGTTCCAGTTCCACTGGGACGGGGCGAATTTTGCGGCGCAGTCCAGGCGGAAGCTCGCCGCGAACAACGAGCTGCCTTTCAAGTCCCGGCGGCAAGTCGTCGCGCCGCGCCAGACCGGGTGGCAGATCGTCGTGGTCTTCGTGCTCGTGGTACCAGGAGCGCATGTCGTCACGGTCATGCTGACTGTACCAGCCACGGTGATCACGGTCTTCGCCGTGATCGTGGTGATCTTTGTCATGCCCATGTCCGTGTCCATGATCGTGGTCCTGAGCGCGGGCCGCGTTGCCGCTCAGCGCAAATATCGAAGCCACACACAAAGCCATCCACCATCGCGTCCTCATGATTACCTCTCAGAATTTGGATTGTCTCATTTCATTGTAGAGCCACGACCCGCGGATCAGTGCGCGGCGCGGTGCCCACGTGTCGATTAGTCACTGGTACGAAAGGACAGTTGTCGCCTCGTCTGTCCTTCCCATCGACGCCCAACAGCGCCTTTTCTTTGCAAACTCGCGGGCGTATCATGCATCCGCGAAATTCAACGCGGGGGGTGTCGGATGAATCGTGATTCGTCTTTCGTCAAGATGCGCGTGGCATTCATAGCTAGCACTACGATTTGTTTGGCACTCGTTTTTTCCGCTGCAGCATACGCCGCGCCGGGATTTACGCTCGAGCAGGTGATGAGCTCTCCGTTTCCCGATGAGCTTGTCGCGGCACACAATGGCGAACGCATCGCCTGGGTGTTTAACATTCGCGGTGTTCGCAATGTGTTCGTCGCCGACGGCCCGGACTTCAAGGCGCGTCAGGTCACGCACTACACAGAAGACGACGGCCAGCCGATTGCGAGTTTGCGTCTGACGCCGGACGGCAAGACAGTGGTCTACGCGCGTGGTAGCGAAACGAATTCCGCCAGCGAGGTCGCCGATCCCACCAGCAGTGTGCAGAAGCCCGATCAACAAGTGTGGGCTGCCGATGTGGAGACAGGCCAGCCACGTCTGCTCGGCGACATGAACTGCGGCCGTGAAGATTGCGAGGACATCGCGATTTCTCCCGACGGGCAAAATGCCGTGTGGCCTGCACGGGACGACCTTTGGATCGCGCCAGTTTCAGGTGCGACGCAAGCAAAAGAGCTCTGCTACGTGCGCGGCACGAACCTTGATCCGCAGTGGTCTCCCGATGGCCGCGAAATTGCCTTCACCAGTGAGCGCGGCGATCACAGTTTTATCGCCATCTATGACTCCGGCCAAAGCGCGCTGCGATATCTCCACCCGAGCGTGGATCGCGACAGCTTGCCCAGATGGTCGCCCGATGGCACGAAAATCGCATACGTTAAAATGGACGGCTTTGAGCGCGGTCTGCCGCTGATTCCATTGCGACCGCAGCCCTGGTCCATCTGGGTCGGCAATCCGGCCACCGGTAAGGCGTCCCAACTCTGGCAGAGTGGAAACACGATGGACGATTCGATCCCGCGTCTAACCGAGTCCGATTCTTTTCACTTTGCGGCGCGGAATCGCATTGTTTTCGCGTCCGAAAAAGACGGTCGCAATCATCTCTATTCGATTTCCACGGATGGCGGCGAAGCGAGACTGCTCACTCCGGGCGACTTTGATGTGAAGGACGTCACGCTCAGCCCTGACGGAAAAACGATTCTCGAATCGTCAAATCAGAACGACGTGGACCGCCGGCACATTTGGAAAGTCAGCGTTGACGGCGGCACGCCGCGGGCCCTAACACAGGGCGAAACAATCGAATGGACTCCGGTGGAAACAGGCGACGGGAAATTTCTGCTCTGTCTCGGCTCGAGCGCCGCTTCGCCTGCAATGCCATACCGAATTACGAAAAGCAGCCGCCAGATGATCGCGCGGGAAGAATTGCCCGCGGATTTTCCTTCGAGCCAACTCGTCACTCCCAAGCAAGTGATTTTCAAAAGTGAAGACGACCTCGAAATCCACGGCCAGCTTTTCGTTCCACAGGGCCGCACCGCACCGGGTCCTGCGCTCGTTTACATGCATGGCGGGTCTATGCGCCAGATGATGCTCGGCTTCCACATGATGGACTATTACCATTACGCGTACGCTGAAAATCAATACTTGGTCAGTCTGGGTTTCGTTGTGCTTTCCGTCAACTATCGCACGGGCATCATGTACGGGCGGGCGTTCCGCGAACCCGCGGACGCAGGCTGGCGCGGAGCTTCCGAGTATAGAGACATCGTCGCCGCCGGGAAATATTTGCAGAACCTTTCCATCGTCGATCGCGACAAAATCGGCTTGTGGGGCGGATCGTACGGCGGATTTTTGACGGCGATGGGGCTGGCGCGAAATTCGGATATTTTCAAAGCGGGCGTGGACATGCACGGCGTCCACGACTGGTCGGTATTCCTTCCGCGTTGGGAGCGGCAGAGCGAGGGCGCGCCGGACTTGAAGGAAGCAATGAAGCTGGCATTTGATTCCTCGCCGGATGCTTCGGTGGCGACGTGGAAATCACCGGTCTTGTTGATTCAGGGCGACGACGACCGCAACGTGCCATTCAGCCAAATGGTGGATTTAGTGCAACGCCTGCGCGCGCAACATGTACCGTTCGAACAAATGGTTTTCCCGGACGAAATCCACGGTTTCCTCATGTGGAAGACGTGGATTCGCGCCTATGCTGCCACGGCCGATTTCTTCGAACGCGTGCTCGTGAAGGGAGAGACCATTCCGCCGAGCAACTAAGGCAACGGAGGCGGATAATGTGTACTGCGGACGCGAAGATGTCGAACAGAGCGCTTCAGATGTAGGCGTAGCTGCTATGACCAGCCGCGGCTTCTCAAATAATCACGGTTGGTATCGTTCCGCAGCCTGCCGCTCGGCTACGATTCTCTTTGCGTTGTCGTAGAGAGCCTTGGCTTGCGGAATCAGTTCTTCAGCTTTCTCGACTTGCGCATCATCATCCACCGCAACTTTGTAGCCAGCCGGAATTCCCAAAGCATAGGTGAACGCTTCGCGCTTAATGTGATCTTTGATCCAGTCTGAATTGGCGCTAATCAATTCAGGTGTGTATTTGATGTGTTGTTGGTCCAGGAACCCGAGGAATTGCTTCATCACGGCGTCGTCCACCGTGAAATCCTTGGTGATCGTTGGCCGCGTGCCCATGAAGTAGCGAGTGAAGTTGCCGACACCGATCGGTTGCGACGACACGAAAAACGGATCGGAAGGGAAAAACACGCCTCGACCATAAAGAAGCTGCTGGAATGGGTCTAGCTTCGGAGCCGGATCCGACACGTCCGGAGTGATTCCCCCGCCTCCGTAGACTTTCCGTCCGCTGTCTGTCAACTTGACTTGCGGTTCCTTATTCGGCTGGCGATTATATTCGTAATCGTAGAGCGAAACGTCTTTGTAATCGCGCTGAATCAACCGGCCGCTCGGAGTGTAGTAACGCGCCGTAGTGAGCAGAAGCATGGTGTTGTCGCTGAGTGGAAATTGCGTTTGCACCAGGCCTTTGCCGAAGCTGCGTTCCCCCGTAATCAGCGCCCGGTCGTGGTCCTGCAACGCGCCGGCAACGATCTCCGATGCCGATGCGCTCCCGCCATTCATGAGTACAACCACCGGAATGTCATTACCCTTATTGCCTCGCAGCGCATAATAGCGCCGCTCGGAAGAATTGCGGCCCTTGTGCGACACAACAAGCTGATCCTTCGACAAGAATAGGTCAGACATTCCCACTGCTTGCATCAGCAATCCTCCCGGATTGCCGCGTAGATCCAGAATTAGCCCGTCGAGGTGCGAGTAATCCAATTTCTCCAATGCGGCCTTCAGGTCGCTGTCCGTGGTCTCTGAACTGAAAGTCCACATGTGCACATATCCGATCCCAGGTTTAAGCAGCGTGGAGAATTCAACGGCCGATTGCGGTATCTCGTCGCGCACCACGTTTACAACGATGGGTTTCGCCCATCCTTCGCGACTCAGCGTAATCGTCACCACCGTGCCTTTTGGCCCCTTCAGTATGTCGGCGACTTGCGAGGTCGAAAATCCAGTGCAATCTTTGCCATCCACCTTCACGATGAAATCGCCGGGCTTGATCCCAGCCCTGTCTGCCGGCGAACCGGGGAACGGAGAGACCACTTCGATGTGATTGCCATCAGGAACGATACGCATCCCCACCCCGTAATAATTCCCGCGCTGCTCTTCGAGCATCAGCGCCCACTGTTTTGGGTCGAAGAAATTCGAGTGCGGGTCAAGGACGTGCAGCATCCCAGGAATAGCGCCGTCGTACACGACTTTATTGGTATCGATGGGCTCCGCGTAGTTCTGCTGGACGATGGAGAGCACGCGAGCGAAAGACTGCACCGAGTCCTGCAGGTCGGTGGCCCCAGCGGCGGTCGCCTTCAGGGACGGCCCATACAGGCCGCCCAAAATTGCTGCAATAACCAATACCGCTGCCAGAAGAAATGCCCCGCGTTTGTAGGATTCCATTCGTCCCTCGATGCGTCTCACAGGCAGTATAGCATACATTTTTAGGCGGTTTGACACGCCTGCCAGCCTCTTCTATGATGCAAAAGAAGGCGATCGCGCACCCGAAAAATGCTAAGCCTGCCACATCTGGTGATTATTTTTTTGGTGGCTCTGATTGTATTCGGTCCCGAAAAATTGCCTGAATTGGCGCGAAACTTCGGCAAAGTAATGGCCGAATTCAGACGGGCAACGGGCGACTTGCGGGCCGGATTCGAAGAGCATATGCGCGAGCTCGAGCGCGAGACGCGCATCGCGGAAACCGTCAAGCAGCAGGCCCCCCCCCCCGCCCGGCAGCCACCCGCCGAGTCAGCCACACAGGCTGGAACTTTGCCGGCTCCTCAGCCTCCTGCAAGCAACGCAGCCCCCGATTCGGCGAATGCAGCGCCGAGCGTCGTGCAGACCGTCGAACCTGAAAACCCGGCGCTTGCTCCCGCCGCCCCTGCGGAGCCGCACTCCATTTCCGAGGCGATCGGCCCCGTATCAACGCCACAGCCAGACTCCGAGAAGGCGAGCGATGGCCACACCTAACCAGCCCGAGCTGCCTCCAACCGCAGGAGGCGATGACGCCAGCGATAAAATGTCGCTGATCGAACACCTGATCGAATTGCGCAAGCGCCTGCTTTATTCGGCAGTCGCCATCGCCATCGGATTTGTCATCGGCTTTTCCGTCGCCAAATGGGTCATCAACTTCGTGGCCCGGCCGATGGTCACAGCGCTCCAGCAAGCGCATTACCCCGATAAGCTCATTTTCACGGGTCCTGCCGAATACGTGAACCTCCTGATTAAAGTGGGATTCTATCTGGGCCTCGTGATCGCGCTGCCAGTGATACTCCATCAAGTCTGGCTCTTTGTCGCTCCCGGCCTCTACAAGCACGAACGCAAAGCCGTGCTCTCGTTCATTCTTTCTTCCGTTTTTCTTTTCCTGTGCGGAATTTCGTTCGCGTATTTTATCTTGTTGCCCTTCGTGCTCAAGTTCCTCATCACGTTTCAAGGGCCGCAGGGCCCGTTCCAGCCCTTGATAAGCATCAGTGAATATTTCGACCTGATTCTGGTCGTGATGGTTGGCCTAGGTGCCATATTTGAGCTTCCCGTTTTGATTTTTGTTCTCTCGGTCTTTGGGATTGTCACTCCCCAGTGGCTCTGGAAGAATCTGCGTTACGCCATCTTGGTCATCACCATTGTGGCCGCGATCGTTACGCCGACGCCGGATGCAACCACGATGCTCGTTTTCATGACGCCCATGGTGGGCCTCTATTTTGTCGGAATTGCTGTGTCCTACATGGTGTTCCGCAAGAAGCGCAAGCGCGAAATTGCCGAGGAGGGCGCGCAATAGCAACAAAGGAACCGGAGCAGAACAGGAGCAGGGAAGACGGAGCGAAAAAAGCTCCGGGCAAGACCCGCACAAAAGACTGCAAAAGGAGCACGAAATGTCGGCCAGTTTGCGAATTTTGTTACCCATAACGCTTTTGGCGTGCGCGATTGGATGCAGCGGCGGCTCGAATAACGCCAAGGTAAGCGCCTCGGGTAGCGTCGCGCGGGATAAAGTCGTCATCGCGCCGCAGGACAAAGCTCCCTTGCCGCAGCAGACAGGTGGCTTCGACGGCCAGCGCGCCTACGATTACACCGCGAAGCTGGTCAGCTTCGGGCCTCGCCCGTCGGGCTCCGACGCCATCAAGAAAACGCAGGATTATATTTCCAGTGAGTTGCGCGCCGACGGTTGCCAAATCGATGAAGACGATTTTCATGCGCAGACGCCGATTGGTACGCTTGCGATGAAAAATATCGTCGCGAAAGTCCCGGGCAGCGGTCACAACGTAATTTTGCTCCTGACTCACTACGATACGAAGCGAATGGACAATTTCGTCGGCGCGG
This sequence comes from uncultured Acidobacteriota bacterium, assembly GCA_963757905.1. Classification (GTDB taxonomy): domain Bacteria; phylum Acidobacteriota; class Terriglobia; order Acidiferrales; family UBA7541; genus DAHUXN01. The sequence continues at coordinate 15,579 of CAVWSV010000009.1, read as the reverse complement.
AAGATGGAGGATCCTCGACCGGGTTGATGCTCGAAGCGGCGCGCCTCCTGTGTGGCAAAAAGCAACCGGTCGCGATTTGGATGGCGTTTCTCGATGGCGAAGAAGCCATGGTTCATTGGAACCAGAACAACGACCACACCTACGGCAGCCGCCAGATGGCCGCGAACCTGGAACTCACGGGTCAGCTGAAAAATATCAAGGCCGTAATTCTCGTCGACATGATCGGTCAGAAAGGTTTGCACATTCTCAAAGATTCCTACTCGACGCCATGGCTGACAGACCTTGTGTGGTCGACCGCCGCAAAGCTCGGCTATCAGAATGTGTTCGTCCCGCAAACCTCCGGCACCGAGGATGACCATCAGCCATTTCTCGCTAAGGGATTGGCCGCCGTCGACCTGATCGACCTGAACGATTACATTAACGAAGGCTACTGGCACACTCCGCAGGACACCATGGACAAAATCAGCCCCAAGAGCCTCGCCATCGTGGGCCATGTTGTTTTGGCGAGTGTCGACGCGCTCGAAAAGAAATTCTCGCAGTGAATAAGATCATTGCACGGACAACCTCGACGGCTTATCCGGTGATTTACGGTCGCGGTGCACTCGCTCGGCTGGGTCAGCTCGTCAGACGAATCAGTCACGGTGGCGAAGTTTTTGTGTTGTCATCGCCTCGTGTCTGGAAGTTTTGCGGACGTGCTGTGACGCAAGGGCTCCGCCGCACCTCTGCTGCCCGCGTGATTCTGTTTGACGATAGGGAAGCCGCGAAGCGCCTCGCCATTATCGAAATGATTTGCCGTAGACTCGTCCGCGCGCGCGCCGACCGCCAAGCATTGCTCGTTGCCGTCGGCGGCGGCGTCGTTGGCGATGTCGCGGGCTTTGCTGCAGCGAGCTATCTCCGGGGCGTGCGCATCGTTCATGTGCCCACCACGCTCGTCGCTCAGGTTGACAGCGCAATCGGCGGAAAAACCGGCGTCGATTTGCCGGAAGGCAAGAACCTGATCGGCGCGTTTCACCAGCCTCAACTCGTCCTCGCCGATCCCTCCCTCCTGCGCACTCTGCCGCCGCGGCAGTTTCGCTCCGGCGTGTATGAGGTGATCAAATACGGCGTCATCGGTGACCGCGAGCTATTCGAGTTTTTGGAAAACAACCTGGACGCGCTGTTACAAATGGATATACGCGCACTCGAATGGGTGATTGAACGCTGCGTTCGAGCGAAGGCGCGCGTTGTGAGCCGCGACGAACGCGAGGTCGGTCCCAGACAGGTTTTGAATTTCGGCCACACCATCGGTCACGCACTCGAAACTGCGACGCGATACAAACAATTTCTTCACGGCGAAGCAGTGGCCTGGGGAATGCTGGGCGCGACGCTTATCGCCGTCGCCCTGGATAAATTAAGCGAACGAGATGCCGTCCGCATCGCATCACTGGTTGCGCGCTGTGGACCCTTGCCGCGATTGCCTCGTATCTCACCTGTGATACTGTCGCGCGCAATTCTGTCGGATAAGAAGTCTCGATCCGGCCGTGTTCGCTGGGTGATGCCGAGACATATCGGCGCTGCCGATATCGGCATCGATGTCCCGGAAAAAGTTGTCGCGATGGCATGGCGCGAGTTACCAATATTCTTCGCTCAGGCGCGCCGGAGTGGGCGCACGTGAATCGCGCCGCGGATAATCTCGGTTCTCGGAATAACGCTGTTTTTCACGGAACGCGCCCTCAAGGAACCGAGGACGAGCGGGAAGCCGAGCGTCGCGTACGCGATATGTTCAGTAGCATCGCGCCGCGTTACGATTTCCTTAATCATTTTCTGTCCGGTTCATTTGATAAATTATGGCGCAGACGCACCGCGAAGAGATTCGCGCACATTCTTCACCGTCCGGGTGTGCGCGTGCTGGACTTGTGCTGTGGCACTGGCGACCTGCTCTTTGCCCTCGAGCGCGAGGCGTCACATTCCCGCGAGGAAGTTCAAAAACCGGCGTGTTCCTTTTTCGGCGCGGATTTTGCCTTGCCAATGCTGCGGTTGGCGCAGACCAAAAATAAAGGTGGCCGCGCCAGTTTCCTCGGAGCCGATGCGCTGGCTTTGCCGTTCCGCGACGCAAGTTTCGACCTTGTCGCCGCGGCGTTCGGGTTTCGCAACTTGGTGAACTACGACCGCGCCCTGCGTGAAATCGCCCGCGTCCTGCGCCCCGGTGGGGAAGTGGGCATTCTGGAATTTTGCGCGCCCTCAAACGGAGCTCTCGCGGCGCTCTACAATTTCTATTTCACCAGAATTCTTCCCAAAGTGGGAGGCGCGATCTCTGGAAGCGGGGAAGCGTATTCTTATCTTCCGCAGTCCGTGCAGAAATTCCCGCAGCCGCAAATCCTCAAAGAATGGATCGAAGCGGCAGGATTTGAAAACGTGCAGCATGAACGCTGGACGTGCGGAATCGTTGCACTCCATCGCGGAGCCAAAAGCAGTTGAAAGCTAATAGTCGAAAGCCTGTAACTCTTGACTGTTAACTCTCAACTGCCTCATCAATTCTCCAGTCCCAGTGCGCGAATCTTATGCAGCAGCGTTTTGTACGAAACCCCAAGATGCTCCGCCGCCCGCGACTTGTTCCATTTCGCCTCGCGTAGAGCTGCTTCGATTTTGAATCGCTCCACATGTTGCACCGCGCGCTGCGCCACTTCTTCCAAGGGGCCATCCCAAAGAAAGGTGTCATTCAGCATCCCCTCGGGCATTTCTTTCGCTGCAGGCCGCGGCGACGGCAATTGCAAATCTTCCGCGCTGATTTCATTCTTGGCCGCCAAAATCGCCGCCCGTTCGATGCTGTTCTGCAGCTCGCGAACATTGCCCGACCATTGATGCCCGCGCAGTCGCGCACGCGAAGCGTCAGTGAATTCCAATTTAGGCTTCTTGAATTCGCGGCGATACCGTTCCAGGAAATGCTCAGCCAGCAGAATCACATCGTCGCCTCGCTCGCGCAGCGGCGGAATAGTGATGGGCACGGAAGAGATTCGGAAGTACAGGTCTTCACGAAACGTTTTCTGCGTCACGGCTTCCTGAAGATTCTTGTTTGTCGCCACCAGAATGCGCACGTCCACGTCGATCGCTTGCGTCCCGCCAACGCGCTCAAAGCGCCGCTCCTCCAGAACGCGTAGCAGTTTGCTCTGGATTGCCAGGGGTAGCTCGCCAATTTCGTCCAGAAAAATCGTGCCATGATGCGCGAGCTCGAGTTTGCCGATTTTGCGCGCACCGGCCCCCGTATAAGCGCCACGCTCGTGTCCAAAAAGCTCGTTTTCGACCAATCCCTCGGGAATCGCCGCGCAGTTCAGCGCCACAAAAGCGCAATCCCGCCGCCGGCTCAAATGATGCAGCGCTCGCGCAAACAACTCTTTGCCGGTGCCGCTTTCTCCCAGCAACAACACGGTCGAATCGGTCGGCGCGACGCGTTGTACCATCTGGCTCGCGGCCTGCATCGACGGATCCTCGCCCACGATGCGCGGAAAGCCATAACGCTCGGCATATTCCTCGCGCAGCAGTAAATTCTCGCGCAGCAGCTCCTGCTGGCGCACGGCCCGCGCAATCAGCAATTTCAAATGCTCCAGATCAACGGGCTTCTGTATGAAATCAAACGCGCCGTCTTTCATCGCAGTCACGGCGTCCTCTACGGAACCGTAAGCGGTGATAAGAATAACGGGAATCATCGGATCGGCGCGCCGTGCTTCGCGAAGTACGTCCAGGCCGGATGCGCCGGGAAGTTTTAGGTCGGTAAGAACGGTCAGGTAACGTTTGTTGCGGACTTTATCGATGGCCGAAGTGCCGTCGGGAGCTTCATCGACTGTGTAACCGGCTTTCTCAAGTGCCTTGCGCAGCATCGCGCGAAGTTCAGACTTATCCTCGACGAGGAGGATTGCTTCCATTGCGCCGCGCTACTCTCTCGCCCAGCCAGGATCGCCGCCTGCTTGGCGCAGTGCATCCTCCAGAGCTGAAATGGCCTGTCGGTCGGCGTCAATCTGCTTGGTCTTATCGTCGATGGCTTTCTGCTTCTTGATGATGTCGCTGCGATCGACCGACTGCATCAGCCCTTTGGTTGGGTCGGGATAATACTGGACCTGCAGCTGATTCGATTCGCGTTGCAGGAGCGAAAGCTCCGTTTGATCCTGCTGAAGTTTGTGTCGCGCGTCAGCGAATTTCTTGCGCCATGCTGCTTCATCACTGTTTGCCGCAGGATTCGCCTTGCCGGCGTCCGCGGACGCCGCAGATGACTTGCCAGAAGTTTCAGCCATGCTGCCAACCACGGATACCGCACCGGGAGTCGTCGGGATATTATCGTTCGTGAAAACAGTCGACGACTTCGGCGCGGTTTTCTGAGCCTCGCGCGCCTTGCGCGCCGCTTCCACCAGCGGATCAGGCTTTGCCTGCGGCTGCGATGTTGAGGGCTGCGATTGGGACTTCTGCGACGCCTGTTGCGCGGCGGCGCCGTGTGGCGTGGCCAGAAATAAAGTGACCATTGCGAGCAGCATTCCTTTTCCCATGGCCTTCACCTCTTCTCGTAACAGCATGTCGCTACCTGCCCCATGCGGGATCCCCGCCGGCTTTGCGCAGCGCGTCTTCGAGGTCGTCAGTTGCTTTTTGGTCCGCTTCAACCTTCTTTTCCTGATCCAGCATGGCTTGTTGCTTGGTGAGCGCATCCGTCGCATCGAGATAGCGCATTCGCCCCGGCGCATTGAAAACGCTTTTCAACACTGCAAGTTTGTCTTTCTCTTCGCGAAGTGTGGCACGTGCAGCGGCGAATTTTTGGCGCCAAGACTTCTCGTCATTTTTAGCTTCCTGCTTCTCGCGCGCCCTCACGCTTGCGGAGGAATCGGCCGCCGATGCATCGCCAACGATTGAGATTGCCGTGGCCGACGTCGGCATATTGTCGTTTGTAAACACAACCGAAGGCGCCGGCGTTTCTTTCTGCGCTTCACGGGCCTTGCGCGCCGCTTCCACTAACGGGTCGGACTTTGCTGTCGCCTGCGCGCCGGAGTTTTCAGACTGTGTTTTTGCCACAGTCTGCGGTTGGGACGTCTGCGCCATCTGTTGCTGCGCCCCAGAGGCGTAGCTCACAGCGAGGAACGCGGCGATGCCTGCCACCCAGACTCCTTTTCGCATATCACACCTCGGGAAGCCTAATACGGGTGCCGATTCCCTCTAGTTTAGATGCACCCAAACCGGTAGGCAATTGGGCATGCGGGCCCGGCTACCGCAAAGGTAACCATAGGTCGAATTCCGCGCCGCCCCCGGCTTGGTTGCGGGCTTCCACACGCCCTCCGTGCTGCAAAGCTATTTTCTGCACCACCGCCAAGCCCAGGCCGGTGCCTGCCGATTTCGTGGTGAAGAACGGCACGAATATCTTGTCGAGGTCGCCCGGCGGAATGCCGGGGCCATTGTCCCGCACCGCGATACATTGCCAGCGCTGCCCTCCATAGCCCTCCTGCGCGCCGGCGATCACCACTTCGCCCGGATGGCCATTCGATGACGCAGCTTCCGCCGCATTGCGCGTCAGGTTCAGAAGCGCCTGGCGAAGCAGCCCTGCGTCCCCCGAAACGCTGCCGAAAGTCCCTTCAGTACGAACCGATGCCCCGGCGATGGCTGCGCCAATCTCGTCCGCCACTTGTTCGACGACGGTTGAAAGCCCGAAATCCTCCTGCGCCAGTTCCAGCGGACGCGCAAAGCGGAGGAATTCCGTCACTACATGCGTAAGCGAACGCGTCTGGTCCAGGATTTTCTCCGCGCATTCGCCCATTTCTGATGCAGGAGCCTCGCTGCGAATCATCTGCGCGTAGCCAGAAATCGTCGCTAACGCGTTCTTGAATTCGTGCGCGATGCCCGCCGACATTTCGCCTAGCGCCGCCAGGTTTTCCTTCCAGCGCACCTGTTTTTGCAGCGTGGCGAGCTCAGTCAGATCGCTCATCAGGCACAGCGCCCCAGTCACCTTCTGCGTTGGCGCGGCGCTCGGCCCATGTGCCATGGTATTGCGTACCGACCGGTAGATCGGCGAAATAGTCACGCCAATATGCCGCAGTTCGCCGGAAGGCGTCGTGTGCGGAACTTCGCCCCGCTGGAAAGTCTGGCCCTCGCGCAGGCAGGCAGTGAGCATCTTTGCCAGCGCCGAATCATTCCCAAGAACGTCGGTGTAGCGGCGATATTGCAGCCCGTGAATATCCAGGTTTTTTTCAGCCGCCGGATTTGCCGAGCTGATGGATCCCGTGGCGTTCACCAGCAGAAGGCCCGCGGGCATGTTTCGCGTTACGGCTTCGCTCAGCCGCTCCGTTTCCTGCGCGCGCTCCTTCTCGATGGTGTGGAGGCGCGCCAGTTCCTGCTCTTGCTCGCGCAGCCGCGCGATTACGCCTTGCATCGACGCCGTCATGAAGGCTGACGGATTCTCGGAATTCACGCGAAAGGACCCCGTCGTTTCTTTGGAGTTTCGGCGATCGTTGCGCAGCGATCGCCGAACCGCAATGAAAGCGCCAATCATCGCCGCAAAGATCAGCGCAAGGAACGCCAGCGTCACCACCAACTCGAAGTTGAAATTTGGGTGTGCCGGCGCGATGCTCATGGGCGCGTACCTACCGCATCACAAACAACGATTGGTACCAGGTCACCACCGGCGTTCCAAAAAAAATAACCAACAGGGCGGCTGCGCCTAAAAACGTGCCGAACGGAAGCTCGTAGTCCGAGCCTTTGCGGGAAGCCAAAATAAAAATCGCCCCGAGTATCGCGCCGAGCACTGACCCCAGTAGAATCGTGAGAATCGTCCGTCGCAAGCCCAGAAAAGCTCCGGCCATGAGCATCATTTTCACGTCCCCGAGCCCCATTCCTTCCCGTCCGCGCAACCGGAAATATCCTTCACCCACCAGCCACAGCACGCCGCCGCCAACAGCCGCTCCGATCAGAGCATCCACGAAAGAAATGACTAACGCTGGCGGAGGGAACTGAAACAGGCGATTCGCGATCCATAGCGCCGTGCCGTCTTCCGGGCGAACAAAAAAGCTTATAATCAGGCCGATGGCCAGACCTGTGAAGTTCACCGTATCGGGAAGCAAGCGTTCGTGCCAATCAGTAAAAATCAACACAACCAGAATCGCGCAAAAAGCCGCCCATTTTATTGTCTCGATGGAGTTGCCGAAGACTGAATAGCACGCCAGGAAAAGAAGCCCGGTCAGCAATTCGACAGCCGGATAAATGGGTGAGATGCGCATCTTGCATGCCCGACATTTGCCCGCAAGGAAAAAATAGCTGAGCACAGGGATGTTGTCGTAGGGTTTGATGGATTTTCCGCACCTGGGACACCGCGACGGTGGCCGCACCACGGATTTGCCCTGGGGTAGTCTGCTGATACACACATTCAAAAAGCTGCCAATAATCAGCCCAAAAAGGAAAACGAACGCTGCGATGAATTGCGTTGGGAGCACAATTTCACTCTGCCATAACTCCGCGCGGCCCTCAACAACACGCGCAAACCGCGTGCCCGATGCCTAACACGCCAGCGCACCTATTCACAATTTAGCGATTTAGTGGGAATAACTTCGTTGTGATTCCGAGGAAGCCTGCTTGCCTAGCACGAAATCAGCGCCGAAATCGCGCTACGCTATCGCAAAATGTTTTGAAACTCACCTTTTGCGACCAGTTGCGCCACAGCCGCAATATCCGCCGCGAGAGCGCGGTCAACGTGCACAACAGCGGAAACGGAACGCACCAGGGCGTGCGCTTTGCGCGCTTCAACGCCCGTTCGGAGCGGCGCCTGGAAATCGATTCCTTGGCACGCCGCCAGAAGCTCGATGGCGATCACATTACGCAGCGCTTCGAGCATCCGTTGCAACCGCCGTGACGCGCCCATCCCCATCGACACGTAGTCTTCCTGGTCGCCCGACGTGGGAATCGAATCGACCGAATGCGGAGTGGCCAGCGCCTTCATCTCACTCGCCAGCGCCGCGGCCACCACTTGCACAATCATGAATCCAGAATTCAGCCCTGGGTCCGCCGTCAGAAACGCTGGCAACAGGCTCGTGTGAGGATTCGTCATGTGCTCAATCCGCCGCTCGCAAATGCCTGCGAGCGTTGCGAGCGCGATGGCGATTTGATCTGCGGCCATGGCGAGCGGCTGTCCGTGAAAATTTCCGCCGCTCACCACCTCGCCGGAGTCCGCAAACACAAGTGGATTATCCGTCGCGCTATTGAGTTCGATCGACAAAGTGGTCCGCGCCTGCGACAGCGCATCGCGCACAGCGCCGTGGACTTGCGGCGTGCAACGAACGCTGTAAGCATCCTGTACGCGTACATCCTTCTCGGGAGATCGGTGCGATTCGCGAATTTCGGACCCGCGATTCAGAAGCGTCAGGTTTCGCGCGCTTGCTGTCTGTCCCGGATACGGCCGGATCCGCGAAATGCGCTCCTCGAAAGCCGCGGGACTTCCGCGCAGCGCATCCAGCGAAAGCGCGGCGGCCACATCCGCCGTGTCGATCAGGATTTCAGCTTCGCGAACCGCCAGCGTGAGCAGCGCCAGCATTCCTTGCGTCCCATTCAGCAACGCGAGGCCTTCTTTCGCTTCGAGCTTCAACGGAAGAATGTCCGCCTGCTTCAACGCATCGCCGCCAGATAATTTTGCGCCCTTGTAAACCGCATCGCCTTCGCCTATCGCGACGAGCGCAAGATGCGCGAGCGGCGCCAAATCGCCGGAAGCTCCCACGGATCCCTGCGAAGGAATCACCGGCAGCACGCCGCGATTCAGCATGGCCAGAAGCGTTTCTACAACCACGGGACGCACGCCGCTGAAACCCTTCGCCAGCGCGTTGGCACGCAGCAAAATCATCGCGCGCGTTTCGTCTTCGCTGAGCGCCGCGCCAACACCGCACGCATGGCTGCGCACCAGATTAAGTTGTAGTTCGCGAATCTGCTCCGGCTGGATGCGCACCGTCGCGAGCGCGCCGAAGCCCGTATTGATGCCATACGCAGCCACATTTCCTGTGGACAGCTTTTCGACCACCGCGCGCGACGCCTCCATCCGCACGCGCGCTTCACCCGCAAGCGTAACCTCGAAGCTCTCAAACACAACTTGGTACAGTTGGCCGAGCGTGAGGTCGTTGCCGGAAAGCGCGAACTTTTTTTTCATGATTGGTGTCCGCTTCCCGTCGCCACGGAATCGGCCGCCTGCGTCAGGGGAAAATATTGCCGGTACTTTTCCGGCAAACTCTTGGCTTTCCCGTGACGATCGCAAATCACGTGCAGCGTTTCGCCCGTCGCAATCAGTGTGCCGTTCGCTTCATTGAAAACGTCATACGCAAAAGTGATTGTGCGCCGGCGCGATTGCGTCACCGAAGTGCGAATTCGCAGCACGTCGTCGAATTTCGCCGATCGCTTATACGTGCAGCTCGCTTTCGCCACCACCACAAAACTGTCATCGTCGATTTCCATCCGCTTGTAACTGAATCCCAGTTGCCGCATTAATTCCACACGCGCCACTTCGAACCAAACGAAGAAATTCGCGTAGTACACCACTCCCATCTGGTCCGTTTCCGCGTAGCGCACGCGAACCGTTGTTTCACCGGCGACGGTCATGGGCGATGCCACTCAGGCTTTCGTTTTTCCAAAAATGACGTCAACCCTTCGCGAAAGTTGGCCGTCCGGCGAATCTCCGCGCTCTCGCGTATCGCAATCGCAAGGTCGCGTTCAATTTCTTTTGCATTCCAGCGGAGGATAATGCGCTTCGTCAGCAGCAGGCTTGTCGGACTCGAAGCGATCAGCGATTCCGCCAACTCGCGTGCCGACTCCATCAGCTTTTCTTGCGGCACCAGTTGCGTCACCAAGCCAAGGTGATGCGCTTCCTCGGCCTCGAAGATTTTCCCCGTCAGCAAAAGCTCCCGCGTAATCTTTTCTCCCACTTGCCTCAGCAGAAAAACGGAAACCACGGCTGGCAGAAATCCAATCCGTACCTCCGTGTAGCCAAATTTCGCTTCGGGCACCGCAAGCGTGAAATCCGCCAGCGTCGCCAGTCCCGTACCTCCCGCAATGGCCGCGCCATTGACCGCCGCAATCAACGGCTTCGGAAAGCTATAGACGCGGTGAAACATTTTTCCCATACGCTCGGCGTCCGCGAAGTGCTGCTCCTGCGTTTGCGTCGCCAGATCGCGCAGCGCTTCCAGGTCCATCCCCGCGCAAAAGGCTTTCCCCGCGCCGGTCAGTATCGCCACCCGCGCCGGCCCGCGTTCGGCTTCATCCAGCGCCGCCAGCAAATCGTCAATCATCGCGGGCGAGATCGCATTGCGCTTGTCGGGACGATTCAGCGTAATCGTCGCGATTTCGCCGTCGAGTTCGAGTTTGACAGTCGCGTAATTCATGAATTGTCCTCAGTTTGGCTTGGGCGCGTCAGCCGCGTGCGCATAAGTTTCCCGAATCTGCCCTGTCAGCGCGCACGCAACGGCGAGCGATTTCATATCGATGCCCGTAGAGACTCCGCGCGCCGCCAATGTGGCCAGCACGGCTTCGGTGGGAATGTTGCCCACGAGTTCGTCTCCCGCAAACGGACACCCGCCGAGTCCCGTGAGCGCGCCATCGAATCGCCGGCATCCCGCCTCGAACGCCGCCAGAATTTTTTCGGCGGCAGTGTCCGGACGGCTGTGCAGATGAACGCCAAGCTCCACCCCTGCGACGCAATTTTTCGCCGCGCGAAAAATCGACGCCACATCATCGGGTGATGCCTTGCCCACCGTGTCGGCCAGCGACACTGTGCGCGCGCCGATGTCTTTAAGCCACACCAGCGTGTCTTCGACGATCTCCGGACCCCAGGGTTCATCGTAAGGGTTCCCAAACGCCATCGAGATATAAACCACCAGCTTGCGCCCGGCGCTCTTCGTCCGCTGTTGCAGTTTTTCCACCAAGGCCCGCGATTCCGCGCGCGACATATTGGCGTTCGCGCGGCGAAAATAAGCGGAAATGGAATATGGGTAGCCGATCGTCGTCACCCCGGGCGTAACCAGCGCGCGCTCGAGACCTTTTTCGTTCACCACAATTCCGATAATTTCCGGCGGCGTCATGTCGGCAGGGAACTGCTTCGCCAGTTCCGTCATCACTTGCTCGCTGTCCGCCATCTGCGGAACATGTTTCGGCGACACAAAGCTCACCGCGTCAAGGTGGCGAAAACCCAACGCGATCAGCCGTCCCAGATATTCAATTTTCGCCTGCGTCGGAATAATTTGCGGCAGCCCCTGCCACGCGTCCCGCGGACACTCAATAATCGTCACCGATTCCATTTATGTTTGCAGAACTCCCGTCCTGAATTCCGCCACCACGGGATTCAGCGACGCCGCTTCCAGCGCCTCAATAATCGCGTCGCGTGTGTGCGCGGGATCGATAATCGCGTCGACCCACAACCGCGCGGCCGCGTAGCGCGCGTCCGTCTGATGCTCATACGTCGAGCGAATCGACTCGAAAAGTTCCTTCTTGTCCTTCTCTGTCAGTTTTTTCCCTTCGCGCTCCATCTGCTTGATCTTGATCTCGACCAGCGTTCCCGCCGCCGATTCTCCGGCCATCACCGCGTAGCGCGCCGTCGGCCATGCAAAAATAAACCGCGGGTCGTACGCTTTTCCGCACATCGCGTAATGTCCTGCGCCGAAGCTGCCGCCGCAAATCACGGAAATCTTCGGCACGACGCTGTTCGCCACCGCGTTCACCATTTTCGCGCCCGCGCGAATGATCCCGCTCCACTCCGCTTCTTTGCCCACCATGAAACCATTCACGTCGTGCAGAAAAATCAGCGGAATCAGATTCTGATTGCAGTCCAAAATGAAACGCGCCGCTTTATCCGCCGATTCGGTGTAAATCACGCCGCCGAATTCCATGCGCCGTTCGCCCGTGCCCGCCGCCGCGATTTGCACGTGCATTTTCTGATTCGCCACGATTCCCACGGCCCAGCCGCCGATTCGCGCAAATCCGCAAAGAACCGTTTGCCCGTATTCAGCGCGATATTCTTCCCAGCGGCTGCCGTCGACGATTCGCGCAATGATCTCGCGCATGTCGTATTGCTTCGCCGGATCCGAGGAAAAGATTCCATAAATTTCTTCATCCGAATATTTTGGCGCCTCCGCCCTCTGATGATCGAAGGGTGCGCGCTGGCGATGGCCCATTTTGTCGACCAGTGCGCGAATGCGCGCGATACATGATTCGTCGTCCGGCTCGCGAAAATCGATGGTGCCGCTGATCTGCGCGTGCACTTTCGCGCCGCCAATTTCCTCGGCGGAACTTTTCTGCCCGATAGCTGCTTGCACCAGTGCGGGACCCGCCAGAAAAAGCCCGCTGCCTTCCGTCATCAGAATGTGATCGCACATCACTGGCAGATACGCGCCGCCCGCGACGCACATGCCCATGATCGCCGTCAGTTGTGGAATCCCCATCGCCGACATCACTGCATTGTTGCGAAACACGCGTCCAAAATCGTCCGTATCCGGAAACACATCTTCCTGCAGCGGAAGAAAAACGCCGGCCGAGTCCACCAGATAAATTGTCGGAATGTGATTTTCGATGGCGATATTCTGCGCGCGGATCACTTTTTTCGCCGTCATCGGGAAAAACGCGCCGGCTTTCACTGTGGCGTCGTTCGCGATAATCATCATCTGGCGGCCGGCAACGCGCGCCAGGCCCGTGATTGTTCCGGCGGCGGGCGCGCCGCCCCACTCTTCGTACATTTCGTAAGCGGCGTACAATCCCAGCTCGAAAAAATGGTCCCGGAGTCGATGAGTTTCGCGATTCGCTCGCGGGCCGTCAGCCGCCCTTTTTTATGTTGTGACTCGATGGCCTTTGCGCCGCCGCCCTGGCGAATCTTCTCCTCTTCATTCTTGATTTCGGTCAGCCGGTCGATAATTGCGCGCCGGTTTTTCTCGAAATCGGCAGAACTGGCTTTCATGCGGGTTTCAATCACTGAGTTGTCCACGCGGGATCAGGCCTTCTGCGCGCTGGGAGCGAGGCGCTTGCGGATGAACTCGACGATGTCTTGCGTGGATGTCCCTGGCAGAAAAATTTCGGCGATGCCGGATTGTTTCAGCGCGGGAATGTCAGCTTCGGGAATGATTCCGCCGATCAGCACGGTTACGTCCGTCATGCCTTTTTCGCGCAGCAGCTCCATCAGCCGTGGACACAGCGTGTTGTGCGCGCCCGAAAGAATCGAAAGACCGATGACGTCCACGTCTTCCTGCGCCGCCGCCGACGCGATCATCTCCGGCGTCTGCCGCAGCCCGGTGTAAATCACTTCCATGCCGGCATCGCGCAGCGCGCGCGCAATGATTTTCGCGCCGCGGTCGTGCCCGTCCAGCCCCGGCTTCGCAATCAGCACCCGTATCTTTTTGTTGTCAGCCATTCGGCCCACAAGGATACTTCAAGAGGCCGTGTTTTTGTACCGCCGAAAGAAATTGCTGGCTCAATACCGGGCGCTCGCGATACTTGCTAGGCAAGCTCAGAAATGTTCGGATCTCCACATACAGCTGCGTCACCGCAACTTGAGGGCAGCCCTTCACGCTACCGAGTTGTGCGCGTGCGTTGGCCATGTAGGCATCTTCGTACAAAAAGCTCGTGATCTGGGAGCCGTGGACCAATCGCGTCAATAGAATCAAGTCGTACCGCCGTATCCGTCGGCTTGAGGCGATTATGAATCCGCTTGAACGTAGCTCGTCAGGCTGAGGCCTCTTGGTAAATCCGTACGCAGCTCGGAAGTCTGATTTACCTGTCGTCGGAAGTCGTTGTCGATGAAGAAGGTCACCTTGACTTCGCCGGTCAGTTGCCACCGTTTCGGCGACACGAGTCCGGATTCCCGCGAATGCCTCACTAGGCGCAGCCGCACGCGATCACCGGCGCCCGACGCGACCGACGCAGATGATGCTGGTCGACAAGTCCTCATGCCGCGATCGCTCGCCCCGGATATGATCCCCCCCGTCCGTGAGACCTGGCTCCGGTCCATGGCAACTCCCGATTTCTTGAGAACGCACTGCTTCTCCGAAAACCACGGGCATCTTGAGCAGTACGTCGTCGTCCGGTTATCGCCACGACTGCGCTCAGCCACCGGCTCGCAAGCTGCCTGTACACGCGTTGCTATGGGCGTGCCGGATGTCGGTCGGTGAAGCTTCACGCCGCCGCCTTTAAGAGGAGAACCGTCCCCAATTTCCCGCACAGTGCAAGGCCGATTATGGTACCGGAGAGAGGAGAACAAGTCGCCGCCACGCGGAAAGATCTGGAACGTCGCGATTCCTGGACTCACAGCCTAGACGCGCGGCGCATGATCTAAGTGATCGCAGACTTCTACGCCGAAGACGTCGCGAAGCGCGTCGCAAATTTCGCCGAGGGTGGCGTAAGCTTTCACCGCGTCGTAAATATGCGGCATCAGATTCTCGTCGCCCTCTGCGGCTTTGCGCAGCGTTTTCAGGCGGCGCTCGACTTCCGCGCTGGAGCGCTCCGCGCGGAGTTTGCGGAGGCGCTCGGTCTGGCGACGGGCGACGGTTTCGTCGATGAGCAGCGTGTCGATTGGTTTTTCCTCGGCAACGAAATCGTTGACGCCGACAATGATTTTTCCTTGCGGTCGACTTCCACTTGATAGCGGTAAGACGCTTCGGAAATTTCCCGCTGAGGATACGCGCGTTCGATGGCGTTGACCATGCCGCCGAGGGCGTCAATTTTTTCGATGTAATCCCACGCGCCGCGCTCGACATCTCCGGTGAGAGTTTCGACAAAATAAGAGCCGCCGAGGGGATCAACGGTATTCGTGACGCCACTTTCGTGCGCGATGATTTGTTGCGTGCGCAGAGCGACGGTCGCGGCAAATTCCGTGGGCAACGCCCAGGCTTCATCGAGCGAATTCGTGTGCAGCGATTGCGTCCCGCCCAGCACGGCGGCCAACGCCTGCAGCGCCGTGCGGACCACGTTGTTGTAAGGTTGTTGCGCGGTTAGGGAACAGCCTGCGGTTTGCGTGTGGAACCGTAGCGCCCAGGAGCGCGGATTTTTCGCGCCGAAGCGTTCACGCATGGTCTTGTACCAGATGCGGCGCGCCGCGCGATACTTGGCGATTTCCTCGAAGAAATCGTTATGCGCGTTGAAGAAAAACGAAAGCTGCGGAGCGAAATTGTCGACTTCGAGGCCGCGCCGAATCGCCCAATCGACGTACTCGATGCCGTCGCGTAGCGTGAACGCCAATTCCTGAATCGCCGTCGACCCCGCTTCTCGAATGTGATAGCCGCTGATGGAAATGGCGTTGAATTTCGGCGTTTGCTTGCGCGCCAAATTCGAACGTGTCGATCACCAAGCGCATCGACGGGCCGGGCGGATAAATATATTCCTTCTGCGCGATGTATTCCTTGAGGATGTCGTTCTGCAGCGTGCCGGAGATTTTCTTCCAGTCGGCGCCCTGCTTTTCCGCAACGGCGAGGTACATGGCCCGAATGATCGCCGCGGGGGAATTGATGGTCATCGAAGTGCTGACGTCAGCGAGAGGAATTTTGTCGAAAAGCACTTCCATATCGGCAAGCGAACTGATGGCGACGCCGCATTTGCCGACTTCGCCTTCGGGAGAGCGCGTGATCC
>CAVWSV010000008.1:0-17923 GCA_963757905.1 uncultured Acidobacteriota bacterium | reverse complement strand
GAAGCGCAACTCCGCAACACTGTCAACGAAGTGGTGGAAGAATCGGTAGCAAAAGCGACGGAGAATTCGGTTCGAGCATCGGTGCAGAGCGCGGTTCAAACGGCGGTGCAAGGATCGCTGCAGCAGCTTGTGGAGCAGGCAACGCAGCAAGTGGTAAAAAATGCGCTGGCGGCGTTTGAGCAAGCGCGGCAGGCGGCGGCTCCGAAGCCGGGCGAAATGGACGCGCAAGTGCGGGCGGCGGTCGAGCGCGTGGTGGAAAACTCCGCAGCGAAATTGGCCGAAGAAACGATACAACAGAGCGTGCAGCAGACCGTCGAACAGGCGGTGAAGCAATCGGTGCAGCACGCGGTGGAACGAGCCACGGCGAATTTGCCGAAGGCGCAATCGACGGGCGGGACCGTTGCGCCGACAGAAGAAATGCTCCGTCAGCTAGACGAGGCGGGACAGGAACGGTTGGCGGCCTGGCGCAAAGAAATCGAGGACGCCGCAGGAAAGTTGCAGGCGCAATCGCGCGAGAACATGAGCGCGGAATCGGCAGCGGCCACGCGAAAATGGCGGGAACAATTTGACGTGGCGCTGACGGGCGCGTCGGAACAGATGAGCGCGCAGCTAAACCAGATTTCGCAGGCGGCGACGGCGCGCGCGGAACAGGAAATCTCCGCGAGAAGCGCGTCGTTGCAGGGATTACTCAACGAAGCGGCATCCGAGGCGCAGAAAAACCTTGAATCGCTGTGCTCCGAGCTCGAGCAAGAGCGCACGCGCGCCGAGGCCGTTATCGGCAAAGCGGACGAGGCCGTGCGGCGGGCCGAAGAAACATCGGCGCAGATGGAAGCGATGTCGCGAGCGGCGTACGATGAAGCGCAAAAGCATCTTGACGGACTGCTGGCGTCGCAGACGGCGGACCTAGGCCGGCGTGTTGACGAGGTGATTCAGAAAAAGGCCAGCGAACTCGAAAAGCCCATCAATGACGTGGCTGATAGCGCGCTGAAAAGGCTGGCCGAGCAAGTGGAGCAGCAACTGGCACCCCATTACGAGCGAGCGCGGCAGAGCGGTGAGCAGCTCAGCACAACGAGCCAGGAAACCGAGCAGAAATTGCGGCGAATCGCCGAGGAGATCGAGGCGGGACTTGCGCCGCAAGTGGAGCGCGCAGAGCAGGCGAGCCAGCAACTCACTAGCGCAAATCAATATACAGAAAGCGCGTTGCACCAATTCCGCGAGCAAATGCATGAGGTTTCCGAGCAGGCTTTGACGGCGTCACTGGAACGGATGCGCGAGCAGACAGCGGAACTGCCGGCTGAATTCGAGCAAACATGCCGGGCCGCACTGGCGCGCGTGGAAGAAGAACTCGAAACGAAGAGCGCGGACGCGACGCATTCGACGTTCGAGGCGCTTTACAAAGCTTCGGAGTGGTATCAGAAGAAAGCGCAGACGAGCATGCAGGCGGCGCTGGAAAAAGTGATGGACCAGTCAACCGCGGGAATGCGCGAGCGCGCGGCCGAGGTTTCGCGGATGTTCGGCTCCGAGTTAGATCATTACAGTCGCAGCTACGTGGAACACGCGCAGGGCATGATCGAAGAGGACGCAAGAGAGATCAAGGAACGGACACGAGAACAACTGGAAGTGACGGCCAAGACGGTGGCGGCCAGCGCGACGGATGAGCTGCGCCGGATCACGAGCGAGAGTCTGGCGCGGTTTGAGGAAGCGGCGAAGATTTCCGCCGAACAAACGCAAGGGAACATGAAGGAAGGCGCCGATAAAGCGCTGGGCGAGTTCGAGGCGCACCTTGAAGAGCGCATGGTGCAGGGCGCAACCGCCGCGCGGAAACACCTGGAAGAACAATTGAAGCCGCTGGTGGAAGCGTTCTATGCCAGGCGCGAGGTGGAACAAGCGGCGTGGCTCGAGCAGATGAAAGGCTCGGTGGAGAAATCAATCGAGCAGTACAAGGAAAGGCTCGAGAATACATCGAATTCGTGGCTGCTTGCTTCAGCAACGACGCTCGGGCAGCACTCGAAGACAGTCCTGCAAACGCTTTCCGAGGCCGCCGAAGAACGCCTGCGGGATACATGCTCCGACGTCTTCGCCGGGCTGGGGGAAACTCTGCGCGCGCGGCTGCTGGGGCTTTCATCGGAAGTTAGCACAGGCAAAAAACCTCCAGAAAAGAAGTAAGCCGGCTGGCCCACTGGGCTTCTGGCGCTCACCCCTGCAACATTTAAATCGGCATCCCCGTATCCGGTATAATGCTGCGCATGGCCAATCGCGCGTATGCGAGCATTTGGATAACGGAATTTTCCGAGGAGAAGTTGCTCGAGGTCTGGAAGGAATTTCTGCGCACGGTGCCCTTCTCAACGGAACGGCCGGGGTTTTCGGAATTAGTGATTCGCGCGGTGGACATGGCGGAAACTCCGATCCTTGAGCAGGATCTGCGATCGGGGGAATATGACGCGGAAGTGCTGGCGGATCTGGCGCGGGAGCATGTGCACAGCGATTCTTCTTATGAAACGCAGGCATGGTGGGATTTGTGGATATCCGATCCCCGAAACAACCGATGGGAATTAAAGCCGCAACCTCTGGCCATCAATTGTTACGGGCATGAATTCGATGGAGGGTTTGCGCAAGAGCAGGGACACATGCTGGTCGACGCAGGATTCGAACATTTGTTTACCGGGCATGCGGGCCTTCTGGGGTTCACCGGAGCACAGCGCGAACGCTCGGAGCATCCGGAAGAAGCAAATTTTGTTGCTTTGATGTCGCAGCCGGAAAACCTGCGCACCTATCACGAAAAAGCGCGCGCTAATATTCGCAAGCTCTATGATTGGATGGAGCGAATCGAAGCCGCGCTGCCGGTGGAACGCTGCCGGTTATGGTCGGAGGGAGAAGAAAACTTCGAGGCGCGGATGGAGGAGATCCTGGCGGCACGCTAGCGGGACTCTTTCGTCTGGGGCACGTACACGTTAGAATCATTTCTATCTCGTTTGCGCCGGGTCTGTGTGCCCGCGGCGATGGATGATTGCAGCGGCGCGCGATTAAGCGCGTGGTCAAACGCAAGCAGCGATTCAAACCTCTGAGGAGCTCTGAGGAGAATGATGCGACGATCTTACTTGTTGGCGATGTGCGGCGCTGTCCTGCTGGCCGCATCGTGCGGCGGTAGCCCGCATCCAAGTACCGCAGAGACCGCGAAACCGGCGGCTCCGGCGTATCCGCCGGAAGTGGATCAAGTGATACAAAAGCTGTTTGGAACGGAAACGGAAGTGATCGCTTATGGCGACCTAGCGAAAAACGGGAAGCAGGAAGCGCTGGTGGTGAACCGCATCAAAAAGCCGCCAGATGGGATTGTCCCCGGGAACCTGGTGACGCGCGTCGGAATTATCGAGAATGAGGGCGGGAATTCGTGGAAGGAAGTGTTTCTGTGCGACGAGCACTTCAAGAATCCAGCAGGATTTTTGGGCGGGCAGCCGCTTTCACCGGTGAACGGCTGGCGGTTGCAATACGAGCAGGACGCAAAAAAGGGACTGGAAATGTATTTTACTCCGCTGCAAAAACCGGCGGGCGGCTACGTGGAGACTTTTGGGGTGCGATGGAACCCGGAAGTAAAACGCTACCAAATGCTGGATCGGAGTTTTACTAAATTCCTAGGGGAAGTGTCGACGCTCGAACCGATCGACTCGATTTCGCAATAATGAGCACAGTGGCACAAACCGTTTCAGTGGTGAAGGGGTCGCAGCCAAAGTCGACCGCATGGAGAGAACTGCGCCGACTTTTCGCGTATGTTGCGCCGTACAAGGGCGCAACGTCACTGGGATTGCTGACGGTAATCTTGATGGGGCTGATCGGCGCGGCGCCGCCGCTGGTGATCGGCGCGATTACCGATCTTCTCCAGGGTGCGCCGCGACCATTGCCAAACTTAACTGGTCTGGCGCAACTGGGCAGCTTTCTGGGGCTGCTGTTGAAGCCGATTTTGTATTTTTATCAGCCGAGCAACCGCCACGCGCTGGGAATTCTGTGCCTGTTGCTGGTGGGCATCGTGATTCTGAAAGGGGTATTTTCGTTTGCGTCGCGCCGGATCTTGATTGGGATTTCGCGGGACATTGAATACGACTTGAGGAACGATTTACTGGCGCGGCTGTTGCGCATGGAGCCGGAATTTTACGTGCGCAACCGCACGGGTGAGCTGATGTCGCGCTGTACGAACGATCTGAACCAGGTGCGGAACGTGCTGGGGCCGGGAATCATGTACAGCGCAAATACGATCATTGGCATGGCGGTGGCCATCGCGCTGATGGTGAAGCTTTCGCCCATGCTGACGCTGGAAGTGCTGATCCCGGTGCCCATCGTGGTGGTCACCGTGCGCTACTTCGGAAAAATAATCCACGAATTGCAAGCGAAAGTGCAGGCAATGCTCGCGACGCTTTCGGCGAAGGCCCAGGAAAATCTGACCGGGATTCGGGTGATTCGCGCGTACGGGCAGGAAGAACCGGAAATGCGCGCGTTTGACGAGGCGAATCGGCAGTACGTTGGGCAGAACATGAAGATGATTGGCGCGTGGAGCATGTTCTTTCCGGCGCTGCAATTGATTATTGGGATTTCGGTGCTGCTGGTCCTGTGGCAAGGCAGCCGCATGGTCGTGCAGGAAAAAATGTCGCTGGGAGCGCTGATCGCTTTTTATAGTTTTTTGCTGCAGCTGGTCTTTCCGATGTTCGCTCTTGGATTCGTGACGAATATCTTCCAGCGTGGCGCCGCTTCCATGAGCCGGCTGAACTACATCCTGGATGCGCAGCCGGCGATCAATGATTCCGCGGTGCGCGAGGTCAATCAGAGGAGCGCGATTCGCGGCGAGATCGAGTTCCGCGATTTGACGTTCACGTATCCAACGACCCGCAGCGGAACCGGCCCGACAGGCTTCGCGCCTGGAACGCAGGCCGGCACGAATGAACCGGTGCTGCGTGATATCAATTTGAAGATCCCGGCGGGTTCGACAGTGGCCATTGTAGGGCCGACAGGGAGCGGGAAATCCACGCTGGCGGCGCTGATTGCGCGGCTTTGGGAAGCGCCTGCGGGAACGCTATTCATCGACGGCAAGCCGATTCGCGAGTGGCCGCTGGCCGTGTTGCGACGCTCCGTGGGATTTGTGCCGCAGGATGGGTTTCTGTTCAGCGAGACGATTCGCGAGAACATCGCTTTCGGGGTAGAAGAAATTGCGCCGGACGCCGTGGAGGAGGCGGCGCAAATCGCCAACATATCCGGCGACATTTCAGACTTCCCGGCGCGATACGAAACCATTGTCGGGGAACGCGGCATTACGCTTTCGGGCGGCCAAAAGCAGCGCACGACGCTGGCGCGGGCGCTAATACGCGATCCGCGAATCCTGATTCTCGACGACGCGTTTGCGAGCGTGGATACGGATACGGAAGAGAAAATTCTGCAGGGACTCCAAGATGTGCTGAGCCAACGGACAACAATACTCATTTCGCATCGGTGCTCGACGGTGCGAGGCGCGGACCAGATTGTCGTGCTGCGCGGCGGGCAAATTATTGAAAAAGGCACGCACGAGGAATTAATCGGGATCGGCGGATATTACGCCGAGTTGTATCAGAAACAATTGCTGGAAGAAGAGCTGGCGCGAGAATGAGCACGCATCACGAAGAAGAAGCACTGGGAAAAGTCTACGACGCGCGACTGACGCGGCGATTACTCGCTTATCTGCGCCCGTACAAATGGTATGTGTTTCTGGCGCTGGCGTTGACTCTGTTCGTGACGCCGCTGGAACTGGCCGGCCCTTATCTGTTCCACATTGCCATCGATCGGTATATCGATCCGACCATCCATCACAAAATTTCCCAGGTGATCGGATTCCGGGGAATCCTGTGGGTGTCGGCAACGTTGCTGGGGGCGATGCTGCTGAGCTTTGCAGTTCAATACGGGCAGATGCGCATTATGCAGTCGGTGGGCCAGAAGACGATGTACGACATGCGGAAGCAAATCTTCGGGCTGTTCCAACGACTGCCCATGGCGTTCTTCGATCGCACCCCGGTGGGGCGGCTTGTTACGCGCGTGACGACGGACGTAGACGCGCTGAATGATTTGTTTGCCTCGGGCGTAGTGGCGATGATGAATGACTTTTTTTTCCTTATCGCTGCCATCCTGTGGATGTTCAAACTGAACTGGCGGCTGACGTTGGCGGCTCTGGCCGTGCTGCCGCTGATGCTGGGGGTGACGTGGGTTTTCCGGAACAGCGTGCGCGACGCGAACCGGCGCATCCGAACCACGATTGCGCGAATCAATGCGTTCCTGCAAGAACACATCAGCGGGATGTCCGTGATCCAGCTTTTCAATCGCGAGCGCAAGACGCGCGAACGGTTTTCCGAATTGAACGGAGCGTATAACAGGGCGTTCAAGGACGCGATTCTCGCTTTTGCGCTGTTCTTCCCAACGATTGAATTCATCAGCTCGGCGGCAGTGGCGCTGATTTTGTGGTTTGGCGGCTTGCGTGTGCTGTTTGCAGGACTTGCCGTCGGCGTGGTGATCGAATTCTTTATGTATTCACAGCGGTTCTTCCGGCCGATTCAGGACTTGAGCGAAAAATTCAACATCCTGCAATCGGCAATGGCGGCTTCCGAGCGCATTTTCAAGCTGCTGGATGAACCGTTGAAAGTGCAGTCCGCGGCAAGCCCGGTGGCATTGGATGCGCCCCAGGGAGAAATTGAATTTCGCAATGTATGGTTCGCGTATCGCGGCGGAGAAAAACCGAACGAAGAGGACTGGGTATTGCGCGACGTATCTTTTCGCGTTGAGCCGGGGCAGAGTATCGCCATCGTCGGGCATACGGGCGCGGGCAAGACGACGGTCATCCAGCTGTTGCTGCGCTTCTACGATATTCAGCGCGGCGAAATTTTGCTTGATGGTGTGAACATTCGCGAACTGGATCTGCAAGATCTGCGGCGATTGTTTGGAATTGTGCTGCAGGATCCTTTCCTTTTCAGCGGGACTATCGAATCGAACGTGCGGCTGGGAACCGAATCGATAACGCGGGAGAAAGTCGAGCAATCCTTGCGCGAAGTGGGACTGGGGCCGTTCATTGATTCCCTGCCGCATGGAATGGCGACCGAGGTGACGGAACGGGGCGCGACGCTTTCGGTGGGACAGCGCCAGCTCATCAGTTTCGCCCGGGCGCTGGCGCACAATCCGGAATTCCTGATTCTGGACGAAGCGACGTCGAGCGTAGACACGCGGACAGAGTCGCTGATCCGCGAAGCGCTGGACCGTTTGCTTTCCGGGCGGACGGCTCTGGTGATTGCGCATCGGTTGAGCACGATTCAGCATGCGGACCGCATACTCGTGTTCCACAAGAGCAGGTTGCGCGAAGAAGGAACGCATCAGGAATTGCTGGCGCGACGTGGGATTTATTACCGGCTGTACCAACTCCAATACAAAGACCAGGAACTTCGCCTGGCGGTTCCGGGTGGCGAGCGCGCCGGCACGCCTCTACCGGCAAATGATTAATCGGCGAACCGGCGGGGGGTTGGGCCGCCGCCCGAGATGGATTTCCCTTCCCTCCACGCAAATTTCGATTGCTGTTTGCCTTGAGCCAGCCGCATGAGCGCCCCGCCGCAGATTCTTATCTCCGCGGGAGAAGCCTCGGGCGACATGTACGCGGCGCGATTGGCAAGCGCACTGCAAGCGCGGACGCGCGCGCACCTGTTCGGGATGGGGGGACCACAGATGCGGGAAGCGGGCGTGGAAATTGTCGCGGACGCTTCGGAAATCGCAGTGGTGGGAATTACAGAAGTGTGGCACCGGCTGCCTGCTGTGTGGCGGGCGTGGCGTAAATTGGAGCGCGAAGCGGCGCGGCGCAAGCCAGCGCTGGCGATCACCGTGGATTCACCCGGATTCAATTTTGGTTTGGCGCGGCGATTGAAAAAGCGCGGCGTTCGAAACGTTTACTTCATCAGTCCACAGATCTGGGCATGGCGACGTGGGCGTATGCGCTGGATTCAGAAGCGCTTCGAGCGCGTGCTGGTGATTTTCCCGTTTGAAGAGGAAATTTATCGCAAGGCAGGCGTGGCAGTGGACTTTGTGGGGCACCCGCTGGTGGATTCGGTGCGCGCGCAAATGACGCGCGAGCAATTCGCCGCAAAGTTTGGATTGGACGCGAAACGCCCGATCGTGAGCCTGCTGCCGGGAAGCCGCCCGAGCGAAATCCGCCGAAACATGCCGGTGATCGTGGAGGCGTGCGCGCGGCTGCAGAAGGAGCGTGGCATACAATTCGCACTGGCGGTGGCGCCGGGACTCGATGAGCGTATTTTCAATGCTTACGAGCGTTCGGATTTGCGCGTAACGCGCGTGGCAGGAGTAGTCTATGAAGCGCTTGCGAGCGGGGACTGCGCAATCGTGTCGAGCGGAACGGCGACAGTGGAAGCGGCGCTGCTGGGCGCTCCCATGGTGGTGGTATACCGGCTTTCGGGAGTAACGGCAGCGATTGCACGGCGACTGATTGTGACTCCTTTATTCGCCATGGTGAATCTAATCCCGGGACGACAGGTGGTGCCGGAGCTGATCCAGGACAAATTTACGGCCGAGAATCTGACACGCGAAGTTGGGCGGCTGCTGGATTCGCCTGAAGCGCGCGAGCAACAAAAGCGCGGCTTGGCGGAAGTGAGGCTTAAGCTGGGGCCCGGCGGCGCGATCGAGCGGGCCGCGACAATCATCGCGGGAATGCTCTAATATTTGAAGGACAGGCAACTTACAGGCTCAGTTTGGTACTCTAATGAGCGGACAATGATGACAAAGAAATCGAGCATTCCCCGGCGCTTCCCAGCTATTCGACTGCTATTCCTGTTCGCCGTACTGGGCCTCGATGCCGCAATCGCCAGCGCACAAACGCAGCTTCCCAAGTTCGATTTTCAGGCCGTGCATTATGACGTGCAAGCCGCGCTTCATCCGGCACAAGAGAATCTGACAGCCGAAGCGAAAGTGGAATTAGTGGCGAACACGGCCTCGCGAACTATCCTCGTTGAATTGCATCCGGATCTGCATGTGGACGGGGTGAAGCTGGCGGTTGACGGGCGAAAGCTCGATTTTCAGCGGGATTCGTTCAATCCGCTGGACCTGGCAGTGACGCTGCCTTCGATGGCGCAGCCGGGCATGCACGTTACGCTGATTTTCGATTATTCGGGCGCATTCGCAAACGACGATGACAGCCCGACGAAAGACGTTCGCTTCGCATGGATCGACAAGGATTCGGCCTACCTGTTGCTGCCGGCGCGCTGGTTTCCACTGACGAATTATCCGTCGAACCGCTATACGGCTACATTTCAAATCACTGTGCCAGATAATTTCGCCGTAACCGGTACAGGACAATCATCGACGCCGAACTCGCTGCCTGCCGAAAAACCCGGCGAGTCTGGGCGTTCCGTGTATACGTTCAATTGCAAAGATGCGGGGCCGGTGGGAACGTTTGTCGCGGGAAACTTGCAGCTTTCTCCTGTACGCGCGCAAGGGTTGGCGATTTCGGTGTTCGCGCCTCCGGCGGCGAGCTCGACGGTGTCCCGCTATGGCGATGAACTTGCGAATCTGCTGACCTATTATTCGAATGAATTCGGTGCTTTGCCTTCGCCGGATATGACCTTGGCGCAATTGCCGGACGGGACAGTCGATGGGTTCTCGGCGCCCGGATTGCTGCTGCTAAGCGCGCGCGATTGGGGCACCACGGTGAATCAGAGCGAGCTGGCGCACCTTGCCGCGCAACAATGGTGGGGCGATCAAGTGTTGCCCGCGTCGCCAAACGACGCGTGGGTGACGGATGGGCTGGCGCAATACGTGAGCGCCATGTACATCGAGCACTCGCAGGGCGAGCAAGGTTTTCGGCGCGAACTGACGAATTACGCCGTAGGATCCGTGATGTTCGAAGACGCCACGCCCATCGCACAGGCGCAGAATTTGCAGCCCTACTCGCAACGGTATGAATCGGTGGTGGTGGATAAAGGCGCGATGGTGTTTCACATGCTGCGCGCGTCGATGGGAGACGCGGCTTTCAATTCATTGCTGCACGATTTCTACGCCGCGCATGCCGGAAGAACCGCGAGCATCGATGATTTCGAAAAGATTGCGCAGGCGAAGCTGCCTCCGCAAAAGGCGGGCGTACCACAACTGAACATGATTGCGTTTTTTTCGCAATGGCTCAATTCGACGGGCATTCCCGAATTCAAGCTGAATTACATTGTGTATCGAACACCGAAGGGCTTTAAGGTTGTCGGGAAAGTTACTCAGCCGCTTGAGACCTTTAACATGCCCGTGGAGATCCGCGTGGCGACCGAAGGAAACCCGGTGACGAAAACCATTCAGGTGATTGGGACGAACACGCCCTTTGAGATGGATACGTTCGGCAGGCCGAAACCCGAAGGAATTTCGATTGATCCGGATAACGACCTGTTGAAAGTAAGTCCGCAACTGCATGTGCGTGCTTTGATCGCGCGAGGCGAAGGATTGGCGGCGGAAGGAAAGTTCCAAGAAGCCATTCAGGAGTATCAGCAGGCGCTGGGGCTGCAGACGAATAATTCCCTGGCTGATTTCCGAATTGGCGAGGCATATTTTTACGAGAAGAATTATTCGGCTTCGGCGGATTCCTTCCGCAACGCGCTCGATGGCGATCTGGACTCGAGTTATAAGTGGGTAGAGGTATGGAGCCATATTTATCTGGGGAAGATTTTCGACCTCACAGGATCGCGCGAGCGCGCCATCAATGAATACCAAAAGGCAGAGGAGTTGCGGGACAATACAGACGGCGCACAAAAAGAAGCCGAGAAGTATATGAAGGCACCCTACACTACCGCGACAAAGGACGCAGAGCAAACCGCAACGAAGCCCGGGGCAAAACCATAGAAATTCCAGCGACCCCCGTTTAAGCGCTCGCCGGCCCTTTCTCTTGCATCTTCTTCCACACCTGCTCGAACACTTCGAGAGATTGTTTGTCAAAAAGAACGAACTGTATTTTTTGGAGTGAGGTGGGACCTTGGAAATGCTTCTGGGCCTCGGCCAGCATGATTTCGGCGCACTCACGCAGGGGAAACCCGGCGATGCCCGTGCCAACGGCGGGAAAAGCGATCGTTTTAAGATTGTTCTGCGCAGCGATGCGAAGAGAATGAGCCGTCGAACTACGCAGTGCATGCGCAGTGGTTGCGCCGCCTAGCTGCATGCTGGCTGCGTGGATTACGTGGCGCGCTTTCAGGCGGCCGCCGGACGTTATCGCCGCACCGCCAACCGGAACGGAACCGATGGCGTCGCATTCGCGCTGAATCTGCTCACCGCCTTTGCGTCGAATCGCGCCCGCCACACCGGCACCAAGCTGCAAGTCGTTATTGGCGGCGTTTACGATGGCGTCGGTATCCATCTCGATCAGATCGCCCTGCAGCAAAATAATCTCGTCCGTAATTTCGCTCATAACAGTTGAAGAGTCCTCGCATCGCGCACGGGATAAGAACTTTTCAGGCGCACGCTAAGCTTTCTGTCCTGCGGCCGCATCCTTATAATCGAACACGCCGCGACCGGATTTGCGTCCCAATCGTCCGGCCTTCACATATTGTTCAATCAACGGGCACGGACGATATTTTTCACCGAGCGTGCGATGCAGATGCTGAAGAATGCTCAAACGCACGTCGAGTCCCACAAGATCGACCAGCTCAAAGGGTCCCATCGGATGGTTGAGTCCGAGCTTCAGGGCCTTGTCGATATCCGCGGCGCTGGCAATTCCCTCCTGCAACATGTAAAACGCCTCGTTGCCGATCATGGCGTTGATGCGGCTGGTGACGAAGCCCGGCGACTCGCGGACCACAACAACTTCCTTCCCCATGCGACGGCCAACTTCAGCACAGGCGGCGACGGTCGTTTCCGAGGTTTCGAGACCGCAGACGATCTCGAGAAGCTTCATTTTCTGGACGGGATTAAAAAAGTGCATGCCGATACAATTGTCGGCGCGAAAAGTGATGGCGGCCATCTCGGTGATGGAAAGCGAGGATGTATTGCTGGCGAAAATGGCGCCAGGCTTGGCGAATTTGTCGAGGATGGTGAAAATTTCGAGCTTCACTTCCATCTCTTCGGGGACTGCTTCAATGACGAGGTCCGCCTGACGGCAGGCTTCCTGCACTGAGCCGGCGGTGGTGATGCGAGCAAGCGATTGCTGTTTTTGTTCCTCGGTGGCCTTGCCGTGCGCGATTCCTTCGTCGAATGCGCGGCGGATATATTCGACACCTTGCTCCTGCATCGATGGCGATACATCTTCGAGTATCGTTCGGTAGCCGGCGAGCGCGGAGCAGTACGCAATGCCGCGTCCCATCGTCCCCGCACCTATAATTGCGACAGTCTTGATTTCCATGCGTTCTCCTTCGGATGACTTTCGCGCGACAAGCGCGTGGCACGTTGTGAAATACGCTATGCGCGCGGCGGAAAGAGCCGGGCCGCGTTGTCATACAGAATTTTGCGTTGCGTTTCGACGGAAATCGGCAAGGCGCGAAATTTCTCGATGTTGCCGCGGATTGCGGGAACGCCGGGACCGGGCCAGTCCGTGCCCCACAGAACTTTACCGGCGATCTCTTCGATGCGCGGGAAAGATTCCATCAGGCGTTGCGGCGGAATGCCGGAAATGTCCATATACACGTTCGGATGGCGGCGAACGAGGAAAAAGGCTTCGTTCATCCACAGCGGGCGGCCGCCGTGAGCCAGGATGATAATGAGCTTCGGAAAGTCGACGGCTACGTCATCGGCGAGAATGGGCTGCGCATATACGTTGCGCGCACCCTGAAAAATCGAAGTGCCTGTGTGGATCATCACAGGCATGCCGTGGGCCTGCGCGCGCTCGTACATGGCAGCCAGCGGACCGAAGCCATCACGATAGGCGTTTGGCGCAAAGAGCTGATGCGACGGATGAACTTTGAGCCCGCGAATACCCAATTTCGCGAGGCGGTCGACTTCCGCTCCTGCGTCGGGCACATATTTCGGATGCACGGAGCCGAAAGCGAGCAATCGCTTGGGATCAGCCGAGCAATAATTCGCGATCCAGTCGTTCACTGCAGGAGGAAAGCCGATTACCTCTGGGCTGACGTAATTGATCAGGCCAGCGCGTTCGATTCCGGCGTCATCGAGAAACTGCAGGAATGCGTTCGCATCAGAGGAATATTTTTCAACTTCACGATAGTCCTTGCGGCCTTTTTGAATCAGTGCGAGGGCGTGCGGATTGAACATGTGCAGCGGTTGAATGTGGATGTGAATGTCGATGATGGGGCCCGAGTCCGATGACAAGCAATCCTCCTTGGTTTTCGCGCAACAAAGATGATCTATGCGTTGCCGTGACCGTTCTTCCAGGTTTCTTCGAGCGCGCGACGCGTAAATAAGCGCACTATGTCGCGCCGATAAACGGGTGTCGAGCCAGAAGTCGTCAGGGGCTTGCCCGTCTGAATGGCTGCATGCGCGACGCGCTCGGCGAGATCGAGCGACCATTTCTGACCGACGAGTGATTCGCTTGCCTGGTTCACAAGCATCGGTGCTGGATTTACGGCGGATAGAGCGACGCGCGCGTCTTTGCAAGTACCGGCAGAATCCACCTCCATCGCAGCGGCTACGCCAGCGAGCGGATAGTCGATCGAGTCACGAACGCGAAGCTTGTGGTATACGCCGCGACGATCGGCCATATGCGCAGGAACGTGGACAGACGTGAGCAGTTCGTTGCGCGCGAGGGCAATACGATCCACGCCGTCATTTTTATAGAACTCGCGCAAAGCGACACGTCGCGTTCCAGAAGCACCAGCAATTTCCAGTTCCGCGTCGAGCGTCAAAAATGCAGGGGCGGAATCGCCGGACCACGCGGCCCAGCAAGACTTTCCTCCGGGCGCGACGTGGCAAATAGCGCCGTCCTTTTTCAAGCAGCCGCCCAGCGACTGTCGCCAGAAGTGTGACTGGTTGTACCAGCGGCAGCGCGTTTCGAGGCACAGGTTGCCGCCGATCGTCCCCATATTGCGCTGCAGCGGGCCGGCAACCGTGGCGATGGCGCTCGCGAGGACGGCGAACTTATCGCGCATCCACGGCGTGTCGAGGATATTGGTAAGCGTGGCTGTGGCGCCAATGCGCAAGCCTTGGCGCGGCGAAAACTCGATGGCTGCCAGTTCGCGCAGATGTTTTACGTCCACTAACACGCGCGGTGTGAAAAGCCGCATTTGCAAATTGGGAATCACATCGGTTCCGCCGGCAATCACCATCGCGTCGGAACGGTGCTCATCGAGCATGCGAACCGCATCTTCGACCGTGCGCGGCTGCAAAACGCGAAATGCAGGGAGCGTCATCGAGGGCTCCCGGCAAGCAATGGCTTCTTCGGCGCGTTTGATCCATTACCGGACGCCGCTTTCTGCTTTTCGCGCAGCGCATCGAGAATTTTATCCGGCGTGATGGGAGTCGAATTGATGCGCACGCCGACGGCATCGAAAATTGCATTCGCAATCGCGGGAATCGTCGCGGCCAGCGAGCCTTCGCCGGCTTCCTTCGCGCCGAAGGGGCCTTCCGGGTCAATACTCTCGACGATGATCGACTCAATCTCCGGATTTTCTTTCGTCGCAGGAATGCGATATTCGAGCAACGAAGGATTCATCAAGCGGCCATCTTTCCAAATCATGTCCTCTTGCAGCGCCTGGCCAAAGCCCATATACACCGAGCCCTCGATCTGTCCCTCGACTGTCAGGGGATTCAGCGCCTTGCCGCAGTCGTGCGCCGCAACGATTTTATCAACGCGAACTTGGCCCGTTTCTGGATCAACGGTGACTTCCGCGACTTGTGCGCTGTAGCTATAGGCTGGTGACGGACCCACGCCGGCGCCCTTGAATTTTCCGCCGCGCGCCGTTTCGGGAGGCGCATAAGTGCCGCGAGCTACGAGTGCTCCATGAAATTCGAGCGCAACCGCGACTGCTTCGTCGAATGAGAGGCTCTTGCTCGCATCGTTCTTGTGCGAAATGCGGCCATTTTTCGCTTCGAAATCGTCCGCCGCGCAGCCGAGTTTCTTTGCGACCGCGGCGACAATCTGATCGCGCATGTCTTTCGCCGCATTCAGACACGCGTTGCCAGCCATGAACGTTACGCGGCTGGAATAGCTGCCAAGATCAATCGGCGTCAGCTCCGTATCGGCGGCGACGAGTTTGATGCGATCCGCTGCTGACGCCAAGAACTTCGGCGGCAATTTGCACTTGCATCGTGTCCGAACCCTGGCCGATCTCCGGAAGCGCCGGTGTAAACGGTGACCGCCGCGTCGCGGTCAATCTTGATGTGCACGGTGGTGTGCGGCATGTTCGAGCGGATGATGGGATTTGCGGCGCCGCTGACGTAATGGCTGCACGCCATGCCGACGCCCTTGCCGTAGGGCAGCTTGCCCTTCTTTTGCGCCCAGCCGGAGCGCTCGAAAACTTTCTCGATACATTCCGGCAAGCCGTAGCTGGTGACGCGAAGCGAATTTGCCGTGATGCACGGCGCCTTCAGCAGATTGCGCCGGCGGACTTCGAGCGGATCAAGTCCCGCCTGATGCGATAGCTGGTCGAGGATGGACTCGAAGGCGAAGCGCACGTTGACTGTGCCGTGGCCGCGCATCGCGCCGCATGCGGGCTTATTCGTGAGAACGCGAAAGCCGTCGTACTGCACGTTCGCAATATCGTAAATCGCGCCGAGCAGCGCACCCGAATAAAGCACCGTCACCGGACCGTAGCCGCAGTACGCGCCGCCGTCTTGAATCACGCGCGCCTGTACTGCCGTGATTTTCCCAGCGCGGCTGAGACCCACTTTCAAATAGACGATCGTGATTGGCCGGCCGCGATGCGCCAGGAAAACTTCCTCGCGCGTGTACGTAATCTTCACTGGCTTACGCGCTTTCTTTGCGAGCACGCAAGCAGCAACTTCGAGGGGAATAATTTCGCTCTTGCCTCCGAAGCCGCCGCCGATCAGCGGCTTGATGACGCGAATCCGACTCATCGGCATTTCGCAAACGGATGCGATGGTGCGATGAAGGTAGAACGGCACCTGCGTGGAGGAATGGACCGTCAGGCGATTGTCCGGCTCCCACACCGCGAGCGTGGCGTGCGGCTCCATGGCAGCCTGATTGACTTCGCCGGCGTAATAACGCTCCTCGGCGATGAAGTCAGCCTCCGCGAAACCCTTCTGGGGATCGCCGAAGATGTGGTGATATTCCTTTTCGATATTTTGCGGCCGCTCTTCGTTAATCCAATTCGACGCGGCTTTCATGGATTGCTCGGGATCGAACCATCCTGGCAATTGTTCATAGTCGACGCGGATTAAGTCGAGCGCTTGCTCAGCGATTTCAGGAGTGATGGCTGCGACGGCAGCTATGTTGTCGCCAATGTAGAGGGCTTTCCCGAGCGCGAATGCACGCTCATCGTGGCCGATCGGCAGAATGCCGTAAGGATTGCGCGCGTCTTCGCCAGTGGCGATGACTTTTACTCCGGCGAGCGCTTCGGCTTGCGAAGCATCAATCGAATGAATGCGCGCATGGGCATAAGGCGAATGCAGAATCTTGCCGATCAGCATTCCAGGGACGGAAAGATCGTCAGCATACTTCCCGAGGCCCGTGACTTTGGCGCGAGCATCGGTCATCGCCATGGGTTTGCCGATGATGTTGAAGCCGTTGGTATTTTTCGCCATGGTCAGCGAATCGCCGGAACCTGCGTCGCGGACTTCGCGCGCAGCTTTTCAATCGCGTATTTCACGGACTCGTAGATTTGCATGTAGCCGGTGCAGCGGCAGAGATTGCCAGAGAGCGCTTCGCGAATTTCATCCATGGTTGGATTTGGATTGCGGTCGAGCAGAGCTTTGGTCGCAATCATGAAACCCGGCGTGCAATAACCGCATTGGGCGCCACCCATTTCGGCATAGCCTTCCTGCACGGGATCCAGTTCGCCTGGCCCGCCGAGTCCTTCGACCGTGGTGATTTCGCGTCCTTCGTAGCTGGCAGCAAGCGCGACGCAGGAAAGCATCGGCGTTCCATCGATGAGCACCGCGCAGCAGCCGCAACTCGAATCGTCGCAACCGCGCTTCGAACCAGTGAGGCCCAGATCTTCGCGCAGCGCGTCGAGCAGCAGCCGATTCGGCACGATGGCGATTTCGCGCTCCTCGCCATTCACGCACAGATGCATGAGTTCTTTGTTCACCCGATCTCCCTAAGCGAGTCTCTTCAGTGCTTCTTCGTCGTATCCCAGCACGATTTGCTTTCCGGAAATTACGACGGGCCTGCGAATTAGATTCGGCTCCGCGGCCATCATTTTCAAAGCGTCGGCGCGCGATGGCGGATTTTCCTTCATGTTCCGCTGACGATACAGCTCATTTCGCGTGTTCAAGAACAATCGGTAATCCCGTTCGCCGATCAGCTTGTCTAGTTCCGCTACCGTCAAGCGATCTTGAGCCATATCTCGCAGTTCCAGTTCCACTCCGCGTTCGAGCAAGAGACCTCTTGCTTTGCGGCAGGAGGTTCATGTCGGCTTGTGCCAAAACTTAATTTTTGCTTTTGCCATTCTTGCTCGCCTTTCAGTAACGTGGCACGCGCGGATCGATTTCCTGTGACCATCGGTCAATCCCGCCCGCCATCGAGCGCGCGCCGGAAACTCCCTGGGAACGCAGCCACGCCGCGGCGTCAAGGCTGCGCCGGCCGCTGTGACAGAAAAGTATCACGCTATCCGCTGCTTCGAATTCGGCCAAGCTTGCCGGGATCTGCCCCAACGGAATCAGCTTTGACCCCTCGATATGGCAGAGCTGGCATTCCCACGGCTCACGCACATCGACAAAAAATAATTCCTCGCCCCGGTCGAGCTGTTGTTTCACTTCGGCCGGCGTGATCTCCAGATTTGCGAACAAGTCGTCAGGCATTTAGCAATACGTACGCAAGCAGGCATAA